>JAIEQC010000012.1 GCA_019748055.1 Caulobacteraceae bacterium | reverse complement strand
ATCGAGCCGGTCATGCGGTCGGCGTAGAGGATGACGCGGCCGTCGACGTTGCGGGCGGCGCGGCCGATGGTCTGGATCAGGCTGGTCTCGGACCGCAGGAAGCCCTCCTTGTCCGCGTCCAGGATGGCGACCAGGCCGCACTCGGGGATGTCCAGCCCCTCGCGCAGCAGGTTGATGCCGATCAGGCAGTCGAAGGCGCCCAGGCGCAGGTCGCGCAGGATCTCGATCCGCTCCAGCGTGTCGACGTCGGAGTGCATGTAGCGGACGCGCACCCCCTGTTCGTGCATGTATTCCGTCAGGTCCTCGGCCATGCGCTTGGTCAGGGTGGTGACCAGGCTGCGGTAGCCGGCGCGGGTGGTGGCCTTGACCTCGTCGATGACGTCGTCGACCTGGTTGCGGGTCTCGCCCGAGACGGGACGGATCTCGACCGGGGGGTCGATCAGGCCGGTGGGGCGGATGACCTGTTCGACGAAGACGCCGCCGGTCTGCTGCATCTCCCACGGGCCGGGGGTGGCCGAGACGTGGATGGTCTGGGGCCGCATGGCGTTCCACTCGTCGAACTTCAGCGGGCGGTTGTCGATGCAGCTGGGCAGGCGGAAGCCGTATTCGGCGAGCGTCGACTTGCGGGCGTAGTCGCCGCGGTACATGCCGCCGATCTGGCCCACGGTGACGTGGCTCTCGTCGACGAACAGCAGGGCGTCGTCGGGGATGTATTCGAAGAAGGTGGGCGGCGGCTCGCCCGGGGCGCGTCCGGTCAGCCAGCGGGAATAGTTCTCGATGCCGGCGCAGGAGCCGGTGGCCTCCATCATCTCCAGATCGAAGCGCACGCGCTGTTCCAGGCGCTGGGCCTCCAGCAGCTTGCCGTTCTCGACCATCCAGTCGAGCGTCTCCTTCAGCTCGGCCTTGATGCCGGTGATGGCCTGGTTCAGCGACGGGCGCGGGGTGACGTAGTGGCTGGCGGCGTAGACGGTGATCTCGTCGAGGTCGTTGGTCTTTTTGCCCGTCAGCGGGTCGAACTCCTGGATCGACTCCAGCTCGTCGCCGAACAGCTGGACGCGCCAGGCGCGGTCCTCCAGGTGGACGGGGAAGATCTCGATGACGTCGCCGCGCTTGCGGAACATGCCGCGCTCGAACGCCGCGTCGTTGCGCTTGTACTGCAGCGCGATCAGGTCGGCCCGCAGCTTGGCCTCGTCGATCCGGTCGCCGACCTTCAGCGAGAAGGTCATGGCGGTGTAGGTCTCGACCGAGCCGATGCCGTAGATGCAGCTGACCGAGGCGACCACGATGACGTCGTCCCGCTCCAGGATCGCCCGCGTCGCCGAGTGGCGCATGCGGTCGATCTGCTCGTTAATCGAGCTGTCCTTCTCGATGTAGGTGTCGGTGCGCGGGACGTAGGCCTCGGGCTGGTAGTAGTCGTAGTAGCTGACGAAATACTCGACCGCGTTGTCGGGGAAGAAGCTCTTGAACTCGGAATAGAGCTGGGCGGCCAGGGTCTTGTTGTGGGCCAGGATCAGGGCCGGGCGCTGGGTCGCCTCGATGACCTTGGCCATGGTGAAGGTCTTGCCCGAGCCGGTGACGCCCAGCAGCACCTGGTCCCGCTCGCCGGCCTGGGCCTGCTCGACCAGTTCGGCGATGGCGGCGGGCTGGTCGCCCGAGGGCTCGAACGGCGAGACCATGCGGAAGGGGCGGTGACGCTTGGCGCCCGCCCGATCGGGGCGGTGCGGGGTCCAGCCGTCGGGCGCGCCGGGCGCCTCGGACGGCGTCAGGCGCGGACCGGTCACGGGCGCGAACATCGGCATCTTCGAGTCGCGGATGAAGGCGGCCGGCGCCTCCTGCAGGCCGGCGCCGGGCGTGTGCACGGGCTTGGCGGATTTGGCTTTGCCGGGCGCGGGCGTGCTGGAACGGTTCATGAACGGAAGATAGGTCCGGCGAGGGAAAGGCGCCAGACGAACGCGCGGGGCGGGGAGGGGATGCTGACGCGGGGCGGCGGGAGGGCCCGCCCCATCCCCGCCGCGAATCCCGCTACCCTCCGAGCCCATGCGCCGGACCCTGCCCGCCCTGCTGACGCTGCTTCTGACGGCCTCCTGCTTCGGGGGGGCGAATCCGCCGCCGCCGGGGTGGGAGGGGCGGAACCCGGGCCGGGCGCCGGGGGTAACGTCGGTGACCGGAGCGAGGGCGGAGAGCTTCGCGACCTCGGGCCTCGTGGACGCCGGCCTGGACGGGGGGACGCGGTCGCGGGTGGACGAGGCGGCGGCGCATCTGGGGCTGTGCCAGGCGGAGCTGGCGGCGGCGCGGGTGACGTTCACGCCGGTGCCGGACAAGGTGATGACCGAGACCTGCGGCCTGACCGGCGCGGGGACGCTGGACGTCGATCTGGGCACGGTCGCGCGGCTGAGGCCCGCGGCGCCGACGATGACGTGCCAGACGGCGCTGGCGTTTTCGGTGTGGCGGCGTCAGTCGGTGGAGCCGGCGGCGCGCGAGATCTTCGGCCAGGACGTGGTCGAGATCGTGCACATGGGCACCTATTCCTGCCGGTCGGTGTCGAACCGGCCGGGCGCGCGGCCCAGCGCCCATTCGCGCGCGGCGGCGGTGGATTTCGCCGGGGTGGTGCTGCGCGACGGGCGGCGGATCATGGTCAAGGACGACTGGTATTCGGAAACCGACGAGGCGCGCTTCCTGAAGCGCATCCGCGACGAGGGGTGCCGGGTGTTCGGCACCGTCCTGAGCCCCGATTACGACGCGCCGCACCAGGACCATCTGCATCTGGAGCCGGGCGGACGGCCGTTCTGTCGATAGGTCGGCCGGCGGGCGCGACCGCCTTTCCTCTTTCGCATCTGCGAAACCGTGCCTAGCTTGCCGGGATGAGCGCGCCCCCGACGTCGTCCCGATCCTTCTTCTCGTCGCTGAGCCTGTGGGTTCTGCTGGCGCTGGTCGGAGGGCTGGCGGCGGGGGCGGCGGCCAGCGAGTGGGGCCTGCCGGGCGGGTCGGGCACGGCGGAGATGATCTCGGCGCTGGGGGCCCTGTGGCTGAACGCCCTGAAGATGACCATCGTGCCGCTGGTGTTCAGCCTGCTGGTCACCGGCATCGCCTCCATCGCCGACGCGGCGCGGACGGGGCGGCTGGCGGCCAAAGCGCTGTTGTGGTTCGCCATCCTGATCACATTCGCGGTGCTGTACGCCTATGCGGCCAACTTCGGCCTGCTGGCGATCTGGCCCGTGGACGAGGCGGGCGCGGCGGCGGTGCGGGCCGGGGCGCCGGCGCCTCCCGAGGGTCTGGGGCCGGGGGCGCCGTTCAGCGAGTTCTTAAAGACCCTGGCCCCCGCCAACCCGATCCGGGCGGCGGCCGAGGACGCGATCCTGGGGCTGGTGGTGTTCGCCGTCTTCTTCGGCTTCGCGGCCACGCGACTGCCGGATCGGCTCAGGCTGCCCATGGTGACCTTTTTCGAGGCCGTGGGCGAGACCATGATCGTCATCGTCCGCTGGGTGCTGACGGTCGCGCCGATCGGGGTGTTCGCCCTGGCCATGGGCGTGGGGCTGACGGCCGGGATCGGCGCTGCGGGCGTGCTGCTGCAGTACGTCTCGGTGCTGTCGCTGGTGCAGATCGGGCTGATCCTGCTGTGCTACCCGCTGGTGGTCGTGTTCGGCCGGGTAAGTCTGGCGCGCTTCGCGCGGGCCGCGGGGCCGGCGCAGGTGGTGGCCTTCTCGACCCAGTCGTCGCTGGCCAGCCTGCCGGTCATGGTCGAGCGGGCGGTGGACGCGCTGGGCGTCTCCCGTGCCACGGCGGGACTGGTGCTGCCGCTGGCGGTGGCGGTGTTCCGCATCACCAGCCCGGTGGCCAATCTGGGCGTGGTGATCTGGTGCGCCCATGTGTTCGGCGTGGAGGTGACGCCCGCGGCCATGGTGGCGGCGGGGCTGACGGCCATTCTGGTGTCGATCGGTTCGGTCGGCCTGCCGGGGCAGGTCAGTTTCTTCGTCTCGATCGCGCCGATCTGCATCGCCATGGGGGTGCCGCTGGAGCTGTTGCCGATCCTGCTGGCGGTGGAGGTGATCCCGGACATCTTCCGCACCCTCGGCAACGTCACGGCCGACCTGGCTGTGACGCGGATCGTGCAGGGCGGGGACGCGGTCGAGGAGGCCGACCCGGCGATCTGACGAGCGCTTGACTCGCGTGTCACCTATAGGTGATATGTAACCTCAGGGTGACAGGCCCGAGGGAGAGTTAGCCATGAACGATCTGATCTCGAGCGAGGGCCGGGCACGGCGCTCCAAGCAGCGCTGGGCGACGGGTCTGGCCGTTCTTGGGCTGCTGATGGCCGTGGTCGGCGTGACGCTGGCGCTGACGGGACTGTGGGTGGACGACACGACGGCCGGCGTGATGACCGGTCTGGGGTTCGGCCTGTTCGCTCTCGGCGGTTTTATCGTCTGGATGCATCGCGTCGGCGGTCCGGAGAACATCACCGGTCCGGGCGCCAAACGGGAGCGGATGCAGGCCCAGCGGTCCGTCCTGCTGTGGACGCTGCCGTTGGTGACGGCGGTCTTCCTGTTCGAGGGCACGCGCGCCGTCATGACGATCCATGAAGGCGGCGCGGACGTCTTCGACGTGCTGCGGGCCGCCCTTCCGGTGATCTACGCGTGGCTGGCGGCCGCCGTGACGATGGGGTGGGACGGCAATTCGCGGAAGCACCGCAAATATCTGGAAGACGAGCTGACGCAGGCGCTGCGTGCGCGGGCGGTGGTCTGGGCTTTCTGCGTTCTCATGATCGGTGGGACGATCGCCTTGGGACTTGGACTGTGGCGGCCGGAGATGGGGGTGACCGCCATCCCCTTCGCCCTGGTCGCCGCCGGCGCGGCGGCGTCGCTGCGCTTCGCTTGGCTGGAGCGCGAGGCCTCGCGAGGTGGCTGACGCCCGGCTGGGCTCGCACCTGAAGGAGGTCCGCACCGCCGCCGGCCTGACCCAGGCCGAGCTTGCGGAACGGGCGGGGGTGTCGAGGAAGACCATCAACACGGTCGAGAACGGGGTCTTCGTCCCGTCGACCACGCTGGCCCTGACGCTGGCGCGGACGCTGGGGGTGACGGTGGAGGAGCTGTTCTTCCTTCACGACTGAGCGTCGGAGTTGACTCCGCCCCACACTCCGCGCCATACACTGTGTGTCACACACTATGTGGCGAGCAGGGTGAAGTGAGATGCCGGTCGACGGCGGGCTGTTCGAGGCGATGAGGCTGGAGCTGCGGCGCGGGTCGCTGGTGCTGGCCGTGCTCGCCTGCCTGCGGACCGAGCGGTACGGCTACACCCTGCGCCAGGCGCTGGCGGCGGACGGGCTGGAGATGGAGGAATCGACCCTCTATCCCCTGCTGCGCCGGCTGGAGAGCCAGGGCCTGCTGCTGAGCGAATGGCGCGAGGAGGAGAAGCGGAACAAGCGCTTCTATCGCCTGTCGCCCGCCGGATCCGAAATGCTGGAGGCGCTGACCGCCGAATGGCGGCGCATCGGCGCGTCCCTTGATCGCATGCTTTGAGGGGGAGGGGACCGATGGCCCTGATCGATCAATATCTGGACGCCGTGGCGGCGCAGCTGCCCAGCGAGAAGCGCGCCGACATCATCGCCGAGCTGCGCGAGCTGATCCTGAGCCGGTTCGAGGCGAAGGAGGAGGAGCTGGGGCGGCCGCTGACTGAGGACGAGCAGGAGGCCATCCTGCGCGAGATCGGCCATCCGCTGGTCGTGGCCCAGCGTTATGCCGGCGGGCCCGACAGTCTGGTGGGGCCGGAGCTGTATCCCTACTGGCTGTTCGCGGTGAAGGCGGGACTGTTCATCGTGGCGGCCGTTTCGATCGTCGGCGCGTTGGCGGCGCTGGCGGGCGGGCCGCAGACGTTCGGCCAGGCGATCGGACAGGCCTTCGCCGGCTTCTTCGACGGGGCCTTCGTGCTGGTCGGCGTGATCACGGCGGTGGCGTGGTCGATGGAGCGCTGGGGCGGCAAGCCGCGGTGGATGACCGACTGGCGGGTCAAGGATCTGCACGCCTTCACCCTGGCCGATCCGGCGCGGTGGGGACTGACGGGATCGGTGAAGGCCGGCGTCGAGCGGCCGTCGGTGACGGTGAAGCCCTTGGCGGTGAAGGTTTCGGCCGGCAAGTGGCCGGGGTCGGACGCCCTGTTCGGCCTGATCTTCGGCGGCCTGTTCGTGGCCTGGTGGGTCGGCGCTTGGGAGTGGCCGTGGGGCGGGGCGTTCGAGCTGGGCGACCAGCTGGTCACCGTGTCGGGCGCGCCGGTCTGGACAGCCCTGTTCGCGCCGATCCTGGCGCTGGCGCTGGCCAACATGGCGGTCGATCTGATGGGCGTGCTGCGGCCCGACATGGTGCGGCTGCGCGCCGTGTTCGCGATCGGGCTGAGCGTGGCGAGCCTGGTCCTGGCCTGGACGATCTTCCAGTGGGGGCACTGGTTCGACCTGACGTCGGCGGACGGCGCCGTGGCGCAGGTGCGGGGCGGGGTCGAACTGCTGCGCTGGGACGCGCTGGACGCCATCGACCAGGCGGACCGGACGCTGGCCGGACAGGCGCAGGTGCTGGGCACGGTGTTGAGCTTCATGCTGGCCGGGTTCGGCCTGGCGGTGGTGTTCTCCATCCTGGGCGATCTGGCGAAGGTCGCGCGCGGCCGCTGAGGTCGATGTCCGAAAACCGCGAGACTTCGCGCCGGCCCCGGCGCATGCTCCGCCCATGTTCACGACCGGACCCGAGCTGGATCAGGAGGCGTGCTGGCGCGCGGTGCGGACGCGCGACGCGCGGTTCGACGGGCGCTTCTTCACCTGCGTGAAGACGACGGGGATCTACTGCCGGCCGGTGTGCCCGGCGCGGACGCCGCAGCGGCAGAACGTGATCTTCGTGCCCACGGCCGCGGCGGCGGAGGAGCGGGGCTTCCGCGCCTGCCTGCGCTGCCGGCCCGAGACGGCGCCCGAGATGGGCGCGTGGAACGGCACATCGAACACGGTGTCGCGGGCGCTGGCGCTGATCGAGGCGGGGGCGCTGGATGACGGGGACGTCGACGCCCTGGCCGGGCGGCTGGGGGTGGGCGAGCGGCAGTTGCGGCGGCTGTTCCGCAAGCATCTGGGCGCGGCGCCGGTCAGCGTGGCGCAGACGCGGCGGGTGCTGCTGGCCAAGGCCCTTATCCAGGAGGGCGACCTGCCGATGGCGCAGGTGGCGCTGGCCGCCGGCTTCGGCAGCGTGCGGCGCTTCAACGAGACGTTTCAGGCCCTGTACGGCCGCGCCCCGTCGGCGCTGCGGCGACGCGCCGAGCGGGCGTGGGACGGCGGGGTGCGGATCAGCCTGCCGTATCGGGAGCCCCACGACTGGGGCGCCCTGCTGGCCGATCTGGCGGGGCGTGGAGACCGCGTCGAGGGCGGGACATGGTCGCGGACGCTGGAGCCGGCGACCGACGGCGCGCGCGGCGGCGTCTCCGTGACCCGGGCCGGGCCGGGGAGGGCAGCTGTGCGGATCGAGGTCGACGACCTCAGAGCCATTCCGGGCGTCTTGGCGCGGGTGCGGCGGGTGTTTGACCTGGGCTGCGACCCCGAAGCTGTGGCGCGGGATCTGTCGGCCGATCCGGCGCTGGCGCCGCTGGTGGCCGCGCGGCCGGGGCTCAGGCCTGCGGGGGCATGGATCGACACGGGCGACGACGCGCCCAGCGACCGGCTGGACGTGCCTGGACTCGAGACGCGGTCTGAGGGGTGGCGGCCGTGGCGGGCCTATGCGCTGGCGCACCTGCGCGCGGCGGGGATCGATGCGCGGGATTTGATCGAGGAGACGAGAGATGCGGCCTGACCTGACCCTGGACCGGCTCGCGACGCCGGTGGGCGAGATGCTGGTGGTGACCGACGCCGACGGCGCGGTGCGGGCGCTGGATTTCGCGGATTACGAACCGCGAATGCTGCGGCTGCTGGCCCGGCACTGGGGGCCGGTGACGCTGACGCCGGGACGGGCGCCGGACCGGGTGCGCGACGCGATCGCGGCCTATTTCGCCGGCGACCTGACGGCGCTGGACGGGCTGGCGGTGAAGACGAACGGGACGGCGTTCCAGAGGGACGTCTGGGCGGCGCTGCGGCGCATCCCGGTGGGCACGACGGTCAGCTACGGTCAGCTGGCGCAGGCGATCGGGCGGCCGAAGGCGGTGCGGGCCGTGGGCCTCGCCAACGGCGGCAATCCGGTGGGCGTGATCGTGCCGTGCCACCGCGTCATCGGGGCGAACGGGACGTTGACGGGCTATGCCGGCGGGGTGGAGCGCAAGCGGGCGCTCCTCGAACACGAAGGGGTCAAGCCGCGCGCTTGATGCGGTTATCGTCGTCCAGCAGGACGACGGTCGGGCTGTAGTTGCGGGCCTCTTCCTGCGGCAGCTGGCCGTAGGTGACGACGATGACGCGGTCGTTCTTCTGCACCAGGCGGGCGGCGGCGCCGTTGACGCCGATCACGCGCGAGCCGCGCGGGGCGGGGATGGCGTAGGTCGTGAAGCGCGCGCCGGTGGTGATGTTCAGCACGTCCACCTGCTCGTGCGGCAGGATGTCGGCGGCGTCCAGCAGGTCGCTGTCGATCGCGATCGAGCCCTCGTAGTCGAGGTCGGCCTGCGTCACGACGGCGCGGTGCAGCTTGGACTTCATCAGGGTGACCAGCATGGGGAGTGCGGCCTTCGAAGCGACGCGGGGCGATCCAGCCCCCGCTCTGAGGGCGTCGATATAGGGATTTCGGACCTCCGCATCAATCGTGGGCGCCGCATTGCAGCATCGACGCGGAAGACCAGGCTTTCGCTCGTTACGGGAGGTTCATTTGACGGTGACGGTTCGGCCCCTATGGTTCTGGCTTCGCGCCGCCTCGGCTGACCGGAACCGGACGACGATCCTCCCATGAAACAATTCTTCCTGACCGTGCTCGGCGTCTTCACCGGGCTGGTGCTGTTCCTCGTGATCGTGCCGATCGCGCTGATCATGATGGCGGCGGCCTCGGCCGGCTCCAAGCCGTCGATCCCGCGCAACACGGTGCTGGAGCTGGACTTGCGCCAGGGCGTCAGCGACAGCCCTTCGACCAATCCGCTGAGCTTCGGCGGGGCCGGCCTGTCGGTCATCGAGATCGTCGACGGCCTGGCTCAGGCGGGCGACGACGCCGCGGTCAAGGTGGTGCTGCTGCGCCTGCCGGAGATGGGACTGACGCCCGCCGCCGCCGACGAGGTGCGCCAGGCGGTCCGTCGTCTGCGGGCCAAGGGCAAGGTGGTGATCGCCCACTCGCAGGGCTTCATGCCCATGGGATCTTCGGTCTCGGCCTACATGGTCGGGGCCTCGGCGTCGGAGCTGTGGATGCAGCAGAGCGCCAGCTTCCAGATGACCGGCATGGCGACGGAGGAAGTCTTCTTCGGCCGCGCCTTCGAGAAGTACGGCGTCGATCCTCAGTTCGAGCAGCGCTACGAGTACAAGAACGCCGTCAACGTCTACACCCAGTCGGACTTCACCGCCGCGCACCGCGAGGCGACGCTGGCTTGGGTCGGCTCGATCTACGACAGCGCGATCGCCGCGGCGGCGACCGACCGCAAGATGACGCCGGCGGCCCTGAAGGCCGTGGTCGAGGCGGGCCCCTACACCGCCGAGCAGGCGCGGGCGCGCGGTCTGATCACTCACTTGGGCGAGGTCGAACAGGCCGAGGCCGAGGCCAAGCGCCGGGCAGGGCGCGGCGCCGAGATCGTGGAGTTCGGCGACTACGTCGACGCCAAGGGCGCGCGCGAGGGCACGGGCTCGGACGCCATCGCCATCGTCTATGCCGAGGGCGCGATCATGACGGGCACCGGAGGCGGCGGCGATCCGTTCGGCGGCGGCTCCAGCATCATGTCGGACGACACGGCCGAGGCCATCTACGACGCGATCGAGGACAAGGCGGTCAAGGCGATCGTGCTGCGTGTCTCCTCGCCCGGCGGCTCGCCGGAGGCGTCGGAACAGATCGCCGCGGCGGTGCGCGCGGCGCAGAAGGCGGGCAAGCCGGTGGTGGTGTCCATGGGCGCCTATGCGGCGTCCGGCGGCTACTGGATCAGCGCGGAGGCGGACCACATCGTGGCCCAGCCGGCGACGCTGACGGGCTCCATCGGCGTGTTCGGCGGCAAGTTCGTGCTGGCCGACGCCCTGGGCCGGTTCGGCGTGGACGTGCGCGGGCTGTCGGTCGGCGGCGAGTTCGCCGACGCCTATGACATCTCCCAACCCTGGACCGCCGAGCAGCGGGCCAAGATCTCTGCCCAGATGGACCGCGTCTATGAGGACTTCGTCGTGCGGGTGGCGCGCGGGCGCGACCTGCCGCCGGCGCGGGTGCGCGAGATCGCCAAGGGCCGCGTCTGGACCGGCGCCCAGGCGCTGCAGCTGGGCCTAGTCGACCAGCTGGGCGGGCTGGAGGAGGCCATCGCCAAGGCCCGCGAACTGGCCAAGATCCCGGCCGACGCGCGCATCCGCCTGAAGCGGTTCCCGACGCCCCTGTCGCCGTGGGAGGCGCTGTCGGAAGCCTTCGGCGTCTCGGGCGAGGCGGCGCGGGCCCTGGTCTTCCTGGGCGGCGTGGCCCAGGACCCGCAGGCCCAGGCCCTGGCGCGCCGCGTCGAGGCCGACCGAATGCGCCGCGAAGGCGCCGTGGTGCTGGCCGACCGTCCGTTCGGGTGAGGCGAAACGTCCCGGACACCGAGGCGTGAACGGGGCGTTCCTTGACCGTTCATCCGGTCGCGACGACATTGCGAAGGTTGAAGGAAGACGCATGACCCAGTTCGACCGCCTCGCCGCCCTCGGACCCGACGCCCGCAAGGGACGCGGCCTGATGGGACCGTTCACCGCCCTGTTCGGCGTCGTGGCCGCCGCGTGCGCCATGGCCGTGGGCGCGGTGCTGGCGGTGTTCGCCGCCGCAGCGGTGGCCGTGATGGCGGTGGTCGGTGGTCTGGTGCTGGCGCTGGCCGCCTTCGCCTTCCGGGCGCGCCGGGCGTTCGGCGGCAAGACGCGCCGGGCGACCGATCCCGAGATAATCGAGGCGAAGAAGGTCGACGGGACCTGGGTCGCCTACGGCTGGGACCGGCGCTGATCCCGGGATGTCTCTGACGATCGTCGAGGCGCCCTCTCCCAACTTCGACGCCCGCCGCGCGCCGCCGGACATGCTGGTGCTGCACTACACCGGCATGCAGGCGGCCGAGGAGGCCGTGGCCCGCCTGCGCGATCCCGAGGCGCGGGTGTCGTCCCACTACGTCGTCGACGAAGACGGATCGATCCTGCGGCTGGTCCCCGAGGAGCGCCGCGCCTGGCACGCCGGCAAGGGCGTGTGGCAGGGCGAAACCGACTGCAACGCCGCCTCGATCGGCATCGAGATCGTCAATCCGGGCCATGAGTGGGGCTATCGCGACTTTCCTGAGGCGCAGGTCGCCGCGGTGATCGCCCTGGTCGGCGACGTGCGCTCGCGCTGGTCGATCCCGGACGTCCGCATCATCGGCCATTCCGACCTGGCGCCCGACCGCAAGCAGGACCCGGGCGAGCGCTTCCCGTGGAAGCGGCTGGCCGAGGCGCATCACGGCCTGTGGTTCGAACCGGCGATGGAGCGGGTCGCGGCGCTGGGCGCGCCCTTGAGCCCCGGCGATGAGGGCATCGGGGTGACGGTGCTGAGCGCCGGCCTGCACCGGCTGGGCTACGGCGTCACGGCGCGGACCGTCTATGACGAGGAGCTGCGCCTTACCGTGGAGGCTTTCCAGCGCCACTGGCGGCCGGCGGCGGTCGACGGCGTCGCCGACGGCGAGACCCGCGCGCGGCTGGTGGGCCTGCTGCAGTTGGCCAGCGCGGAGAGCGTGACGGGCGTGCTGAACTAGGACCGGTTTGACGGCGAGCCTTGCAAGGCGCATCTGTCGCCTCGCCAGACGGTCGGGCGGTCGCGGCGGGGTTTCGGCCTCGTCGAGGAAAGTCCGGGCTCCACGGTGAAACGGCGGCGGGTAACTCCCGCCCGGGGCGACCCGAGGGACAGCGCCACAGAAAGCAAACCGCTCCGACCCCGGTCGGAGCAAGGGTGAAAGGGTGGGGTAAGAGCCCACCGCGTCCCCGGCAACGTGGACGGCATGGCAAGCCCCGCCGGGAGCAAGACCGAATAGGGACGTCGCGCGGGTTCGCCCGCAGGGTTCACCGCCCGAGACGTCCGGGTTGGTCGCGAGAACCGCTCCGCGAGGGGCGGTCCAGAGGAATGACCGTCACCCGCTTGCGGGGACAGAACCCGGCTTACAGACCGTCTGGCGCTTCTCTCTTTGGTGGCCCTACCGCTCGCGACGCGGTCGCTCGCTGCTTGAGGGCGGGCATCCTCTTTGCCCTACCGCTCGCCGCGCGGCGGCTCGCTGCTTGAGGGCCGACGCGCTGCTTGAGGGCGGGCGCGGCGGCTGCTACGCCGCGAGCCCGCCCGCGGGGGCCCGTAGCTCAATGGTTAGAGCCGACCGCTCATAACGGTCTGGTTGCAGGTTCGAGTCCTGCCGGGCCTACCGCCGCCGGCGCTCCGACCAGCGGTCGTCGCCGTAGTAGGAGCGATCCTGGATGTAGCGGCCGTCGCGGTCGTACCAGCCGTAGCCCTGGCGGTAGTCGTCATAGCCGCCCAGCGTGTAGCCGTGATCCTCGTAGGGGATGCCGAGCAGGGCCTCGTCCTCCTCGTACCAGTCCTGCGGATACGAACCGTAGGCGCACTGCCATCCCTGGCCGCCGGTCCAGTAGGGCTCGTACCGGCCCGTCCGGCCCCGCTCGCGGAAGCGGGCGCGGCACAGGCTCTGGGACCAGACCAGGTTGTCGGCCGCCTCGACCACGGCGCGGGGCTCGGCATAGATCACCTCGCGCACTCGGGCGAAGGTGTTGTCGGTGACGATGGCCCGGCCCGAGGCGGCCGCGACGCCGACGGTGTCGGCGACGATGCGGCTGTCCTTCAGGGTCAGCTCGCCGTTGTAGAGGACCACGCCCTTGTCGGTGCGGCAGATGTTGCTGTCGCTGATCGCGACCGAGGCCCCCTCGACCGCCACGCCCTCGACGTAGCCGCAGATCTTGGTGTTGGTGACCTCGACCCGGCCGTAGTCGCGGCCGGAGCGCACGACCATGCCGATGCTGCGCGGCCCGAAGTTGTTGGGCACGCCGACGCCCTTCAGCGTCGTGGTGGAGATGGTGACGGTCTGGCCGGCGCCCGGCGTGACTTCCAGACCGGACTGAGCCCCGTAGACCACCATGTCGTAGGCCGTCATGGAGGCGCCGTCGGCGATGATGGCCGGCGCCACGGTCTGGGCGTCGATCACGGCGTTGCGGATGTCCAGCAGGCCACCGTCCAAATAGATCGCCGCCTCGTCGCCCACGTGGCGGAATCCGACGCGGTTCATCTCGATCTGGGCGTTGTAGCCGATGACGCAGGCGGCCTCGCCCGCGTGGGGCGAGGTGAAGACGACGTCGCGCACGTTCACCCGCACGCCTGAGGCCACCGTCATGCAGGGCAGGCCGTCCGGCGCCTGCAGGGTGATGGAGGGGTTGCGATCCCAGTCGCGCGGGTCGAAGCCGCCCTCACCGATGATGGTCAGGGGCTTGTCGACGTTCAGCCAGCCGACGCAGGGGCCCCCGCGCGTCCGCAGGATCAGGGTGCCGCCCGGACGGACGCGGCGCACCGCGTCCTCGACGGCCCCGGTCCCGGGATTGCCGCCGCAGTCGACCAGCACGACCTCTTCCTGGCCGCCCGGAAGGATCGGCCCGGGGTAGCCGGGGCCCGGATAGCCGGGGCCGTGGTGCGGACGGTTCCAGCGGCGGTGCGAGCCGCGACGCGAGGCGCTGCGCGACGGCGGATCCAGCAGGATGCCGAAGTTGGGGCGCGTGGTGCTTTCCACACGGGCCGCGTCCTGGGCGAAGGCCGCTTCGGGGGCCAGCGAGACGCCGAGGCCCGCGGCCAGAAGGGCGGAGGCGGCGACGAGGCTGCGGCGGAGGGTTCTGCGGGTCATGGGATCGCGCCCTCCTATCGGCGCTGCTGCGAGCGGGAGACCTGGGCCAGGACGGCCTGCAGGCGAGCGGCGGACGGCGCGAAACCGGCGAGGGCGGAGTCGATCCGCAGGACCACGGCCTCGGCCTTGTCCTGATCGGCGACGCCCGCGACGCCCAGGGCGAAGTAGGACGACAGGGCGAACTTGGCCTCCGGGCTGCCCTGGCGTGCTGCTTCCTCGAACCAGTGGAAGCTGCGGGCATAGTCGATCGGCACGCCGATGCCCTCGGCGTACATCACGGCCAGCACCAGCTGCGCCTCCGACGAGCCGTTGACCGCCGCCAGCTGAATGGCGCGCACCCGCTCCAGCAGGGACAGCCGGCCGTCCATCGGATGGCCCAGCGTCGCCTCGAGGCTCTCGATCTCGCGCTTGCTGAGCGCGGTCGGCTGGGCCGCGGCGATCTCGGAGATTCCCAGGTAGCGCAGGGCGCGGCCCACATGGATGAAGGGCAGTTCAGTGATGCGGCTTGTGGCGTATTCGAAGGCGTCGCCGCGCGGACGGCTCTCGTCCGAGAAAGGCACGCCCGACGCGGGCGCCTTGTTCGGGTAGAACTCGAACGGCGGCACCCACTGCCGCGCCTTGGCTTCGACGAAGCGGCCGTACTGGGTCCGGTTCGGCGACGACCGCTCGAAGTCCTTCAGCAGGACGTAGGAGCCGACGTCGCCCGTCTGGACCGCCAGATAATTGTAGAGATAGGCGTCGACGTCGTTGCGACGGAACAGGCCCGTCGCGGCGGCCAGGCCGTCCCGACCGTTGCCCCGGCGGCCCCAGGCCTCGCGGCCCTGGGGATTGTCCTGCGGCTCTCCGAAGGGCCCGTACAGGCCGTCGTGCAGACGGGCCAGGGTGCGGAAGCCCGGCGCGTCCTGGGTCGACAGGACGTAGATCACGCGGTCGCGGACGGCCTCCTGCTCTTCCAGGGTCATCCGCGACAGGGTGCGGTCCAGCCGGCGATAGGCCGAGGCGCGCTCATGGGCGCGGCAGTCGTCATAGCGCGACAGGGGGCGCCAGCCGCCGAACGGGCCGCGGTTGACGCGGTTGATCGGGGCGAACCCCTCCTCGTTGGCCAAGGCCATGGCCAGCCAGGTGGCGCTCTCGATCGGATCCTCGATGTTCTTGTCGGTCGCGCGCTCGGCGGCATAGCGCGAGCCGAGTTCCAGCTGGGCGAAGAAGTCGCCCCGGAACGCCGCCTTGCGCAGCACGCGAAGGCCACGCTCCTGATCGTTGAACTCCGCGCCGGTCAGGGCTGCGGGCCGGGGGCAGCCGTCGTTGGCGTCGGCTCCGGTCCGGCGGAAGAAGGTCGGGGCCTGCTCGCCGCAGGCCGCCATCGTCAGCAGGGCGGCGATCAAAACAAGGGCGACGAGGGCGACGCCGAGGGCGCGCCCCGGTCCCCTTCGGCCACGATCGGCTGCGCCGCGCTCGGACATGTTCCCCTCATCCCCCACGCCACGACGACCAAGCGGCCGTTAACCATTTCCCAAACCGGCGGTCCGGTCCAGTGAACTTAGCGATATGGTTAACGCGAAAAAGCGACAAAGCGTTGCCGCAGAACGGACCCGCGGAGGCACAAGGGGCGCGAAGTCGCGGGACGGCCACGCTTTTCTCCCGAAAGGCGAGCGGTGGCGGTGCGGCCACCGCCGTCCCATATGCCCGTCCGGAACCGCACCAGGAGACATCATGGCCTACGTCGCCCGCGACGACCGCCCCGCCGACAAGTCGGCCCGCTACGCCGAGCTCGAATCGGAGATTCTGGCCGTGCTGGACGGAGAGCCGAACCTGACCGCGCGGATGGCCACCGTCGCGTCGATGCTGGCGGACGGCTTCGAGGACTATTTCTGGACGGGCTTCTACGTCGTCGATCCGGCGAAGGAGAACGAACTGGTGGTCGGGCCGTACCAGGGCACGCTGGGCTGTTTGCGCATCCCGTTCGGCCGGGGCGTCTGCGGCGCGGCGGCGGCGACCGGCGAGACCCAGGTCGTGCCCGACGTCCACGCCTTTCCCGGCCACATCGCCTGCGATTCGCGCTCGGCCAGCGAGATCGTCGTGCCGGTCCGCGACGCCTCCGGCGCCCTCATCGCCGTGTTCGACGTCGACGCGACCGTGCCCGCCGCCTTCGACGGGACCGACCAGGAGTGGCTGGAGCGGATCCTGGGCAAGGTGTTCGCGGGCGGGCGCGCCTGAAAAAAAGGCGGCCCCGGCGAGGGGACCGGGGCCGACGACGTCTTGGGGGAACGCCGCAGTGTTCAGAAGCGCGCCGACACCGTCAGGCGGAAGGCGTGATGGTTGAACTCGTCGGACTGGCGCCGGGTGTCGGTGCCTGAAGGATTGACGATGCGGAACGGGTTGGTCAGCGGCGCCGTGCCCGGCCCGACGCGCACGACCAAAGGGTCGTCGACGTCCAGCGCCGTGTAGAGATATTCGGCGCCCAGGCGGACGCGGTCGGTGACGGCGTATTCCAGCCCGCCGCCGACCTGGAAGCCGTCGGCGTCCGACGTGTTGGTCAGGGGCGTGAAGCTGTTGGCGGCGTTGGTCGTGCTGTAGGTCTCCTCGACCTCGGCCACCGCATAGCCCGCGGTCGCATAGGGCATCCACCGTCCCATCGGCGCGCCGACCCGGACCCGGGCCGAATAGACCGGACCGTCGACGCCGCGCGCGAACTGATAGTTGGCGGGGGTGATGCTGAAGGCCGTGGTGTGGTCCCGCCCGGTCACGCTCGCCGCCTCGCCCAGCACGCCGAAGACGAAGCCGCCGACGGCCCAGTCCCAGCCGATCCGACCGGCCACCCCGGCCGCGATCTCGTCGTCGTCCTGGCACCCCCCATCGAAGTTGTTGGCGTTCGCCTTGCCGCCGCAGAAACCCGCGGACTGCGTCGGCGAGGAGGAAAAGGCGTCGGCCCCGCCGCTGGTGCGGACCGTGTCGCCGAACGTGCCGTTCTGGTCGGTGTCGAACAGCGTGATCTCCCCCTCATCGTCGTCGACGAGGTCGCCGCTCAGAGCAACGGTGACGTAAGGTCCCGTCCAGTCCTGGGCGGATGCCGCCCCCGCGAGGGAAACGGATGCGGCGATCAGGATCGCCGAAAGCCTGGTGTGACCGGTCATATGTGGGCCTCCCTGCCCATAGCCATGATCGAGCTACGGGGGGGGCGAACGCCCGGATGCGCATTCGTCCGACGGCGTTCTGCATCGGCAGGTTCAGACTGACCTCTGGCCTCGACGCGTCGCGTCCGCCACAAAGCCGATGAAGGAGAACCACATGGAACGCGGCGTCGTCGTCATCACCGGGGGGCAGGGCGTGCTGGGGTCGGCGGCGGCCGATCTGGCGCGCCAGCAGGGCTGGACCGTCGCCCTGATCGACCACGCGCCGGGCGACGCGCAGGAGCCGGGGCTTCTGACGATCGGCGGGGTCGACCTCACCGATCCGACGCAGGCGAAGGTGGCGATGGAGAAAGTCGGCCGGGCGCTGGGCGGCATCGACGCCCTGCTGAACATCGCCGGCGGCTTCGTCTGGCAGAAGACCGAGGCCGACGATCCGGCGCACGAGAAGATGTTCCGGCTGAACGTCCTGACCTGCCTGCACGCCACCCGGGCGGCCCTGCCCTGGCTGCAGAAAAGTCCGGAGGGTCGGATCGTCAACGTCGGGGCGAACGGCGCCCTGAAGGCGGAGGCCGGCATGGGCGCCTATGCGGCGTCCAAGTCGGGCGTGCATCGGCTGACCGAGGCGCTGGCGAGGGAACTGAAGGACTGCTGCGTCACGGTGAACGCCGTGCTGCCGTCGATCCTGGACACGCCGCAGAATCGCAGGGACATGCCCGACGCCGATCCAAAGGACTGGGTCGCGCCGCGCGACCTGGCGGCGGTCATGCTGTTCCTGGCCTCGCCCGAGGCGCGGGCCGTGCGCGGCGCCCTGGTGCCCGTGACCGGAAGGGTCTGAGCGTGATGCGGGCGCGCAGCGTCCTGTTCCTGCCCGCCTCCAACCCACGCGCTGTGGAGAAGGCGCGGACGCTGGATTGCGACGTGGCGATCCTGGATCTGGAGGACGCCGTCGCGCCGGAGACGAAGGCGGAGGCTCGGGCGGCGGCCGTAGAGGCGGTGCGGGCCGGCGGCTTCGCGCCGAGGCTGGGCGTCCGCGTCAATGGCGAGGGCACGCCGTGGCATGCCGACGACCTGCGGGCGCTGAGCGAGGCCGGATGCGGGCTGATCGTCCTGCCCAAGGTCGAGGCCGCGGCCACGGTGGTGCGCGCCGTCGGCGCAGCGCCCAGCGCGCGGCTGTGGGCCATGATCGAGACGCCGGCCGCCCTGTTCCGCCTGCCGGAAATCGCCGGCGCGCATCAAGCGCTGGAGGCGCTGATGTTCGGCGTCAACGACCTGGCGGCGGCGCTCGGTACGGGGCCGTCGGCCGACCGCGAGCCGCTGAAGCCGTGGTTGGCCGCGGTGGTCGCGGCCGCCCGCATGGGCGGCATCGCAGCCATAGACGGCGTGTTCAACCGCTTTCAGGACGACGACGGCTTCGCGCGGGAGTGCGCTCAGGGCGCCCTGTACGGCTTCGACGGCAAGAGCCTGATCCATCCGCGCCAGATCGCGGGCGCCAACGCCGCCTTCAGCCCGTCCGCCGAGGCGGTGGCGCGGGCGCGGGCGATCGTCGCGGCCTTTGAGGCGCCGGACGCGCGGGACAGGGGCGCCGTGTCGCTGGACGGGGAAATGGTCGAGCGGCTGCATCTCGAAGCCGCCCGCCGGACGCTGGCGAAAGCCGGGGAGTGACCGCGCCGGAGCCCGCCTGGGCCTGCACGCCCGGTCTGCTGAGCCTGCCGCACCGTTGCGCGCTCCTGCCCGAACACGCCTTCCGCGCCCTGCCGGGACCGGACGTGAAGGCGGTGCTGGGGTGGGGCATGAAGCGGTCGTCCGCCGCCGGGCGCGCGTGGGCGAGGCTGACAGGGCTGTCCTACGTCTCGCTGGAGGACGGCTTCCTGCGATCGGTCGGACTGGGCGAGGCGGGGACGCCGTCCATGTCCCTGATCGTCGACGGCTTGGGCGTCTACTACGACTGCTTCTGGGGCTCGGAAATCGAGGGGGCCATCGCCGGGACGGCCACCCGGCCCCAGCGCCTGCGCGCCCGTGCGCTGATGGAGGCGGCGGTCGCCCACGGCCTGTCGAAGACCAATCTCGGCCGACCGCTGGACCCTTCGATCCTGAGTCCGGGGCGGCGCGTCCTGATTGTCGACCAGACGGCGGGCGACGCGTCGATCCCTCTGGGGCATGCGGGCCCGTGGAGCTTCGCCCGCATGCTGGCCGCCGCGCGTCAGGACGAGCCGGGCGCCCAGCTGATCGTGAAGCGGCATCCGGCCGTCGCGGCGGGGCTGAAGCGCGGCTGTCTGGACCTGTCGGACGCGCGCGACCTGACCGTTGTGGACGACGTGCGCGCCGCGGACCTGCTGGACGCGGTGGACGCGGTCTACGTGGTGACCAGCGGCCTGGGGTTCGAGGCCCTGTGGCGGCAGCTGCCCGTCCGGTGCTTCGGCGCGCCCTTCTATGCCGGCTGGGACCTGACGCAGGACGAGGTGACGCCGCCGCGCCGGGGCGTGCCGCGCGCGATCGAGGACGTGGTCCACGCTGCGATGATCGCCTGTTGCCGCTGGGTCGATCCGGTGACAGGCGAGGCCTGCGCGCCGGAAGAGGCGGTGGAGCGCCTCGCCGCCCTGACCCGCCGCGCGCGGCGGCTCGAGGGGCGCTGGCACGCCGTCGGCTTCACCCCGCCCAAGCGGGGGGCGGCGCGGCGGCTGATGAACTCCCCGCTCACGGCGGGTGAGCAGATTTCGTTCCACCCCTCCGCCTCCTCCGCCCTGTCCGCCGCCGCGTCGGACGGAGGGCGGGTGCTGGCATGGGCGGGGCGGGAGCCGGAGGGGCTGGCGTCGCAGGCGCGGGCAGCCGGCGTCGCCCTGTGGCGGATGGAGGACGGCTTCCTGCGGTCGCGGGGTCTGGGCTCCGACTTCACGCCGGCGCTGTCGGCGGTGCTGGACGGAACCGGCGTCCACTACGACCCGTCGGGGCCGTCGGATCTGGAGACGCTGATCCAGCAGGGCATGTCTGAGGCCGACCGGGCGCGCGGCGCGCGGCTGCGGGCGCGGATCGTGGCGGCGGGCCTG
Source organism: Caulobacteraceae bacterium (assembly GCA_019748055.1). GTDB lineage: Bacteria > Pseudomonadota > Alphaproteobacteria > Caulobacterales > Caulobacteraceae > Brevundimonas. The sequence goes on along the minus strand of JAIEQC010000012.1, from coordinate 136,753 downwards.
AGCAAGTACAATCTGGGCGGCGCGCCGACGCCGGACTGGCCGCCGGACCGGGAGCGCATCCTGGTGCTGGGCCAGGTCGAGGACGATCGGTCGGTCGTGCTGGGCTGCGACACGATCCGCACCAACGCGGCCCTGCTGGCCGAGGTGCGGCGGCTGAACCCCGACGCCTTCCTGATCTGGCGGGATCATCCGGACGTGCGGGCCGGGAACCGCATCGGCGGCCTGCCGCCCGAGGCCGCCGCCCTGGCCGACGCGCGGGCCGACGATCTGGACGTGATCGCCTGCCTCGAAGCGGCGGACGCGGTCGCCGTCATGACCTCCACCGCGGGGTTCGAGGCCCTGATGAGGGGCAAGCGCGTGCTGACGTTCGGGCGCCCCTTCTATGCCGGGTGGGGCCTGACCGAGGACGCCCTGCCGATCCCGCGCCGCACGGCCCGGCCCACGGTGGACGATCTGGTCGCGGCGGCGCTGATCCTGCATCCGCTGTATGTCACCCCGAACGGCGTGCCGTGCGAGGTCGAGGACGTCGTGGCCGCGCTGGAGGCCGCGCCCGAACCGCGCCGCCGGTCGCGGATCATGCGGGCGCTCACGACCGCCCTCGACCGGCGTCGACCACCGGCCTATTGAACGTCCTGAAAGACAACTAAGGTCGGCGGGGGCCGCCTCAGGGAAGACATGACCGCATCCGTCATCGCCGCCACCGGCCTGTTCACGCCGGACCAATCGATCACCAACGAAGAACTGGTCGCCGCCTACAACGCCTGGGCCGAGCGCTGGAACGCCCAGCACGCCGACCGCATCGCGTCGGGCGAGCTTGAGGCGCTGACCCCGTCCTCGGTCGAGTTCATCGAGAAGGCGTCGGGCATCAAGAAGCGCTTCGTTCTGGACAAGGCCGGCATCCTGGATCCCGCGCGCATGGTCCCGCACCTGCCGGAGCGGTCGAACGAAGAGCTGTCGATCCTGGCCGAGATGGCGGTGAAGGCGGCCGAACAGGCGATCGCCGCTTGGGGCAAGCCGGTCTCGGAGATCGGAGCCGTCATCTGCGCGGCGTCCAACATGCAGCGCCCCTATCCGGCCATGGCCATCGAGGTGCAGCAGGCGCTGGGGATCGAGGGCTTCGCCTTCGACATGAACGTGGCCTGCTCCAGCGCCACCTTCGGCATCAAGACGGCGGCGGACTTCATCGCCTCGGGCTCGGCCAAGGCCGTGCTTATGGTCAATCCGGAGATTTGTTCAGCGCACCTGAACTTCATGGACCGCGACAGCCACTTCATCTTCGGCGACGTGGCCACCGCCGTGATCGTGGAGAGCGCCGAGACGGCCGGAGCGGGCGGCTGGGAAATCCTGGGCACGCGGCTGAAGACGGTCTTCTCCAACAACATCCGCAACAACTTCGGCTTCCTGAACCGCGCGGCGCGCGCGGACGCCCAGGCTGTCTCGGACCCCTCGCCGCTGAACGACGGCAAGACCGACAAGATGTTCGTCCAGCAGGGCCGCAAGGTCTTCAAGGACGTGGTGCCGATGGTGTCGGACATGATCGTCGACCACGCCCGCGACCTGGGCCTGGACCCGCACGGGCTGAAGCGGCTGTGGCTGCACCAGGCCAACATCAACATGAACGAGATGATCGGGCGGAAGGTGCTGGGCCGCGAGCCGTCGCCGGAAGAGAACGTCATCATCCTGGACGACTACGCCAACACCTCGTCGGCCGGCTCGATCATCGCCTTCCACCTGCATCAGCAGGGGATCGAGGCCGGAGAGGTCGGGCTGATCTGCAGCTTCGGCGCAGGCTATTCGGCCGGCACGGTGTTCGTGCGCAAGCGCTGAGCTGTTCACAACTTCGCGGTCACGCTTGCGCCTGACAGGCGTTTTTGCGAACGGTTCCTCGTCGAGAACAAGGGGGAACCCGAATGGCTCAGACGGCCCGCAGTGCGCCCGTGAACGATCCGCTGGTGTGGGACATGGCCGAAGTGCTGAAGCGCTTCGGCGGTTCGGCGCATCAGACCGTGGTCATCGACTGCGTGGTGGCCATGCGACGACAGAGGGGCGAGGCGGTCGCCAAGCCCGACCTCGCCGCCCGCATTCTGGAACTGCTCGAGACCTGCCGCGACTTCTTCGTGCGCCCGTTCGGCGAGGGGTCGCAGCGCTGGGCGCTGGCGCCGGGCCTGGCGGTCTGACCCTTCGTCCATAAAGAAAGGGCGCGCCCTTGCGAGCGCGCCCTCCCTGACGATCCTGGATCGTGCGATCAGAACTTGCGCACGTAGCCCAGCGACCAGACGTCGGCTTCGCCGCCGTCGTTGGTGAAGTCGCGACGGGTCCAGTCCGCACGGATGCCGTTCTGGCCGTCGAAGTAGTAATTGGCGCCGACGCCGTAGTTCCAGCTCTCGCCGGAATCGCTGGCCGAGATGCCGGCGGCCGAGGCTTCGATCTCGGTCGTGCCGTAGCCGGCGCGGCCGAACAGCTCGAAGTTCGGCGAGATCGGCAGGATGCCGACCGCATAGACGGCGGCGTCGTACTCGTGCTCGACGTTCACGGTGGTGGCGCCGATCGTCACGTCGTCGTCGGAGACGCCGAACGAGGCTTCACCCTCGACGGCGAAGTTCGGGTTGAACTTGTAGCCCAGGCGGCCGGTCACGGCGCCCAGGTCGACGCCTTCGACGTCGGCCGTGGCATAGCCCACGGAGCCGTAGACGTTGGACGCGTCCTGCGCCATCGCCGGGGCGGCGAAGAGAGCCGCGGCGGCGGTGTAAAGAAAGACGTTACGCATTGTTTCATCACTCCTTGGATGCGGTGACTTCTGAGTTCACCGGCCCCATCCAGCGAGGAACCAAATAGGCGACGATCACCGCAGTTCCACATTGCTTCTTCTACATGTTTGGAGATGTTGAAAACTTGCCACAGTCGGCGTTACGCCAATCCGGGCGGGATGTTGTCTAAATCGGGGCGGCAGATTACCTTGCGCTCATCGTCATCGACGGAGTTTTCCATGTTCCGCCCCGCCGCCTTGATCGCCGTGTCTGCCCTGATCCTCGTCGCGTGCGGGGAGGCGGCCGAGGAGCCGGCTTCCGCGCCCGCCCCGTCGGTGCAGCCGGGGGCCGAGGCGCCGGCGACCACCGCGCCCGCGCCGGCCTCGACCCGTGCCGTCGCCCTGGACCCCGAGGGTCTGCGGCTGGTCGACCGCCAGTCCGGCTCGACCGCGACCCTGCCGTTCGGCCAGCCGGCCGAGCAGGTCGCCGCCATGGTCGGCGCGGCGATGGCGGGGGCCCCGGCCGAGCGCGGCACGAACTCCGAGTGCGGAGCTGGGCCGTTGGACTACGCCACCTGGAACGGCCTGACCCTGTGGTTCCAGAACGGCGCCTTCGCCGGCTGGGCCGCGAACGCCGCCGGCCCGACCCTGATGAGCGGCGTCGGCGTCGGCTCGTCCCGCGCGGACCTGGAAGGCGCGCATGTGATCGAGGTGCAGGAGACGACGCTGGGCACCGAGTTCAGCTTCGGCGGCATCTACGGAATCCTTGAGGACGGTCGGGTGTCGAATCTGTGGGCCGGGGTCAGCTGTAACTTCCGCTGACCGCAAACCGGGCCGCACAAGGTCAAAGGAGTCTCCAACCTAGTGCAGCCCGATCGTCCAAGGGTGTCAAAGGATCAGCGATCCTTCTCGCGCTCAGTCCCGGCCCGGGCGTGCAACGCTGCCTGCGCGGCCGCCAGCCGGGCGATCGGCACGCGGTAGGGGCTGCAGCTGACGTAATCCAGTCCGGCGCCCTCGCAGAACGCGATCGAGGCGGGATCGCCGCCGTGCTCGCCGCAGATGCCCAGCTTGACGTCGGCGCGCTCGGCCCGGCCGCGCTCGGCGGCGATCCTGATCAGGTCGCCCACGCCGTCCTGGTCCAGCCGCACGAAGGGATCGGCCTCGAAGATCCCCTTGTCGAGATAGGCCTGCAGGAAGCGGCCTGAATCGTCTCGGGAAATGCCGAAGGTCGTCTGCGTCAGGTCGTTGGTGCCGAAGCTGAAGAACTGGGCATGCTGCGCCAGGTCCCCGGCGCGCAAAGCCGCGCGCGGCAGTTCGATCATTGTTCCGACCAGATACTCGACCCGGTCGCCGGCCTCGGCGAAGACGGCCTCGGCGGTGCGGTCGGTCAGCTCGCGCAGGAACTTCATCTCAGGCCCCATGGCGACCAGCGGATGCATGATCTCCGGGATCGGCGCCTCGCCGCCCTGGCCCTTCACCTCCAGCGCCGCCTCCAGCACCGCCCGCACCTGCATCTCGTAGATCTCGGGATAGGCGACGCCCAGTCGGCAGCCGCGATGGCCCAGCATGGGGTTGGTCTCGTGCAGGTCGCGCGCCCGCTTCTTCAGCTTGGCGGCGTCCAGCCCCTGCGACGCGGCCAGGGCGTCCAGCTCGGCCTCCGTATGCGGGATGAACTCGTGCAGGGGCGGGTCCAGCAGGCGGACCGTCACCGGCAGGCCGGTCATGATGGTGAACAGCTCGACGAAGTCCGCCTTCTGGAACGGCGCGATCCTGGCCAAGGCCTTACGGCGGCCCGCTTCATCGTCTGCGAGGATCATCTCGCGCACCGCGGCGATCCGCGTGTCGTCGAAGAACATGTGCTCGGTCCGGCACAGGCCGATGCCCTCGGCGCCGAAGCCGCGTGCCGTCTTGGCGTCCAGAGGCGTCTCGGCGTTGGCGCGCACCTTCAGACGGCGCACCTGATCGGCCCAGGCCATCAGGGTCTGGAAGTCGCCGGTCAGCTCCGGCTCGATCATGGGGACGGCGCCCTCCATGACCTCGCCCTTGGACCCGTCGATGGTGATGACCTCGCCGGCCCTGAAGGTGCGGCCGCGCGCGGTGAAGGTCTGGGACTTCTCGTCGATGTGGATTTCGCCGGCTCCCGAGACGCAGGGACGCCCCATGCCACGCGCGACGACGGCCGCGTGGCTGGTCATGCCGCCGCGCGCCGTGACGATGCCGCGCGCGGCGTGCATGCCGTGGATGTCCTCCGGCGACGTCTCTTCGCGCACCAGGATGACCGCCTCGCCATGCTCGGCCAGGCGCTCGGCCTCGTCGGCGTCGAAGGTGACCTTGCCGGTCGCCGCGCCGGGGCTGGCGGGCAGGCCCGCGGCCACCACCTTGCGCTCGGCGTTGGGGTCCAGGGTGGGGTGCAGCAGCTGGTCCAGCGCGCCCGGCTCGACCCGCGACACGGCTTCTTCCTGCGAGATCACGCCCTCGGCCGCCAGATCCACTGCGATCTTCAGCGCCGACTTGGCCGTGCGCTTGCCGTTGCGGGTCTGCAGCATCCACAGCCGGCCCTGTTCGACCGTGAACTCGATGTCCTGCATGTCGCGGTAGTGGCTCTCCAGCCGCCCGACGACGTTCACGAACTGGGCGAACACCTCGGGCATCGCCTCTTCCATCGAGGGCTTGGTCTCGCCCATCTCCTCGCGGCCGGCGCGGGTCAGCGACTGCGGCGTGCGGATGCCGGCGACCACGTCCTCGCCCTGGGCGTTGATCAGGAACTCGCCGTACAGCCTGGCTTCGCCGGTCGAGGGGTTGCGGGTGAAGGCCACGCCGGTGGCCGAGGTCTCGCCCATGTTGCCGAAGACCATGGACTGCACGTTGACCGCAGTGCCCCAGCTTTCGGGGATGTCGTGCATGCGGCGATAGAATTTGGCCCGGTCGTTCATCCAGCTGGCGAAGACGGCGGAGACGGCGCCCCACAGCTGGTCGTGCGGGTCCTGCGGGAAGGGCGAGCCGAGACGATCCTCGACCACGCGCTTGTAGTCGGCGACCACCTTTTCCCAGTCGCCGGCCGACAGGTCGGTGTCGACGGTGACGCCCAACCGGTCCTTGTGGTCGTCCAGCACCTCCTCGAAGTCGTCGTGGCTCAGGCCCAGCACGACGTTCGAGTACATGGTGATGAAGCGGCGATAGCTGTCGAAGGCGAAGCGCCGGTCGCCCGACAGCGCCGCAAGGCCCTCCACCGTCCGGTCGTTCAGGCCCAGGTTCAGGACCGTGTCCATCATCCCCGGCATCGACGCCCGCGCCCCCGACCGGACCGACACCAGAAGGGGATTGGTCGCGTCGCCGAAGGTCTTGCCGACGACGCGCTCGACCTGCGCCAGCCCGGCTTTCACCTGCTCCGCCAGATCGGCCGGATAGGTCTGACCGTTGGAATAATAGTGGACGCAGGCCTCGGTCGTGATGGTGAAGCCCGGAGGCACCGGCAGGCCAAGCGACGACATCTCCGCCAGGTTGGCGCCCTTGCCGCCCAGCAGGTTCTTCATCGATGCGTCGCCGTCGGCGGACCCTCCGCCGAAGCCATAGACCCACTTCGTCATCCGTCAGCCCCTGAGTTGCCGGTCAGGTGGTGACTAACGCGCACCGGCCCGGATGGGTAGGGCGACCGCGAAACAATCCGTGAGCGGCTCCCGGACGGCTCACTCCGGCTTTACGCCGATCACGGCGCGAGCCTCGGCCAGTTGCCGAAGGACGAGGGCGATCTGCTCCGGCGTCGGCGGGTGCGGCGCCTTGAACAGACGCAGTGCGGCGATGTGAACCTCGATTGCCTCGCTGTGCCAGACGCCGTCCGAGAAGAGGGCGTTCATGAGCTCAGCCACGCCCGCGGCGGCCGCCGCGATGTGCATCTGCCCGACCACCGCCGCGTCCTCGACGACGTGACCCGCGGCCAGAGCGACGGCGTGGGCTTCCGAGAAGACCTGATCCTCGGGCCGTGAACACTGGGCGATCAGGTGGGCGATGGCCTGCTGAAGGCCCTCTTCCACGAGCGGACGAACGCGGTCGATCTGCTGTTCCGCCTGGGCGACCAGAACGTCGAAGTCCCGGGCGCCCGGTGCATCGATGATCTTGGCCAAGCGGTTCGGCGGGACGAACAGCCCCTTCGGTGCGTCCGTCATGTGAACAGTCCGTCGATCTCGTCCTGCGACAGGGCCTTGTCGGGAACGGCGGTCAAGGCCAGATCGGCCTCCCGACGTTCTTCGAGGCCTTCCGGCAGCGGCACGGTGTGGAAGCGGCGATCCGGGCCGCGGTAGGTGTCGGTGTTGACGAACTGGCGGCCGGACCTGGCGATCCACTTCAGTCGCTCCAGCAGCACGCCGGGCGAGACGGGCTTGGCGATCATGAAGTTCGCGCCCGCGTCGCGCGAATGGCCGACGCGGCTCTCCGGCGTGTTGGCCGAGACCATGATGATGGGGGCGGTGAAGTTGGGCCCGCCTGGATCGGAACGCAGGCGTCGAACCAGGGAAAGGCCGTCTTCCTCAGGCATTTCGTAGTCGATGAGAATGACGTCGAAGACCGTTCGGGCGGCCAGTTCGAAGGCTTCAGCCGCGCTCTGGGCCCGGACCGTCTTGTTGACGCCGAAGCCCATCATGATGGCGGCCATGACCTCCAGTGCCTGGCTGTTGTCGTCGACGATCAGGGGATTGACCCCGTGCAGACCGAGTTTGGGGTCAGTCTTCAGGACCACGTCAGTCGTCGAACAACGCGTCTATGGCGTCCTGATCGGGAGCGCCGCCGCGTGCAGGGCCGTTTAGCAGGTCGGCCTCGGTCCGCGTCTCGGTCCGCCCGGTGAGGGCGTCGATCGCGCGCGTCAGGCGCTGGCCGCAGAGGTCGTCGAAGCTGAGGGCCTGCATGGCCGACATCAGGGCGTCGCGCGCGTCCTCGATCGCGGCCGGCTGCGCCCCGAGGGCCGCCACGGCAGCCTCCATGCCGTCGAGGGCGGCGGCGACCCCGGTCGAGACCTCGACGCGGACGACCCGCAGGTCCTCGACGACCTCAGCCGTCATCCCAGATCCCCGATCACGCTGGAGATCTTCTGTTTCAGGACGGCGAGCGTGAAGGGCTTGATGACGTAGTTGTTCACGCCGGCTTGACGCGCCGCCACGACGTTCTCCGTCTTGGCTTCGGCCGTGATCATGATGAAGGGCAGGGCCTTCGTCCGCTCTTCCGCCCGCACCGCGCGGGCCAGCTCGATGCCGGTCATGGGCTGCATGTTCCAGTCGGAGAGAACCAGCCCATAGTTCTTTGCACGGATCATCTCGAGCGCGGCGGCCCCGTCGGCAGCATCGTCGACGTTGCTGAAGCCTAGCTGCGACAGCATGCCGCGGATGATCCTGACCATCGACTTATAGTCATCGACGACGAGGATCGGCATGGACTTGTCGACAGGCATAGGAAATCCCGATTACTTTGAACAGTTCTCAGAGTTACACTTCATAACATGCCGGGCCTTAACGGGCGATTATCAGTCACCGGGGCGCGAAATCAGTAAAGACGCCACTGAGAGTTGATCTCACGAAAGTCTTCGACTCGCCGCTTAACTGCACGTTAACCAAAGCCTCAGAGATGTAACAGCGGAATCCGGACGCGTCGGGGTGAGCCGGAATCCAGGATCATCCGCGTTGGACGACGTAATCGGAGAATTCGTGGCCGAAGCCCGTGAGGGGCTGGAGGCGCTGGACTCCAAGCTTGTGGCCTTCGAGCGCGAGCCTGACGATCCGGCGCTCCTGGGTGACATCTTCCGCCTGATTCACAGCATCAAGGGCACAAGCGGCTTCCTGGGCCTGATGCGCCTTCAGGCCGTCGCACATGCCGCGGAGAACGTGCTGGGGGGGTTCCGCGATGGGTCGCTGGCCGTCTCGCCCGCCCGGGTGACCCCGGTGCTGGAGGCGATCGACGTGATTCGCGGCATCGTCGACGCGCTTGAGGCCGGCGGCGTCGAGCCGGCGGGCGACGACGCGGGGTTGATCGCCCGCCTGGACGAGGCTTTCCGCGGCGCGTCGGATGGAGACGAAACGGATGTTCTCGCAGAGCCTGAGGCTCCGCTGATCCAGAGGCTGGGCGGTGACGCCGCCATCGACGCCGCGGTCGAGATGGCCATGGGCGACGACGCCTGGTCCAGCGACGAAGGCGTCACCCGCCGGTCGAACATTCGCGACATGCTGACGGACCGCGCGCGGGCCGGCGCGCCCGGTTGCCTGAGTTTCGATTCGTGGAGCCTGCCGGGCGCGGAAGCGTCCGACCTGGCCGGGCGAATTGGACGCTCGCTGGTGGCGCTGGACGCCGAGGTCGAAGCGGTGGAGGCCCTGTTGCGGCCAGCTTCCGAAGAGCCTGCCTATGTCGAGGTGGAGCCCGAGAGTGAGCCCGAACCGCTTTCGGTCCCGGCTTCAGCGGCCGCTGAGCCGGCGACTGCGGCCGTGGCCGGCGCACCGGTCGCCGCCGAAGCGACCGCGGCGAACCAGACGATCCGCGTGTCCGTGGACGTGCTGGAAAATCTGATGACCACGGTCAGCGAGCTTGTGCTGATCCGAAACCAGTTGCTGCAGGTTTTGCGGACGCAGCCGGACACCCCGTTCGCCGGGCCGCTGCATCGGCTCAACCAGGTGACCAGCGAGCTGCAGGAAGGCGTGATGACCACGCGGATGCAGCCCATCTCGGTGGCGTGGGCCAAGCTGCCGCGGGTGGTCCGTGATCTGGCCGCCGACCTCGGCAAGCGGATCGAACTGGTGATGTCCGGTCAGGAGACAGAGCTGGATCGGCAAGTGTTGGAGCTGATCCGTGATCCGCTGACCCACATGATCCGCAACGCGGCCGACCACGGCCTGGAGATGCCTGAGGCCCGTCGCGCCGCCGGCAAGCCGGAAACCGGCCGGATCTCGTTGCACGCGCGCCATGAGGGCGGCGCCATCGTCATTGAGCTGGCGGACGACGGAAAGGGCCTGCCTGCGGCGCGCATCCGCGCCAAGGCGGTGGAGGCCGGCGTGGTCAGCGCGGCGCAGGCCGCGACCATGACGGACGCGGAGGCGCGCCAGCTGATCTTCCTGCCGGGCTTCTCCACGGCGGAGGCGGTGACGGCCGTGTCCGGCCGCGGCGTCGGCATGGACGTGGTGCGCACCAACATCGAGAAGATCGGTGGCGCGATAGAGCTGTCGTCGACCGAGGGCGTGGGCACCCGCTTCACGATCCGCATTCCGCTGACGCTAAGCATCGTCTCGGCCATCATCGTGGAAACGGCAGGCGAGCGCTTCGCCCTGCCGCAGGCGGGGATCGTCGAACTGGTCAGCGCCGGATCGGGCGACAGTCGCCGGGTTGAGACGGTGAACGGCGCACGTGTGCTGCGCCTCCGGGACCGGCTGCTGCCCTTGGTGTCGCTGCACGCCATGCTTGGTCTGCCCGGCGAGGAAGAGGACCGGCCCGACTCCTGCATCGTCGTGGCGCGCGTCGGCAGCTTCGTTTTCGGCGTGCTGGTCGATCGCGTCTTCGACACCGAGGAGATCGTGGTCAAGCCGGTGGCCAGCATCCTGCGCCACATCAGGCTGTATTCCGGCGCCACGATCCTCGGCGACGGGTCGGTCATCATGATCCTGGACTTCAAGGGGATGTCGATCGAGGCGGGCGCCGGCCACCTGATGGCCAGCGGCGAGGACGTTGTGGCGGTCGAAGAGGAAGCGGCGGTCGAGCAGCGGCCGATGCTTCTGTTCCGTGCGGGTGACGCAGGCCTCAAGGCCGTGGCGCTGGATGAAGTGGACCGGATCGAGGAGCTGCACCCGTCGGCGCTGGAGTTCGCCGATGGCCGGGCGCTGGTTCAGTACCGCGGCGTCCTGATGCCGGTGGTCGACCACGAGGGTAGGCCGATCTCCGCCGAAGATGCGCGGCGGACGCCTCTGCTCGTGTTCAGCCGCGAGGAACGCAGCCTGGGCATACACATCGACGAGATCGTGGACGTCGTGGAGGCCACGCCCGTGCCCGCGACCGAAGGCGGCCGTCCCGGATCCGCCGGCAGCATGATCGTCGCGGGGGCCGCGGCTGAGTTGCTGGACCTGTCGTGGTACTGGATGCGGGCCTTTGGAACCGCGCTGGCCGGAAGTCGTACGGCTCCGTCCGTCGAGGCCCCGGCCGCCGCGACGACCGCTTCCGCACCCTTCCTGACGCCGGCGTCGAGCGGCCCGCCGCATCGTCTTCTGATCATCGACAGGAGCCCCTTCTCGCAGCTGTTGCTCCGTCCGCTGCTTGCCCAGGCGGGCTATGCGGTCGAGGTCTGCGACGGACCGGAAGCGGCGCTCGCCCGACATGACGCCGGTGAGAAGTTCGACCTGATCGTCGCCGACACCACGCCCGCGGGGGACGAGGCTCGCCGACTGGCCGGCGCCCTGCGTCGCGCCTCGGACTGGCATCGGACGCCGTTGCTCGGCCTCGGTGCGCATGACCTGGCCGACCCCGCCCGGACGGGCGAGTTCGCCGAAGAGTTCGACAAGGACGCGATGCTGGACGACGTCCGGCAAACCCTGGCGGGGGCCGCATGACGATGAGCGACGCGGTCGACGGCTTCGTTCAGGTCACCGTCGCGGGCCAGACCTTCGGCATACCGGTTCTGGGCGTGCAGGACGTCATCGCCCCGGTGAAGATCGACGCCGTTCCCCTGGCGCCGCCCGAAGTGGCGGGGTCCCTGAACCTGCGCGGCCGGATCGTCACCGCGATCGATCTGCGCCGTCGCCTGTCCGCGCCGCCGCGAGGCGAGGCCGACGCCCATATGTGCGTGATCGTGGAGCGTTCGGGCGACCTCTACGCCTTGCAGGTCGACGACGTCGGCGACGTGCTGTGGCTGTCGCGTGACGACCTGGTCGCCACCCCCGTGACCATCGATGCCGGCTGGCGCGCTCTGTGCCGCGGCCTGCACCGGCTCGACGACGGCCTGATGCTGATCCTCGACGTGGATCAGGTTCTCACCCTTCCCACCCCCTCTCTCGCCGCATGACGCGACGATCCATCGGAGCGCTGAAATGACCGCCGCCGCCCTGTCCACGCCGAAGGCCCGCGGAAAAACCGCAACCCCGCAGATGTCGGCCGACTTCGCCATGGCCGCCGTGATGAACTCGTCCGCCGCCTTGATGATGACGGATCGGGAGCACCGGATCACGGCGATGAACCCGGCCACCGAGGCCCTGATGTCAGCGAACCGGACGCTGTTCGAGAAGACCTTCCCCAAGGTCGACTTCGACGACATGATCGGCCAGACGATCGACGTCTTCCACAAGAAGGCCAGCTATCAGCACGCCATTCTGGCCGAGCCGCTTAAGGCCCCGCACCTGGCCGAGATCGCGATCGGCGACCTGCGCTTCAAGCTGCGAGTTTCCTCGGTCGTCGCCGCGGACGGCGAATACCTGGGCAACGTGCTGGAATGGGCCGACGTCACCGACGCCCGCAAACACGAGGGCATGCTGACGGCCATCGACAAGGCCCAGGCGGTCATCGAGTTCACCCTGACAGGCCAGATCGAAGCGGCCAACGCCAACTTCCTGGCCACCACGGGCTACCGCCTGGATGAGATCGTGGGCCGGCATCACAGCATGTTCGTCGATCCGACCTATGCCCAGAGCGTCGAGTATCGTCAGTTCTGGGAGCGGCTGGCGCGCGGCGAGAACGAGTCGGGCCAGTATCGCCGTTTCGGCGCCGGCGGCCGCGAGGTCTGGATCGAGGCCAGCTACAATCCGGTGTTCGACTCCAACGGCAACCCGTTCAAGGTCGTGAAGTACGCCGTCGACATCACGGCACAGAAGCTCAAGGCCGCCGACTACGAGGGCCAGATCGAGGCCATCAACAAGGCCCAGGCCGTGATCGAGTTCGATCTGGACGGAAAGATCATTCAGGCCAACGAGAACTTCCAGAAGACGCTGGGCTATCAGGCCTCCGAGATCGTGGGTCAGCACCACCGCATGTTCGTGGCGCCCGCGGACGCCAATGCGATCGAGTACCAGCTGTTCTGGGAAAAGCTGCGCCGCGGAGAATATGACGCCGGGCAGTATCGTCGCCTCGGCAAGGGCGGCCGCGAGATCTGGATCCAGGCCAGCTACAACCCGATCTTCGACATGAACGGCAAGCCGTACAAAGTCGTCAAATACGCGACCGACATCACCGCTCAGAAGCAGATCGCGGCCCGAGTCACAGAGATCTCGGGCATCGTGGCTTCGGCCGCGTCGGAGATGCGCGCGACCGCCGAGAGTATGGCCCTGACGGCGGAGGAGACGACGCGTCAGGCCGGGTCGGTCACCCAGGCGGCCGAGGTCACGTCCGTCAATGTGCAGACGGTATCTTCCGCCGGGGAGGAACTGACCGCCTCCATCAGCGAGATCGCACGCCAGGTCGCGGAATCCACCGCCATCGCCCAGTCGGCGGTGACCGAGGCCGACCGTACGGGGGAGTCGATCCAGCTGCTGGCCGAAGCGGCGAACAAGATCGGCAACGTCGTTACGCTGATCAACGACATCGCCGGCCAGACCAAGCTGCTGGCGCTCAACGCCACGATCGAGGCGGCTCGCGCCGGTGAAGCGGGCAAGGGCTTCGCGGTGGTGGCGTCGGAGGTGAAGAGCCTGTCGGACCAGACGGCGCGAGCGACGCACGAAATCTCGTCCCAGATCACCTCGATCCAGGCGGCGACCCAGACCTCGGTCGGGGCCATCGGCAGCATCACGGACACCATCCGCAAGGTGGCCGAAATCGCCTCGGCCATCGCCGGCGCAGTGGAGGAGCAGTCCGCCGCGACCCGCGAGATCGCCGCCAACGTCTCCCAGGTGGCCGCCGGCACCCAGCAGGTCTCGGCCAGCATCGCGGAGGTCAATGCCGCCGCGGAGCAGACCAGCAACGCTTCGGGCGACCTGCTCAGCGCCTCCAGCGAGCTGGCTCAGCAGGCTGAGGCCTTGGCCGAACAAATGGACAAACTCGCCAACGCCTGACGCCAACGTCGTCAGAATGACCGAAGGGGGACGCATCTGCGTCCCCCTTGCCTTTTCAGGTCAACCGCAGGCTCAGGCCGCGCGGACGGCCGCGGCGTCGGTACGCTCGAATACGCCCCGCAGGCCCGGGCGCGGGCGTAGACGGCCGCTCAGTCCGACCACCGTCTCCGCCGCGCCAAGGAAGATGACGCCGTCTGGAGCGACCGCATCGGTCAATCCGTCGAGCACCCGCTGCTTGGTCGCGCGGTCGAAGTAGATCAGCACGTTGCGGCAGAAGATGACGTCGAACTTGCCCAGCGCCGCCGTCGGTTCCAGCAGGTTATGCCGGCGGAACTGCACCATGGCGCGAACGTCGTCGACGACCTTGTGGGTTCCGCGGTCCGAGGAGAACCAGCGCGCCCGCCGCTCGGGCGTCAGTCCGCGCGAGGTCTCGAAATCGCTGTAGAGACCGCTACGCGCACGCTGAAGGATCGGCTCGGAGATGTCGGTCGCGACGATGCTGAGCGTCAGCGGCGGATGCTTGTGACGCTCTTCCAGAAACAGCATGCCGAGCGAGTACGGCTCCTGGCCGCTGGAACAGGCCGCGCACCAGACCCGTAGCCGACCCTCTGGTCTGGCGCGCGCCAGGCGAGGCAGAACGTCGTCGCGGAAAGCGTCGAACGGCGTCTGGTCGCGAAAGAAAAAGGACTCGTGGGTCGCCATGGCGTCCAGGCATTTCTGCGCCAGCGGGCCGGTCGGCTGCATGCGCACCGTCGACATCATCGTGTTGACGTCGGCGAGGCCCTCCGAGCGTGCCAGAGGCTCCAGCCTAGTCCTGAGCAGATAGTCCTTGTCGGCCGCGAGGACGATGCCCGTCCTGCGCAGCACGAAATCGCGGAAGAACTCCGCCAGGTCAGGCCGCATGACGTCCCTCCGCGCAGCCGACCAGCCAGCCGGAAATTTCGGGGATCGAGAGTTTCGCGGCGGCCATTCCCGTCGCGTAGGCCGCACCTGGCATGCCCCACACGGCGCTGGACTCCTCATCCTGCACCGCGAACCGCCCGCCGGCCCTGGCCAGTGCCCGACAGCCGTCGGCCCCGTCCTGGCCCATGCCGGTCAGGATGACGGCGGCGGCCGCAGCGCCGTAGACGGCGGCGGCGGAGGTGATCATCGGATCGACCGCAGGTCGGCACCAGTGGACGGCTGGGCCTTGGTCGAGCCGCAGGATCGGCGCCCCCGAGACGCCTCGCGACACCGTCATGTGCCAGCCGCCGGGGGCCACATAGATGCGTCCGGCCTGGACGGCCTCGCCGTCGCGGGCTTCGGCCGTCGGACGCCCCGAAGCACGGGC
Source organism: Caulobacteraceae bacterium (assembly GCA_019748055.1). Classification (GTDB taxonomy): domain Bacteria; phylum Pseudomonadota; class Alphaproteobacteria; order Caulobacterales; family Caulobacteraceae; genus Brevundimonas. The sequence continues at coordinate 121,683 of JAIEQC010000012.1, read as the reverse complement.
GATCTGCTCGGCCAGAAGCGTGGTGAACGTCGCGGGCATGTGCTGGGTGACCAGTACCGGCGTCCGCAACCCGCCGAGACGGCTCAGCACATCGAGAATGACCGGCGGGCCGCCTGTGGACGCCCCGATCAGAAGGACGTGGGCAGGTTGACCTTGGCGCTGGGCGCCGGACGCCGGGGCGGCTGCTGGGGCGGTGCGGGCCCCGCTGTTGGCGGCCTGACGCGGACGGCCCACCGCGCGGATCTTGGCCACCAGATCGCGGCCGAACTCCTCGGCCCGGACGGCCCCGCCTTCCGGCTTGGGCAGGAAGTCGGTCGCTCCGGCGCTGAGCGCCTTCAGGGTTTCGGATGCGCCCTTGCGGGTCACGCCGGACACCATCAGCACCCGCACGCCCGGAACCTTGCGAAGAATCAGGGGCAGGGCGGTCAGGCCGTCCATCTCCGGCATCTCGACGTCCAGCAGGATGACGTCGGGCTTGACCCGGTCCAGTTCCATCAGCGCCGCGGCGCCGTTGCCCGCGCGACCGACCATAGCCATGTCGGGCTGCTCGTCGACGTACTTGGTCAGAAGTCCGCGCACGACCGCGGAGTCGTCGACCACCATGACGCCGATCCGCGTCGGTTCCTGAGCGTTCTGACTCACGGGGTTCTCCCTACCTCATCGCCATGGTGAACGGCTGGGCTTAAGGGCGCGTAAGCGCGGGAGGCCGGGACGGGAATTTCATCGTGGGCGGACAAACCGCCCGATTACGTCATGAGCCGGCCTCGACTTCCGCGACGTCATCACGGAATGTTACAGCCGAGCCAGCCACGGAGCCGCCATGCCGACCCTCGACCGCGCCGGACTTCAGGTCGACGCCGAACTGGCGGCCTTCGTCGAGCAGGAGGCGATGGCCGGGCTGGGACTTGATGCGAAGGAATTTTGGCGCGGCGCGGCGGAACTTCTCGGCTGGGCCGCCCTGCGCGGCCGCGAACTGCTGGCGGTCCGCGACGACCTGCAGGCGCGGATCGACGCCTGGCACGAGGCCCGCCAGGGCGCGCCGCACGACCCGGAGGAGACGCGGCGGTTCCTGACGGAGATCGGCTACCTCGTGCCCGAACCGGGGCCGTTCACGGTGGGCACGACCAACGTGGACCCCGAGGTGGCCACGCTGGCCGGGCCGCAGCTGGTGGTGCCGTCGCTGAACGCTCGCTTCGTGCTGAACGCCGCCAATGCGCGGTGGGGCAGTCTTTACGACGCCCTCTATGGCACCGACGCTCTGGGGGACGTGCCGCCGGCGGGCCCTTATGACGCGGCGCGCGGCGCGCGGGTTGTGGCGCGGGCCAAGGCGTTTCTGGATGAGGCCGTGCCGCTCGCGAAGGGATCTTGGGCTAAGCTGCGCGACCCGCACCAGAACGGGATCGCCCTCGCCGACCCGTCTCAATACATCGGCGAGACCGAGCGGGGCCGCATGTTCCGGCATCACGGCCTGCACGTTGAAGTGATCTTCGATGGCGCCCATCCCATCGGAGCGAGCGATCCGGCTGGCATCGCGGATGTGGTTCTGGAGGCCGCGCTGTCGACCATCGTCGATCTGGAGGACTCGGTCGCTGCCGTCGACGCCGCCGACAAGACCACCGCCTATCGCAACTGGCTGGGCCTGATGCGGGGTGACCTTTCGGAGACTTTCGACAAGGGCGGCAAGTCGCTGACGCGCGAGCTGGCGCCCGACCGCACGGTGATCGGCCCCGACGGTACGACGGTGACGCTGCCCGGCCGCAGCCTGCTTTTCGTCCGCAACGTCGGCCACCTGATGACCACGCCCGCCGTCCTGTTGCCGGACGGGTCCGAGGCGCCGGAGGGGGCGCTGGACGCGATCGTCACCGCTCTGTGCGCCATGCACGACCTGCGCGGCCTCGGCATCTTCCGGAACAGCCGCGCCGGGTCGATCTACGTTGTGAAGCCCAAGATGCACGGGCCCGACGAATGTGCGTTCACCAACGACCTGTTCGACCGGGTCGAGGACCTGCTGCGCCTCGACCGTCACACGATCAAGGTCGGTGTGATGGACGAGGAGCGGCGGACCAGCGCCAACCTGGCCGCCTGCATCCACGCGGTTCGAGACCGCATCGTCTTCATCAACACCGGCTTCCTCGATCGCACCGGCGACGAGATTCACACCTGCATGCGCGGCGGCCCCGTGGTGCGGAAGGCCGAGATGAAGTCTTCAGCCTGGATCGCGGCCTATGAGGCGCGCAACGTCGCGATCGGTCTGGCCTGCGGCCTGGGCGGCCGGGCCCAGATTGGCAAGGGCATGTGGGCCGCGCCGGACCGCATGGCCGAGATGCTGGATCAGAAGGCGGCCCAGCCGAAGACCGGCGCCAACACCGCTTGGGTGCCGTCCCCGACGGCGGCGACCCTTCACGCTCTCCACTATCACCAGGTCGACGTCTTCGCCCTGCGCGATCAGATCGCGGCGCGCGCCATCCCGTCGCTCGACGATCTTCTCACCCCGCCGCTCGCCGTCGGCCGGGACTGGTCGAAGGCCGAAGTGATCGAGGAGATCGAGAACAACTGCCAGGGTCTGCTCGGCTACGTCGTCCGCTGGATCGATCAGGGTGTGGGCTGCTCCAAGGTGCCGGACATCCACGACGTCGGCCTGATGGAGGATCGGGCGACGCTGCGCATCTCGTCCCAGCATCTGGCCAACTGGCTGATGCACGGCGTCTGCACGCGCGATCAGGTCGAAGCGGCGCTGCTGAAGATGGCGGCCAAGGTCGACGCCCAGAACGCCGGGGATCCGCTCTACCGCCCCATGGCGACCGATCCGCACGCCAGTCTGGCGTTTCAGGCCGCCCGGGCCTTGGTGTTCGAGGGCGCCGCCCAACCCAACGGCTATACCGAGCCGCTGCTGCATCGTTTCCGGCGCGAGGCGAAGGCGAACGCCTGATCTACTGTTCGCTGCCCGACCGCCACAGGCCGCGCATGAGAGGCTCGAACAGATACTGCAATACCGTCCGCTTGCGGGTCAGGATGACCACCTCCACCGGAGCGCCGGGGCGCACGGCGGTGGCGGCGCGACCCAGCTTGGCCACTTCGGCCTCGGGCACGACGATCTCGGTGCGGAACCAGCGCCGTCCGCTCTGTTGATCGGTCAGCACGTCCGCCGATATGCGGGTGACGCGTCCGGCCAGCCGCGGTGGATTGCCCTCGCGCAGGCCGGGGAACATGACCTGGGTCGACTGGCCGACTTCCAGATTGTCGATGAAGGTCGGATCGACCTCGGCCACCACGACCGGGCTGGCGTCCTCAGGCACGATTTCCATCAGGGTCTGACCGGCCTGGATGACGCCGCCGGGCGTGAAGATGGTCAGGCCCACGACCTGACCGCTCACCGGCGCACGGACCTGGTTGCGCGCGATTTGGGCGCGGACCGAGGCGAGGCGCGGCTGGAGTTCGTTCAACTGCACCTCGACGTTCTTGAGCTGGTCGGCCACGTCTTCGTTCATCGTCGTGCCGACCGAGGCCATCTGAAGCCGCGTCTCGCCGATCTGTTCGCCGACGCGGGCGATCTGGGCACGGAGCGATCCATCCTCTCCGTCCAGTTGCGCCGCCTGCCGCTCCAGCGCCCGGACGCGGCTGAGGGGCGCATAGCCCTGATCCGCCAGTCGACGCACGTCGGCCAGCTCGTCCTCGATCAGACGGCGCTGCTCGGCGTTGGCGGTCAGCTGGCGCTGAAAGCCGGCCTGCTGCTGCTCGAGCTGGCTGACCCGCTGCGCCAAAACCCCGCGCTCGGTCGACCGCCCGCTGCTGCGGGCGCCGAACTGACGACGTTGCAGGGTCAAGGCCTCTTCGGCCAAGGGCACGTCCTCGGGCGGCAGGGTCGCGAACTCCAGCGGCGTGGGCACCGAGCCGAGGCCATCGCGCTCGGCGATCAGCCGCGAGCGCTGGGCCAGCAGGGCCAGCACCTGACCGGCCAGACCGCGCTCGGTGGCTTGCAACTCGCCGCCCGCGACCTCCATCAGGATCTGCCCGGCCTTGACGGTGTCGCCCTCAGCGACGCGAAGGGCGCTGACTACGCCACCGTCGCGATGCTGTACCGCCTGTCGGTTGCCCGACACCGCCACCTGGCCGGTGGCGTAGGCGCCGGCGTCCAGCGGGAAGAAGGCCGCCCACCCCAGGAACAGCACGAAGAAGGCCACGATCACGGCCAGACCGATGCGAAGTTCCATGCGCGGCGCGTCGGGCAGGGGGGCGTCGGCGGTCGGCGCTTGGGGAGTGGGCGATCCGGGCTTCAGCGGGGGGAAAGACAGGTCGGTCATCGGCCCGCAGTCTCCTGCGGCGTCGGGCCGCGCATGCGGGCCAGCACCTCCTCGCGCGGCCCTTCGGCCACCACGAGCCCGCCGTTCAGCATCAGCAGGCGATCGACCCGCGCCAGGACGCCCGCCCGGTGGGCCACGATCACCACGGCCGCGCCGCGCGCCGCCGCGTCCTTGACCGCGGCCATCAGGGCCGCCTCGCCTTCCTGATCCAGGTTGGAGTTGGGCTCGTCCAGCACCAGCAGCACCGGATCGCCGTACAGCGCCCGCGCCAGCGCCACGCGCTGCGCCTGACCTGCCGAAAGCCCGGCGCCGTAGGGGCCGAGCATGGTGTCGTAGCCCTGGGGCAGGCGCAGGATCATCTCATGCGCCCCCGCCGCCTGCGCCGCCGCCACGGCCAGCCGGTCGACCTCGGCGGGAGAGGCCCCGGTCGCCGCGGCGAAGCGGCTGACGTTTTCCTTGATCGTTCCGGCGAACAGGCTGGGGACCTGCGGCAGGTACCCGATGTAGCGCGCCAGGTCGTCGCCCTCGCGGGCGTCGAACTCCGCGCCGTCCAGCCGCACGGTGCCCACCGTGGGCTTCAGCGCCCCGGCCATGGCGCGCGCCAGCGAAGTCTTGCCCGAGCCCGACGGCCCGACGACGCCAAGGGTCTGCCCCGGCTCCAGCTTCAGCGAGACGCCGCGCACCTGCGGCTGCTCCGTGCCGGGCAGGCGCACCGCCACGTTCTCCAGCGCCAGCCGGCCGGCCGGGGCGGGCAGGGAGGTCACTGGGCGGTCGACGTCGGCCGTACCCTCGAACAGATCGGTCAGCGTCTTCCATCCCGTCCGCGCCGCCACCAGCGAGGGCCAGGCCCCCACCAGCAGCTCGATCGGCGCGACGGCCCGGGTCAGCAGTACCGAGGCCGCGATGATGGCGCCCGGCGACAGCTGCCCCTCGACCGCCAGCCAGGCCGCGCCGCCCAGCGAGAGCGACTGCAGCAGCAGACGCAGGAACTTGATCGCCCCGGTGTAGCGACCTCCGGTGAACTGGGCGTCGGCCTGACGGTCGGCGGCGGCCTGACGCTGGCGGACCTGTCGCGCGATGCCGGCGCGGCGCATGCCCAGCGCGCGCACCACTTCGGCCTGTTCGGCCACGGCCTGCTGGGCGGAATAGGCATCCAGCTGGGCGTCGTGGGCGCGCTTGAGGCGCGGCCGGGCGTCGCGCTCGTTCATCACCGCCAGCACGATCAGCACGATCGCCCCGACCAGAGTCAGCACGCCGATAAGCGGATGCAGCAGGAAGCAGGCCGCAAGGTAGATCGGCGTCCACGGCGCATCGAACAGCGCCAGCACGCCCTGACCCGACACGGCGGTGCGCACGGCGTCGAACTCCCGCAGGGCCTGATTTCCGCCCGCCTTGCCCGGCAGGTCGATCATCCGCGCCAGGATCCGGTCGGCCAGCTGGCGGTCCAGCCGCAAGCCTGCGCGCACTAGAATGCGCGTCCTCAGCCAGTCCAGCGTCGCCAGCGTGGCCAGGGCGAACACCGCCACCGCCGTGACCAGCAGCAGGGTCGTGATCCCGCCCGTCGGCACGACGCGGTCGTAGACCTGCAGCATGTAAATGGTGGGCGTGAGGTACAGCAGGTTGACCAGGGCGCTGAACACCGCCGCCCAGATCAGGTGGGTCCGGCAGGCCTTCAGCGCCTCGGCCAGGGGCTCGACGCCCGGTCGGTCAGGCAACAGCTTGAACACGCACGCATCCGTCAGCCGCCCGATCACGCGGGCTTCACCCCACCATAGACCCGCCGAAGTCGGCGGAACAGCGGCAGATCAGTGGAGGCTTTCTCCGTGAACTGCGGAGTCGAGGCCCTCGATCTCCTGCTCCTTGTCCACCCGCAGGCCAGTGGTGAAGCGGCAGATCAGCAGGATCAGCCCAGTGCCGACCGCGCTCCAGGTGATCACGGCGATCAGTCCGAGCGCCTGCTTCGCAATCGTCGCGCCGTCGGCCAGACCGTTGATTGAGGCTGTGGCGAAGACGCCGGTCAGCAGTGCGCCGACGATACCGCCCATGCCGTGCACGCCGAAGGCGTCCAGGCTGTCGTCGTACTTGAGCCAGTTCTTCAGCTTCACCGCCCCGAACCAGCAGGCGGCGCCGGAGACCAGGCCGATCGCCATCGCCCCCTTAGGGTCGACGAAGCCGGCCGCCGGCGTGATCCCCACCAGTCCGCCGACCAGTCCGGACAGCATACCCAGCAGGGTGGGCCGCCTGTGATCGATCCACTCCACGACCAGCCAGCCCAGCGCGGCCGCGGCGGCCGCCAGAATGGTGTTCAGCGCCGCCACCGCCGCGATGCCGTCGGCCGCCCAGGCCGAGCCGGCGTTGAACCCCATCCAGCCGACCAGCAGCAGACCGGCGCCGATCGCCGTGAAGGCCAGATTGTGAGGCGCCAGATTGTCTCGCCCGAAGCCGTGACGCGGCCCCAGCACCAGGGCGCAGACCAGACCGGCCACGCCCGCGTTGACGTGCACCACCGCGCCGCCTGCGAAGTCCAGCACGCCGGCCTCGCCCATCCAGCCGCCACCCCAGACCTGATGCGCGATCGGCGCATAGACGATCAGGTGCCAAAGGGCGAAGAACAGCAGGGAGGCCGAGAACTTCATCCGCTCGGCGAAGGCCCCGGCGATCAGGGCCGGCGTGATGATGGCGAAGGTCAGCTGATAGGCGACCCACAGGAACTCCGGCAGGGCCGGCGCCAGCGAATACGCGGTGTCGATCCGAACCCCGTTCAGCAGCGCCGCGTCCAGCCCACCGATCAGGGCGTTTCCGCTGCCGAACGACAGCGAATAGCCAATGAGGAACCAAAGCACCGTCACGACCATGAAGGCCGCCGTCGAGTGGGCGATGGCGCCGATCACGTTCTTGCGCCGCACCATGCCGCCATAGAACAGGGCCAGGCCCGGCAGGGTCATCATCAGCACCAGGGCGGTGGAGGTCAGAATCCATCCGGTGGCGGCGGGGTCGATCTCAAGAGCGGCCTGATGCGGCAGCAGGGCGGCGGGGGTCATGGGCGGCGACGTCTCCGAAGGCGAGGGCGGAAAGGTCGGCCGCGCCGTCGATGCGGGCCGCGGAACAGGAATGGAGCCTATCGCGACGCAACAGGCAATTCATTTCGTGTGCGGCGCACAACTGCTCGCACCGTTGCAGCTTGACCGCTCACCAGCCGCGTCGGCGGCATGAGCTCACCTCGAGCCTTCGCGCCCGCGTCTCAGCAATCGACTTGGTTACGAAATCGCAATGTTCGGGGCCTTGCGCGGGCGCGGCGCGACGGCATGAATGCGGGCCCGCGCGTCCGCGCCCTTCACGCCGTGCCTTGTTTTCGGGGGATCACCATGAGCCTGCCCACCCTTCGCCGCCTGCTGATCGGCGGCGTCTGCGCCACCGCCCTGCTGTCCGGAGCCGCCCTGGCCCAGGAGGTCGACCCGAACTCCACCTCCATCCTGCCCGTGGTCGCGGCCGAAGCGCCTGAGCCTGCGATGCAGGAGCTGCCGCCGCTGCCGGACGTGCAGATCCCGTACACGCGTCACGTCTTGCCGAACGGGCTCACCCTGATCGTGCACGAGGACCGCAAGGCGCCGATCGTGGCGGTGAACATCTGGTATCACGTGGGCTCCAAGAACGAGCCGACGGGCCGGTCCGGTTTCGCCCACCTGTTCGAGCACCTGATGTTCAACGGGTCGGAGAACTTCAACTCCGATTTCTTCAAGGCCACCGAACTGCTGGGCGCCACGGACCAGAACGGCACCACCAACCGTGACCGCACCAACTATTTCCAGAACGTGCCGACTTCGGCGCTGGACGCCATCCTTTGGCTGGAGAGCGACCGCATGGGCCACCTGCTGGGCGCCGTCACCCAGGAGCGCCTGGATGAGCAGCGCGGCGTCGTCCAGAACGAGAAGCGCCAGGGCGAAAATCAGCCCTATGGTCGCGTCTTCAACGCCATCACGGCCGCCACCTATCCGGACGATCACCCGTACGGCCACACCGTCATCGGCTCTATGGACGACCTGAACGCCGCCGACCTGCCCACCGTCCAGCAGTGGTTCCGCGACTACTACGGTCCGGCCAACGCGGTCATCGTGCTGGCGGGCGACATCTCTTCGGAAGAGGCCCTGCAGAAGGTCAGCTACTACTTCGGCGACATCCCTCCCGGACCGCCCGTCACCCAGCCGGAGCGCATGATCGCCCGCATGAGCGGCGAGCAGCGCGAGGTCATGTACGATCGCGTCGGCCAGCCGCGCCTCTACAAGGTCTGGAACGTCCCGCCCGCCGGCGATCCGGTGACCGAGCACCTCGGTCTGGTCGCCCAGGTCCTGACCTCCGGCCGCAACTCGCGCCTGTTCAAGCGGATGGTGTTCGACGACCAGACCGCGACCGGCGTCGGCGCCTTCGTCAATGAGGGCGAGATCGGCAGCCAGTTCATCATCACCATCACCGGCAAGCCTGGCCAGGATCTGGCCGAACTGGAAGCCGTGGTCGACGAGGAGCTGGGCCGGCTGCTGCGCGACGGCCCGACCGCGACCGAGCTCGAGCGTGCCCGCACGTCCACCGGCGCCGGCCTGGTGCGCGGTCTGGAGCGCATCGGCGGGTTCGGCGGCAAGTCCGACCGTCTGGCCCAGGGCGAGGTCTTCCACGACAACCCCGACCACTGGCGCGAAAGCTATGCACGCCTCCTGGCCGCCCGTCCGCAGGATCTGGTCGCGGCCGGCCGCGAGTGGCTGACAGACGGGTCCTACACGCTGGAAGTCCGGCCATTCCCGAACTATGCCGCCGCCCCGACGGGCGCCGATCGTTCGGCCATGCCGGCGCCGGGCGAGACGCCCACGGCGAACTTCCCCTCGTTCGAGCGGTTCGAGCTTTCGAACGGCCTGGACGTCGTCCTGGCCACGCGTACGGGCGTGCCGACCGTGTCGATGAACCTGATCGTCGACTCCGGGACGGCCGGCGAGGGCGTCGAGAAGGCCGGCCTCGCCGTCCTGACGCCTCAGGTCATGACCAGCGGCACCGACGACCTCGACGCTCTGGAGATCAGCGACCGTCTCCAGCTGCTCGGCGCCACGCTGGGCGGGAACTCCGGCGTGGACACCACCACGATCTCGATGACCGCGATCGACTCGCGGCTCGATGAGTCACTGGACCTGTACGCGGACGTCATCCTGAACCCCGCCTTCCGTCAGGAAGACTTCGATCGGGCTCGGGTCCAGCAGGTGGCCGGCATCCAACAGGCCGACCGCAACCCCGGCGCCGTGGCGAACCGTGTGCTGGCCGGCTCGCTGTATGGGTTCGAGAACCCCTACGGCCGTCCGACTTCGGGCACGGAGCAGACCGTCGCGGCTCTGACCCCGGCCGACGCCGAGGCCTATCACGCGGCCTGGTTCCGTCCCGACAACGCCACTCTCGTGGTGGTCGGCGACGTGACCCGCGCCGAACTGGTTCCGCTGCTGGAAGAGAAGTTCCGCGGCTGGACGGCCCCGGCTTCGCCTCTGCCGCAGCGCCAGGCGACCGCCCCGGCGGGCGCAGCGTCGGGCCCGGTGATCTACCTGGTCGACCGTGCCGGCCCCCAGTCCACCATCACGGCGGGCCGGCTGGTCCCGGCGCTGGACCCGGCGACCGAGCCGACGATCACGGCCATGAACACCGCGCTCGGCGGGTCCTTCACCAGCCGGATCAATATGAACCTGCGCGAGGACAAGGGCTGGTCCTACGGCGCGGGTTCCGGCATCCGTGGCGCCCGCGGCGAGCGTCTGTTCGTCGTCTCCACCGGCGTGCAGTCGGACAAGACGGCCGAGAGCGTTCTGGAGATCGACCGCGAGCTGACCGAAATCCTGTCTGGTCGTCCGGTCACGGATGAGGAGCTGGCCGCCCACAAGTCGAACCTGATCCTCGGCGCCGCCGGCCAGTGGGAGACCAACGGCGCCGTCGCGGGCGATCTGGCGCAGATGGTCATCTACGACCTGCCGGACGACTACTTCGACCGCACCACCGCCGGGATCGCGGCGGCCACGCCCGCCTCGGTGACCGAAGCCGCCCGGACCGTGGTCGGCGACGGCCCGGCCGTGTGGGTCGTCGTCGGCGACCGGGCCACGCTGGAGCCGCGCCTGCGCGCGCTCAACATCGGCGAGGTCCGCGTGGTGGACGTCTACGGCCGTCCGGTCCAGTAAGGCGTCTTCAGACCCGGCCGGTTCGTGCCGGCCGGGTCGCCTGCCTTGACGGACCCATGCCATGACCGACGCCCCGCTGGACCTCCACCACTGGATCGGCGGAAAGCGGGTCGCGGCCGACCGCCCCTCGGAGCGGCGCAATCCCTCCGATCTCGATGAAGTCGTCGCCCGGCTGCCGGACGCCGGTCAGGCCGAGGTGGACGCCGCGGTGGCCGCCGCCCGCGCCGCCTTCCCGGCCTGGAGCGAGGCGTCGCCTGAAGCGCGAGCCGACGTGCTTGACCGCGCCGGACAGATCCTGTGGGACCGGCGAGAGGCCGTCGGCCGTCTTCTGTCGCGCGAAGAAGGCAAGACCCTTGCCGAGGGAATCGCCGAAACCGGCCGCGCCGCACGCATACTGCGCTATTTCGCCGGCGAGGCGGTGCGGCTGCACGGTCAGGCGCTAGACTCGGTCAGGCCGGGCGTCTCCGTACGCACGCGCCGTCGCGCCGTCGGCGTGTTCGGCCTGATCACGCCCTGGAACTTTCCCATCGCCATACCCGCCTGGAAGGCCGCGCCCGCGCTGGCTTTCGGCAACACGGTGGTGATGAAGCCGGCCGGTCCCACCCCGGCGACAGCCGAGGCTCTGATCGCCATTCTTCACGAGGCGGGTCTGCCGGACGGCGTCTTCAACCTGGTCATCGGGCGCGGCCGAGTAGGCCAGGCTCTGGTCGATCACCCCGACGTCGACGGCATCAGCTTCACGGGATCCCAGGGCGTGGGCGCGGGCGTCGCGGCCGGCTGCGCCGCGCGTCAGGCCCGCTGTCAGCTGGAGATGGGCGGGAAGAATCCGCTGGTGGTTCTGGACGATGCCGATCTGGATCGCGCCGTGACCGTCGCGCTGGACGGCGGCTTCTTCTCGACGGGTCAGCGCTGCACCGCCTCTTCGCGCCTGATCGTGCAGGCGGGCATCCACGACCGCTTCGTCGCCGCCTTGGCGGAGAAGGCTTCCGCGCTTCGGGTCGGGCACGCGCTGGACCCCCAGACCCAGGTCGGCCCGGCCGCCACCGACGACCAGATGGAGACCGTGCATCGCTGGATCGAGACCGCGCGGGAGGAGGGCGGCCGCATCGTCGCCGGCGGCGAGCGTCTCAGCCTGTCGCCGCGTGGCTGGCACGTGCCGCCGACGCTGATCGTCGACACCGCCCCGGACATGAAGATCAACGCCAACGAGATCTTCGGCCCCGTCGTCTCGGTGGTGCGCGTGAGGGACTATGAGGAGGCCTTCGCAGTCGCCGACGCAGGCGAGTTCGGCCTGTCTTCCGGCATCGTCACGACCTCGCTGAAGTATGCGACCGACTTCCAGCGCCGCGTCCGCGCCGGCATGACCATGGTCAACCTGCCCACCGCCGGGGTTGACTACCATGTGCCATTCGGCGGCACGAAGAAGTCCAGCCTCGGCCCGCGTGAGCAGGGTTACGCCGCGGCCGACTTCTACACCTGGACTCAGACGGCCTACGTCTTCGCCTGAGGCAAAGAAAAACGGCCGGTCCCGAAGGACCGGCCATTTCAGTCGTCGCCTTGATCAGGATCAGAAGCGGGTGGTCAGGCTGATCGAGCCGCTCTGGCCGAGGTCGTAGCCGTTGGCCGTGATGCGGTTCCCGAGTTCCTGGTACTCCAGATACTCCTCGTCCAGCAGGTTCCGCAGTTCGATCGCCAGGCCCATGTCGCGGCCCGCATATTCGAAGTCCTTGCGGTAGACGAAGTCCAGGATCACGCCGGGATCCTGGATCAGGTCCGGCTCGCCGGGACGGCCGCGGGCCGATGAACGTTCCGAGACGTAGGTCACCAGGAAGGTCGCCTGCGACCGGGCCACGTCGTCTTCCCAGCCGAACTGCAGGTTGGCCACGTGTTCGGACTGACCCTGCAGGCGGCTGCCGTCGATGATGTAGTCCGACGCCGGACGGGCGACGCCCTGGGCCGCCAGCGGGAACACCACGTCGCCCGCGTCCACCTGCACTTCGGATTCGGTGTAGGTGTAGTTGGCCTGCACCAGCCAGCGCTTGTCGGCGATGAAGGCCCACTCCGAGTCCGGGAACTCGAAGTATTTCTTCACGTCGAATTCGGTGCCGTACAGGATCGCCTGAGGGGCGTTGAGGTAGGTCTGCTGCAGCAGGTTGCCCTGCTCGTTGATCGACGATTCGATCGGATTCTCCAGATCCTTGTAGAAGAACCCGCCGGTCAGATACTGGCCGCGCGCGAAGTAGTATTCGATGCGCGCGTCGAGGTTCAGGATCTCGGTGTCCACCAGATACGGGTTGCCGAAGAACAGACGGTCGTTGTCCGGATCCAGGTACTGCTGCGGGGCCAGTTCGCGGAACTGCGGCCGGCCGATGGTCTTGGAGGCGCCGAGACGCAGCTGGCTGTCCTCGGCGAAGTTCCAGGTCAGGGTCGCCGACGGCAGCCAGTAGCTGTTCTCCAGCGACGTCGGCTGGAACACCAGGGCTCCGCCGAACAGGTCGCGCGGCGTGACATACTGTTCGGCGTCCTCATAGCGGACACCGCCGGAGATGCTGACCAGAGGAACCACTTCCGCCTCGACCTGCAGATAGGCAGCGCGGGTTTCCAGCCCCGCCTCATAGGCGGCGGAACCGCCCGAGGGAGTGATCTCCTGCAGTTCCCACAGCAGCGGCCCGATGTTGAAGTCGGAGAAGAGGTAGTCGACGCGGCTGTCCTGGACGTCCAGCGGGATCGAGCCGGCCGCCGCGTAGAAGCGGAAGTCGCGGCGTTCGGCGTCGCGGGTGTTGTCCATCCAGGCCACCCCGCCGCGCACGGTCAGTTCACGAGCGTCGGACAGGGCGGTGGTCCACGCGAAATCGGCCCCGGCACTCAGGATCTCGTCCTCCAGTTCCGAGAAGCTGGTGGAGTTGCGATACTGCTCGCCGTCGTGGCGGTAGACGCCGTCGGCGCCCAGGCCATAACGGATGACCTTCTCGTACGGAGAGTCGCGGGTCGTCAGGGCGTAGGCCCCACGCCACGACAGCTCCAGAGCGCCGTCCATCAGGTCGTGCTCGCCGGCCAGCTGGGTCGAGAACAGGCTGCGTTCGAACCACTCGGTGTAGTCGTCGCGGACCTGATTGTTGTTCACGCCCGGGGCGTCGAAGTCCTGACCTTCGCGCGAGCGGGCTTCCTTGGTCGTGCGGCGGACGTAGAGGTTGGTCCACTTGATTTCGTGGAACTCGTTCTGCCAGCTGAGGCCGCCGAGCAGGTTCAGGCCGACGTCGTTCTCGGTTGAGCGGACGTCATAGTCCGTCTGGACGACCAGCGCCCCGGCGTCGAGACGGCCGGACTGCTGGATCGCTTCGCGCGTGCGCCAGTCGTTGTCGTAGCTGGCCACGAACACCGCGCCCAGGTCGCCGCCGCCGACCAGCCACGACCGGCCGCCCGACAGTTCGACGCCGAAGTTCGGCTGCATGTAGTCCTGCGTCTGCAGCATGTTCAGCGGTGCGTTGACGAAGTCGCGGCCGATGGACTGAAGCTGGGCCTGGGTGAAGTTCGGGCCGGCGGCGACGCGGTTGCCCGTGGCGATCGCGTCGCGCAGCAGGCCCGGCACGTCGCGCGTGCCGTCGTCGAAGCCGGTGAAGTCGGTGCGGGATCCGTAGTAGATCTGGCCTTCGCGCCCGGTCGTTTCCAGATTGCCGCCGACCGAGACCTGGAAGTTGAGGAACGGCTCGCGCGGCGCCCCGACGGTGCGCAGGTCGATGACCCCGCCGCCGAACTCGCCGGGATAGTTGGCGGAATAGGTCTTCTGGACGGTCACGCCGGCTAGAACCGACGCTGGGAACAGGTCCAGCGGCACGACGCGCTGCAGCGGCTCGGGCGACGGCAGCGGCGAACCGTTCAGCAGGGCCGAGGAGTAGCGCTCGCCGAGGCCGCGCACATAAACGAAGCGGCCTTCGACGATCGACAGGCCGGTCACGCGGGTCAGGGCCTGGGCGGCGTTGTCGTCGCCGGTCCGCTCCAGGTCTTCTTCCGTGAGGAAGGCCGCGACTTCGGAGGTCTCGCGCAGCGGCTCGGGAATGAAACGGCCCAGAACGACGATCTCGTCGACCTGGGTTTCCTCCGGCTCCTGGGAGTCGGGATCTTGCGATTCCGCCGGGATCGGGTCCTGCGGCGGGGTTTGGGCGAACGCCAGGCCAGGCGCCGTCAGGGCGGTGCCGGCGAGCAGGAGCCCGCTGAGAGTCTTGGTAAGCGTCTTCATGATCGGCGCCTTGGTCCTATGGGGTCAACACGGAACGACGAGAGGGGCGACCGCGTGGCGGCCGCCCCTCAGGGCGCATCATCAGCAGGTGGAACCGGTGGCGATGCCGCAGGACCAGCCGTTGTACCAAGTGTCGGCGGCGTCGCGGACGGCGCCGACGTAGGTCGTGTTGACGAAGAACGGGTCCAGACCGGCCACGGCCGTGGTCGGACGGGCCGTCTCGTTCGCACCGTTCGTCACGCCGTTGAGCGTCGACGTGCCGGAGGCGTTGTTGGCCCCCGCGAAGTTGAACACGGCGCTGGTCGCGGCGTCTTCGTTGCCGTCGGTGCGCAGGGTGGTGCCGCAGGTGAAGAACACCGAGCGCAGGATCGGCCCGTTGGTCGTGGTCTGGGCGTCGTCGATGTCGAAGCAGGTGCCGGTTCCGGCCTTGGTGGCGACCGAGTTGTAGAGGCGCATCGCGTTGCCGGTGTTCAGCAGAACGACGTCGCCGCCGCCGTTGTCCGTGCGCCCGATCAGCGTGGCGTTCGAGATGGTCGGGCGAGTGAACAGGGCCTGGTTGCCGGCCGACGACGATTCGAACACGCGATCGCCGCGATCGACGTCCTGGCGGACGATCAGGAACTGCACGTTGCCGCGATAGCCGGTGTCGGTGTCGAAGCTGTCGTCGTCGTTCCCGGTGAGAACCACATATTTCATGTTCACCGTGCCGCCGAAGGGCTCGATGCCGTCATCCGACGAGTTGTGGACCTGAATGTACTCCACGACCGTCCCGTTGCCGACGCCGGCCATGGTGATGCCGTTCAGCTCATTGCCCGGCAGGATCTGGAAGCCGGAGTGCTGCAGGCGGAAGTAGCGCAGGCGGCCCGAGTTGTCGGCCGCCGTGTTGCCGCCATAGAAGGCGTTGGTGCCCTCGACCTGGGCTTCGCAGGCGATGTTCGGCGGCGTCACGCCGGCCGGGCAAGCGGCGATGGGCGCTCGGCCCAGGATGACCAGGCCGCCCCACTGACCGATGGAGTCGGCGTTGGTGGTGCCCTCGATCGACTGGCGGCTGGTGAAGATCACCGGGTTGGTGGCGGTGCCTTCGGCGAAGATCTGCGAGCCGCGGTTGACCACGATGTAGTCCAGACCGCCCGACCCGAAGACGCGCACGCCCGGCTCGACCGTCAGGATGCCCTGCTGCGAGCCGGCGATCGGGGCGGCGGGGTTCGGGCCGCGGTCCGAGCCGACGTCGACGCGGCCGGACACCGAGTAGATGACGCCCGTGATGTTCTGAAGCGCCAGACCGCCGACGATGAGGTTCGGGAGCTGGCAGTTGCGCAGCACCACGCCGCCCGCGGCGGTGATGGTGCCGACGTTGGTGGTGCCGGTGGGGCAGGTGGCCGGGGTCGTGCCGCCGCCCGTTCCGCCGCCGCCGCCCGTTCCGCCGCCGGTGCCGCCGCCGAAGCTGCCTTCGCCCGGCGACGCCACTTCCGCGGAGCCGCAGGCGGCCAGGGCCAGGGTGGCCGCGCCGGCCATCAGGATCTTGGTGAAACGCATCTTGGGTAACCCCTCGGAATGAATGGACGGGTCACCCGCGCACCGGTTCGGCCCCAGCAACCCCGGGAGGGTCGCTTAGTCACGCTTTGCGATGTTGACGTGAAGCTTATGTGATCTTCTGTAAAGACTGATCCGAGTGCTGATCAATGGTCGTCCATGCGGGCCTGATTACTTCGTGACTTATGCATGGAGATTGCGGGGGGTTCTGATCAAAGTTCGCCTTTTTGAAGCGCCTTCGTCCACGCGGCCGCATCCGCAGAGGGCGGAAAAAACAGATGTTTCTGGAGCTCTTTTCCACTGCGGCCCTCTGGGGGACGGTTCTTGAAGCTCTGTCCGTAACGGTCTGACGATCTGGACAAGGTGCATCGGGCCGGTCTGTGGCCGAGGCGTCACGCTCGGAGCCCGACTGGCCTCCGGACGCGCCGGGCCACATTTGGTTACCGTTGGACGAAACCCGCTGGACCCGGTCGCGTCGTCGTGGAACCAAGGGTCGCGAAGGGTTCCGTCGCGGGCGCGACGAAACCGCAGGGGGAGCGACAAGAATGACCGACACGCCCAGCCAAACGCCGTCCGCGACGCAAGGAACCGGCCTGGCCTTCGCCTATGTGACCACGCTCTTTTTCGCATGGGGCTTCGCGACATCTCTGATCGATCCTTTGATCGCGGCTGTGAAGAAGGTGTTCGACCTGTCGTTCGCCGAAGCGACGCTGACCGCTTCGGCCTGGTTCATCGCCTATGCTGTGGTGTCGGTGCCGGCGGCGGCGGTTCTCTCGCGGCTGGGTTACAGCCGGTCGATCATCTCGGCCCTGTTCGTCATGGTGCTCGGATGCTTGATCATCCCGGTGGCGACGATCGTGGATCAGTACGCGCTGGTCCTGCTGGGCCTGTTCGTCATCGCCTCGGGCGTCACCCTCCTGCAGGTCGCGGCCAACCCGCTTGTGGCGGCGCTGGGGTCGCGCAAGAGCTCCCACGCGCGTCTGAACTTCTCGCAGTTCTTCAACTCGCTGGGCACGACGCTAGGACCATGGCTGGGTTCCACCGTGCTGCTGACCGGCGGGGTTTTCGCCGCCGGCGCGGTGGTCACCGAGGCCACCCGCGCCGAATCGCTGCGCAGCATCGACATGGCCTTCCTGGGCCTCGGCGCGGTCTTCGCCGTGGTGGCCGTCTTCATCTTCTCGGCCCGCAAGAAGATCAACGCCGCCGCCGCGACCTCGGGCGGAGACGCCGGCGTGTCCTCTCCGCTGAAGGCGTTCGGCTCGCCCTGGGCCTTGCTCGGAGCCTTGGCCATCTTCGTCTATGTCGGCTCGGAAGTGACCATCGGCGGCTTGCTGACCAACTTCCTCAACCGACCCGAAATTCTGAACCTGCCGGAAGCCGACGCCGGGCGCATGGTCAGCCTGTACTGGGGCGGAGCCATGGTTGGGCGCTTCATCGGCGCCATCCTGCTGACGCGCGTCAGGGCGGGCGTCCTCCTGGCCGTGAACACCGCCGTCGCCGCGATGCTGTGTCTGGTGGTGACCCAGACCTCGGGCACGACCGCAGCCTATGCGGCGATCGCCGTGGGCTTCTTCAACTCGATCATGTTCCCGACCATTTTCACCCTGACGCTGGAGCGATCCAATGCGCCGGCCCCGGCGACGTCCGGCCTGCTGTGCACCGCAATCGTCGGCGGCGCGGTTCTTCCGCTGATCGGCGGCCAAGTGGCGGACATGACCGGCAGCCTGAACCCCGTCTTCTATGTGCCTCTGGTCGGCTATCTGATCCTCGTCGGCTTCGCCGTGCTGGCCGCGCGCGCCAAGGTCAGGGACGGAGACGCCGTCGCCGCACCGGCTGGCCACTAGGCCACGGGGCTTTCCCGCTCCGACTGATCGGGGCAGGGTGACGGCATGCGCTTCCACCTGATCCGACGGGGCCTCGGCGCCCTTTTTGCCGGCCTGTGCCTGTGGCTGGCGGCCGGCCCCGTTGCGGCCGCCGTCACCGTGACCTTCTATGGGCATGAGGGCGCCCAGGTGCGCGGCGGCTGGCTGTATTTCCCGCACGCCTACTTGCGCCTGCATGGAACCCTCGACACCGGCGAGACCGTCGACCGCGCCGTCGGCTTCACCGCCCGCAGCCCCGGGCCGCAGCTTCTGCTCTTCTCCGGCCCCGGCATTCTGAAGGAGCCGGAACCCGCCTATCTGGCCGAGGGCGTGGCCTACCTCAGCGTCGAAATCTCCGACGAGGCCTTCCACCAGATCACCGCCCGGATCGACTGGTGGGGCACGCCCGAGGGCTCGCGTTACAACCTCAACAAGCGCAACTGCATCGCCTTCGTCGCCGATGTGGCCCAGCGGTTGGGCCTGAGCACGCCTTCCCACGAGACTCTCAGCCCCAACGGCTTCCTCAAGGACATGGTGGCGTTGAACCCCGCGGGCAGCGTGCCGGGCCTGCTGTCCGCTCCGGCCCCCGCGCCGGTCCCCGCGAGCTAGAGGCGTCCGCGCGCCCGCGCGGCTTCTTCGACGGCGCCGACGATGTGATAGAGGCTGCTGGCGGGCGCGGCCTCCTCGACGATCGCGCGGTCCGGGCCCATCCGGTCGCGCCACGCGCCCGGCGGCGGCCCCTTGAGAAAAAGCTCCAGGGCCAGGGCAGCCTGCTCCATCTTGTTCAGCGCCGACTGTCGGGTCGTGGGATCGGACGCGCGCATGGCCGACTGGGCCCATGCCTTAACGCGCTCGCCCTGCGCCCAAAGCCGGGCGTAGAACTGGCGGGGTCGAAGTGCCCCGTCCAGCTCTCCCACCGTCACGCCGGTGGCGGCGTCCAGGCCGTGCGCCTCGCCCAGGGCGATCAACCGCTCGCCCACCTCGATCGCGTCAGCTCGGCCCCGTGCAGTGCCCCAGCGCACCAGCAACCAACCCCATTCGAACTGGTGGCCCGGCTCAATGATCTCCTGTGCCCCGTCCAAACGACGCCAGTCACCGTCGTAAAACTCGTGCACGGCTCCGGCCGTCGGATCGACGAACCGCGCCAGCGCCAGCTCCGCCAGCCCGTCCGCGAAGGCGTCCCATGCGGCGCCGTCGGGCCGTCCGTCGACTTCTCCCCACGCCAGCCCGGCTTCGAACAGGTGCATGTGCGGGTTGGCCTTCAGCGGCAGGCTGCGCGGCACGGCCTCCTCGAACCCGCCGTCGGGATGGGCATGAACCTTCAGCGCCTCGCGCATCCGCCGCGCCGTTTCCACGAGCTGCGTGGGGTCGTCAGCGAAGGGGAGGGCATGAGCCAGGCCGAACAGGACGAAAGCCTGGTCGTAAAGGTCGATCGGCTCATGGATCGGCTTGCCCGCTTCGTCCACCCGCGCCCAGGCCAGTCCGTCGGCTCGCAGAAAGCGGGGAAGGGCGGTCAGCCCGTGCCGCACGACGGTCGAGGCGTCGCCCTCCCAACCCAGACCACTCGCCCGCGCGAAGCTGTAGATCTGGCGCCCCAGAACCCGAGCCCGGCGAGGTCCGTGTACTGGGAACTGGTCAGCGTCGATCCTTTCGAAGAAGCCGCCTGCCGGGTCCACTCCCGTCGTCGACCACAGGGGATAGGCCGAACGCAGCAGCCAGTCGTGAAGACGCTCCGAAGGTAGAGGAGTTTCGGAGCTCAAGCGGACCTCTCGCCGGACGCGGACTGGGATCGCATCTAACCGGGCCGTGCACGCCGGTGCAACGACAGCCGTTCGGCGAGAAGTCTTCGCCGCTCGTTTACCATGTCGCTTCAGGATCGCAGCCACGGGTAGATCCAGGGAACCCGCGGAACAGTCATGGACCTAAACGGCAAGCGCATTCTCGTCACGGGCGCCGACGGCTTCATCGGCTCGCATCTGGTCGAGCGGCTGGTCGCCGACGGTCATCGCGTGCGCGCCATGGTCCAGTACAACAGCCTCGGAACGCGCGGCTGGCTGGACCGCGCCGCGCCCGGCGCACTGGAGGGCGTGGAGTTCGTCGCTGGCGACGTTCGCGATCCGCATGGTACGCGCAACGCCATGCGGGATTGCGGAGTGGTGCTGCATCTCGCCGCGCTGATCGCCATCCCGTACAGCTATTCCTCGCCTGACGCCTATGTGGACACCAACGTCCGGGGCACGCTGAACGTCGTGCAGGCCGCGCGCGAGCTGGGGACCGAACGCGTGCTGGTGACCTCGACCAGCGAGGTCTACGGCACCGCCCGCTTCGTGCCGATGACCGAGGAGCATCCGCTGCAGGGCCAGTCGCCCTACTCGGCGACCAAGATCGGGGCCGACCAGATCGCGCTCAGCTTCCACGCCGCGTTCGGCACGCCGGTGACGGTGATCCGGCCCTTCAACGTCTATGGCCCGCGCCAGTCGGCCCGCGCCGTGATCCCGACCGTCATCACCCAGATCGCCGCCGGCGCCGACCGGGTCCGGCTGGGCGCGTTGCATCCCACCCGCGACTTCACCTTCGTCCACGACACCGCCGCCGCCTTCCCGGCGCTGGCGGCCTGCGATGCGGCGGTGGGGCAGGTGGTCAACGTCGGATCGGAGTTCGAAATCTCCATCGGCGATCTGGCGGCCCTGATCGCAGAGGTCATGGGCAAGAAGGTCGAGATCGAGGCAGATGACGCCCGCCTGCGCCCCGCCCTGTCGGAGGTCGAGCGCCTGTTCAGCGATTCTTCGAAGATGCGCGCGCTGACGGGTTGGGCGCCCGAACACGCGGGTCGTGAGGGCTTCGCTCGCGGGCTCGAAAAGACCGTCGCCTGGTTCCGCGACCCGGCAAATCTTGCGGCCTATAGGCCAGGGGAATACGTCCTGTGACCGATCTGGCCGATCGGCTGATCGCCGCGGTCAGGGCCGTGGCCGGTCCTGGCGACCTGCCGCTGCACGCGCCGGAGTTCCGCGGACATGAGGAAGCCTACGTCCGGGACTGCGTGACGTCGGGATGGGTCTCCTCCGTTGGATCCTACGTCGACCGGTTCGAGCGGATGCTGGAAGACGTCACCGGCCTTCCTCACGCGGTGGCCGTCAGCAATGGTACCGCCGCCCTGCACATGGCCTACCTCATCGCCGGCGTTCGCCCTGGGGACGAGGTGCTGTGCCCCGCCTTGACCTTCGTCGCCACAGCCAATGCCGTAAGCCACGCCGGCGCCACTCCCCACTTCGTCGACGCCGATCCCGTCACGCTGGCCGTCAATCCTGCCTCGGTCGAGGCGCATCTGGTCGAGGTGGCCGAGCTTCAAGACGGGACCTGCGTCAACCGCCAGACCGGCGCCGTGATCCGGGTCTTGGCCGTCACCCATGTCTTCGGATTTCCGGCGGACATGGCGGGGCTCGTGGCCGTCGCGCGCCGCTGGAACCTGACGGTGGTCGAGGACGCGGCCGAGGCGCTGGGCTCGTTCGCTGGCGGGGCCCACGTGGGCGGCGACGGCCTGCTGAGCACGCTCAGCTTCAACGGCAACAAAATCGTCACGACCGGCGGCGGCGGCGCGATCCTGACTCGTGACCCGGCTCTGGCCGCGCGCGCAAAGCATTTGACCACCACCGCCCGACGCGGTTCCGGGTGGATCTACGATCACGACGAGGTCGGCTGGAACTACCGTCTTCCCAATCTCAACGCTGCGCTTGGCCTCGCACAGCTGGAACGGCTGGACGACATGCTGGCGCGCAAGCGTACGCTGGCTGATCGTTATGGCTCCGACTTGGCGGGGATAGAGGGCGTCAGGCCGCTCGCGCCGCCGGCAGGAACGCGCCCGAACAACTGGTTGAACGGCCTGATCCTCGACCGGCCCGACCGCGATCTGCGCGACGATCTGCTTACGCGGCTGAACGCGGCGGGCATCCAGGCGCGGCCGATCTGGACGCTGATGCACCGCCTCCCGATGTACGCCAATTGTCCCAGGGCGTCCCTGCCGGTCGCAGAGGCGCTGGAAGCCTCGGTGATCAACCTGCCCTCCAGTGCGGCGCTCGTGGATTGACCTCAGCGTTTCAGAGGGCGCGCCGGATTGCCGACCACGGTCTCGCCGGGGCCGACGTCCCGCGTCACCACCGCGCCCATGCCGATCACCGCGCCCGCGCCGATGCGGCGGGGCCGGCCGGGCGCCCCCTGCTTGATCACCGCCCCCGCGCCTACGTAGGCGTCGTCGCCGATCTCCACATTGCCGTTGACCCTCGCTCCCGGCGCCAGGGTCACGAAGTCGCCGATCGTGCAGTCGTGCATGACGCAGGCGTGTGGATTGGCCAGAAAATGCCGGCCGATGCGGACGTTGTCGGTCACGACCACGCCGTCGCACAGGATCGCGCCTTCGCCGAGTTCGTTGCGGCCGCGAAGGCGGGCCGTGTCGGCCATGACACCGCCGAAGCGACGGCCGGCGGCGTCACCCTGGACGATGCGCCGTCGTATCCCAGGATCGCCGACGGCGACCACCAGAGCCTGATCGTCGTGGAGTTCCGTCAGTGTGCGCGTGGGAATCCCCGCGAGCGGAGAAGCTTCCCCAAGATCATGCGGCACGAAGACGACCGGATCGGCCACTTCGCCGCCTTCCGCGCGGACCTGCTCGAGGGCCAGCGCCGCAACCTCTCGGCCCAGGCCGCCGGTTCCTACGATGGCGATGCGCATGTTCGGCCCTCCCGGCGGCCGTGGGGCGAATCGGCCGCCTCGGCTAGGCTGACCCACGACGCCCAGCGCGTCGAGGAGGGATTGGGGTGAGCCCGCGCCGTCTCCGCCTGCTGACCACCGGCCGCGCCGACTGGAACATTCTGGCGCCGGTCGCATGCGCCTTTCATGATGATCCGGCCTTCGACTTCGGTCTGATCGTCACGGGTGGTCATCTGGACGTCGACCAGGGACTGACGGTCGAGGGTGTCGAGGCGACCGGCCTGCCGATCTCGGACCGCGTGCCGTGGGGGCAGGGGAGCCCCGCAGTCCGTTCCGCCCGGGTGCTCGAAGGCGTGGCCGCCGCCCTGACCGACGACACGCCGGATATGCTCATCCTGCTGGGCGATCGTTTCGAGACTCTCGCCGCGGCGCAGGGCGCGACGCTCGCGGGCGTGCCGTTGGTCCACCTCTCCGGCGGCGACGTCACGGAAGGGGCCATGGACGACGCCTTCCGCCACGCCCTGACCAAGCTGTCCCACCTGCACCTGGCCTTTCACGAGCCCGCCGCGCGCCGCCTGCGTCACATGGGCGAGGCGCTTGACCGCATCCACGTCGTCGGCAATCCGGCACTGGACGGGTTGATCGAAGCGTCGCGCATGCCCGACGCGGAACTGGAGCGCCGCCTCGGCGCTCCGCTGGGCGACCGCAACCTGCTGGTCACCTTCCATCCCGTCACCCTGCAACCCGACCACGGCCGGGCTGAGCTGGAAGGCTTATTGAGCGCCCTCGACGGACTGGATGACCGTTGGACGCTCTGGGTCACCGCTCCGAACGCCGACCCCGGAGGCGACCTCATCCGTGAACGGACCCGCCAGTGGGCGGAGGGGCGAAGGAACGTCCACGTGTGCGCTGCATTGGGCGACGCCTACCCTGCCCTCGCGGCGCGATGCCGCGCGGTTTTGGGCAACTCCTCCTCCGGTCTCGCCGAGATCCCGACCCTCGGCGTGCCGACGGTCGACGTCGGCCTGCGCCAGTCGGGCCGGCTTGCCGGCCCCAGCGTGATCTGGTCACCGGCCGACCCCGCCGCAATCCTCGCAGCGCTGGCGGCGGCGGAAGCGCTCCGTCCGGACGCCATGCTCAACCCTTACGGCGACGGCCGCTCCGTGCCTCGCATCGTCTCCATCCTGAAAGCCACACCGTCGCGCGAGGTCCTTCTGCGCAAGCCCTTCGTCGATCTGGAGCACGACCATGGCTGACCGCGTCTTCATCGTCGCCGAAGCGGGCGTGAACCACGACGGCTCGCTGGACGACGCCCTGACCATGGTCGACGTCGCCGCTGACGCGGGGGCCGACGCCGTCAAGTTCCAGACCTTCCGCGCGGACGCCTTGGTCACCCAACGCGCCGCCAAGGCCGCCTATCAGGTCGTCAACACCGGCCACGACGGCGGCCAGGCCGACATGTTGCGCCGACTGGAACTGTCGGAAGAGGCGCACCACCGCCTCGCCGATCGATGTCGCGAGCGGGGCGTCGCCTTCATGTCCACCGCCTTCGACATGGAGGGACTGGCCCTGCTGGATCGTCTGGGCGTGCCGGCGATCAAGATTCCGTCCGGCGACCTTACCTGGGGACCCATGCTTCTGGCCGCGGCCCGCACCGGCCGACCGCTGTTCGTGTCCACCGGCATGGCCGAGCTTGGTGAGGTGCGGCAGGCGCTGGGCGTCATCGCCTTCGGCCTGACGCGGAGAGGCGCGCCGTCGGGCCTCGCCGAGTGCGAGACCGCCTTCGCGACGGCCGAGGGGAGGGCGGCGGTGGCCGAAAGGGTCACCGTCCTTCAGTGCACGACCCAGTATCCGGCCCCGGCCGCCGCGGCGAACCTCAGAGCCATGACGACCATGGCCGCCGAGTTCGGCGTGCCCGTCGGCTATTCGGACCATACGCTCGGGATCGCCGTGGCCACCGCCGCCGTCGCGCTGGGCGCGCGCGTGATCGAGAAGCACTTCACCCTGAGCCGCAACCGTCCGGGGCCCGACCACGCGGCCTCTCTGGAGCCTGGGGAACTCGCCGCTCTGGTCGAGGCGATCCGGGAGGTCGAGGCGGCGCTGGGCGACGGGATCAAGGCGCCGTCGGCCGCCGAGTTGCCCAATCGGCCGATCGCGCGGCGCTCCCTGGTCGCGTCGGCCCCGGTAGATGCCGGTGAGACCTGGTCCGAGCGCATGGTGACCGCCAAACGCCCGGCCGACGGTCTGTCGCCCATGTGGTGGTGGGACATGGCGGGCGGCGCGGCTCGACGCGCCTATGCCGTCGACGATGCGCTGGATGCGGAGGAAATCCCATGAAGCATTGGGAACGCGCCCTGATCGCGCCGGAGGCCAGCCTACGCGACGCCCTGCGCAACATCGACGCCACCGGCGCGGGCATCGCGCTTGTGGTCGACCCGAACCGTCGCCTGCTCGGAACCCTTTCCGACGGCGACATCCGCCGCGCCCTGATTCGCGGCGAAGACCTCGACGGTCCCTGCGGCGCCTTCGCCAACACCTCCCCCGCGACGGCGCCGGCCGGCATGGACCCGGCCTCGCGCCTTGGCCTGCTGCGGTCCCGCAAGCTGCGACAGCTCCCGTTGGTCGACGACGACGGCCAAGTGCTGGGTCTGTCGACGGTCTCGGACTTCCTCGAGATGCCGGAGCGGACCGAGGCGGTGGTCATCATGGCCGGCGGGCGCGGAACCCGGCTGGCCGAGCTGACGCACGACACGCCCAAACCGATGCTGAAGGTGGGGCCGCGGCCCATGCTGGACACGGTCGTCGACGCCTTCGCCGCCCAAGGGTTCCGCCGCATCTTCCTGTCGATCAACTATCGCGGCGAGCAGATCGAGGCGCATTTCGGCGACGGATCCGAGCGGGGACTGCACATCCGCTATCTGCGCGAGGACAGCCCTCGAGGCACCTGCGGGTCTCTGAGCCTCATGCCGGCCGACGTGACGGGAGACGTGCTGGTCACCAACGGCGACGTCCTGACCAAGATGGACTATGGCCGCGTCGTCGACGATCACGCCGCCGCCGGGGCCGCCGCGACGGTGGTGGTGCGCGACTACGAGATGCAGGTGCCGTTCGGCGTCATCAACGCCGACCGGGGTCGCGTGCTGGGGATCGAGGAGAAGCCCAGTCAGGTCTACCGCATCAATGCGGGCGTCTATGTCCTGTCGTCGGCGGCACGCGCTCTGATCCCTGCTGCCGGGCCGTACGACATGCCGCAACTGCTTCAGGCGATGATCGAGGGCGGGCGGCCCGTGAGGGCGCATCGGGCCGAGGGATACTGGGTGGACGTGGGCCGGATGACCGACTTCGCCCGCGCCAACGAAGACTACGGCGCCATTTTCGAAGGCGGCTGATCGCTTGCTGAGTCCTGGACAAGCGAAAGCCGGCGGATGGTGATCCGCCGGCTCAAACTTTTCAACTCCGCGGCCGAAACCGCGAGGCAGTCGGACTTAGTTGCTGTCCGAGTCGTCGTCGGTGGCGACGACGATGGCGGTGGCCAGAACGGCGCCGCCGATCAGCAGCACGGCAATCGGAATGCCGGCGAACTCGTTGGAGGCGTCGGCCGAGGCGCCGACGCGGTCACCCACGCGGGCGACGGCAGTGTTGGAACCGGCGGCGGCGGCTTGGCCGGCGACCAGCAGCAGACCAACCGAAACGGCGGCGATCGTCTTACGCATCAGAATCCCCTTCAGGTTTTGAGGTTGACGCGGTTTGCCCCGCGCTTTCCCGAAATGCTTCTAGGCCAACCGCGTTGCCGATTGCAAGCGAAAAAGCCTTGTCGCGTCAGCCCGTCAGGCGAACCTGTGGCAGGCGGGACGCGCTTTCACCGTGAACGGAAGGTTGAGTCACCGCGGATCGATGCGCTCTCCACGCGCACGAGAGGCGGCGATCTCCGCCGCGACGCCTTCAAGCTGACGGGCGCGGACCTCCGCCGACGGGTGACCCCACTGGGCCCAGCGGACTCGCCAGTTCGCCTCTCCGAACCGCCGCCAGAACGGCGCGGCGACGCCTTCGTCGAACCCTGCGCGGGTCATGAGGTACAGGCCCAACCGGTCGGCGTCGCGCTCCGCGGCGGCCAGGCTGGACGGCGCGACGGCCAGATTGCCGAACACCCGACGGGCCGGCGCTTCGCGATCGAACCGCTCCCGGTGCTTGAGGATGTTGTGCGCCAACTCGTGCGCCAGGATCAGCGCCAGTTCGTCGTCGCCTGCGGCGAACCCCGCCAGGGCTGTGGATATGAACACGCCGGTCCCGTTCGCGCGGGCGTTCAGTTCGTCAGACACGTCCAGCTGAACCGAGTATGGACAGGCCGGGTCCCCGATCAGCGGCAGGGTCCGAACGGCGCCGCTGCGGCTTATCCCCAGCGTGACGGGATCGCCGTCGGCCAGGGCGTCGTCGATCAGGGACAGGTTCCGCGCCACTCCGTCCCAGCTCTCCACAGCGTCGGTCTTGCCGACGGAGAGAGCCGCTCCGTTCACGGACAGGATCACGTCGCCGGGCAGCAGCCCGGCACGCTCTGCCGGGCCGCCAGGCACGACGGCCAGAACCGCCGGAAGGTCGCCCTGCAGGTCGCCCGTCGCGGTCACTAAAGGCCGCATCTCCTCGCCATATTGGTTTGCGGCATGGAGGCTCCAGCCGGCGTTGGGGCCGGGTTCGGCGCATAGATCGGCATTGGCGGTGACCAGCCGGTGAAAGACCGTGGCGACACGCGCGTCCATAGCCTGGAGCGCCGCGAACCGTGCGGCGGGTCCATGGATCTCGGCGGACGTGTGGGAGGGAACGTTCAGCCCGTCGCTGCCCCCGCCGCACGCTGTGAGCAGGGCTGCGGCAACGCAGACGGTCAGGGTGGACCGCCGCATCAAGGCGTCAGAACACCTGGAAGATGGCCAGCGCCGGCAGCGCCTGGACGGCGTCCCGCACCAGGGCGTTCGTGCGGCTGATGTCCACCACCACGACGTCGTCGCCCAGGATGACCGGGTCCTCCGCCTGACCGTTGCGGATCGCGGCCAGATCGAACACCGCCACCATGCGCTGGCCGTTGACCTCGCGGAAAACGGCGACGCTGCGCACGTTCGCCTCGCGCAGCGGGCCCCTGGCCATGGCCACGGCCTGCATCAGGGTGGTGCGGCCGCGCATCTCATAGACGCCGGGTTGGGTCACGGCGCCGTCGATGGTGACCTTCTGGCTGGCGGCTTCCTTGACGGTGACGGTGACCTGCGGATTGCGCAGGTAACGCTCGCCCAATCGACGCGCGATGTCGTTGGACAGTTCGTTCGGCGTGAGGCCCGCGGCCTGAATGGAGCCGATCATGGGCATTTGGAGATTGCCCGACGCGTCCACCCGGATCTCGTCGAAGGACAGGTCCGGCACCTGGAAGACGGACACGGTCAAAAGATCGGTCGCCCCGATCCGATAGTCGCCGCCCGCCTCGCCACGCGAGGATTGCATCAGCGAAATCGGGTCGATCGGTGCCGCGGCCGTGACCAGGCTGGCGTCCCGCGTCGCGCCGGCTCCGCACGCGGCGACCATAAAAGCGGCGCAGGCGATCAAAAAGGCGCGCATGTCCAGGGTACCTTCCTAGTTGCGGTCATCCGGGGTTGAACTCACCCTTGAAGTCCGCGTCTGGCCCTAACAGGGCCGCCGACGGCCGTCCAGAGCGGGCTCAGACACCATAGAATTGTCGATACCAGTCGACGAAACGACCGACGCCTTCATCGATCGGAGTTTTGGGATCATACCCCAGCAACGCCCGCGTCCGCACCACGTCGGCCTCCGTGCGGATCATCTCGCCAGGCTGGACGGGCATTGCATTGACGATCCCCTTGCGTCCGAGTTTGCGCTCCAGAACCTCGAGGTAACGCGCCAACGGCTCGCGCCGCCCGGCGCCCAGGTTCAGGACCCGCCAAGGCGCGACGCCGCTGGTTGCTGGGTCGGGATTGGTCGGATCCCACTTGGCATCGGGCACGGCCGGCAGGTCCAGCGCGGCCAGCACGCCGTCGACGACGTCGTCCACGTACGTGAAATCCCGCTCCATCACGCCGCCGCCGTACAGGTCGATGGGAGTCCCTTCCAGGATAGCGCGCGTGAACTTGAACAGCGCCATGTCGGGTCGACCCCACGGGCCGTAGACCGTGAAGAACCGCAGTCCCGTGCACGGCAGTCCGTGCACATAGGCGAAGGCGTGCGCCATCGCCTCATTGGCAAGCTTGGTGGCCGAGTAGAGGTTCAGGGGGTGAGACACGGGCTGTTCGACCGAATAGGGCAACGCCCCATTCGCGCCGAACACCGAACTGGTGGAGGCATAGACCAGATGCTCGACGCCCACGGCCTGGCAGCCCTGGAGGACGCTCAGGAATCCCACCAAATTTGAGTCGACGTAGGTCTCGGGGCTTTCGACGCTGTAGCGGATGCCCGCCTGCGCGCCGACGTGCACGACACGGACCGGGCGATGGCGCTGGAAAAGGTCGGCCACGGCCGCGCGGTCCGCCAGGTCCATGACGTGGTCGACATAATTCCCGTGCTCCATCAGAAGCGCGCGCCGTGCCTCTTTCAGCCTCGGATCATAATAAGGATTGAGGTCGTCCAGCCCGACGACCCGGCGGCCCTGTGTCAGCAGTCGCCGTGCGGTGTGAAACCCGATGAAGCCGGCCGAGCCGGTGACCAGTACGGGCCTGTCGCCGTTCATGCGGGCCGCCGTGAGCGACGTCTTGAGGTTTCGGGGCCGTCGCGCGCACCCAGTTCCAGGATCGCGGCCAGAACGGCGAGAACGGCCGTCAGGGTGACGGTTCGGAGCGGATATTCGACGACGCTGTGCATCAGGATCATCAGTATCCCCGCCGACGCCGCCCGCGCCATGTCCGCCGTCGATCCTGGCGGCGCCCGCCAAGCGTTCGCGGCACGACGCCCGAACCATATCATGAATGCGATCAGCACGCCGACGCTCAGCCAGCCGCCCTCGAGCCAGATTTCCAGGTATTCGTTGTGCGCCCGGTTGAACGAGGTGGCGTCCAGTTCCTCGAGGGTTTCAACCGAGCGATACACTCGCTCGAACGATCCGAAGCCAGCGCCGGTCGGGAGATAAGCTTGGGCGGCCTCGGCCACGGTCGGCCACCGCTCGAAACGAGCCTCAGGCGGAGCGGAGGCGCCGAACCGGTCCAAAATCGGAGCCAGCCCCAGAACGGCGACAAGCGCCAAGGCCACACCTGCGGAGCCGGCCAGACCCAGGGTCGCCGCTCCAGGTCGTCCTCGTCCGGCGGCGATCCACACGATCAGACCCGACAAAACCAGAGACGGCCCGAGAAGGCCGACTCCTGCGCGCGACCGGGTCGCCGCGATCGTGACGACGGCGACCGCCACGACGGCCAAGCCTATCCAGAAGTCCCTCCGCCCCTCGGTTCCGCGACGCGCGGCGGTCCCAAGGATCGCGCCGGCCATCGGCAGGGCGATCAGGCACAGCGTCGCGAGGTGGTTGCGGTTGGCGAAGAGCCCGCTGATCAGCCCACGATCCGTCGTGGGCCAAGGGTAAAAGGGATCGCCGGTCATGGCTTGGGCCAGGCCCAGCGCGAAACTTGCCGCAAGCGCGACGAAGATCAGATGCACATATCCACGATGTGCGGATGCGCCCGTGACGAGGGCCCCGAGAAACACGGCCCCAGCGGGGATCAGCGCCAGAAAAGACCTCCAAGTCATGTCCGGGGCCACCGACATCGGGGCCCAGCCCGGCGCCAGTCCGGCAAGTTCGAGCGCCAGCGTCCCGTCCTCCCGCCCGGGCAGCGCCCCCCAGACCGCAGGCGGCAAGGGAATCAGCTGGACCAGAGGAATGGCCGCCGCCGCCGCGAGAATGCTGACCGCAAACCGGTGCCGGGTCCAGACTGTCCTGTCCCAGGCGCTGAGCAGGGCGAGCCCGAGCGTGGGAAGGGCGGCGAGTTCGACCAGCGTCAGCCGCAGGGCATGTCTTTGGCTGGCGCCGCCGATGAGAAAGCAAATGGCCAGCAAGACGAAGGTCGCGATCGCGACCCTGTCCCACTGGCCATTCTGTCTCAACCAGGCGCGCAAGAAGCCCTGTGCCTCCAGGCGCTGTGAGGAATCAGTTGCTGTCCGAGTCGTCGTCGGTGGCGACGACGATGGCGGTGGCCAGAACGGCGCCGCCGATCAGCAGCACGGCGATCGGGATGCCGGCGAACTCGTTGGAGGCGTCGGCCGAAGCTCCGACGCGGTCACCCACGCGGGCGACGGCGGTGTTGGAGCCGGCGGCGGCGGCTTGGCCGGCCACCAGCAGAAGGCCGACGGTGACGGCGGCGACGGTCTTGCGCATGTGTATCCCCTCAGGTTGGAACGGCGTCGCCTGAATGCGTGACGCTCGCCCGCCTCTTAGCCGCTCCCTCCCGCATTGCAAGAACAATCGGCCCGCACAGACCAGGTCCGTCATCAGCAACTGTCTCAGTTTCCTGTAGTTTTTGCCGGGCTCGGAGCAAGCGCGAACGTGTCGAACCAAGCCACGACAGCGCTTCGACGCGAGCCCCTGCGGGTTTTGAGTTCAATCCATTGGGTGGTGCAGTTCACGCTCGGCACAGTGAACGAAGTGCGTGCCGTCGCCCACTCGGATTGGTCCTGCGTCGCCGTGGGGGACCATGTGGCAATGACCGCGTTCGTTTCCAGGCAGCGAATCGACCAGGAAAGGCGGGGATCTTGCCCGCCGGCCTCAAATCGGAACCGGCCGGTGAGCACCTGCGGTCCGGGGTCGAGCAACAGGAGCTGGCTGACCACGGTTCGAGTTGAAAAGCCGTCAGTCTCGACGAAGAGGGCCTTGCCGGTGGCCTGGGCGTCGGCCGACATCTCAGCACGGGAGCCCGGGCCTGTCTCGATCATCCATTTGAACGGCCTCGGAGCGGCAGGATCCTCAAAACCGCCATCCTGCAGAGGGGCCGGAAGTGGGCGACGCAGTCTTCGGTGCAGTTCGCGAACGCCGGGTAAGCGGCCCTGCCGCACCCACTCGCCGTAAATCGTCTGAAGTTCGAGATTGTTCATGCGCCCGGGGGTACGCTCCAGCCCAAGAGCGAGTGTCGCCTGCACTTGGGGGGCCTGAGCCCCGGTTCGCAGACTGTCCAGATAGGCGGTCCTCCAGTTCGGACGCGGAATCAGCCGGGCGATGAGGTGCGGGGCCGCCCGCGGATCTTCGGCGACCGCCACGGTGAAGAACTGGAAAATCCGGGGGTGAACGTCCTCGCGTCGTCTTGCCAGGGCGTCGGCGTGCCCAAAGGCGCCGGCGTAGTCGCCCTGCTCAAGTCGACGCCGGATGAGCCATGCGTGGGAAGGGTCGTCCCGCAGGCTCCAGTTGCCGGCCAAGGTCAGAAGATCGTCGGCGGCGGCTGGGTCGGTCTGCGCGACCGCGAGGCCCAACACTCTCAGGGCCCGAACGTCGAAGGGGGCGGCGCGCAACGCCATGCCGGCGAGGTCACGGGCAGCATCGACGCGTCCCGCCACCATCTCGGCCTCCGCCGCGCGGCTCAGCACCTGTCCAGATGACGGAGCCACGCGTATCGCGGTCTCGACCGGCGACCTCTGGACCAGCAGGCCGACCACCATCTGCCAGCCCAGCCAGATCAGCAGCACCGTCAGCACATGCGGCGCCCAGCCCCGCAGCCCACCGCCCCGCCGGCCGACCGCCGGGGGATTCATCAGGCCGCCTCACCCTTCGAGCGTCTCTCAGGACGGTCGCCGTACGAATAGTCGTATGCGTAGTCGTAGCCGCCGTATTGAGTCGATTTGACGTTGAACTTGGTCATGACGAGACCAAGTAGCCGTCCGCCGCCCATGGTCAGCCTGCGCAGGGCGCCGCGCGCCTGGGCCCGTCGGGTGCCGCGGGACTCCAGCACGAAGATGCTGCCGGCGCAGGCGGACGCGAGCAGGGGGGCGTCGGCGAATCCCAGGACCGGAGGGCCGTCGATGACCACATGGTCGAAAGACGACTGCATTTCGATAAGCAGGGTCCTGACCCGATCGCCGCCCCAGAGCTCCGCCGGATTGGGCGGCAACGGGCCCGACGTGACGAGCCCGAGGTTCGGCTCACGCGTGACCTGCACGGCGTCCGACAGCACCGCGGCCCCCGATAGCAGATTGCTCATGCCCACCGCATTCTCAACGCCAACGATGCGGTGCATCGAAGGGTTGCGGAGGTCGCCGTCGATCAACAGCACGCGCTTTCCGATGCGCGCCAGATTCAACGCCGTGGCATAGGCTGTGGTCGACTTGCCCTCTGCGGGCCTGGCGCTGGTCACGAGCAGGCTCGGCGGCACACCCACGGGCGTTGAAAACTGAAGCGCGGTTCGCAGCGAATAGTAGGCTTCGGAGAAGGCGGAGCGAATGTCTCCCAGTGCTTCCAGAGGGGTCTGGTCACGTGCAAGCAGGGGGACGACGCCAAGCACGGGCACCGCCAGCTTGCTCTCGGCGTCGTCCGGCGTGGCCAACGTTTCGTCCAGAGCTTCCAGTACGAAGGCGGCCAGCGCCCCGAGGCCGAGACCAAGCATGGCCGCCAGCATCAGGTTGATCATCAGATTGGGCTTGGAAGGCGCCGTGGGCACCTGGGCCTGATCGACGATCGAGATGTTGTTGGACGCCACGGTGCCGGTGATGCTCACTTCCTTGTAGCGTTCAAGCAGGGCGTCGTAGCTGGCGCGGCTGGTGTCCAGCTCGCGCTGCAGGATGTTGTAATCGACGCTGCGATCGCGCAGGTCCAGCACCTCGCCCTTGAGCGCGTCGACCTGCGCCTGAAGCGCCCGCTCGTTGTTGGCGGCGACCACATACTGTCCCTGGATCGATGACAGGATGCCGCGGCCGATCTCGGCGATCTGCGCATCCAGTTCCTCGATCTGGCCACGCAGCTGGATCTGGCCAGGCCAGTCCTCGCGATAGACGCGGGCCTGCTGCTGATACTGGGCGTCCAGCTGCGCGCGTTGCTCCGTCAGGCGCTGGATGGCCGGGTTCTGCAGCACCTCCGGCTGGCTCAGCAGCGGCGCCGAGCGCGCCTGGCGCCACCGCTGCTCCGCCGCGATCCGGGCCGCCCTCGCGCTGGCCAGAGAGGCGTTGAGCGCAGACAGGTTCGTTCCGGCCAGCGACTGAGTCTGACCGACGCCGTCGGGCCCCGGTTCTGACAGGTTAACGATGCCCTGTGCGCTGGCGTAGTCGACCAGCGCACGCTCTGTTTCCTCCAACTTCGCCTTGGTTTGCGCGATCTGTTCCTCGAGGAATTCCCGCGCGAACGAGGAAGATTCGAAACGGCGGTCCAAGTTCGCCTGGATGAAGTTTTCAGCGTAGGCATTGGCTACGCGTGCGGACAGCGCCGGTACGGGGCTGTCGAAATTGATCTCCACAAGTCGAGATCCCCGCACGGGCGTCACGGAGAAATTCGCCATCACCACACTGATGACGATTTCGCGACGAACGCGGCTGTATTCCGCAGCCGTGCGGTCGCCCCGTGCGGGCGGGGTCGCCCCCATTTGTTCCATGAAGGCGTCCGACGCGGCCAAGCCCAGGCTGTCGACCACGCGCTCGGCCAGAGAACGGCTGCGCAGCAGCCCGTACTGCGTCTGGAAGAACTCTTCTCCGAAGGCCTGCGACTCGCGAGGCTGCACCTCGTCGACGTTCAGAACTCGGGCGCTTTCCCGATCGATCTGCAGGGTCGCTTTGGCGCTGTAGATCGGCGTCATCAAAAGGGTGATCGCCACGCTGGCCAGAATGCACGCCACGAAGGCGCCCAGGATCACCCAGCGGTGCTTGACCGCCATCCGCCAGTATTCTGCGAGATCGAACGACGCGGTCGGAGCGAAGCGCTGACCGGCCTCGCCCTGAAGCGCAAGGTCCCGTTTTCCGGTCAAGATCTCGTCTGTCATAGGTCGTCCACAGATGCCCAGGCGTCGATCGACGCCTACAGTTCGTTTCGGCGAATAGCCGATAGTTCGCGTCTCGGCGACCCGTCAGCGGCGAAATCTCGGTCCTCTAGGCCGCGCGCCTTCAAGAGGCGTCTCTGATGGCCCGAACATTGTCCGCGCGATAGGTCCGGAGCTTGTCGAGCAGCTTGAACAGAAGTTCACGCACGCCTTCGTCGTCGCCGCTTCGCGCCAGATTTTCAAGACGTCGAAGTTCGGCGTCCGAAAGGCTCACGCCCGCATTACGGTCCACCACCTCCAGAACCCCGGGATCGCATTGCCGGGCGGTCTCGGTGACGTCGAACAGAGCCTCCGTCATTTTCTCACCGGGCCGTAGACCCGTGACCCTGATTTCGACGTCGATGCCGGGGACCTTGCCGTCGAGTTCGATCAGACGTCGGGCCAGATCTATGATCTTGACCGGCTTGCCCATGTCGAGGACCAGAACGCCCTCCACCTGATCGAACGCCGACTTGGCCGTGGCATGCAGAACCAACTGCACCGCTTCAGGGATGGTCATGAAGAAACGTTCGATGTCCGGATGGGTCAAGGTGACCGGTCCGCCCCGCGCGATCTGCGCCAGAAAAGTCGGGACCACGGATCCAGCGGAGCCGAGGACGTTGCCGAAACGGACCACGTTGAATCTCGGGCCGCCGGGACGTCTGCGCTGGCACACCGTACGTTCCGCAAGGCGTTTGGTGGCTCCCATCACGTTCGGAGGATCGACGGTCTTGTCGGTGGATATGAAGACGAAGTTCTGCACACCGGCCGCGACCGCCGCATCGGCGACGTTTGCGCTGCCGATGACGTTGGTCAGCACGCTGTCTGCCGGATGAGCCTCCATCAGCGGCACATGCTTCAACGCCGCGGCATGGAAGACGATGTCAGGACGTTCCTGCAATGCAAAGGTACGCAGGCGTGCGGCGTCACGCACGTCGCAAAGGCGCGCGGCTTTCGACAGGGTCGGATAGGCCGCGATCATTTCCTGTTCGATCTTGAAGAGGGCGAACTCGGAATTGTCCAGCATGGCCAGGTGAGAGCAAGACAGCGCCGCCACTTGGCGGCAGATTTCCGAACCGATGCTGCCGCCGGCGCCCGTGACCAGCACGCGCTTGCCTGTGATCAGGCGCCGAACGCGCTCATGGTCGAGATGGACCGGAGGGCGAGCGAGAAGTTCGTTGAAATCCAGTTCGCGAACGCTGGAGCGGGCAAGTTCGCCGTCCAGTTCGGTGACGCGGTTCAGTTTGAGCAGCCTCACGTCCCGCGCCTTCAATCGGGCGACGAGATCGCCGTCCAGGTCTGCCGGGGCGACCGATCCATCGAGGAAAAGTACCGACAACTGACCGGCCTCGGTCATGAAGCCGTCCAGTATCTCCTCCACACGTGAGGCGTCGCCCAGGACGCTTATCCCCCGGACTTCCTGATTACGATCCGCTGAATGCGGAGTGACGAGGCCGACGGCGCGGTGTAGTGCGTCCGGCGAGCGGGCCAGCTCACGCAGATAGGCGTCAGCCGAGTCCATCTCTCCCAGCAACATGACGCGCCGTTCCGGAAGGTTCCTGCGGTTCACGAAGGGCACCAGGGCGGAGGTGAGGGCGCCCTCGTGCATCGCTCGTCTGAGGGTCAGGACGCCGGCGAAAGCCAGCACGTCTAGCACCCATGCAAGAAAGAGCGCGGAGCGCGGCAACTCTGCGGCGCGGTCGAACACGAACACGGCGGCCAGCAGGGCCAGGATCGTGGCCGTGGAATTCCGCGCCATGACGATGACGTCGGACAGAGATGTGAAACGCCACGACTTGCGCCAGTTCTTTTGACTCAGATCCAGAGCCGCGCCGACGACGACGAACAGCAGGACGTAGGGTGCGATGATCTCAAGGGAACTGATCAGGGCGAACGGTCCGGCGTCCCGAAACGCCGCGAGAGCATAGGCCAGCACCAGAGCGAAGGCCCGGATGACCAAACGGGCCAGGATCTTGGACAAACTGAGCATCTCTGGTTCCTCCCGATCCCTTTCGGATGCCGTCGAGCAGAGTGGCCGGCGCAGGCGCCGGCGCCCCCCTAAACGGTGATCCGCACCACCTTATACGCCTCGGCGTAGACGAAACCGTTCTGGCTCCCCCGGAAGCGCGCCAAGGCCATACAGGCCTCGATTGATCGGGAGGGCGCGGTGTGGACCTGAGATGCATAGGCGTCCAGAGCCGCCTTCTTCTTCTCGATCTGGTCCGTCACGTCGATGAAGAGCTCCGGAACGAAGGCCGCCTCGATTCCGGGCACATTCCAGTGCGTTTCCGAGAGCGTTTCATAAGCCAGCACGATCTTCGGCGCCTTGTCGTGCACAGGGCGGCAGGCCACGACCGAATAGTCGAACAGCACCCTGTGATCGATATGGCGGTCGGGGAAGGGAATGAGCACCGCCTCCGGGGCGCGCGCCTTGATGAAGGCGTTTATCTTGCCGGTCACCTCAGCCACAGGCGCCTCGTGCACCTTGGTGGCCGGGATCTGCAGGAACTCCCAGTGGTGGGCGCCGAGCACCTTCAGCGCCGCGTCCGCCTCGCGCCGCGTCGTCTCGAAGGCCTCCTGCGGATATAGCGGCGGCAGGTGGCCGCTGACGATCAGCACCGAAACCTTGACGCCCGCTTCTGCGAAACGCGCGATGGTGCCGCCTGCGCCCAGGGTCTCGTCGTCCGGGTGCGGCGCGATCACGACCAGGCTCTTGATCCCGTCCATCATGGGCGTTCGATCCTCAGTGCGGGAAGCGGCACGATGGCCTCGACGCCTTCGAACCGGCCCTTCAACTTGCTCAGAATGTCGTCGGCGAAGTTCCAGGCGAAAATCACCAACGCGTCCGGCGCGTGTGTCTCCAACGTCGAGGTCGGCACGATCGGCACGCCGCTTCCAGGCATGAAGCGACCCTGTTTCAGGGCGTTGTCTTCAACGATGCAGGCGATCTCTTCGGCGCCCAGTCCGGCCAGCTTCATCAAGAGGGTCGCCTTGGTCGGCGCTCCGTATCCGACGATCCGGTCACCCTTCGCCGCACGCTCCCGCACCGCGTCGCCGAAACGCGTCATCGCCTCATCGATGCCGGGCTTCCACGACGTCAGGAAGTCTTGGTCGTGCAGGATCGATCCGGCTTCGTTCTCCAGGAACGCCTGCGCATCTGCTGAGATCAGGCCCTCGCCCGTCTTCTTCAACAGCAGCCGAAGAGATCCGCCCTGGACCGCGTTCACGCTCAGGTCCAGCACGTCGAAGCCGAGACCGGTCAGGTGACGCACCAGAGGGGCGGCCGTGTGATAATCCAGATGCTCGTGGTAGGTCGTGTCGAAGCAGCCGGTCCGCAGAACCTCTCGGAAATAGCCGATCTCGAAGCCGAAATGGCCGCCCTCCTTCAGAAGGGAATGGATGGCCGCGAACGTGCCCTTCAGGTCGTCGACGTGCGCCAGAACGTTGTGGCTGGTCACGTAGTCGGCCCGTCCATGCCGCTCGACGATCCAGTCGACGGCGCTGGGGCCGAAGAAGTCGTTCAGGGTCTCGATGCCGTTCTCATTGGCGATGCCGGCGGGCATGGAGGCCGGATCGACCCCGCACACCCGCATGCCGCGCGCCTTGAACGGCTTCAGGCAGGTGCCGTCGTTGGAACCGACGTCCACCACCAGCGACTCCGGCTCAAGCCCGGCGTTTTCGATCGCCCAGTCCGCATACCCCTCGAAGTGCCGAACGAAGCTGGCGCCTATGCCGCTCAGATAGGTGTAGTTCGTGGCGTAGAGCAGCCGCGGATCGACCGCCCAGCCCAGTTGGAAATGGCCGCACCCGCCGCAGCGCGTGACGTTCAGCGGATAGGCCTCGGCCGTCTGCGCCGAGGCTTGCGTCTCTTGCAGATTGTTGCCCAGAGGCACCCGGCCGAAATCGACTTGCTCGCTCAGGTCCGACGATCCGCAAAGGCGGCATTCCGTTATGCGCCGCGTGCCGTCCGCTCCGAAATCTCCCTCACCCATGCCCGGTTCCCCTCGCTTCACGCCCGCTTATTTCGCATAGGCGTCGAGCATGTCCTGCAGGTTCTCCGGCGTGACGAACTTCACCCGTACGGTGTCCGCCTCATAGGTCTCCTGGTCGCGTGGCAGCTTGCTCGACACGATCAAGCGGGTCTTCACCGGGAAGTAAGTCGCGTGGATTTCGTTGTGCGGCGTGAAGATGTTGTCGCCCTCGCGCACCTTCAGATAATGCACCTCGTCAGAGTCCAGGGCTTTGAAGAAATAGTCGATCTCGCCTTCCAGCACGTACATGAAGTGGAAGTCGGTGAGGTGATAGTGGTTCGAACGGATCGCGCCCGGATTGCAGGTGATGATCGAGACGTTCTGGCAGGGCTCATCGACGATCGACAGGATCCCACCGCGCTCGTCGGCGTCCCGCTGAATGTTCGGGAACAGGGTGCTCACGGTCGGCAGAGCCATCTTGGATCCTCTTGATTCAGCCTCCGACTTTCACGTTTCGGCGGCACGGCGGCGGAGCCATAGGGGATCGTGGCTTCCGCGGCAACGTGTCGAAGCATGATGATTACGTTACGGTCGGCGGACGTGACCTGATGCCCAAACCCGGCTAGGTCGGGGCCATATTCCACTTGGGGGCGGGGCATGCGCTACGGCGTGACCATTTTGGGCAACCACCACAGCACGCGTGCTCTCATCACCTCGCTGATCGCCGACGGCATCAAACCCGACCTGTTGGTCACTCTGTCGGCCGAAGCGAGGGGGAAGGTTTCAATAGCGGCAGGTGCTTCCGACCTCGCCGACTGGTGCCGCGAACAAGGCATCGCTGTGCATGAGTGCCGCGGGTACCGTCTGATCTCCGATCAGGATCGTGCCTTCTTCGCCGAGCATCAGTTCGACGTCGGCGTTTGCACGGACTGGCAGCATCTTCTGCCCGAACATGTTCTCGACGTCTTCGCCGATGGGGTCTTCGGGTTTCATGGCAGCCTCATGCGGTTTCCCAACGGCCGCGGCCGCTCGCCTTTCAACTGGAGCCTCCGCCTCGGCGGCTCGTCGATCTTCCACAACTGCTTCCGTTACACGACGGGTGCTGATGACGGCGAAGTGTTCAACACCACCGAGATTCCCATAGCGGCCGAAGATCAGATCGCCGACCTGCAGTTCAAGGCGCTGATGGACTCCCGCATCACCATTCGTCGCCTGCTGCAGGCGCATCGCGCAGGCGACCTCAAGCTCACGCCTCAGCCCGAAGCCGCGTCCGTCTGGCTGCCCAAGCTGACGCCGGAGGATTCTCGCCTGCAGTTCCGCGCCATGGGCGTGGATATGGTTTTGAACCTGGTCCGGGCCTCATCTCGCCCCTTCGCAGGGGCATATGCGCAGGTCGGGAATGGTGAGCCGCTCCGGCTCTGGCGCGCCCGTCGTTACGACGGACCGTTTGATCCGGCCTGGGACGCAGCGGCCCCGGGCACTGTGGTCGCCGCCGCCATGGGCCAGGCCCTCATCAAGTGTCTGGACGGCTTGGTCGTGGCCACGGAGTTGTCAGTTCCGGCGGAGCCCCTCGCCGGCGCTCGCTTCGATTAAGGTCTCAGCTCAAGAAGCCGTCGGCCCAGCCGCTCCAGCTGACGGGTCAGCTCGATCATCCGTGCGCCTCGCTGCGACGCCGTCGCCCGCCACCTCGTCAGCGGCACGGCCAGCATGGCCTCGAAGGCGTTCCGGTCGTCGATCGTCTGTTCGCTCGTGACGCCGTCGATCGTCCGCAGCACTCGCCTCGGTCCGGGTCGACCATAGACGAATGGCGTGAAGGCGAGC
The DNA here is from genome assembly GCA_019748055.1 of Caulobacteraceae bacterium. Classification (GTDB taxonomy): domain Bacteria; phylum Pseudomonadota; class Alphaproteobacteria; order Caulobacterales; family Caulobacteraceae; genus Brevundimonas. The sequence continues at coordinate 81,100 of JAIEQC010000012.1, read as the reverse complement.
TCCGACCCGTCCGCACGTATCAGCCGCATCTCGTTGGCGTAGGCGTCCGACACGCCCGTCACGGCCATGAACTCGACCTCTCCCAGCAGGCCTGACAGGTGCAGTCTCTCTCGATCCGGTCGCCCCGCCTCGTCCACGCCGTCCAAGGTCACGCCGGACACGTCGGCCCCGGCGTCGATCAGGGCCCCCAGCACATAGCTGGTCACGTCGTACAGGTTCGACGCTCCCACCGCCGGATCGGCGCGGAAGGTGTCGGCGGGTACGGCGGGCAAGGTGAACGTCGAGACGACGCGTGTCGGCGCTTCGCGCGTCCATTCTTCCAGAAAAAGCCTGTGGGTCGTCGTTTCCCGGTTCATGAAGCCTTCGATCAGAAGCGCTCCGGAAGCCTCCGCCGCGGCCACCGCTCTTCGTGCCTGACTCTCCGTCACGAAAGCGGGTTTTTCGACGATCACGTCCCGTCCCGCCTCCAGAGCCGTCAAGGCCTGATCGAAATGAGCCGTCGGCGGCGAGGCGATCAGGAACGCCGTGGCTTCCGGCAGGGCTGAGACGGCCTCGGCCACGGTGGCGAAGAGCGGCGCACCTTCGGCGGCGTCGGGACGTCGCGAAACGACTCCGGCCAACTCCTGGCCGTTCGCGCGCAAGGCGGGGATCAGCTTGGTTCGTGCATGGCCGCCGACGCCGACGACGCAGAATCGTCTCCAACGGTCGTCCGTCATCCGGGAATCCTTTGCGCGGGGGGGCCTGGCTCGCCATGGACGAACGCGAGATGGCCGATCCAGAAGACGATCAGGCCGGCCGCGACCGTCGCGACGGCGACCGCCCAGACCCTTTCCAGGTTCATGGATTGCAGCGCGGATGAGATGCCCAGCGCGAGGGCCACGCTCGCCACCTGGGGCAATAGATACGCGAATCCGTTCTGGCTCTTCTGAAGCCTCTGATAAAGATGGAAATAGTGACGGACTGTGAACTTCTGCCGGATGCGGATCCGGTGAGCCGTCACGAATGCCATGTCGCTCACCGGCAGGCCCAGAGCGATCGCCACCTCTGGCGGCGGGGGGCGCGTGCCCATCAGAAATGCGGCGCCCATCGTGGTGAACAGGACGGCCAGGGCGAAGCATCCAGAGTCACCGAAATAGAGGCTCCGAGGCTTCCGATTGACCATGGCGAAGGGAAGCGCGAAGGCAAGGCAGACCCACCCGATCGCTGCCCATTCCGTTCTCTGGCCGAAAGCGATGGTCAGAAGCGCCGTCAACGTCAGAAGGGTCGCTAGGTTCAGGTCGGCCCCATCCTGCATGTTGATGGTGTTGACCAAGGCCACGTGTGCGAACGCGATCAGAGCCAACAATAGGGCTGCGGTCGGGGCGGAAGTCCCGGAATCCAACAGGAAGCATCCGCCGATCGCCAGGCCGGTGACGGCGGCCAGGGCGATCCGCACCCGCGCGCTCATTTCGAAGGCGTCGTCGAACCAGTAGACTAAGGTGCCGATGCCGCCCAAAGCCAAGGCGAGGGTCAGATCGCCTGACAAGCCCACTGCCGCGCCGCCCAGAACCATGACGGGGGCCAGCAGCGCGCCGAACCCCGTCGGTGTGCGATCGTTCCCAAAACGCCGCGTCCAAGACCGTCGATACGCCTGAGCGACGCCGAACGTCGACACGCCGACGATCATGACGAGCGCAATAAGCGTCAAGGCGGCGATTCCCCGTTGGACGTCGCCCTCAAAGGCGCGCGAGCGGCTTATGCGTCAGGCGGTGAGTGGCGGCAACCGTCAGTCCATGTCGCAGAAGCGTCACGCGATTCCGGGTTCTCGGCACTTCCAATTCCGACTGCGCCCGTTAAGGAGCCCGGTTCGGAAGGGGACCTTCATGACCGAAGCCTGCGATCGTCTGATCTCGCGCCTGAACGACCGAACCGCCGTGATCGGCATCGTCGGACTCGGCTATGTGGGACTGCCTCTCGCGATCCGTTTCTCTCAAGTGGGCTATCGGGTGCTGGGCCTGGACATTGCGCCCGACAAGGTCGACGCCCTGAACCGCGGCGAGAGCTACATTGAACACATCGCCGCTGCAGACGTTTCGGCCATGCGCGAGACGGGTTTCGAGGCCACCGTCGATTTTTCCCGGACGCCGGAGGCAGACGCCCTGATCCTCTGCGTGCCGACCCCGCTGAACAAGTATCGAGAACCGGACCTCAGCTTCGTTCTCGACACGGTCGACGGCCTCACCCCGCATATGCGTGAGGGGCAGGTCATGTCTCTGGAGAGCACGACCTATCCCGGCACCACCGACGAAGAACTCATGCCGCGCCTTGAGGCGGTCGGCCTGAAGGTCGGGGAGACGACTTTCTTGGTCTATTCCCCGGAGCGCGAGGATCCGGGAAACCCGAACTTCACCACCAACACCATTCCGAAGGTTTGCGGCGGCGTGACGGCGTCCTGCCTAGACGTCGGTTTGGCGCTTTATGGACAGGTGATCGACCGCGTCGTGCCGGTCAGCTCCACCCGGGCCGCCGAGCTGACCAAGCTGCTCGAGAATATCCACCGGGCGGTCAACATCGGCCTCGTCAACGAGATGAAGATCGTCGCCGATCGCATGGACATAGACATCCATGAGGTGATCGCCGCCGCCGCAACCAAGCCATTCGGCTTCGTGCCCTACTGGCCAGGCCCGGGACTGGGCGGCCATTGCATCCCCATCGACCCCTTCTATCTGACCTGGAAGGCACGCGAATACGGCCTGCACACCCGCTTCATCGAGTTGGCGGGCGAGGTGAACTCCGCCATGCCGGACTATGTCGTGGCAAAGCTGACCAAGGCCCTGAACGAACGGTTGAAACCGGTGCGCGGCAGCCGGATTCTCGTCCTCGGCATCGCCTACAAGAAGAACGTCGACGACATGCGCGAAAGCCCGTCGGTCATTCTGATGGAGAAGTTGCGCGATTTGGGCGCCCATGTGGATTACAGTGATCCCCACGTCCCGGTTTTCCCCAAGATGCGTGAGCACAGCTTCGATCTCAGCAGCGTTGAGCTGACTGCGGACAGCCTGGCGTCCTACGACTGTGTGCTCCTCGCCACCGACCATGCCCGGTTCGACTATGACTTGATCGGGCGGCACGCGACCTTGATCGTGGATTCTCGCGGCAAGTTCGCCGCCGGCGACTCCGTCGTGAAAGCCTGATCCGATGACCCCACGCTCCATCGTCAAGGACCGCAAGGTCCGCTTCGCCCTGGTCGGCTGCGGTCGGATATCGAGGAGCCACCTCGACGCCTTGGCCAAACACGGGGATACCTGCGAGCTGGTCGACGTTTGCGACATAGACCCCGCCGCGGCGCGCGCCGCGGCCGAGGCCGCCGGTGCCGCATCGCATGCTTCGTTGACCGAAATGCTGGCGGCCACGACCGCCGACGCAGTGATCCTGACCACGCCCAGCGGGCTGCATCCGTCCCAAGCCATACAGGTGGCCCGGGCAGGCATTCACGTCGTTTCGGAAAAGCCGATGGCCACCCGGTATCGGGACGGTCTCGAGATGGTGCGAACCTGCGACGAGGCGGGCGTACGCCTGTTCGTCGTCAAGCAGAACCGTCGAAACGCCACGCTGCAGCTGCTGAAGCGGGCGCTGGAGCAGCGCCGCTTCGGACGAATCTACATGGTGACGCTGAACGTCTTCTGGACGCGGCCGCAGGACTACTACGACGCCGCCAAATGGCGGGGCACCTGGGAGTGGGACGGCGGGGCCCTGATGAACCAGGCGAGCCACTACGTCGATCTTCTGGACTGGCTGGTGGGTCCTCTGGAGAGCGTCCAGGCCTACACCGCCACGCTGGAGCGCCGAATCCAGGCCGAGGACACTGCGGCGGTCTCGCTGCGATGGCGCTCGGGCGCCCTCGGTTCGCTGAACGTCACCATGCTGACCTATCCCCGAAATCTGGAAGGCAGCATCACCATCCTGGGTGAAAAGGGGACCGTCCGCATAGGCGGCGTAGCCGTCAACGAGGTCCAGACCTGGGAGTTCGCCGAGCCGCACGAGGACGATGCGAAGGTGTCGGAAGCCAGCTATGCGACGACGTCCGTCTACGGCTTTGGACATCCGCTTTACTATGAGAACGTCATCGCCACCCTCAAGGGCGAGGCTGAGCCTGAGACCGACGGCCGCTCGGGCCTGCGCTCTCTGGAGACCTTGACCGCCATTTACCGCTCCGCTCGAGACGGCGCGCGGGTGTCCCTGCCTTTGGAGCTTTGAGCATGGCGGTCGTCGTACATCCCACCGCCATCGTCGATGACGGGGCCAGGATCGGGGAGGGGACGCGCGTCTGGCACTGGACTCACGTTTGCGGGGGGGCCGTCATAGGAGACGGCTGCTCGCTGGGTCAGAACGTCTTCGTCGGCAACGACGTGGTCATCGGCGACAGGGTCAAAATCCAGAATAACGTTTCTGTTTATGATGCGGTCCGTATCGAGGATGATGTGTTTTGTGGACCAAGCATGGTTTTTACGAACGTCTACAATCCACGCTCATCTGTAGAACGAAAGTCTGAATACAGAACGACACTGATAAAGAAGGGCGCCACCCTCGGGGCCAACAGCACGATCGTATGCGGCGTCACGGTCGGTCGTTACGCGTTCGTCGGAGCGGGGGCTGTGGTCAATCAGGACGTCCCCGATCATGCGCTCATGGTGGGCGTTCCGGCCCGCAGGATCGGGTGGATGAGCGCTGCGGGCACCCGCTTGCACGGTGACGGGGTCATCCTCTCCGAGGAGGGACGACGGTACAAAATCACCGACCAGGCCTGTGTGGCGCTTGACGACTGAGACGCCGCCTTGGGCGAGGCTTTGGGGCCGCTTAACTCAGGCGGGCGTTCTTCGCTCCATCGGCGTGCTGGTCGGGGGGACCACCCTGGCCCATGCGATCACGGCCGCCGCGATGCCGGTGGCCACGCGGCTTTATTCGCCTACTGACTTCGCCGCCGCCGCCGCGTTCTCCAGCCTGATCGGCATTCTTGTCGTGGCGTCCTGCCTGAGGTTCGAGGTCGCCATCCCCCTGCCCCAAGACGACGAGGAGGCCGCCAATCTGCTGGCGCTCAGCGTGGCGTCCGTCATCGTCTTCAGCGTGATCGTCGCCGGTGTGGTCGCCGCTCTGCCGGTCGAGGCGCTCGCCCTTTTGGGTCAGCCTACGCTCATTCCGCATCTGGGGTTGCTGGCTCCCGGTCTTCTGATCGGAGGGCTCTATCTCGCTCTTCAGATGTGGTTCGTCCGGCGCAAGGGATTCGGCCCCATCGCACGCAGTCGCGTGCTGCAATCCGCGTCCGCAGTGGGCGGCCAACTCGGTCTGGGGTTCGCCGGCTTGACACCTCTCGGATTATTGGTGGGCCAGATGCTCAACTACGGAGCAGGAGCCGCCAGCCTGGGCGTCGGCGCACTGCTCGGCGAGCGGGCCCTGTTCCGGCGCATCAGTTGGTCCGGCATGCGGCGGGCGGCGCGTATCCATCAGAAATTTCCGCGTTATTCGGTCTGGGAGGCGCTGGCCAATGCGGCGGCGATCCATCTTCCCGTGCTGCTGATCGCCGCGCTCGCCGCTGGGCCGGAGGCGGGGTATCTAACCCTTGCGGTTTTTCTTCTGCAGGCTCCCATGTCCCTCGTTGGGAATGCGGTGGGCCAAGTCTACCTTTCCGCGGCCCCGGAGGCATTGCGAGAGGGGCGTCTTGCGGAACATACCGCAGCCATGCTCTGCCGGCTCGTCCGGATGTCGGCAGGCCCCATCGCCTTTCTCGCCGTGGTCTCGCCCGCGGCCTTCGGACTGGTGTTCGGGCAGGAGTGGACCCGATCCGGCGTCATGGTCGCCTGGATGGCCCCATGGTTCTTCTTCCAGTTTCTGTCTTCGCCGCTGTCGATGGCTCTGCATGTGGTGGGGAGACAGAGGACCGCCCTCATGCTTCAGATCGCGGGCCTCGTTTTGCGCGTGGGGGCGGTTCTGCTGGCCGCGGCGATCGACCGGACCTGGGTTGTCGAGGCTTATGCCGTGTCTGGCCTGGTCTTCTATGCGGTCTACCTAGGGATCGTGATGCGGACGGTCGGCATCGGCCTTCGCGCGGGGCTGCGGCCGACCTTGGAGGCGGTCCTGACCGGCCTGGGGGGCGCCGTCCTGGGCCTTTGCGTCGTGGTTGCCTTGCTCCAGCTCACGCCCTAGGCAAGACGAGATGCTGATCAAGTTCGCCATATCGACGTCCTACCTGATCCTGGCGCTGGCTTCGCTTTGGGTGCTGCGGCCCTTCCGCGGGGGATCGCCCTTTTTCTGGTTCATCGTCGCGCAGTCGGTGATGGCCGTCGGGACGTTTGCCATCAGCGACTTCGAACGGGTGGGGCACGTCTATTACGCCGTCCTTTATTTCGCGGCGCATTTCGTCTTCGTCGCGGCGGTCGTCTTCTATGTCCATCGGGCGCGCGTTCACGACGCCATGCTCGATTTTTTCCGCAGAAGAGAAACCGACGAACACCAAGATGTGAAGACATTGGTCGCTGCCATCATGGTGATAAGCATAGCCGTAACCATCATTTACTACCAAGCTGTCGGTTACAACATCATCGTTCAGTTGCTTGTCGGCGGAGTTTCGGATTATTCGACGGAAAGGTTGGCGACATATTCAGGCGAGGACTATTTCGCTCCGGGTTACGTCAACCAGTTTAAGAACGTGCTCTTGCCCATATCGGTTGCGGCGGTGGGGTTCTGGATTTGGCGGGCCGGAAACAGAACGGCCTTCGCCGCCTATTGTGCCGTCATGGGGCCGGTCACGATCCTCGCGCTCGCTGGGACAGGACAGCGCGGCTACCTCTTCTACACGACGGCGGCGTTCCTGATGAGCTTCGTCCTGCATTGGTCAGGACGTGCGAGGCTCAGACTGGGCAAGGTCGCTGTGTTCGCCTCGCCCGTCGTGGTGGTGTTCCTATTCATGACCTCGATTTATTACGGCCGGGAGTCGGGCGGCGTGCTCACTGCACTCGGCGACACGATGAAGCGGTTCACCACATATCAGCAGGAAAGCGGGCTGGTCGGGTTTGACTATGTCCTGACCTTGCCGATCCAGAACTTCGCGGAGTGGGGCAAGGCGCTTCTCGGCATCATTCCGGGTCAGGAAGGCAGCAGGCTCTCGCACGACGTGCATGCGATAATGTTCGGAACCGATCGAGGAACTGCGCCCCTTACCCCCGTCGGATCCGCGTACCACAATGCCGGCATGCCCGGCGTCATCATGCTGTATGGGCTTTTGGGCCTCGCCTACGCGTCCGCATATCGGAGATATGTCAGCGGTCCTCGAACCGTCATCAGATCATTGAGCTACGGCTTTATGTTTCTCTATCTGGCCCTTTATCTGGCGGAGTCGCCGATCGCTCTGATCGACAATGGAGTGCTCGCGATCTGCCTGTTGCTTTTCCTGGTGCGGATTGCGGAGACCCGGGGCACCTCGGTTCCAAACAGGCACGCTCCATCGACGCCCTGACGTCCGCCCCTGCCGCCCATTCGTTCTCTGGAGATCGCTACGTGGCCACACGACTGCTTACTGTGATCGGCGCTCGCCCCCAGTTCGTGAAGGCCGCCGTCGTCTCGGCGGCCTTTGCGCGGCATGGGGGAGTCGAGGAGATCCTGGTCCACACGGGCCAGCACTACGACCGCAACATGTCGGACGTCTTCTTCGAAGAGCTCGGACTGCCGACCCCCGCCCATAACCTCGCCGTCGGCGGCGGCAGCCACGCCCAGAACACCGGCCGCGCCATGGAGGGGTTGGAGGCGCTCATCACCGAAACCCGTCCGGACTGGGTCATGGTCTACGGCGATACGGACTCCACGCTCGCCGGTGCCCTGGCTGCGGCCAAGGCCGTGGTTCCCCTGGCCCATGTCGAGGCGGGCCTGCGTTCGTTCAATGTGGCGATGCCGGAGGAGGTCAACCGCATCGTCACGGATCGGCTTTCCAACCTTTTGTTCGCTCCGTCCAAGCTGGCGATGGACAATCTTGAGCGTGAGGGCGTTCCAGCCGATCGCGTGCGCTTCAGTGGCGACGTCATGTACGATGCCGTCCGCGTTTTCGGCGATGTGGCGCTCTCGCGATCGACGATCCTGACCGATCTGAGCCTGACCCGGGGGGGGTACGTTCTGGCGACCCTTCACAGGAAGGAAAACGTCGACGATCCGGTCCGTCTCAAGGGCCTTCTGGACGGACTGGCCAAGGCGGGCCTTCCGGTGGTGCTGCCCCTGCATCCCCGCACCCGGCTCCGGATAGCGGAACAGGGCCTCACCCCCGCCGGCAATCTCCGAATCATCGATCCGATCAGCTATTTCGACATGCTCGCCCTGCAACGTCAGGCCGCACTGATCGCCACGGACAGCGGCGGGGTCCAGAAGGAAGCCTTCTTTCATGGCGTGCCGGGGGCCGTTCTGCGCGACGAGACCGAGTGGCCCGAGCTTGTCGAGCATGGACACAACGTCATCGTTGGCGCCGATCCCGACCGCATCGCCGCAGCGATCCTGAAGCCGCCGGTCGGGCGGGTGCCGCCCGATGTTTACGGAGACGGCCAGGCGGCCGACGAGATCGCCCGCGTCCTGGCTGCGTTGCCATGACGTCGCCCTCAGGCGATCGCGCCGTGGCGATCCTGTGTCACTATTTCCCGCCGCTGAATTCTTCCGGGGCGAAGCGAATGGAGGCGCTTTCCGCCTATTTCGCAGAGTGGGGCGAGGAGGTCGTGGTGATCTCGACGACCAAGTCGGGCACGGTCGCGGATCTTTCCGAAACGCCTCCGCCAGGCGTCACTCTGCTGGAAGTGGACCCTCTGGGTCGACTGAGGCCGTCGCGTGCGTCGTCCGCAGTTTCGGCAAGTTCCCCGGCGTCCGCTGTCGGTCAAACGACTGGGCAAAAACTGAAGGCTTTCGTCATGCGCCTTCTGGGCCAGTTGCCCGATCCCCGACTCAGCTTCGCCCTGGCCATGGCCAGCCCATTTCTTGCCGCCGAGGTGAAGGAGGTGCTGAGGCGGTCGCGCGTGGCCATCGGCACTGCGCCGCCGTGGCCCGTCCTGCTGGCCGCCGTCATCGCGAAACGGCGCTTCCGTGTTCCGGTCGTGCTCGACTATCGCGACAACTTCAGCAACTGCCACGAGATGCCGGGGGGCAAGTTCGCGAAGCGACTTGAACTCACGGTCGATCGATTTCTCGCTCGTCGGGCTGATCTGGTCGTGACTATCTCGGATCCGATGACGGACTACTACGGCCGCATGTCGTCCGGTACCGTGACCGTGATGAATGGATTCGATGCGCGGCGCATGACCGCCGCTCGCGCCGCCGCGCCCTATGTAGCCGACAGGGAGGGGCCCGCCATCGTTCGTTATCTGGGGGTCGTGACGCCCGGGCGCATTCCGCACGCGCTGCTCGCCGCGCTTGAGGAGCTCGTCGCCGAAGGCGTGGCGTCCTCGCGCGACGTCCAGTTCGAGTTTTATGGAGACGCGCTCGTCCTTCAGGAACACCTGGCCGGACGGCCGAACGACCTTCGGGATATGTTCCGGTTCCTTGCTCCGGTTCCCTACGATGTGGCGCTGCAGAAAATCGTGACCGCGGACTGGCTGCTGTTCGTCGAGCATGCCGTACCCCCGCGACCGGGCGAGGAGGCCAGCGCAGCGGGAATTCTGCCGACGAAGATGTTCGAATATGCCTCTTCGGGGCGCCCCATACTCGCCGACGTCGCGGCGAACACCCTCATGGGCGGGTTCATCCGTGCGGCCGGCGACATGCATGTCGTCGGGAACGATCCTGCGTCGTTCCGCCGGGCGCTCACCTCCCCGATGTTCGCGCGTCCTCCGGAATGTGCCGTCTCTGAGGCGGTGCAGGCGGCGTCACGGGAGCATCAGTCCAGGAAGTATTTGGACGTGATTTCCCGTTTCCGATGACTGACTTGGCCGGCAGCTTCATCGTCGTCTAAACGTCGCTTGGAGTTGCTTGCCTTCCTCGCTATCAAGCCCCCCACCTCGCCTAGGAAGACGCCCTCAGATGACCTCGCCTCCCCGTGCCGAACGTCCCTACCAGATGTGCGTCACCTGCGTCATGGACACGACCGACTCCAAGATCGTCTTCAATGAAGAGGGCGTCTGCGAGTATTGTCTGAACTATCACGCCAACATCGCGCCCCACTGGCACACCGACGAGCGCGGGCGGCGCGAGATCGAGCGCCAGGTCGATGAAATCAAGGCCTGGGGCAAGGGCAAGGATTTCGATTGCCTGATCGGCCTGTCAGGCGGCGTCGACAGCTCCTACCTGGTCCACATGGCCGTGAAGGAGTTCGGTTTGCGGCCGCTGCTCTACCATGTCGACGCAGGCTGGAATTCACAGCAGGCCGTGAACAACATCGAGAAACTCGTCGATGGTCTCGGACTTGATCTGTACACGGAAGTGATCGACTGGCCCGAGATGCGGGACCTGCAGCTGGCCTATTTCAAGTCGGGCGTGCCGTCGCTTGACACACCCCAGGATCACGCCTTCTTCGCCGGCCTTTACAATTTCGCCGTCAAGAACAAGGTCAAATACATCCTGACCGGCGCCAACTACGCCACGGAATGCGTCCGCGAGCCCTTGGAGTGGGCTTATCATGCGTCGGATCTCCGCCAGATACGGGCCATCCACGGCGCTCACGGCTCCCGTGCCCTGCGCAAGTTTCCTCAAGCCGACATCTTCAAGTTCAAGATCTACTATCGCTTCGTGCACGGCCTTAAGGTCATCAAGCCGCTGAACTACGTCCCCTACTTCAAAGAGCAGGTGATGGACGATTTGGTGGATCTCTACGGCTGGCAGAAGTACGCGCACAAGCATTATGAGTCGCGGTTCACGCGTTTCTTCGAAGGCTATTGGCTCATGGAGCGGTTCGGTTTCGACAAGCGTCGGCCCCACTTCTCCAGCACCATATTGTCCGGACAGATGTCGCGAGACGAGGCGCTTCGCCGGCTTGGCGGTCCCGCCCACGATCCCGACACCATCGCCGCCGATTTCGAGTACATCGCCACTAAGCTGGGCGTCTCGGTTGATGAGCTCGAGTCCTACAAGCACGCTCCGAAGAAATTCCACTGGGACTATCCCAACAACCTTCCCCTGATCGAGTTGGGCACGAAGGCCATGCAGGCGATGGGCGAGCAGAGGGCGGTGATGAGGTGATCACCATCGTCGACTACGGCCTCGGCAACGTCGGCGCCTTCGCCAACGTCTACAAGCGCATGAACGTGCCGGTTCGTCTGGCGCGCTCAGCTGAGGTTCTGGCCGACGCGGAGCGGATCATCCTGCCGGGGGTCGGTTCTTTCGATCACGCCATGGATCTGCTCGAGGCCTCGGGCATGCGGGACACGCTCGACGAGCTCGTCACGACCCGGCGCACGCCGGTGCTCGGCGTCTGCGTCGGGATGCAGATTCTCGGATCGAGCAGCGACGAGGGCAGCGCCGCGGGCCTCGGCTGGATTCCCGGGCATGTCCGTCATTTCGGCCGACTGCATGGCAACGAGCCTCGTCCCCTGCCGCACATGGGCTGGAACGACGTGCGACCCGTCGCGGACCAGCCGCTGTTCGTCGGGCTCGAAACCGATTCCCGCTTCTACTTCCTGCACAGCTTCTACTTTGAATGCGGCGAGGTCGGCGACGTCGCCGCGACGTCGGAATACGGGCCCGGCTTCGCGTCGTCCGTGCGACGGGGCAATGTGTACGGGGCGCAATTCCATCCGGAGAAAAGCCACCACTGGGGCGCCCGGCTGCTCAAGAATTTCGCGGAACTCTGAACGTCATGCTGCGGCCCCGCATAACCCCCTGCCTGCTCGTTCACGAAGGCGGCTTGGTCAAGACTGTGGGATTCAAGGATCCAAAGTACGTCGGCGACCCGATCAATGCCGTGAAGATCTTCAACGAGAAGGAGGCGGACGAGCTGATCGTCGTCGATATGGACGCCACGGTGAATGGTGTCGAACCTGACTATCGCGCGATCGAGCACATGGCCGCCGAATGCCGGATGCCTCTGTGTTACGGCGGTGGGGTCCGCACCGCGGCCCAGGCCAAGCGAATCATCGGCCTCGGTGTGGAGAAGGTCTCGGTGAGCGCAGCGGCGGTCGAACGCCCGGAACTCGTGTCGGAAATCGCGGACGCGGTCGGCCGTCAAAGCGTGGTTGTGGTCATCGACGTGCGCAAGAAACTCCTCGGCGGCCATGAGGTCTGGACCCACAACGGCACGCGCAACGCCCGTCTCGACGCGGTGGAGTTCGCTGGAAAAGTCGCGGGTCTCGGCGCGGGTGAGATCGTGATGAACTCGATCGATCTTGACGGTCGCATGACCGGATATGATCTCGACCTCGCACGGCGGCTGCGCGCGCGTATCGACGCCCCTATGACCATGCTGGGCGGGGCCGGGGATCTGGATCACATGCGGCGTCTGTTCGAGGCCTGCGGCATCGTCGGAGCGGCCGCGGGCAGTCTCTTCGTGTTCAAGGGCCAGTTTCGCGCCGTGCTCATCAACTATCCGAACGCCGCCCAGAAGGACGGTTTGTTCGCCTCCTTGGCCGCCTGAGGGAAGATCGTGTTTCGGGACAAGACCCTGCTCATCACCGGCGGCACCGGCTCGTTCGGGAATGCGGTTCTTCGCCGTTTCCTAGACTCCGACCTCGCCGAGATCCGCATCTTCTCACGAGATGAGAAGAAACAGGACGACATGCGCAAGGCCTATGCGCATCCGAAACTGAAGTTTCACCTGGGCGACGTGCGCGACGCCCACAGCGTCGCCGCCGCGATGTCCGGCGTCGATTACTGCTTCCACGCCGCTGCGCTGAAACAGGTTCCATCCTGCGAATTTTACCCGATGCAGGCGGTTCAGACCAATGTGATCGGCACGGAAAACGTGTTGCGGGCGGCTCATGATGCGGGCGTGTCGCGGCTGATCTGCCTGTCGACCGACAAGGCCGTCTATCCGATCAACGCCATGGGCATTTCCAAGGCGCTGATGGAAAAAGTGATGGTCGCCACCTCAAGACAGTTCCAGGGCGGCTCCACCGTCGCCTGCGGCACACGCTACGGAAACGTCATGGCGTCCCGCGGCTCGGTGATCCCGCTTTTCGTGAATCAAATTCTGGACGGGCGGCCGATCACGGTCACCGATCCGAACATGACCCGATTCATGATGACGCTCGAGGACGCGGTTGAGCTGGTCCTCTATGCCTTCGAGCATGGAGCCAACGGCGACATCTTCGTCCAGAAGGCCCCAGCGGCGACGGTCGGTATCCTGGTGACCGCCATCCTTGAGCTGATGGGCCGTCCCGATCATGAAGTCCGCGTGATCGGAACGCGGCACGGTGAGAAGCTCTATGAGTCCTTGCTGGCGCGTGAGGAGCGCGCGAGGGCGGACGATCTGGGCGACTATTTCCGGGTGCCGGCCGACGACCGTGACCTCAACTACGACAAGTTCTTCGAAGAAGGGGAAGCGGCCCTGAGCGAAGGCGAGGAATACAACAGCCACAATACCGATCGACTCGACGTCGAGGGCATGAAGGCGCTTCTTCTCAAGCTCGATTTCATACGTCGCGTGGTCGCCGGCGAACGCCCGGCGCTGGAGGCCTGACCGTGGCGACCACCTATCTGGTCCTGGGCGCGACCGGAATGCTGGGCAGCGCCTGTTTGAAGATCTTCGCGGCCGACGGATCGACGGTGTTCGGAACGGTCCGCTCGTTCGGGGCGCTGGACCTGTTCCCCGATGCGGTGCGGCCCAACCTCATCGTCGGCGTCGACGCCGCGGACATGGACTCCGTCGCCCACGCCTTCGAGGTCTCCCGGCCGGACGTGGTCGTGAACTGCATCGGTATGGTCAAGCAGTTGGCCCAGTCCAAGGATCCCTTGGTCGCCTTGCCGCTTAACGCCCTGTTCCCGCATCGACTGATGCGGCTTTGCGGCGCGACCGGGGCGCGGCTGGTCCACGTCAGCACCGATTGCGTCTTCACCGGTGACGCCGGACTGTACTCGGAAAGCGACCGTCCCGACGCTGACGACCTGTACGGCGTGTCCAAGCGCCTGGGCGAGGTCGACGCTCTTCACGCGATCACCCTTCGCACTTCCATCATCGGTCACGAGCTGACCGGATCGCGCTCGCTGATCGACTGGTTCCTGAGCCAGCAGGGGCCGGTCAACGGCTTCACCAAGGCGGTCTTCTCTGGCCTGCCCACCGTCGAACTCGCCGCTGTGATCCGCGACCACGTCGTGCCTCGTCCCGAGCTTCACGGGCTCTACCATGTGTCTGCCCAGCCCATCGACAAGTTCACGCTTTTGACCCTGGTCGCCGAGGCCTACGGCAAGACGGTCGAAATCGTCCCGTCGGAAAGCTTGGTCATCGACCGTTCCCTGAACTCCGACCGCTTCCGCACCGCGACCGGCTGGTCGCCCGCCCCCTGGCCCGAGTTGGTTGCGCGAATGCGCGCTCTAACTCCCGGCGCCGAGACGAGGTAGCCATGCTCAAGGTCATGACCATAGTGGGCACTCGGCCGGAAATCATCCGGCTGTCGCGCACCATCGAAAAGCTGGATCGCGCGTTCGAGCATCGTCTCGTCCATACCGGCCAGAACTACGACTACGAGCTGAACCAGATATTCTTCGACGATCTGGGCGTACGAAAACCGGATCATTTTCTTGACGCGGCGGGGGCCACGGCGGCCGAAACCATCGGCCGCGTCATCATCAACGTCGACAAGGTTCTTGAGGCGGAGAAGCCCGACGCCGTCCTCATCCTGGGGGACACCAACAGCGCCCTGGCCGCCTTGCCTGCCAAGCGTCGGAAGATCGCCATCTTTCACATGGAGGCCGGCAACCGCTCTTTCGACCAGCGCGTGCCCGAAGAGATCAACCGCGTCATGGTGGATCACATCTCCGACGTGAACCTGACCTACAGCGACATCGCACGCGAATATCTGTTGCGCGAGGGGATGGCGCCCGATCGTGTGATCAAGACCGGCAGCCCCATGTTTGAGGTCTTGACGCACTATGGAGAAGCCATCGCCGCCTCCGACGTCCTGTCTCGTCTGGAGCTTGAGGAAGGCGGCTATTTCGTCGTCTCGGCGCACCGGGAGGAAAACGTCGACGGCGAGACTTCGCTGCGGCGTCTGTCCGGCATCTTGAACCGCATCGCCGAGACTTACGGCCTGCCGGTCATCGTCTCGACCCATCCGCGCACGTCAAAGCGCATCCAGGAGTACGGCCTGACCTTCGCGCCGCAGGTGCGTCTGCTCAAGCCGCTCGGCTTCCTCGATTATGTGCGACTGCAGACCTCGGCCCGCGCCGTGCTGTCCGACAGCGGCACCATCAGCGAGGAAAGCTCGATCCTGAACTTCCCGGCCCTGAACATCCGCGAGGCGCACGAGCGTCCTGAGGCGGTGGAAGAGGGCGCCGTGATGATGACCGGCCTCAGCGAGGATCGCGTCATGCAGGCCTTGGCCATTCTCCAGGACCAGGGGCGCGGGGAGACCCGCACCCTGCGCCGGGTCGCCGACTACGGCATGCCCAACGTCTCGGACAAGGTCGTCCGGATCATCCTCAGCTACACCGACTACGTCCAACGGGTGGTGTGGCGGCGCTACGACTGAGCGCCCGGGTGAAAGTCCTCCTCATCTCCCAGTATTTCTGGCCGGAGGAGTTCCGGATCAACGACTTGGCCGTTGAGCTGAAGGCGCGCGGCCTGGACGTCACGGTCCTGACCGGTGTGCCCAACTATCCTGGGGGCGAGGTTTTCTCCGAGTATCGCGCGCGACCGGGGGATCATGCCGCGTTCCAGGGCGTGCCCATCGTGCGTGTGCCCTTGATCCCGCGAAAGGCGGGAAGGGGCCGTGACCTGATCTTGAACTATCTCAGCTTCGCCCTCAGCGCATCGACGCTCGGCCTGTGGAGACTGCGGCGTGAACGGTTCGACGTCGTCTTCGTCTTCCTGGGTTCGCCCGCCTTCCAGGCCCTGCCGGCCGCCGTGCTGAAGTTGCTGCGCGGGACGCCGAATCTGTTGTGGATCCAGGATCCCTGGCCCGACACGCTCCAGGCCATGGGCGCGGTCCGTTCCAGGGCCGCGCTGAATCTGGT
This sequence comes from Caulobacteraceae bacterium, assembly GCA_019748055.1. Lineage (GTDB taxonomy): Bacteria > Pseudomonadota > Alphaproteobacteria > Caulobacterales > Caulobacteraceae > Brevundimonas. The sequence continues at coordinate 64,999 of JAIEQC010000012.1, read as the reverse complement.
CGGGGCGGCGGTGAACTGGCTGTACCGGCGGTCATGGGGTCTGCTGATCCAGTCGGAGAGCTATCGAGCCGATGTGAGTCGGCGGGGCGGGTCAGGCGTGCGGGTCGAGTACTTCCCCAATTGGGCCGACCCGTCCCTGGCTGCGGGTCTGGAGGGGGCTGTGCCCGCACCGGAGACTTCGGGGTTCACGGACGGCTTCACCGTGATGTTCGCCGGCAACCTGGGGGAGGCCCAGGATCTGGGCGCGGTGGTCGAGGCGGCCGCCCTATGCCGCGATCTGCCGGACGTCCGCTGGCTGCTGGTTGGCGAGGGCAAGGCCCGTATGGCGCTCCAGGCCCAGGTCGCCGAACTGGGGCTGCAAGACCGCGTCATCTTCCTGGGTCGTCACCCCTCGACCCGCATGCCGGAGTTCTTCGCCGCCGCCGACGTCCTGCTGGTCAGCCTCGCGGACCAGCCGATTTTCGCCATGACGGTGCCAAGCAAGCTGCAAAGCTACATGGCGGCGGGAAAGCCGATCCTCGGCATGCTCAACGGCGAGGGTGCGCGCGTGCTGACCGAAAGCGGCGCAGGCCGCGCTTGTCCTGCCGGCGACGCCGGCGGTCTGGCCCGGCTTGTGCGCCAGATGCGTGAGGCCGGCGCGACGGACTTGGCGGCCATGGGCGCCGCCGGTCGGTCTTATGCCCGGACTCATTTCGACAAGGACGTCTTGATCGACCGGCTCACCGACTGGATGCGCCAGGCTACGGGGCGTCAGGCCCTCCCGATGGACCAGTAGTCGAAGCCCCGCGCCCGCATTTCGTCCGGCCGATAGACGTTCCTCAGATCGACCATCACCGGCTTCGCCATCTTCAGCTTGACGCGGTCCAAGTCCAGCGCGCGGAACTGGTCCCACTCCGTCACGATCACCGCGGCATCTGCCCCAGCAAGCGCCTCATAGGGGCCGTCGACGAAGGTCAGGTCGCGCAGCAGCTTGCCGGCCTCCTCCATGCCCTCGGGATCGAAGGCCTGCACCGTCGCGCCCGCCGCAGTCAGGGCGGGCACCAGATCCAGGGCGGGCGAGTCCCGCATGTCGTCGGTGTTCGGCTTGAAGGTCAGCCCCAGCAGCCCGACGGTCTTGCCTTTCAGGTCGCCGCCGACCGCCGCGCGCACCCGCTCGACCATCGACTTCTTGCGGGCGTCGTTCACCGCGACGGTGGTCTCCACCAGCCGCACCGGCGCCCCGGCTTCCTTCGCCGTGTGCACCAGCGCCAGGGTGTCCTTGGGAAAGCAGCTGCCGCCGTAGCCGGGGCCGGCGTGCAGGAATTTGGACCCGATCCGGTTGTCCAGCCCGATGCCCCGCGCGACCTGCTGCACGTCCGCCCCGATCTTTTCGCACAGGTCCGCCATCTCGTTGATGAAGGTGATCTTCATCGCCAGGAAGGCGTTGGCCGCATACTTGATCAGCTCCGACGTGCGACGAGCCACGAACAGCAGCGGGCTCTCATTCAGGTTCAGCGGCCGATACAGCTCGGCCATCACCGCGCGGGCCCTCGCGCCGCGGTCGCTCTCCAGCTCGTCGATGCCGATGACCACGCGATCGGGCCGCTTGAAGTCGCCGATGGCCGCCCCCTCGCGCAGGAACTCCGGGTTCGACACCACCACGACGTCCGCGTCGGGGTTCGTGCGCCGGATGATGGCCTCGACCTCGTCGCCGGTGCCGACCGGCACGGTCGACTTGGTGACCACGACGGTGAAACCCTGGATCAGGCCCGCAATCTCCTCCGCAGCGGCATGGACGTAAGACAGGTCGGCATGGCCGTCGCCGCGGCGTGAGGGCGTGCCCACGGCGATGAACACCGCGTCCGCCTCGCGGATCGCCTCGGCGCCGTCGGTGGTGAAGAACAGCCGGCCGTCCCGCACATTGGCCTCGACCAGACCGTCCAACCCGGGCTCGTAGATCGGCATCTCGCCGGCGTGCAGCCGCTCGATCTTGGACTCGTCCTTGTCGATGCAGGTGACCACGTGGCCGAAATCGGCGAAACAGGCCCCGGAAACCAGGCCGACGTATCCCGTCCCGATCATCGCCACGCGCATGCGCTCGCCCCCTTCAGGTTCGGGCGTCTCGTTAGCGGGCAATGGCGAACTAGGCTAGGCCACCGACGCGGTGAGCGAGCTGTCGGCTCAAGGTCAGGGCGAGTGCTTAGGCGGCGAGACCCTCGGTTCAGGCTGCCGCCAGCGGCGCCGCGTAGTTCACCAGCTGGATTTCCTCCGCAAACACGAACTCTGATCGTGAGTGCAGGAGTTCGCCCGAAGGGGAGATGGCCACCACCCGAAACATGCCTTCATCGTAGTGGTCGACGATCACGCACAGGTCCCCTTTAAGCAGCACAAGGGAGGGGATGCCTAAGGGGTCGTTCGGGCCGAGATACATCACGACGTCCCTGATCCGCATGCGATTGCCCATAAATGCTCCTCCTGATGTGGAGCCAGCAGCTTGAGTATGGAAATCTCGATTGTAAATAAAAAATTATTCATAGCTAACATGCCTAGCCAGATTGAACCCACATGTAAGCAAAAAGTGTAGGTTAGAATTTCTAAAACATTCACCGGAGATCGCGATAAGCCATTTGGTTCTTCTATGATGTAGCCCCGTTGCTGCAACCCGTTGCAAGGCTGCGCAGCTAGTGCAACTTCGTGGTGACGCCCCGTCTTCAAGCCACGATCCTGCACTGTCCGCCTTGGAGCGGCTCGTCGGCGGCCGGCTCCTCGCTGGGCTGTCTCGTGCACGCACGCCCACCCCAGCCCAGTCAGAGCAATCGCCCGCCGACGATCGCCGCCGATCTCTCGACGTCGTTTTTTGGCCTCGATCCTGTCGACCGAGCTGGATTTCAGTGTGGGAGGACTTAGAAGCCGTCGGCTCGCCGCTGACCCACGACGGCAGCCACAAGTCACTCGGTCGGGCGATCATTCTTTCCCGGGTTCACCAGGTGGCATGGCGGTCAGTCACCGTGATGTCAGCCGCTTTCCGACCTGAACTGCTGCGTGGGCCGAGCCCCATGGCGTCCTGAGGGCGCGGGGCCCGATCAGGTCGGTGGCGGCGTCGCTGAGACGAGGCCGCCACGCGGACGTTCCCTGTGTCGGGCGGGCGGTATGATCTCGGTTCGCCGCTTCCACGTCTCCGCGGGCGCCTCGAACATGCTGACGTCATCCGTCCAGAATGCGCCGTTGATCATGACGTGAACGACCTGATTTCCACGGGTCATCCGGACCCGATCGAAGCACCGACGCGCGTTCGATCCGCGAGGCAGGTTCACGCGGAACCCGATGTCCTCGAACTGACCCACCCGCCAGACCAGAGGATGGGCGGCCAGGCCCAGCTCTTCAAAAGCGCCGGCACGCAACCTCATGGGCTCAACCGGACTGCCGTCAGGCCGGGTGGCCAGATGTCGGCGGATCTGTTGGTTGCCGTCACGGCGGAGATGGGTGGGGATTGCCCCGGTCACATGCAGGTAGGCGACGTAGTCCAGGCTCCGGTGCTGAGACGTTCGGCTGTAAGATGGCGGTGTTTTCGGTTGTGTCATCGACTTCACTCCAAGTTGTAATGATCTACATAACGCAGATCAGAAGTTGGTCAAGCCAAACTTTGAGTGCCTGTTACAGCAGGTCGTATCGCGCCATTAGGGCGCATGGGCGAAGCTGCGACAGCACTCGGACGGCGGGTGAAAAGCCTGCGGAAACTGCGCTCCTTGACCGTGGCCGACTTGGCGTTGGGCCTTGGGGTATCCGAGGAGTGGGTGCGCAGGATCGAGGCCGGCACGGGGCGGCCCAGCCTCGAGACGATCGAAGCGCTCTCGGACCAACTCGGCGTTCCGATCAGTGAACTGTTCGAACGGACCGACGACGACCTCGACGCTCAGATCTTGCGCGTTGACCTGGCAGGGCTGACCGGCCCGGAACGGGATTGGGTCGAACAGGTCGTTCGTTTGGCGGTCGAGCATCCGCGTCGAACCCGCCTCTCACCCAAGGACTGAGGGCCCGGCGGCCCTAGGCGCTCCGTTTTTCCGACCTGGGACCCTCGAAGAACCCGGCTCGGGGGAGGTGTCGGCGGCGATGCGATCACTTGCGCGCCGGAGGCGTCGCGAAGGCCGCCGTCCGCTTGCCTCAGCGCCGTCTCATCGCGCTGGAGTCGCGGCTCTGCGGGGCCGGAACCCCCTCCATACGGACCAGGCGAGCAAGGCCAGCATGACGCCCAGAGAATCGGCGACGAAATCCAACAGTTCGGCATCGCGGCCGACTACGGCCTGCACGATCTCCGTGAGCCCCCCCGAGGACCACGGCGACGATGGCGAGCACGAGCCGAGAGGGCCGCCGAAACAGCACCCCCAGGGCCAAAGCACGAGGCCGAAGGCGATGAAATGCGCGGCCTTGTCCACGCCTGGGCGGGTCGTCTCCATGGTCGTTGCCGGACCGATGAGGAGGACGAACGTCCCGAGCAAGACGGCGATCGCGAGCAGTCGGCCGATCAGGGACAAGGGAACCTCAACGAAAAGAACTCGGCGCCGGTGAAGAACGGGTTTCAATCAGCGAACGGCGCCGAAACTTGGTTCGATCCCGCCCTTGGCCCCTTTGCCGGCTTCGACGTTCGAGACGATCAAGCTTCCGGTCGCCGGGTCGGTAGCTTGGCGAAACCCGGTTGCGCAAGGAGAACTTGTGCGGCTACCGAAGCGCCATACACAGTTGAGGCCCAGCCCATGACCGTCAGCGTCCCTCCTGCACGTCCGCGTTCGCGCACGCTTATGCAAAACACGGGACAAAACGAGACCACTCCGCAGCCCGTCCGTGACGCTTCAGGTTATGCCAGCCCGGAAAACGTCGAGGTTTTTGAGGAGCTTCGCGATCGTGTGATCGCCGAGCTGGCCCCCACGACCGCTCTTGGAACGCTGTTCGCCGAAGATGTGGCGCTCCTGAGCTGGGAGATCCATCTCTATCGCAAGGCGCGAGGCGCGTTGATGCGGGCTGAGACGGCGTCCCTCATCGAGCGACAGGTGCCGCCGACTACGTTGGCGTTCAGCGACCCTCAAGGCATCCGCCAGGAAATCCGGCAGTATCTCAGCGGCGATGTCCCGCGCGAGCATCTCACTTACCTGAACGGGTCGATCAGGGTTGCAGAGCTGGAAGCGGAAGCGATGTCGCTTCAGTTGTCCCAACTGACGGCCATCGACGTTCTGCTCGCCAAGGCCGAGCAGCGCAGACATGCCGCCTTGGGTCAGTTCGCGGATTATGAGGGCAGCCGCGGGTCCAGCCAGTTGCAACCCGTTGCAGAATGAGCCGCGACAGGCCACCGGCTGGAAGAGGCGCGCCGAGCACCGGGCCGCGCTCAGATGAAGGCAAGGCGCGGTCGAGCCGAAACGCGACCAAGCACGGCATCCATGCGCGCGTGTCCGCCGAGGAACTGGCTGCGCTCGCAGCTCGCTTGGAGGGCCTGCAGCCGCCGGACGAGGACCCCAGCGGAGAGATGCTCAGTACGCTGGTCGTGCTGGACCGCGCCCGTGCGGAGAAGATGCGGCTGTTGCAGTCCCTGGGTCCGGAGCCGACCGCGCAGGAAATAGAAGAAACCCTGACGCGGGTGCTTCGCGTCGACGAATATGAGAGAAAGGCGCGGTCGAGGGTGCGGGCGGCACTGCCCCCCATCCCGAGGAGGTCCTTTGCATGATGTCCTCAAAGATGAGGGGGAGTTTGGCAAAACGAACTCCCCGCGCTGATGCGGTTTCCGGGTCGCGAGGGCTGGGCCGTTCTTGCAAAAGCATCAGACGTAAGGGGTCGTTCGACCCGCCGGTCGTTTCACAGCCCTGCCGGTCCCAACCCTTGAGCCCACTTTGGGTGTGCTGCGCCGGATGACCATCGTCCCCATCATCCTGTGCGGCGGCGGCGGCACGCGCCTGTGGCCCGCCTCCACGCCTGATCGTCCCAAGGGGCTGATGGCGATCGCGGGACGCAGCCTGCTGGCCGCCACGCTGGAACGCTGCCGGGGGCTCGGCGACCGGGTGGTGATCGTCGCCTCGGCCGAGCATGAGGCGCCCGTCCGCGCCCAGTTCGACGCGGGTCCCGACGCCGTCGATCTGGTTCTCGAGACCGCCGCACGCGACACCGCTCCGGCGCTGCTGGCCGGGGTCCGCGTCGCCGCGGTGCGCGATCCGCGCGCGGTCGTCGCCTTGGTCCCCTGCGACCACCACGTGTCCGACGACGCCGCCTTTCGCGACGCCCTGCGCCGCGCCGCCGACCTGGCTCAGGACGGGCGGCTGGTTCTCCTGGGCGTCGTCCCGACGGCGCCGTCGTCCGCCTATGGCCACATCCGCCCCGCCGGCCCCGGGGCCGCCCCGGTCGCGGCCTTCGTCGAAAAGCCCGACCTGTCGACGGCCGGGCGCCTGACCGCCGAGGGCTGTCTGTGGAACGCCGGCATCCTGGTGGGCCGGGCCGACGTGCTCCAGGCCGAGGCCGAGCGCCGCGCCCCGGAGGTGACGCGCGCCGTCGCCGCCAGCGTCGCCGGTCCGGGGCTCACCGGCCCCGCCTATGCCAAGGCGCCGCGCATCTCCATGGACCATGCCGTGCTGGAGAAGACCGACCGCGCCTGGGTGCTGCCGGTGGATTTCGGGTGGTCGGATCTGGGCGCCTGGGACGCGGTCGCGGAGCATGTGCCCTCCGACCCCGCCCGCCTCGTCGACGCCGAGCGGGTCTGGGTCCAGGCGCCGGACGGTGTGCGGGTCGCCGTCGTCGGCCTCTCGGATGTGATGGTCGTGGTGGAGAACGGCGCCGTCCTCGTCTGCGCCCGCGACGCCGCGCAGAAGGTCCGACGCGTCGCGGACGGCTAGTTTCGCGGTCCGTCGAGCCAGTCCAGCATCGGTTTCAGCAGCGGCGAAATCCACCAACCCAACGCGGCCCCCGCAGCGTCGGCGACCAGGTCCATCAGGCTGCGGTCCCGCCCGACCCAGTCCTGAGCCACTTCCACGGCCCCGCCGATCAGGACCGCCAGCAGCGCCGCACCAAGGCGGTCCCGCCACACCGGTGCGATCTGCAGCGACAGGGTGATCGCCAGGAAGCCCAGCAGGTGCCAGACCTTGTCGGCCCACGCCGCCGGCCCCGGCGGATGCACCTGCGGCGTCAGCATCAGGATCAGCAGGCCCAGGATCACGGACAGGGCGGCGAGGCGGACGAAGAGGCGCATCCCCTGCGACTAGCATTGAATCCTCCGTCGTGAATGTGCGACGAGGAGCCGAAATGTTCGGCAGTCTGTTCCGCAAATCGTCCGTGCCCCCGCCGTCTCCCGAACCCGCCCGGATCCGGCGCGCGGGGCCCGAGGGACAGGTCGTCTGGGCGATCGGCGACGTCCATGGCTGCGTCGACCTGCTGGACGGACTGCTGCGGGCTCTCGCCGCCGACGCCTCGGACGATGCGCGGCCCCGCGTCCTCGTCATGCTCGGCGACTATGTGGACCGCGGCCCGGACTCGCGCGGCGTGATCGACCGGCTGGTCGAGGTGGCCGAGACGCCCGGCGTCCAAGCGCACTTCATCCGCGGCAATCACGAGGACAAGCTGCTGGAGTTCCTGGACGACCCCATGGCCGGGCCTACCTGGTGCGAATACGGCGGCGACGCGGCCCTTCGCTCCTGGGGCCTCAGCCCGCCCGCCATCCGCCACCGCAAGGAAGGCTGGACCAATCTGGCCGAGGACTTCCGCCACAAGGTCACCCCGCGCCAGCGACGCTTCCTCGAAGATCTGGTGCCCAGCGTGACGCTGGGCGGCTACTTCTTCTGCCACGCGGGCGCCCTGCCGGGCACGCCGCTGGAGGAGCAGTCCGAGCGCGACCTGATGTGGATCCGCGGCCGCTTCCTCAACGACGACCGGCCCTTCGATCGGGTCGTGGTGCACGGCCATACCCCGACGGAGGATCCCCACGTCGATCACAGGCGGATCGGTGTCGACACCGGGGCCTATGCGACGGGCGTCCTGACCGCCCTGCGCCTGGACGGATCTGAGGAGCGCTTCATTCAGGCCGTCCGCGCCCCCGAAGGCGACGTCGTCATCCGCGAATGGACTGGCCCTTGGAAGGCCACGGCATGACCGTCCGCTTGTTGGGCGAGAGCGTCTGGGTCATGGTGAAGGCGGGCGGACGGAGACCCCGGCCTTGACCTTCGTGTGCGGCCCCCGAATGCGAAACTCGCTCGCCACCCGCGCCGCCTTGCTGGAGGCGGCGGTGCGTCGCTTCACCCGAGACGGCTACGACGACGTCGGCATGCGCGACGTGGCCGGCGACGTCGGGATCGACGCCGCCCTGGTGGTCCGCTACTTCGGTTCCAAGGAACAGCTGTTCGAGGCGGCGCTGGATGCCTGTTTCGACGGCGACGACCTGTGGGAGGGCGACCGCGCCACCTTCGGCGCCCGCATCGCCGAACAGCTGGTCGATCGGGGCCAGGATGCGGAAAAGCTGCACGGCCTGCTCATCATCCTGCGCTCGCTCGGTTCGGCCAAGGCCATGGACGTGATCCAGACCAGCTGCATGCGGGACTTCATCGCGCCCCTCACGACCTGGCTGGGCGGCGACGACGCCCCGGTGCGGGCGCGCCTGCTGGCCGGCTTCATCATGGGCATGTCGATCAGCCGCGAGATCACCTCGGCGGGCGCGCTGTCGGACGAGCACTGTCGTCAGCTGCGCGACCGGCTGGGCTGGACCCTTCAGGCGCTGGTGGACGGCGCGCCGAGTTGAGCCCGCGCTTGAGCCTTGGGCGCGGGCCGCTATAAGGGCGCCCACACGATGGATTCCGCCCCAGGACACGCAGACATGGCCGACCCGCACGCTTCCGGCGACACCTCCTACCAGCGCGGTTCGCAGGAGATCTCCGAGCAGGTCTCGACCTTCCACTTGGTCATGGGCCTGACCAAATGGGGCTCGCTGGCGATCGCCGCGGTCCTGCTGTTCCTGACGCTGTGGTTCATGCCGAACGGCAACGTCTTCGGCGGCCTGATCGCGGCCGTGGCCCTGGTCGTGATCGGCGTCTTCGCCCTGCGCGACAAGAAGACCCACTGAGCCTGACGGGGCGGCCGTGACCGAGCCCGCCCTGCATTCCGCCGTCCGCGCCGACGACCTCGACCGGGTCCGCGTCCTCGCCGCCGATCCCGCGGCGCGGGAGACGCCCTGTCCGAACGGCTGGACGCCCCTGATCGTCGCCGCCTACGAGGGCCGGCTCGAGGCCATGCGTCTGCTGCTGGACTCGGGGGCGCGTCCCGACGGGGCCAACGCCAAGGGCACCACGCCGCTGATGTTCGCCAAGGGGCATTTCCTGCGCACCGGCGACGCCGCCCCCATGCGGCTGCTGCTGGCCTGGGGCGCCGACCCCGAGGCGCGCGACGCGCGGAACCTGCGTTTGATCGACTACGTGCCCGAGGACCGGCGCGCCGAGGTCGCCGCCGTGTTGGCTTCACCGCCGCTTTGACGGCTCTTCGCAATCCGGCCTAACGTCCGTTTCCGAAGTTCATTCGGGGAGGATTCGCTTGGCCGTCGCCCTTGCCGTGACCCGCGAACGCCGCGACGGCGAAACTCGCTGCGCCGTCACCCCCGACGCCGTGAAGAAGCTGACCGCCCTGGGGTGCACCGTGACGGTCGAGGCGGGGGCCGGTCTGGGCTCGTCCATCCCGGACGCGGAGTTCACGGCCGCCGGCGCGACGGTCGCCGCCGACACCAAGGCCGTCCTCTCTCACGCCGACGTCCTGCTGAAGGTGCGCGGCCCCACGGCGCAGGAGATCAGCGCGCTGAAGCCCGGCGCGGTCGTGGTCGCCCTTCTCGACGCCTACCGGGAAAAGGACACCGTCGCCGCCCTGGCCAAGGCCGGCGTCACCGCCTTCGCCATGGAGTTCGTGCCCCGCATCACCCGGGCCCAGGTGATGGACGCCCTGTCCTCTCAGGCGAACCTGGCCGGCTATCGCGCCGTGATCGAGGCGGCGCACAGCTATGGTCGCGGCTTCCCCATGATGATGACCGCCGCCGGCACCGTCGCGGCCGCCAAGGTCTTCGTCATGGGCGCGGGCGTCGCGGGGCTGCAGGCCATCGCCACCGCGCGCCGTCTGGGCGCCGTCGTCACCGCCACCGACGTCCGTCCCGCCGCCAAGGAGCAGGTCGAGAGCCTCGGCGCCAAGTTCGTCGCGGTGGAGGACGAGGAGTTCAAGGCCGCCGAGACCGCCGCCGGCTACGCCAAGCCGATGTCGGCGGAGTATCAGGCCAAACAGGCCGAACTGACCGCCTCGCACATCGTCAAGCAGGACGTGGTGATCACCACGGCCCTGATCCCCGGCCGGCCCGCGCCGCGCCTGGTCACCGCCGCCCACGTCGCCTCGATGAAGCCCGGCTCGGTCATCGTCGATCTGGCCGTCGAGAACGGCGGCAACGTCGAGGGCGCCAGGCTGGGCGAGACGGTCATCACCCCCAACGGCGTCCAGATCGTCGGCTGGGCCAACCTGCCGGGCCGCATCGCCTCCGACGCCAGCGCGCTGTACGCCCGCAATCTGACCGCCTTCCTCGGCCTGCTGGTCAAGGACGGCGTGCTGGGGGTCGATCTCGAGGACGAGATCCTGAAGGCCGCCGTCGTGACGCACAGCGGGGCGGTGGTGCATGAGGGGGTGCGGGGATGACGTTGCGCGTCCGTCGGCTCTTCAGAGTCCTCGCCAAGGTATTCCTGTTCGGTGGGGCCACCGCGGCCGCTTTGGTCTTCCTTGTGGCCTATTTCGGAGTTGGTCTGCCCGAGGGGGAATCTGCCAGCTTCTGGCACAGCGCGATTCCAGCGCTTGTCGTTCTGTTCTGGAGCGTGCTGACGGGCAGCCTCCTGTTGTTGATCTCGAAGCTTGGTGCCGAGCCATCTGGCTCCCGAAAGGCCGTCTGATGGAACACGTCGATCCCACCGTCTTCCGCCTGGCCATCTTCGTGCTGGCGATCTTCGTCGGCTACTACGTCGTCTGGTCCGTCACCCCGGCGCTGCACACGCCCCTGATGGCCGTGACCAACGCCATCTCCAGCGTCATCGTCGTCGGCGGCCTGATCGCCGCGGCGGCCATGAGCGGCGACGCGAGCGGCCCCAACGCCTGGATCGCCAAGGGCGCCGGCGTCGCCGCCGTGACGCTCGCCAGCGTCAACATCTTCGGCGGCTTCATGGTCACCCGCCGCATGCTGGCCATGTACCGCAAGAAGGACAAACCGAAGCCCGAGGCCGCGAAGGCATGACGCTGGACCCCGTCCGCCTCGCCGTCGGCGCCGCCTGGCTGTCCGCCGTGGCGGGTCTGGGCCTGTGGGTCTGGATGGCGTGGCGGTGCGACTGCGCCATCACCAAGATGCGGCTCTACGACTGCGGCGTGGTGCTGGTCTTCTCGGCCGTCCTGACCTGGCTGCTGGTCAAGTCCGAGCCGATGACCTCATTCGACTGGGCCATGGTCTTCCTCGGCCCGCTGTTCATCGCTGCCGCCCTGTGGCGGCTGAACCGCACGCGGATGGGACGATGATGAGAAGAGGGACCTCATGAACGCTTCCGTCGCGGCCCTGGCCTATCTGGCCTCCGGCGTCCTGTTCATCCTCAGTCTGCGCGGCCTCTCCAGTCCGGAGACCAGCCGTCAGGGCAACACCTACGGCATGATCGGCATGGCCATCGCCGCCGCCGTGGCGCTGGCGACGGTGTGGACGACCGGGGCGCTCGATCCGCTCACGCTGGCCCTGATCGCCGGTGGGGTGATCGTCGGGGGCGGGGCGGGGGCCCTGATCGCCGCGCGGGTGCAGATGACCCAGATGCCCCAGCTGGTGGCCGCCTTCCACAGCCTCGTCGGCATGGCCGCCTGTCTGGTCGCCGTCGGCGCCGTCTATGCGCCCGAGGCCTTCGGCATCGCCACCGCCGACGGCGGCATCAAGACCCTGTCGCTGGTCGAGCTCTCGCTCGGCGCCGCCATCGGCGCGATCACCTTCACCGGCTCGGTCATCGCCTTCGCCAAGCTGAACGGCAACATGTCCGGCGCGCCGATCCTCCTGCCCGCGCGCCACCTGATCAACGTCGGCCTGGCGCTGGGGCTGGTCTTCCTGATCGGCATCCTGATCGGCACGCAAGGGGCCGCCACCTGGGCCTTCTGGGGCGTCTTCCTGATCGCGCTGATCCTGGGCGCGACGCTCATCATTCCCATCGGCGGCGCCGACATGCCCGTCGTCGTCTCGATGCTGAACTCCTACTCCGGCTGGGCAGCCGCGGCGCTAGGCTTCACGCTGGAGAACATCGCCCTGATCATCACCGGCGCCTTGGTGGGCAGCTCGGGCGCGATCCTGTCCTACATCATGTGCAAGGGCATGAACCGCAGCTTCTTCAGCGTCATCCTGGGCGGCTTCGGCGGCGACGCGGCCGCCGGCGCCTCCGGCCACGTCGAGACCCGGCCGGTCAAACAGGGCTCGGCCGACGACGCCGCCTTCATCATGAAGAACGCCTCCAAGGTCATCATCGTCCCCGGCTACGGCATGGCGGTGGCCCAGGCCCAGCACGCGCTGCGCGAAATGGCCGACAAGCTGAAAGAGGAGGGGGTCGAGGTGAAATACGCCATCCACCCCGTCGCCGGCCGCATGCCGGGCCACATGAACGTGCTGCTGGCCGAGGCCAACGTCCCCTATGACGAGGTCTTCGAGCTGGAGGACATCAACGCCGAGTTCGCCTCGTGCGACGTCGCCTTCGTCATCGGCGCCAACGACGTCACCAACCCCGCCGCCAAGACCGACCCGACCAGCGCCATCTACGGCATGCCGATCCTCGACGTCGAAAAGGCCGGCACCGTCCTGTTCGTCAAACGCGGCATGGCCGCCGGCTATGCCGGCGTCGAGAACGAGCTCTTCTTCCGCGACAACACCATGATGCTCTTCGCCGACGCCAAGAAGATGGTCGAGGGGATCGTGAAGGGGCTGTGAGGCGCGACCGTTCGCGGCCTTCGCCCTCCACCGTCCGTCGCGCGCGGCGTTCCCGCCTGCTGTGGGCCGGCGGCATGATCGTCACCATCCTCGGCTTCGCCCACGGCGCCCTGCAGTGGTGGGGCGACGGCGCCTGGTTCCGGCTGGAGCTGCCTGAGGCGCCGCGGGTCTGGTGGGCGCTGCCGTCCGACCTGATCTTCTGGACCTTCGGCGCCTGCGCCTTGTGGGCCCTGGTCGCCGGCTTCGTGGCGGATCAGGAACGGCGGGGCGATCGCCGCCGCTGGTGGCTGGGCTTTCCCGCCCTGGCGGTGGTCGCCGCCGTCTCGCTGGCCTCCAGCTACCTCGCCTCGCGCCCCGGCATGGCCATCTTCCCGGACCGGATCGTGGTGCGCGAAGACGTCTTCGCTTCCCTGGAAACGCTTCCTGACGACCGGCTCGCCGCCCTCGCCGTCGACTGTCGCATGGTCCGCCGTCCGCGCAGCATCCGCGCTGACGACCTGATCGACCGCCCGACCTTCCACCTCGTGCTGAAAGACGGCCGCAGCATCCGTCTGGGCGGCGTGCGCGGCGCGGGCATCGGCGATCTGTCGCAGACCGACTGGCTGACGGCCATGCGCGAGTTTTCGACGCTGCCGCGCCGGATCGAGGGCCGGTCCGGGGAATGCGTGGATCGCATGGCCGCCCGCTTCCCGGAGGCCGACAAAGCCTTCGTCCGCTCCCTGTTCGTCCCGCCGCCCTCACCCCCGCGTGACGTCATCGTGTGCGCGCCCGGCCGGTCCGTCGCGGACGGCGGCTGCTTCCGCGTGCCCCTCAGGCCCGGCCCGCCGTCCCCGCGCCCGATCGACCCCAGCGAGGGCGTGGCGGCCGCGCCCGGAACGGCGCTAGACTGAGGCTCCGACAGGAGGCGCCCATGCCCACCGAGCTCAAGACCCAGCCCACCGACGTCCCGCCTGCCGAGTTCATCGCCGGCGTCGAAAACGCAATCCGCCGTGCGGACGCCGAGACCGCGCTCGCCATGCTGTCCGAGATCACGGGCGAGCCTCCTGTCATGTGGGGGCCGTCGATCGTCGGCTTCGGCGCCTACACCTACGTCAACACGACGAAGAAGCCTGCGACCTGGCCGATCATCGGCTTCTCGCCCCGAAAGGCCGAGATGGTGCTCTATCTGATGCCGGAGTTTCCGGAAAAGCAGGATCTTCTGGCCCGCCTCGGCAAACACCGCGTCGGCGTTTCTTGCCTCTACATCAAGAAGTTCGCCGACGTGGACCTGGCCGTCCTGCGCGAGCTGTGCGTCCGCTCCGTCGTCGTGATGCGCGCGCGTTACCCGACCTGACGCCGCCCCTCATACGCGTCGAAGAACGGTTTCAGCTTGCCCTCGTACCGCTTCCACGCCGTCGCCGACTTCGAATACAGCGGCTTCCTCACCTGGGCGAAGCTGGCGGTGGTCACGGCGCGGTCGGTCTTGTGGAAGTCCCGCACCTGGTCCTCCCATGGAAGGCCGACGTGATCCAGGATACGCCGCATCCACGTGTCCGGATCGGCCACCAGCTCCTCGTACGGCACGGTCAGCAGCGTGCCCTCCGGCAGCACCTTCGACCAGTGCGCCCACAGCCGGTCCTCGCCCCGGAAATGCCGGCCGATGTGCTCCAGCGACCTGGCCCAGTCCACGCCCTTGGCGAAGCGCGTGCGGAAGCACGACCAGGCGATCCCCGCCGGATGCCGCCTCAGCCAGATGAATTTGGCGTTCGGCAGGCACTGGTGGATCAGGCCCAGGATGCGCGTGTGGTTCAGCGTCTTGTCGACCACGCGCCCGTCCTTGCCGAACCGCTCGTCCAGCAGGTGCAGGTACGACCGGCCGATCCGTCCCGGCATGTCGGCGCCGCCCGGCCCGTCGAAGGCCTCGCGCACCGCACGCGGGTCGTGGGTGCGCAGCTTCATCGCCGCGTGCCGGAACATCTGCACCTCGGCGCCGTCGTGCACCTGCGAATGGCTGACCAGGATCTGCTCCACCAGCGTCGTCCCCGACCGCGGCAGGCCCAGCACGAAGATCGGCCGGTCGCCGCCGCAGTCCGACTGGGGCAGGCTCTGCATGAAGGCCCGGTCCCAGCCTGAGACCACCTCGTCCACGAACCGGTCCGCCTCGTCCGGACGATAGGTGCTGTCCGGCATCTGCAGCCGCCCGGCCTCGGCGAAGGCGTCGAAGGCCCGCTCCGCGTCGCCCGCGTCATCATAGGCCTTGCCCAGCGCGAACAGCAGCACGACCCGGCTCATCCGCCGGTCCTCGGCGTGCCCGATCCGCTCCAGCAGCGCCTCCATCGCCGGAATGTCCGGGTCGTCCGCCGTGAAGGTCTTGATGCCCGCCAGTACCGACCAGGCGTTCTCCGCCCCCATGGCCACGGTCGGCAGCGTCAGGATGCGTCGCAGGATCGCCGTCGCCTCTTTCTCCTCGCCGAACTGTACGTGGATGGTCGCCAGGAAATGCAGGGCGGACGGGTCGTTCGGCCGGTCGCGCACCAGGGCCAGCGCCTCGCGCCGCGCCTCTTCGGTGCGCCCGTTCTGGCTCAGCATGTTGGCATAGGCCTGCCGGTGCTCGGCCGTCGGGGCCGCCGCGATGGCCCGCCGCGCGGCGGCCAGGGCGATGTTCACTTCGCCGATCGTGTCGGCCATGCGCGACACCGACATCCACTTGGCCCCCAGCGGCGGGTCCGCCTGGATCGCCCGCCCCAGCAGGGCCGCGCAGGCGTCCCGCTCCCGGGCCTTGAAGGCCTCCACCGCGGCGTTCACGGCCTGGGTGCCGTCGAGGGTCTGCATCGCGTCCGTCATCCGCCCCGGCTAGCGGGCGGGCGGGCGAGGGGCAAGAGCCGGATCAGGCCGCCATACGCATCGGCTCTTCCACCAGCGCCGCGCGGCCCTCGTCCCACAGCGCGTCCTCCTCGGTCCAGCGGGCGGCGGCGCGGCGGTCGATCACGTCCACCACCTGTTCCTCCAGCCGGTCCCAGATCACGGCCAAATCCTTCGACCGACCTTCGCAGGGCACGATCAGATAGCGTTCGGCGGCGACGGCGGCGGTGGGGTCGAAGCGGGTCATCTGCGGGTCTCCTGAACGGGGCGACTTGTCGATATGACCCTTATGGTGCAGCGTTACGACAGAAACGGTCGTAGCGATCCGGAGTGTCCATGCGGCATGAAAAGGCGGGTCTGGTCATCGAGCTGGCGCGGCGCATGGCGGCCAGCGCCGAGGGCCTGACGCTGGACGAGATGGCGCAGGAGATGGGCGTCGGCCGCCGCACGGTCGAGCGCATGCGCGACGCCGTCCTGTCCCTCTACCCCCTCGCCGAGGAGGTCTCCGAGCCGCCCACCAAACGCTGGCGAATCCGCGGCGGCCTGTCCGGCTTCGAACAGGCCCCGACCACGCCCGAACTGGTCGAGCTGTCCCGCGCGGCCCAAGGCCTCCGCGCGACCGGCGAACCCGCCCGCGCCGCCGCGCTGGAAAGTCTGGAGCGCAAGATCAAGGCCGCCATGCGCGCCTCGGTCCTGACCCGCATCGCCCCGGATCAGGAGGCGCTGATGCGGGCCGAGACCCTGGCCGTCCAGGCCGGCCCCCGCCCCTCGTCCGACGAGGCCGTGCTGGCCGAGATCCGTCAGGCCGTGCTGGCCCAGCGCCCGCTGGGCTTCACCTACAGCCGCCCGGGGGCGGAGGCGCGCCGCCGCACCGTCGCCGCCTGCGGCCTGATGTTCGGTCGGGCCAACTATCTGGTCGCCGCTGACCTGACGACCGGCAAGATCCAGACCTTCCGCCTGGATCGGATGGCCGCCGTCCGCGCGGAGGAGGGGACCGCCCCGCCCCCCGCCGACTTCGACCTCGGCGCCTTCGCCGCCCGCAGCTTCGGCATCTATCAGGACGCGGTCGAGGACGTGGTCCTCAAGGTCGCCCCCGGCGAAAAGGCCGAGGAAGCCCGCGCCTGGCGCTGGCACCCGACCCAGACCCTGGAAGACGCCCCCGACGGCGGCGTCATCGTCCGCTTCACCGCCTCGGGCATGCGCGAACTCGCCTGGCACCTGTTCACCTGGTCGGGTGCGGTGACGATCTTGGCCCCGCAGCGGCTGAAACAGGTGATGGCGGAAGAACTGGCGGCTGCCCAGGCTGCGTTACGGTGACGGCGAGCAGCGCCGAACGGGGGGAGGGATAGGGCGAGACGACCTCAACTCACGCTTGAACCCCGCGATTCTTCATGCAGGATCGCAGCATGTCCGTCGCCCTCGTTCTGTCCGCCGCCCTCATTGCCGCGCCGGGTCCGGACCCGCTGACGGGGCCGGAACTCGTGGCCACGCTCGGTGAAGGCTGGTGGTGCACGTGGGAGCCGTCACTCGAAGGATGCAGCGAGATCTCACGATACGACTTCGACGCCTTGACCACTTCCGGGTGTGCTGGATCCGACATCTGGTGGATCGAAACGGCTCTCGACTATGGCGAGCGCTCCGGATTGGCTTCGGTCGCTGAGGTCGAACCGCTTCTGATCGCGCTCCTCGCGCAGGCCGAGGCGATGGGCGCCGAGCAGATCAAGTTCTGCCACACGCGCGCTTTCAAGATTCAGGACGATGCCCTCTGCTCGGTCAGCTGGGAACTGGTCGGCAAACCACGGATGCGGCTGTCACGCTCCGGCGCTTGGCACGATCCCGAAGACTACGTCGTCAGCGGCGGCGACTCCGAACGCTATTGGCGGATGTGGCCGGCCATGTTCGCGGAGATTGCGGCGCAGACCCCGGAGTCCGAGAGGTCCGCCGAAGAGGCGAAGGCGGCGAGCGATCCAGATGCGCTGTCCCTGATCTGTCATAGCTTTCAACTTGAGAGTGATCGCCTTCGCATGACGTCTAGAGACCAGACGTGGGAACTCCGCCCGCTGGCACGGCCCGAAGACGGCGTCATCGTCCCTTGGCAGCCGAACGTCGACTGATCGAAGCTACGTCCGATTCTGACGCACCCCTGCGCCATCCTTTCGGCATGACGCACCCTGACGATCTCCCCACCTACATCACCGGCAGCGACGTGTGGGACGTCGCGCGCCAGATGTTCGAGGCCGGCTATTCGGCGCGGATCATCTGCGAGGACCTCGAATTGTCCACCGCCACCTTCTGGCGCCGCGCGCGAGAGGAGGGTTGGCTGCGCCGCGATCAACGCCGGGCGGCCCCGCCCCCGCCGCCGCTCGACATGGACGCCCCGGTCCAGGACCCGGCCGACGCCGCCGACATCGCCTGGCGGCGCATGACCCAGGCCTTGGAGGCCGGCCATGTGCTTGAGGCCATGCGCTGGCGCCGTCTGCACGCCGGTCTGGCGGTGGGAGAGGCGCACGCCGCCTCCCGCGCGCAAAAGGCGGCGCGAGAACAGATCGACGGCCTGTCCCCGACCGCCCGCCTGATCGAGGCCCAGGCCAAGGCCGCGCTCCAGCTGCGCGACGTGGAGCGGGGCTGAAATCTCACTGGGGGTCGTGATGGAAATGATGGAAATTTTTTTCTGATTCCATCACCCGGCCCGGAACGGATAGGGGCTCACCGACTTGGCCCAGTCGTCCACGGCCAGCGGCCGGTCGATCGGCGGGGCGGCGCGTTCGGCGCAGGGATGGCGGGGGCACAGGCGGCACGCCGGGCCGATCGGCGTCACCGGCGGGTCGCTCAGGTCCAGCCCGCGCGCCAGGGCCAGCCGCCGCGCCTCCTTCAGCTCGCACCCCAGTCCGATCGCCAGGTCATGCCGCTCGCCATGGCCGTCGTGCCCCTGACGATCCACCGTCCGCGCCAGGGTGAACCAGCGCCGCCCGTCAGGCGTCTCGATGATCTGCGTCACCGTCTTGCCGGGCGTGCGGAACGCGCTGTGCAGCCGCCACCGCGGGCACGCTCCGCCGAACCGGGCGAAGGGAAAGGCGCCGGACGCATACCGCTTGGACACGTTGCCCGCCTGGTCGACCCGGATCAGGAAGAAGGGCACCCCTCGCGCCGTGGGCCGGCTCAGCGTCGTCAGCCGGTGCGCCACCTGCTCATAGGAGACCGAGAACCGGTTCTGCAGCCGCCCGATGTCGTAGCCGCTCGCCTCCGCCAGCCGCTGGAAGGCGGCGTAGGGCATCAGGATGGCCGCGGCCAGGGTGTTGGTCAGGCTGACCTTCAGCAGGGCGCGCGTCGCCTCGTCCGGCGGCCGCGCGGCGTCCGTCATCGCCTCCAGCTCCGCCCCGTGCTCCACCAGCGCCAGCTGATAGGCGATGGCGAAGCCCCGGGACGAGGCGTCCAGCGTCTCGGACAGCAGCAGCCGCCGCCGGTGCGGATCGAACCGTCGCGTCCATTCCACCATCACCTCGGCCGGCATGACCCGGACGGTCAGATTGTGCCGCTGCGCCAGCCGCACCCGCGCCAGCGCCTCGCACCCCTCGCCGGTCATGTTGGGGTCCAGCGCCGCGTGCAGCGTCTCGCCCAGCCCGTCCAGTTCGGGGAAGTAGTTGCCGCGCTCCTGGATCCAGTCGCGCACCCAGTCCGAGGGATTGGGCGCATCCGGGCTCTCGGTCCCTTCCACCAGGGCGGCCCGCGCCCGGTCCCGCTGCGCCGCGTGCGCCCGGTACAGCCGCACCAGGGCCTCGGCCGCCGCCGGGGCCTCCTCCGCCAGGGTCAGCAGCTCGTGGCGCGGCGTTTCCAGCCCCTCGAACAGGGGATCGGCCAGGATCTCGGCCAGCTCCGTCGGCCCCGCCGGTCCGGCCTGGCTCAGCGCCCTCAGGTCGACGTCGTACGCCTCTGCCAACCGCAGCAGCAGCTGCGCCGTCACCGGCCGCTGGTTGCGCTCTATGTGGTTCAGATAGCTGGGCGAGACGCCCAGGTCGCCCGCCATGGCCGTCTGCGTCAGCCCGCGCTCGCGCCTCAGCCGCCGGACCCGCGCCCCCAGGAACAGCTTGCGATCGGCGGCGACGTCCATGGTCAAGGGGTGTCACGATATGACTGATTTGTCGAGGTCATGTTGTGACAACACGACATCAATTTAGGGGTCGCTGCTGTATCAAAAGTGACAGCGGCGTGTTCTCTCCGTCGGGCCGGGGCGGCCGTCGCCCCCGCCGACCCGCACGGACCCGCCGCCATGACCGACTTCGCCGACCTCGTCCCCGCGCCCAAGGGCCGCTTCGACGGCATCGAACGCCCCTACACGGCCGCCGACGTCCTGCGCCTGCGCGGCTCGGTGCCGATCGCCCAGACCCTGGCCCAGCGCGGCGCGAACCGCCTGTGGGAGCTGCTGCACACCGAGCCCTATGTGAACGCGCTCGGCGCCGTCACCGGCAACCAGGCCATGCAGATGGTCCGCGCGGGCCTGAAGGCCATCTACCTGTCGGGCTGGCAGGTCGCGGCCGACGCCAACACGGCCGGCGCCATGTACCCCGACCAGTCGCTGTACCCGGCCAACGCCGCGCCCGAGCTGTGCCGCCGCATCAACCGCACCCTGCAGCGCGCCGATCAGATCGAGCACGCCGAGGGCGGGGCCAAGCGCGACTGGTTCGTGCCGATCGTCGCGGACGCCGAGGCCGGCTTCGGCGGCCCCCTGAACAGCTTCGAGATCATGAAGGCCTTCATCGAGGCGGGCGCCGCGGGCGTCCATTTCGAGGATCAGCTGGCCAGTGAGAAGAAGTGCGGCCACCTGGGCGGCAAGGTGCTGATCCCCACCGCCCAGCACGAGCGCAACCTGATCGCCGCCCGCCTGGCGGCCGACGTCATGGGCACCGCCACCCTCACGGTGGCCCGTACCGACGCGGAGAGCGCCCAGCTCATCACCTCCGACGTCGACGAACGCGACCACCCCTTCATCGACCGCGACGACCGCACGGTCGAGGGCTTCTACCGGCTCAAGGCCGGCACGGGCCTGGACCACTGCATCGCCCGCGGCCTGGCCTACGCCCGCTACGCCGACGTCCTGTGGTGGGAGACCAGCCACCCCGACCTGGACGACGCCCGCCGCTTCGCCGAGGCGGTCCAGAAGGAGCATCCCGGCAAGCTTATGGCCTACAACTGCTCTCCCTCCTTCAACTGGAAGGCCAAGCTGGACGACGCGACCATCGCCAGGTTCCAGCGCGAGCTGGGGGCCATGGGCTACAAGTTCCAGTTCGTGACCCTGGCCGGCTTCCACAGCCTGAACAACGGCATGTTCGAGCTCGCCGACGGCTACCGCGAGCGCGGCATGGCCGCCTACTCCGAACTGCAGCAGCGCGAGTTCGCCAACGAGGCCCGAGGCTACACCGCCACCCGACACCAGCGCGAGGTCGGCACCGGCTACTTCGACCAGGTGGCGACCGTCATCTCGTCCGGCCGGTCCTCCACGACCGCGCTCAAGGACTCCACCGAAGCCGCCCAGTTCGCCCACTGACCCCGGAGACGACCATGCAGCCGATCAGCAATCCCGACGCCATCATCGACTTCTGCCTCGCCCCCTTGGCCCTGCAGCCCGGAACCGAAGCCGAGGCGGAGGTGCGCAAGCGCCTGAACCACGTCATCCGCACCTTCCGCGCCAAGGCGGCCCAGCCGGTCAGCGTCGACTTCTCCAAGATGCCCAGCCAGGTCATCAACGAGGCCGCGCACGGTTACGAGTGAAGCCTGGGGGTCAGGCGAAGGCGAACAGCAGCCGTCCCTGACCCATCCGCTCGCGCAGGTCCGGAAGGTCGGCGTGGGCCACCGAGAAGCAGCCGTAGCTGCGACCCAGTTTGCCCTCACGGGCCAGGAAGTCGGGATCGGCATAGTCCGCGCCGTGCACGATGATCGCGCGCTCGCGGGCCTTGTCGTTGGAGTACTCCAGCCCGTCCAGCAGGACGTTCGGCCCCTGCAGAGGTCCCCAAGACGGACCGGCCGTCACATAGGATCCGACCGACGAGCAATAGCTCTCCGGAACGTTGGAGAAGTTGCGGGCGAAGCCGCTGTGATCCGGGTCCGAGCCTCGACCGTGGCTGGTCCGCAGCACCTTGACCGACCCGGCGTGCAGGTCGACCTCGTACAGCCGCTCCTCGCCCGAGTGGCGCTTGAAGTCCACGACGTACATCCGGTCGCGGTTGGGGATTTTGGCGTGGTGGATGTCCAACGCGGCCATGGCGCGATCCATCAGCTCCTTGCGGATCAGTCCGCGCGGATCCAGCGGCGGCGCGACCACCGGGTCGACGACGGCGACCTCGACGGCGGGCGCGGGGGGCGGCGGGGTCTCGATCAAGGTCGCCAGCGGCGCGACCGGCTGCACGCTCTGCGCCGCCGACGAACAGCCCGCCAGCAAGGCCGAACCGCCCAGGATCAATCCCCGTCTCGAAACCCGCATGCGACGCCCTCGTAGCGGTTACACCGATTGTGACGCAGTGTTTCAAAACCGCCGTTTCGTTTCAACCTGAGCCTTGGCCGCAGGCGAACATGCTCTAGGGTGCAAGCGACGTACCGGGAGGGGTTCCATGAGATCGATCATCGCCGCAGCGGCCGCATGGGTTTGTCTGGCTGGGGGAGCCTTCGCCCAGCAAACCCCCGCGCAGCCGCCGGTTTCGCCGAACGGGGGAACCGTGTTCGTCCATGCGGGACGCCTGCTCGCGGACCCGTCGAACGGCGTTGTGCAGCGCGATAAAACTTTGGTGATCACCGGGAACCGGGTCGTCGAGATCCGCGACGGCTTCGTCGGGGAGGGCACGGTCATCGACCTGCGGGACGCCTTCGTCCTGCCCGGCCTCATCGATTCCCACGTCCATCTGACCAGCGAGCAGAATCCGAATGCGCGGCTTCAGGCCGTGACGCTGGACTCCGCCGACCGCGCCATCGTGGGCGCCGGCAACGCCCGCAAGACGCTGATGGCGGGCTTCACCACCGTGGCGGACCTTGGCGCGCCCAACGACGCCATCTTCGCCCTTCGCGACGGCGTCGCCCGCGGCGACGTGATCGGCCCGCGCATCATCGCCTCGGGCTCGTCGGTCTCCGTCCACGGCGGGCACGGCGATGCCAACGGCTATCGCGAGGACGTGCTGCACGTCCTGTCGTCGGAATCGATCTGCTCCGGCCCTGACGACTGCATGCGCGCCGTCCGCACCCAGGTCCGCGCCGGCGCCGATGTGATCAAGATCACCTCGACCGGCGGCGTCCTGTCGAACACCGCCGCCGGTCTGGGCCAGCAGTTCACCGACGCCGAACTGGCCGCCATCGTCGAGGTCGCCCATCGCATGGGCCGCAAGGTCACCGCCCACGCCCACGGCGCCGACGGCATCAACGCCTTCCTGCGCGCCGGCGGCGACTCGATCGAGCACGGCACCTATCTGGACGACGAGGGCATCCGCCTGATGCGCGAGAACGGCGCCTGGCTGGTCCCCACCCTGATGGCCGGCGACTATGTGGCCCGCGTCGCCTCGGGGCCCGACAACTTCTTCACCCCGGCCCAGACGGCCAAGGCGCTGGAGGCCGGGCCGCGCATGCTGGACATGGCCGGCCGCGCGCACCGGGGCCGGGTCCGCATCGCCTTCGGCACCGACAGCGGCGTCTCGGCGCATGGCGACAACGCCGGGGAGTTCGCCCTGCTGGTCCGCGCCGGCCTGACTCCGCTGGAGGCGGTGCAGACCGCCACAGTAAACGCTGCGGAGCATCTGGGCATTCGGGACCAGGCGGGCCGCCTGCTGCCGGGCATGCCCGCCGACCTGATCGCCGTCCGCGGCGACCCGCTGGAGGATGTGACCGTTCTGGAGCGGGTCGTCTTCGTAATGCGCGGCGGCGTCACCTATCGCAACGATCGTTGAAGGAGCTCCAAATGATCGGACGCAAGCTCACCGATGGGCTGTCGGTGTCGCCCCAGATGCCGCCGGACGCGATGGCAGAAATCGCCGCCTCGGGCTTCCGGGCCGTGCTCGTCAACCGGCCGGACGGTGAGGAGCCGGGCCAACCGTCCACGGACGCCATGGAGGCGGCCGCGCGCGCCGCGGGCCTGGAGTTCCATCGCTTGCCGGTGACCATGCCCAGTCTGTCGACGGAGGACGCCGCTGCCTTCTCCGCCGCTCTGGACGAGCTGCCCGGGCCGGTTCTCGCCTATTGCCGCACCGGCACGCGCTCGACGGCGCTCTGGGCGCTGTCGCAGGCGGGCAAGCGACCGACGGACGAGATCCTGTCGATCGCCGCTGCCGCGGGCTACGACCTGTCCATGCTGCGTCCCCGACTGGACGCGGCCTGATCCGTCAGGCCAGCTCCACCGCCATCGCCACGGCCTCGCCGCCGCCGATGCACAGCGACGCCATGCCCTTCTTGCCGCCGCGCGCCTGAAGCGCCGCCAGCAGGGTCGACAGGATGCGCGCGCCCGAGGCGCCGATGGGGTGGCCGAGCGCGGTCGCGCCGCCGTTGACGTTCAGCTTGGCCCGGTCGATGCCCAGTTCCTTCTGGGCGATCATGGCGACGACGGCGAAGGCCTCGTTCACCTCCCACAGATCGACGTCGGCGGCGGTCCAGCCGGCCTTCTCCAGCGCCTTCTTCATGGCGGGCACGGGGGCGGTGGTGAACAGGCCGGGCTCGTGCGCATGGGCGGCATGGCTGACCACGCGGGCGACGATCGGCAGGCCCATGGCCTTGGCCACGCTCTCGCGCGTCATGACCAGGGCGGCGGCGCCGTCGGAGATGGAAGAGGCGTTGGCGGCGGTGATGGTGCCGTCCTTGGCGAATGCGGGCTTGAGCGTCGGGATCTTGTCGGGGCGGGCCTTGCCGGGCTGTTCGTCGGTGTCGATCGTCTCCACGCCGGCGCGGGTCTTGACCTCGACCGGCGTGATCTCGGCCTTGAAGGCTCCGTCGGCGATGGCGGCGGTGGCGCGACGCAGGCTTTCCAGCGCGTACTCGTCCTGCTGCTCGCGGGTGAACTGGTACATGCCCGCGGCGTCCTCGGCGAAGGCGCCCATCAGCTTGCCGGGGGTGTAGGCGTCCTCCAGACCGTCCATGTACATGGTGTCGACGATGACGTCGTGGCCGATGCGGGCGCCGCCGCGGTGCTTGTTCATGACGTAGGGGGCGCCGGTCATGGACTCCATGCCGCCCGCCACGATCACGTCGGCGGTCCCGGCCTTCAGCGCGTCGTGGGCCATCATGGCCGCCTGCAGGCCCGAGCCGCACATCTTGTTGACCGTCGTCGCTTCCACGTGCTGACCCAGACCGGCCCCGATGGCCGCCTGACGCGCCGGGGCTTGCCCCAGGCCGGCGGGCAGGACGCAGCCCATGAAGATCTGGTCGACCTTGTCCGCCGGCACGCCCGCGCGCTCGACCGCCGCCTTGACCGCCGCCGCGCCCAGCTCGGTGGCCTTCACGCCGCTGAGGGCGCCCTGGAAGCCGCCCATCGGCGTGCGGGCGAAGGAGCAGATGACGACGGGATCGGACATGACGTGGCCTTTCGAAACTCAGGCGGAGTAGATCGCGGCTTCGGCGTTATGTTGCAAGTGCTCAGTCGCTGTGCGCCGCATCCCACGCTGCGGTGACCGTCAGGCGCCAGACGTGGGCGAAGGCGTCGCGCTCGACGTCGTCGGCCCCCGACATAGGGCGGACCCCGTGGTCGCGGAGACCGGCCGCCGCCGAGCGGAGCAGGGGCAGGGCCTCCTGCGGACGCCGGGCGGCGGCCAGCGCCGCGCCGTGGTCGGCGGTGGTCGCAAGACGGCCGAGATGGCCGGGCGGCAGGGTCCGGTCCGCCAGCGCCGCGGCTTCGGCCATGCGCTCCAGGGCCTGATCGGCGCGGCCGAGTTCGCCTTCGGTGAGGCCGAGCAGGGACAGGATGCGCAGGGCGTTTACATGGTCGGGCCCGAGGGCGCGGCGGGTCAGGGCCAGCGCTTCCTCCAGGAGGGGCAGGGCCCGGTCCGGACGCTCGGCCGCGAGATGGACGTCGGCCAGGACGGTCAGGGAACCGGCGACGTCGGGGTGGTCGGGCGGCAAGGCGGCGCGGCGCAGGGTCAGCGCGCGCTCTGCGGCGGACAAGGCCTCGTCCAGCTGTCCGAGGGTGAGCGCAAGATCGGCCCGGGCGGATAGGGCGGCGGCGAGGTCGGTCGTTGCGCCTGCGCGCTCCAGCGCCGCGATCGCCTGGCCCTGGATGTCCCAGGCGGCGTCGAGGCGACCGTCGCGGGCCAGGGCCTCGGCCAGCAGGATGCGCGTCTGGGCCGTCAGGGGATGGTCAGGGCCCAGTGCGCGGTCGCGCACGGCGGCGGCGCGGCGCAGGGTCGCCTCCGCCTCCGCCGGCCGGTCGAGATCCAGGAGCACGGCGCCGAGGTTGTTCAGCGTCAGGCCCAGCTCGGGGTCGTCGGGTGCCAAGGTCGCCTGACGCACTGACAGCACGCGGCGCTGCAGGGCGGCGGATTCCTCGAACCGGCCCAGCGCCCGCAGGATCGAGGCGAGATTGTTCAGCGAGGTGAGAGTGGGGGGCGCGTCGGGCCCTTCGGTCGCGGTGCGCAGGTCTACGGCGCGCGTCGTCAGCTCCAGCGCCTCGGCGTGACGGCCCTGTTTGTGCAGGTTCAGGCCCAGATCGTTCAGGGCCCAGCCCCGGCGGGGATGGCCCGGCTCGGTCGCGCGCTCCAGCGTCGACAGGGCGTCGCGATACAGCGCCTCCGCCTGGGTCAGGCGGCCCTGATCCTCGACGGCGTTGGCGTGGAGCAGTCGGAGGCTGCCGGCGTCGGGCGAGGAGTCGCCCCACAGCGTGCGGGCGTCGTGGGCGGCGCGGGCGAAAAGGGGCTCGGCCTCGGCGGGGCGCCCCTGTGCCATCAGGCGCTGACCCTCGCGCACGTCGGACTGGATGCGCGCGGGATCCTGGGCCGCGGCGGGCACGGCCGTCAGCAGGAGGAGGGCGAGGATGAGGCCGAGCCGCATGACGCCAGCGCTACGCCGCCCGGCGGGCTCGCGCCAGCCTCCCGGACCTGACGGTCAGGCCGCCTTGTCGTCGGGCATGACGTCGCCCACGGTGGGGCGATCGGCGGTCAGGGTCAGCTGGATGTCGCGCGGCTTCACGATCGCGCCGCAGCAGCCGCAGGCGATGCGGGGCTGGAGGTCGCCGCCGCAGGTCTTGTGGATCATGGAGATGCCGGAGTCAGCCTCGCCGTAGACGTGGCGAGCGCCCCAGCCGTGCAGGGTGACCAGCACGCCGTACAGATCCTTGCCCTTGGCGGTCAGAACGTATTCGTTGCGCGGCGGGCGCTCGGAATAGAGGCGCGGTTCCAGCACGCCGTGCTGGACCAGGCTCTTGAGCCGGGCGGCCAGGACGTTTCGGGCCACGCCCAGCCGCTCCTGCCACTGCTCGAAGCGGGTCACGCCGTTGAAGGCGTCGCGCACGACCAGCAGCGTCCACGGGTCGCCGATCACCTCCAGCGTGGCGGCGATCGAGCAGCTCTGGCGCGAGTAGTCGGCGGTGCGTCCCATCGGCTGAAAGTGACCCTGCGTCAGCGGTTTGACAAGAGGGTTGCCATTCGGAACGGACCTAGTAAGTTTCGTTTCGCTACGGACTTGCCGTTTCCGGCGGCCCCGATTCCCAGACTGGGCGGAGGTGGAGACGCCTCCGCCGCTCCTTTCGTGCGACAAGGCGGCGATGACGACACTCTCCGAAGCCCTGACCCTGACGCCGGCCGGTGACGCCTGGCGCGCGCGGCTGGACACGTCCTTCTCCAATGCGCCGCAGGCGGTCGACCCGCTGAAGGGCGCGCCGTTCGGCGGGCTGATGGCGGCGCTGGCGGGGGAGGCGGCGCGCAAGGGGCTGGGGATCGCGACGCCGATCCGCAGCCTGACGATCCAGTATCTGGCGGCCGCGCGGTTGGAGGAGATCGACTTCGCGCCGACCCTGCTGAGGGGCGGGCGCAACGTGGCCTATGCCTCGGTGGCGGCGGGGCAGGGGGACCGGCAGGCGATCCAGGCGCTGGTCACCTTCGGCCGCGACGTGGCGGGGCCGGGGCTGCGTCCGATGCCGCCCGTGCCGTGCGCGCCGCTGGAGGCCGAGTTGGCGCCGCTGGACCCGGGCTTCGCGCCGGGCTTCACGCGGCACATCGAGCACCGCTTCCCGAAGGGGCCGGGCCTGTTCGGGCTGAACGCGGGCGGGGTGGTCGAGCTGGGCTGCTGGATGCGGTGCGTCGACGGCCTGCCGCTGGACGAGGCGCGGCTGCTGTTCCTGCTGGACGGGCTGTATCCGACCTATTTCACGGCGTTTCCGGCGCCACCGGCGATCTCGGCCAGCGTGGACCTGCGCGCCGACCTGCTGGCGGAGATCACGCCGGAGACGTCGCCGGAGGGGTGGGCCTATTTCCACTTCGTCAGCCGCGACGTGGGCGGCGGCTGGGCGGTGGAGGACGGCACGGCTCAGGGACTGGACGGGGCGCCGCTGGCGCTGGTCCGGCAAAGGCGCAGGATCATGCCGACGCGGGGGTGAGGCCGATCAGACGCCGTGCTTCTGGATCAGCGGAATGACGATGTCCTCCTCGTCCTCCAGATGGCGGAGCATGGGGGTCGCGGCGGCCGTGACGGCGTCGGCGAGGCGATTTGCCGATGTCGAGGGGTCAGGCGTTCCGGCGCGGATCTCGCCGTGGAAGGCGCGGCCGGCGGTCAGCATGGCCTCCAGATCGTGGTGCACCGCGTCGTGGTCGCGGTCCAGCAGGTCGAGGCCGGCCTGGATGCGCGGCTCGACGCGACGGAACTGCGGGAAATAGTGGCGGCTCTCGATCCGGTGGTGGCCGTCGAGATGCTGGAGGTGAGCCTGCAGCACGGGGATCAGGCGGGCGTGGAAGGCGCGGGCGTCGCCTTGGGCCCGCCAGTCGGCGATGGCGGCGGCCATTTCGGCCTGCTGGCGGCGGAAGCCGTCGTGCATCTGCAGCCAGAAGGCGGCGGTCTCGTGCAGGGCGGTCCAGCGGTCGCGGGGAAGCGCCTCGCGCAGCCACGTCATGTCGGCGGGCAGGCCGGCGCGCGTCGCCAGATCGTGGGGGTCAGCCGACAGCCGTGGTCTCGCGGATGAAGCCGCCGCCGATCAGGCGGTCGGGGTCGGCCGGGTCGTACAGGGCGCAGGCCTGACCGGGGGCCACGCCTTCCTCGCCCCGCTCGAAGGCCACGCCGATCACGCCGTCGCTCAGGGTCAGCCGGGCGGGCGAGGGCGGGCGGGTCGAGCGGACGCGGGCCAGCACCGGCGCGCCGGCGCGGGCGGCGTCCAGCATCGTCGGGGCGTCGCCCAGCCAGTTGGTCTCTTCCAGCGTGAGCGCGGCGGTCAGCAGCGCCTCGCGCGGGCCGACGACGACATGGCGGCGCACGGGGTCCAGCTTCGTCACGAACAGCGGCTCGCCCACCGCGACGTTCAGGCCGCGGCGCTGGCCGATGGTGTAGTCGGTGATGCCGGCGTGGGATCCCAGCACGCGCCCGTCCATGTGCAAGATCTCGCCGGCCTGACGGCCTTCGGGACGCAGCTTGTCGATCAGGGAGCGATAGTCGCCCGACGGGACGAAGCAGATGTCCTGGCTGTCGGGCTTGGCGGCGATGCGCAGGCCGAGTTCGGCGGCGACGCCCCGCACCTGGGGCTTCTCCAGGTCGGCCAGGGGGAAGCGCAGATAATCCAGCTGCTCCGGCGTGGTGGCGAACAGGAAGTAGGACTGGTCGCGCGAGTGGTCGATCGCCTTGCGCATCTGCGGGCGGCCGTCGGCGCCGAGCGACCGGCGGACGTAGTGGCCGGTGGCCATGGCCTCGGCCCCCAGGTCGCGTGCGACGTCCAGCAGGTCGCGGAACTTCACCGTTTGATTGCAGCGGATGCAGGGCACCGGCGTCTGGCCGCGCAGATAGCTGTCGGCGAACTGGTCGATTACGGCGTCGCGGAAGCGTGACTCGTAGTCCAGGACGTAGTGCGGGATGCCGAGCGTCTCGGCGGCGAGACGGGCGTCGTGAATGTCCTGACCGGCGCAGCAGGCCCCCTTCTTCTTCAGCGCCGCGCCGTGGTCGTAAAGCTGAAGCGTCACTCCGACGACGTCGTAGCCCGCCTTGTGGAGCAGGGCGGCGACGACGGTGGAGTCCACCCCGCCCGACATGGCCGCCACCACGCGGGCGCCGACCGGCAGGTCGACCGCCGCGCGCGCGGCAGCGATCGCCGCGTCCATGTCGCCGTCGGCGCTCATGGGGGCGATGGCCGGGATCGGGCAGATGTCCTCGGACAGGCTCATGGCGCGCCATTTAGTGCCGAACCGGCGCAAATTCGAGGCCGGACGCGCCGAGGGCCGCCGACATCGCTGCCGGCGGCCCTCGGTTCGGCTCGTAAGGAGGGGGGAGGGGATTACGAGCGGTAGTGCTGAATCCGGGTCGTGCGGAGGCCCTGCATGCCCCACTTGTCGATGGCGACCTGCCAGGCGGAGAACTCTTCGGCGGTGATGCCGTAGCGGTTCAGGGCGTCGTCGATCGACAGCAGCCCGCCGCGCACGGCGGCCACGACCTCGGCCTTGCGCCGGATGACCCATCGGTCCGTGTTCGGCGGCGGCAGGTCGCGCAGCGTCAGGGGCGTGCCCGTCGGGCCGACCACGTACTGCTCGCCTTTGCCGTTGACTCTACGCTCTTGCAGCATGGGCTTATGCCTCTTCACCAACCATCACGGGACGGACCATACCCGCGTGCCGCTAAGGGCCGTTTAAGCGGCGTGGTGAAGGAGGCCTTACCCACCGCGGCGGTCGGCCACCTTCGATTCAGAATGCGAACGTCGGTCATTCAGCCCCCCGACGCGTCGTCAGCGCTTGATGCTGATCAGCTCGGCCAGCATTTCGTCGGCCGTGGTGATGATCTTGGACGAGGCGGAATAGGCCCGCTGGGTGGTGATCAGGCCGGTGAACTCGGCCGACAGATCGACGGTCGAGGCCTCGAGCTGGGACGAGCCGATGGTGCCTGCGCCGCCGGATCCGGCGGTCTTCAGGTTGTAGGTGCCTGACCCTTGGCTGACGCGATAGGCGTTGCCGCTGGTCTGCAGCAGGGCGTCGGGGCTGGGGAAGGTGGCGACGGCGATCTGGGCGATGCGGCGCGTCACGCCGTTGTCGAAGATGGCGGTGACGAAGCCCGTCTCGTCGATCTTGACCTCCGACAGGTTGCCGAAGGCGGTGCCGTTGGTCAGCACGGCCTGAACGACCGAGGCGCTGTCGTACTGGGTCAGGCCGCCCGCCGCGGCCGTCAGGTCGAAGCTGAGAACCTGGTCGTCGATGCCCAGACCGGGGGCCCAGGCGACCGCGCCGGCGGCCGGAGCCCCGGAATCCGAAGCGCCGAACGTCAGCGTGGCGGCGGCCGGATCGTCGAACAGAGCGGCGGCCCCGAGAGCCGCCATGGCGTCGACGTCCAGGCGTCCGTCCTGGGTGAAGGCGACCAGACCCGTCTTGATCTGCCCGTTCGTCAGACCCGCTCCGGTCACGATGTCGTCGGCCGGCACCGCGCGGATTTCCGAATACCACTGGTTCGGCGTCGTGCTCTTCAGGAAGGAGATGGCGATGGTGCGCTGACCGCCCTTGGAGTCGGACACCGGGATCGTCAGCTCGAAGTCCGGCTTCACGCCGGCCCCGGTTTCGGGATCCCACATGGCCATGGAGTTGGTCAGCGGGTCATAGGCGTCGGCGCCGGGAGGCACCGCCGCAGCGGCTGTGGCCTCAGCCGACACGGTCTGGCTGGACTTGATGTTGGCGTTCAGCTGGATGCGGGTGGTGGCCTCGGCCGTGCCGCCGACCGAGCCGACGTTGATCGTCCGCAGGCGGTTCAGGTCGGACGGGTCCGTCGTGATGTTCCCCTCGGTGTCGACCGGCCAGCCCTGCAGATACAGACCGGCGGTGTTCTTCAGGTAACCCATGTTGTCGACGCGGAAGGCGCCGGCGCGGGTGAACAGGCGGCTGTCGGTGACCTCGAGGTTTTCCGCCTTCTCCGTGACGACGAAGAAGCCCTGCCCTGAGATGCCGAGGTCGGTCGAGGAGGTCGTGCGCTGCAGCTGGCCGTTCTGGCTGGTGTAGTGGCGGGCCGAGGCCAGGACGCCGCCGGCGGAGTAGCCGGCCCCTTGCGACTGGCTGTTGATCACGGTCTGGAACTCACCGGCCGTGCGCTTGTAGCCGACGGTGTTCACGTTCGCGATATTCTGGGAAATGGCGGCGAGGGCCGCCGAGTTGGCGGTCAGGCCGGACACGCCGGCGAGAAGGGCGCTGTTGATGGACATGGCGCGGCTCCGTTACGAAAACAGTTTCATGGGATTGAGGGCGGACAGGATCGAAGCCTCGGCTTCGGGTTCTGCGGGGGCCGCCCGGGCTTCTTCGACGGCGATCACGGCCGACAGCGGCAGGATCGACGTGCCGATCGTGAGGTAGGGCTGGCCGTCGTACATCTCGACGCCGGTCACGCGGCCGCGGACCAGCACTTGGGACTGAACGGCGCCGCCGCCGGCGTCCTGCGCGGTGACCTTCAGAGTGTAGACCTGGCCGTCCTGGGCGCCGTCCCACGTGAAGTCATGAACGCCGTCGCCCCGCTCCGGAGCGTCGGCTTCGTGAACCATGCGCCCGGAAGCGTCGAAGACCTGAACCTTGGCGGTCGAGGCCGCGCCCGCAAGCTCATAGCTCCAGGTCGCCGATCCGTTTTCGGCCCGAACGGCCGACCAGACCGCGGTCGCGTCGCGCCCGATGTAGGTCGTCGCTCCCGTCAGCCCTCCGCCGCCCTGTCCCTGCAGGATGGCGGTCAACAGGTCGTTGGTCAGCAGTTGCTGCTCGACCCCGGCCATCTGGGTCAGCTGGCCGGTGAACTCGTTGGAGTCGACTGGCGAGAGCGGATCTTGGTTCTTCAGCTGTGCGGTCAGAAGGGCCAGAAAGGTCTCGAAATTCTGGCTCAGCAGGGCCGAGCTCGAGCCGATCCGGCTGCTGGCGTCCGAGGCTGTGGTGACGGCGTCGACCATGGGTTCAGACCTTCACGTCGACGCGGTCGCGCGTCGATCCAAGCGAAAGGGACAGGTTAATCAGCGGGGCGGCTTCGACGCGGTCGGCCAGGTCGCGGGCGGCGGCGAAGGCGCGGTTCTGGCGGCGCTCGAACCGGTCCTGCTGGGGCGAGGAGCCGTCGCGGTGCGAGAAGCCCAGGGCGTCGCGGGCCAGCTGGAAGCCGGCCTGCTCCAGCTGCCGGCGCAGCTGATCGACCTGGGCGCGCATCTCGGCGGCGGCGGCGGGCGTGTCGAAGGCCAGGCGCGCGGTCAGGGAGCCGTCCTCGCCCATCTCCAGGCTGACGTCGACGCGACCCAGATCCTCGGGCGTGAGGGCCATCTCGAACCGGGTGACCTTGCCTTCCAGTCGTTTGACGATCTGCGCCGTCAGGTCGGCCAGAGTCTCATGCGCCACGCGCGACAGGCCGACCATGGAGGTCTGGGCCGTCGGCGTGCCGGGGTCCACCGACGGCGCGATCGTGGGATCGGCCGACGCGGTAGCAGGCGGCGGGTCGACGCGGGCGGGCTCCATCGTCTGTGCCGTCGGCGTCTTCGTGCCGACCGGGGCCGTGCGTTCCGGGATGGGGACGTTCGCGGATTCGGCCGCAGGCCGGGCGGGGTTCGTCGCCGTCTCAGGGGTCGTGGAGGGCGTGACTTCAGCGTCGGCGCTTGAGGCGGCCGGACTTTCCAACGCGTCGCTGCGCAAGGGCATGGCGTCGGCGGTCGTCGTCGGCGTCGCCTGGGCCGGAGAGGGCGCCGCCGGCGCGTCGGCCGCAACGGTCTGAGCTGGCGCGGCCTTTTCGAGCGGCGTGGCGCCGGGTCCGAAGGTGAAGGGCAGGATTTCTGGGCGCGGCGACCCGTCAGGACCAACCGACGTCGGCAGGATTTCAGGCGAGGGATCGTCCTCCGTCGGTGCGGCCTTGGTCAGGACTGCGGTCGGCGGCGAAGCCGGATCGGCGGAAGGGCCCGGAAGCACTTCGGGGTCGGGCGACGGCTGGTCCCCGGTCTTGGGCCCCGGCTCCCCTGGAAGAACCTCCGGCCTCGGGTGCAGGTCGCCCTTGATCTTGGACTGGGTGTCCGCGCCCGGCAGGATCTGGGGACCGGTCCAGTCGGTGGCGGCGGCGGCGGGCTTATCGGGTTGCGCCTCCCCTTGTGGCTCCGCCGCACGCGTCGCCACGTCGACCAGACGGCCGAACTCACCGTCCGCCGGGGCGACGGGTGCGTCGCCGGCTTGGGGCGCGACGGGTGTGGCGAGGGCGAACAGGCTCTGGGCGAGCATCGAGCACCGGAATGGAGGTGATGGCGGCGGCGCCTGCTGCGCCCATGGGTCTCCGGAGCCTGGCGCAAGCTCCGGGCCACTCTCTGAGACGACATTCAGGATTCTGATTTAGAAGAAGAAATTCTTCCCGCGGCGTGCCGTTCGTCGCTCGCCATCGGCGGCCATTCTTGCCGTGTCAGGACCTGTTTTTGCCCGGCGCCGGCCACTCGGGCCGATTGGTCCGGTCCTTGCGCGCCATCCGGTCCATGACCCGACGCATCAGTCGACACATCAAGCATTTCAGCTACTTGGCGTACGCGTCAGGGCGGCAAATTTCGCGCGTCCGGGTGCAGGCTTTGCCCAGTTCAGGAGACGCAAGGTGTCTCTGAACTCGATCATGAACGCCGGCCAGTCCGGCCTGACGACGGCCCAGATGCAGCTGCGCGTCGTTTCGGACAATGTGGCCAACGTCAACACGCCCGGCTACGTCCGCAAGGTCGCCGAGCAGAGCTCACTCGTCAGTCAAGGCGTGGGCGTAGGCGTCGAGGTCACGCGGGTGCGCCTGGCCACCGACCGCTTCCTGCAGGCCGCCAGCATGTCTGCGTCGGCCGACGCCCAGCGTCAGGGCGTGCGCTACGAACTGTTCGACCGCATCCAGGGGCTGTTCGGGGACCCGGGCGGGACGGGCGGCTTTTTCGCCCAGGTCGACGAGATGTTCGCAGCCTTCGCCACGACGGCCGAGGACCCCGCGTCCTCGCCGGCGCGTCAGGCGGCCATCTTCGGCATCCAGTCGCTTTTCGATGAAGGCGCGCGGATTTCCCGCCAGATCCAATCCGTGCGTGAGGACGCCGACGGCCGCATCAAGAGCGCCGTCGATCGCGCCAACGGCCTGCTGCAGCAGATCGAGTCCCTGAACGTCCAGATCGCCAAGGCCACCGTCGTGAACGAAGACGCGTCGGGAGCAGAGGCCGCGCAGGCCAAGCTCATCGACGAGTTGGCTGGCATCCTCGACGTGCGCGTCTCGCAGCGGAACGTAGGCGGGGTGTCCATCCGGACCAACGGCGGGGCCCTGCTGGCGGGCGATGGCTACGCCACGCTCGACTATGCGCGCGCCGGCGTGATCAACGCGGAGAGCAGCTTCAACGAGATCTGGGTCACGGAGCCGAGGGGCCAGAAGCGGCCTCTTCTGGACGGCGTCACCTCAGGCGAGATCAAGGGGCTGGTCGAGTTGCGCGACCTCGACGCGCCGCAGGCGGCGGAGCGTTTGGCCGAGCTGCTCACGCGCGCGGCCGACGAACTGAACCGGGCGCACAACGCCAACACGGCCGTGCCGGCGCCGCAGAGCCTGACCGGGCGCAACGTGGGCTCTGCGCTGGACGTCGCGCTCGCCGGATTCAACGGCCGGACCGCCGTTCTGATCACCGATGCGGCCGGAGTGGTACAGACACGTGTCGATCTGAACTTCGACGGCGCGGGATCCGTGGATGTTGGAGGCACGACCGTGCCGCTGTCGGGCTTCCTTGCCGAGTTGAACACCCGACTGGGGGCCTCCGGCACGGCGACCTTCGTGGAGGGGCGTCTCAGCGTCACCGCGACGACGGGTCGGGGAGTTGCGGTCGTCGACGATCCGGCCCTGCCGGCGCGCAAGCTGGGTATGGGGCTGTCGCACTTCTTCGGCCTGAACGATCTCGTGACGACCGATCGCCCGGCTCTTTACGCCACAGGGTTGTCGGCGACGTCCCCTCACGGGTTCACGGCCGGCCAGACGTTGACGCTGCGCCTGACGGGCGAGACCGGCGCACGGATCCGTGACGTGACGGTCGCCGTTCCTGCCGGCGGAACGATGGCGGACATGCTGGCGGCCTTGAACAGTCCCGCGACGGGCCTGGGCGGCCAGGGCACGTTCCAGCTGCGTGCCGACGGTTCCCTGGCCTTCGTGAGCGCCGTCACCCCCGCGCCGCGGTTGTCCGTGCTCGAAGACAGGACCAGCCACTCCGCTTCCGGCCTGTCGATGACCGAGCTTTTCGGGATCGGGGCGGGGGTCCGCGCGTCCCGCGCCGACGGTTTCGCCCTTCGGGCCGACATCCGGCGCAATCCGGCGCTGTTAGGCTTGGCTCAGGCTGATTTCGCCGTGGCGACCGGGGCCCGGGCGTTCACGTCCGGGGACGGCAGGGGCGGTCTTGTGCTCGCGGACGCAGGGCAGATCTCCAGCGTGTTCGACGCGGCGGGGGAATCGGTGGGCGGGGCCTCGTCGGTGTCCCGCTATGCGTCGGAGCTGGCCGGCGACGTCGGCGGCCGCGCGGCCGTGGCGAAGAGCCGCGCCGAGAGCGCGGAGGCCCTGCGGACCGAGGCGTACGGGCGTCAGCGCGCCCACGAGGGCGTGAACCTGGACGAGGAACTGGTGCTGATGACCACTTATCAGCAGGCCTTCAACGCCTCGGCGCGGCTGATCCAGGCGGCCAAGGATCTTTACGACGTCCTTCTGGGGATCGTGTGATGCGGGTTTCCACCTTCGGCAATTACCAGTCGGCCCTGCTTGACCTGATGGGGTCGCAGCTGCGCTCGCAAGAGGCCCAGCAGAGGGTCTCGACCCAGAAGAACGCGACCGACCTCGTGGGTTTCGGGCGGTCTTCGGAGTCCCTCACCGCGCTCAAGTCGGCCCAGAGCCGGATCGGCGGTTTCATCGACGCTGGCAAGGCCGCGGCGGCGCGTCTGTCCAGCCAGAATCTCGCGCTCGGCCGCGTGGCCGACGGGGCCGCCGGGGCCCGCGAGGCGATCGCCGGAGCCCTCGCCTCCGGCCGCCTCGACGGTCTGATGCTGGAACTCCAGGGACAGTTCCAGATCTCGCTGGACGGACTGAACGCCAAGCATCAGGGCCGCTATCTGTTCGCGGGCGGTGCGTCGGCCGAAGCGCCGGTGACCCCCCGGACCCTCGCGGAACTGTCCGCCCTGGTCGATCCGGACGACGGCTTCGTCAACGACGCCCTCGTTCAGGTGTCGCGTCTGGACGAGGGCACGACCCTGGAAACGGGTTTCCTCGCCGACGATCTGGGCGCTGACCTCTTCCGCATCTTCCACGAGATTCAGAGACGCCACGAGACGACGCCGATCACCGGTCCGCTGGATGACGCCACTCGCGAC
Source organism: Caulobacteraceae bacterium (assembly GCA_019748055.1). Lineage (GTDB taxonomy): Bacteria > Pseudomonadota > Alphaproteobacteria > Caulobacterales > Caulobacteraceae > Brevundimonas. Next base: position 27,742 of record JAIEQC010000012.1, on the reverse strand, counting down.
TTCCTCACCGCGCGCCTCGCGCGTCTCGACGATGCGCGCGAGGCCATCACGGACCGGGCCGCCCGCAACGGGTCCATCCAGAACCGCGTCGACGACGTGCTGAAGGCCCAAGAGGATCAAAGGGATGCGCTTGAGGCCCTGGTTTCCGAGAGGACCGACGCAGATCTGGCCAAGGCTCTGACGGATCTGGAGCTGTCGCAGGTGGCCATGCAGGCGTCCGCCCAGGTGATCAACCAGCTTCGCCAGGTATCGCTGTTGAACCTCCTGCGCTGACGCGAGTTTGCGTCGTATGGTCAGAAACCGCGGCTCGCTTTAAGCAGAACGCATGGCGAGAGCGGACTTCCAACTGGAGGAGGCGGAAGACGGCGCTCGCCTGACGCTGACGGGCGACTGGACGACCACGTCGCTCGGACGGACCGGCAAGCGCCTTGAAACGGCGCTGGAAGGCCGCAAGGTTTCCCGACTGAACCTCGACGACCTCCAACGCTTCGACACCGCCGGGGCTCTCGCTCTCGTTCAAGGAGGCGCCGCGGGGCTTTCCGACGGGCATTGGACGTCCAGACCGGAAGCGGGCCGCATCTATGCTCTGGTCGAACGCCTTGAGCGACAAAGCGCCCCGCCGCGACGAAAGCCGGACGCCTTCACGCGCACCTTCTCCAAGATCGGCCACGGCGTGCACGATTTCGCCGCCGAGGCGACGCGTTCGCTGGCCTTTCTCGGGCGTCTGATCGCGGCGACCGGAACGGCGCTGAAGCATCCCGGCCGCATCCGCTGGGCCGCGTGGGTCAGCCAGGCGGAGCGGGCCGGACTGGACGCCTTGCCCATCGTCATGGTGACGAACTTCTTCATCGGGGCGGTGGTGGCCTTCCTTGGCGTCGATCTGCTGACCCAGTTCGGCGCCGGCGTGTTCGCCGTGCAACTGATCGGCGTGTCGGTGTTGCGCGAGTTCGCCGTCGTGATCACCGCAGTTCTGCTGGCCGGACGTTCCGCCTCCGCCTTCGCCGCCGAAGTGGGGTCGATGCGGATGAACCAGGAGATCGACGCCATGCAGGTCATGGGCGTCAACGCCTTTCAGGCTCTGGTCATCCCACGATTGGCGGCGCTTCTGATCATGCTGCCGCTGCTGACGTTCGCGGCGATGATCGCGGGGCTATTCGGCGGCCTTTTGGTGACGTGGAGTTCGCTGAACCTGGGGCCGGCCTTCTTCATGCAGCGGCTGCAGGACGATCCGAACATGTTTCAACACGCCATGGTCGGTCTGTCGAAGGCGCCGGTCTTCGCCCTGGTCGTGGCCGCGATCGGCTGTCGGCAGGGGATGGCGGTGGCGGGCGACGTCGAGAGCCTGGGGCGGCGGGTGACGGCGGCGGTGGTGCAGGCGATCTTCGCCATCATCTTCCTCGATGCCGTGTTCGCCCTGATCTATCTGGAGCTGAACCTGTGACGGCGCCCAGTGAGACGCTCATCGAGGTGCACGGCCTGCTCAGCCAGTTCGGCGACCACGTCATTCATGACGATCTGAACCTCAGCGTGGAGCGCGGCGAGGTGCTGGGCGTCGTCGGCGGGTCGGGCACCGGCAAGACCGTGCTGCTCAACACGATCATCGGCCTGAAGGAGCCGGAAGGCGGTTCGGTCTCGATCTTCGGTCGCGACATGGCGACCCTGTCGAAGCAGGAGGCGGCCGACGTGGAGCGACGCACAGGCGTCCTGTTCCAGAGCGGGGCGCTGTTCTCGTCGTTGACGGTTCTGCAGAATGTGGCCGCACCGCTGGTGGAGCACACGCGCCTGCCATTGCCGATGATCGATGAGATCGCCGAGATGAAGATCGCCATGGTGGGCCTGAAGCCCGAGGCGCATCATCTGAAGCCTGCTGAGTTGTCCGGCGGCATGAAGAAGCGGGTCGGCCTTGCGAGGGCGCTGGCTCTGGATCCCGAGCTGCTGTTCCTCGACGAACCGACGGCCGGGCTGGATCCGATCGGGGCTGCGGCGTTCGACGAGCTGATCCGCCAGCTGGCGGACGACCTGGGCCTGACGGTCTTCATGATCACCCACGATCTCGACAGCCTGTACGCGATCACCGACAAAGTGGCGGTGCTGGCCGACAAACGCGTGGTCGCCAAGGCGACCGTTTCCGAGCTTGAGCGTTCCGATCATCCGTGGATCAAGGAATACTTCCTGGGTCCGCGTGGTCGCGCCGCCAAGGCCGCCTGAGGACGACGATGGAAAGAGACGCCCACTACGCCGCCGTCGGCATCGCCACAGTCGCCCTTCTGGCGGCGCTGGCGGTGTTCTCGATCTGGCTGGCCCGTCTGTCGTTCAACAATGAGTTCGACCAATACGACATCGTCTTCTACGGCCCTGTGCGCGGCCTGTCGGAGGGCGGCGAGGTGCATTTCAACGGCATCCGCGTGGGTGAGGTGACGGACCTGAGGCTGGACCCCCGCAAGGGCAATCAGGTCGTCGCCCGCATCCGCGTGGACGCGACGACGCCCATCCGCGTCGACAGCCGCGCGCAACTGGAACCGCAGGGCATCACGGGCCTGAACTACATCCAGATCACCGCCGGCACCGACGGGCGGCCGCTGCTGAAGACCCAGTATCCCGACAACGTCGTGCCGGTGATCCAGAGCCAGCCCAGCCCGATCGCCGAGCTGCTGAGCGGGTCGGGCACGGTTCTGGCGCAGACGGTGGACGCGCTGAACCGGATCAACCGGGTGCTGAGCGACGACAACATCCGCAGCTTCTCGACGTCCCTGCGCAACATCGAGTCGCTGACGGCCGAGCTGGAGGCGCGCAAGGGCATGCTGGAGCAGCTGGAGCAGGCGCTCATCAAGGCCAATGAGGCGCTCGCCGAATACACGGCTCTCGGTGCGGAGGCGCGTCGACTGGTCGAAACCGACGGCCGTCAGGCCATCGCCAATCTGAACGCGGCCACGGCCGAGGCGCAGCAGGCGGCGGCGTCGGTGAACCGGACGGTGTCGAACCTGGAGCAGCCGCTGGGCGACTTCGCCGACAACGGCCTGCCGCAGCTGGAGCGGGCGATCGCGGGCCTGGAGGCGGCGACGGAGTCGCTGGAGGACCTGATCGACGAGGTCCGGTCCAGCCCGCGCGACTTCATCGGGCGACCGCCCACCAAGGAGCTGGAGGTGCAGCCGCGATCCGTTTCCTGTCGATCGCGGTCGTGGCCGCGAGCCTTTCCGCCTGCGCCCTGCTGTCGTCGCCGGACCCGGTCCAGATGTACCGTTTCGGCGCGGCGATGGAGCCGCCGACGGGCGGTGAGGCGGCGGGCGCAGTGGACGTGGCTGTGCGCCGCGTGACCTTTCCGGAGTCGGCCGAGGGCGACCGCATCCTGACCATCACGGGCACCGAGGCGGCCTATCTGAAGGGGGCGCGCTGGGTCGAGCCGGCGGACGCCCTGTTCGCCTCGGCGCTGCAGGGCGCGGTGGCGAGCCGAGGCGGGCGCATCCGGCTGATCGGCGCGCGGGATCTGGCGCAGGGCGACGTGGCGCTGGACGTCGACGCCTCGACGTTCGAGACGCGCTATGCGGCGCCCGGCGCGGCGCCCGTGGTGGTGATGACCGTGCGGGCCCGTCTGGTCGGCCTGCCGGATCGCGAGATCGAGGCGGAGCGGACGTTCACGGTGCAGACGCCGGCGGCGGACAACCGCGTGTCGGCCATCGTGGCGGCCTATGACGCCGGTTCGCGCGACCTGGCCGAGCAGATCGCCGGCTGGATCGAGAGCACGGCGCGGCCCTAGATCGACCGGCGCAGGTTCTGAAGTTCGGTCGTCACGGCCGTGCGGCGCTTCAGCGAAGCGTCGATGCGGGCGGCGGCCTGGGTCGATGCGTCGGCGAGGGCCTGACGTGCCTTGTTCAGGCGCACGGGATCGGGGCGCACCTTCTTCGGTCGACGACCGGCGAGGCCGAGGGCGTCAGTCCATTCGGTCTTCCAAGCCTCCACGGCGACGGTGCAGCGCTCAAGCGCCGCGACGGCCGAAGCATCCGCGTTCTGGGCGGTGCGGAGGCGGGGCAGGGCGGCGAGGGCGGCGTCGCGGCAGGCGATCAGGTCGCGGGTCCGGGCCCGCAGCGCCGCGTGGGGATCGGCCTCGTCACCGGGCGGGGCGGGAGAGAGGACGCCCACGGCGGCGGCCAGATGGGCGTTCAGCGCCTCCAGCGCCCCGCGCAGCTCTGCCCACAGAGTTTCCAGCGCGGCGTCGCGGCGGGCAACGGCCCCTGCGCGTTCGGCGAGGTCGGACGCGGTGTCGGCGAGGCCGCGTCCGACCTCGGCGAAGGTTTCGCGGAAGGCGCGGAGGCGCTTTCCGCGGCCGTCGAACAGGCCGGCGAGGCCGCGCCGCGGCTCCAGCGCGCCGACGTCGAGGCGGGTCAAGGCTGCATCGAGGTGGGTCAGCCGGGCACGCGCCTCGGTCAGGTCGCCGGTGCGGACGTCGGAGACGATGCGGTCCAGCAGGTCGGTGACCGCCTCGCGCTCGGCTTCCCCGAAATTCTCCGGCGAGGCGGGGTCCAGCGCGACGCGCAGGGCCTCGACGCGCGCGGGATCGGGGGCCGGAAGTCCGCCCGCCCGCAGGTTCGCGCCGTCCGCCATGTCCCGTTCTCCCCCGTTTCCGCAGACGATGCGCGGACGCGAAGGACTATGCGACGGTTTTCAACTGAGGGGCAATTTCGTAGGCGGCCTCGGTCTTCTGCGCGACCTCGTCCAGGGTCACGCCGTCGGCCAGCTCGATCAGGACCAGGCCCGAGCCGTCGGGCTTGACGTCGAAGGTGGCCAGGTCGGTGATGACGCGGCTGACCACGCCCGTGCCCGTCAGGGGCAGGGTGCAGGACTTCAGCACCTTGGACTGGCCGTGCTTGTTGGCGTGCTCCATGACCACGACCACGCGCTTGACGCCGGCGACCAGATCCATGGCGCCGCCCATGCCCTTCACCAGCTTTCCGGGGATCATCCAGTTGGCGATGTCGCCGTTCTGGGCGACTTCCATGGCGCCGAGGATCGACAGGTTGATGTGGCCGCCGCGGATCATGGCGAAGCTGTCGGCCGAAGAGAAATAGCTGCTCTCCGGGATCTCCGTGATCGTCTGCTTGCCGGCGTTGATCAGGTCGGGGTCGACCTCGTCGTCATAGGGGAAGGGCCCCATGCCGAGCATGCCGTTCTCGGACTGGAGCGTGACCTCCATGCCCGCCGGGATGTGGTTGGCCACCAGCGTCGGAATGCCGATGCCGAGGTTCACGTAGAAGCCGTCCTGCAGCTCCTGGGCGGCGCGGGCGGCGAGTTGGTCGCGGGTGCGGGGCATCGTCAGCCTTGGGTTGGGGCAGGAGTCGGGGCGGGGGCCGGAGCGGCCGGCGCCGGTGCGTCGCGGCGGTCACGGATGGCGTCTTCGATGTCGTCGCTGAGCGAGCAGGTGTTCAGCATGATGATGAAGAGGAAGATCAGCGCCCAGGTGAGCTTGTCGCTGATGCTCTTCATCAGGTGATCGTTGGAGTTCTCGGACATCTGGCTTCCCCCACGGATTGCTGGTCAGGCGCTCTCGCGCGCCCTCACGGTACGCTGTTCGATGCGTTTTTCGAACGTGCCCTGGATCAGGCGGTCGACGTAGATGCCGGGCGTGTGGATCTGATCGGGGGCCAGCGAGCCGGTCGGGACGATCTCCTCGACCTCGACGACGGTGACCTTGCCGGCGGTGGCCATCATCGGGTTGAAGTTGCGGGCGGTCTTGCGGAACACGAGGTTGCCGCGCTCGTCGGCCTTCCACGCCTTGACGATCGACAGATCGGCGACCAGCCCGGTCTCCATGACGTAGTCGCGGCCGTCGAAGGTGCGGACCTCCTTGCCCTCGGCGACCAGGGTGCCGACGCCGGTGGCGGTGAAGAAGGCCGGGATGCCCGCGCCGCCCGCGCGGATGCGCTCGGCGAGTGTTCCTTGCGGATTGAACTCCAGCTCCAGCTCGCCGGCCAGGTACTGGCGCTCGAACTCCTTGTTCTCGCCGACGTAGGACGAGATCATCTTGGCGATCTGGCGCGTCTCCAGCAGCTGACCGAGGCCGAAGCCGTCGACGCCGGCGTTGTTGGAGATGACGGTGATCCCCTTTACGCCCGTGTCGCGCAGGGCGGCGATCAGGTTCTCGGGAATGCCGCACAGGCCGAAGCCGCCCGACATGACGGTCATGCCGTCGAAGGTCAGGCCCTCAAGCGCGGACCTGGCGTCCGGGAAGATCTTCCGCATGCGGCTCCTCGTGCTTTTCATCGCCTGATGAATATCGGCGCGCTTGCTTCGTCTCTAGGGCGAGGGCGCGTTTCGGGCAAGCGCAAGCGCCCTCTGCCGACGGGCGGAAGGTGGGGAGGGCGGGCGGAGCGCCGGGCCTTCGCCCGGATGCTGTGTGTGTTGTTACCGTTTCGACGAAGGCAGAGCGCTCCGCGCGGTTCGTCTGATCAGGAGCTGTCCGAGGTGGCCGGAACCACCGCATAGCGCCGCTGCTTCGCGACTAACGGACGCGCCCCCGGCGGGCGGGCGGGAGACTTGCGAACCCCGGACCCGGACGCGCGCCTTCCCGTGACGCGCCATGATGCCTTGTTGGGCCCTACCGCTCGCGCCGCGGGCGCTCGCTGCTTGAGGGCAGGAGGACCGCGGAACGCCCGACAGGGCCGAAGCACCGGCCTCCCGTGACGATGAAACGTCCCGGTCGGCCCCCGCTCGAACCGCTCCCGCCGCGACAAGCTCGCAAGGCCTTGCGCCCTCCCCCGCGACGGAACTCCCAGATGCTGCATCACCCCGAAACCGACGTCGGAAAAACGGGGCGAGAAAAATCCAACGCGTTGAAAAGGCCCGGAAAGACGGACGGGATCGTCATAACTGCGCGCGGATGGCCGCTGGAAATTCCCTCTCCCACGAGAGGAGAAGGACATTCACGCGCGGCCCACCGTCACCGGATGATCGGGAGCGTTCGGCCGGTGCCGGTAGCGGGCGCCCTTGAGCATCATCTTCAGCGCCTCCCAGTGGATGGCGGCGGTGACCTTGAAGGTGAGCAGGGCGTGAGTGACGAACAGGCGGGCGAGAGACGCGTCGGTCAGGGGGCGGCGCTCGCCCGCGAAGGAGGCGGTCAAAAGGGGGCGGCCGGCGCGCTTCGCCAGGATGGCGACGGAGACGCGGTCGTCGGGGGCGTGGACCTCGAACTCATAGGTCAGGGCCTGATCCATGTAGGGGGAGACGAAATGGGTTTTGTCCGTCGCGTGTCGGGCCTGACCGTCCGGCGCGAGGCCGGCGGGCATGGCGTAGCTGTGCCGCTCGCCGAAGGTGTTGGTGACCTCGTGCACCAGTCCGCGCAGGACGCCGTCGGGGCCGTGGGCGAAATACACGCTGATCGGGTTGAAGCCGTAGCCGAGCACGCGTGGCATGGTCAGCAGGCGGATCGGGCCGCCGTCGATCTGGATGCCCGCCAGGGCGAGGGCAGTCTCGATCTGGAGGCGGAGGGGCGTGGCGGAGCCGTCGCCGTGGTCGGTCGCGCGCCATGACAGCAGGGAGAACGGGCGCCGCGACAGCAGTCTCGGACGCTCGGCCTCGATCGCGTCGAGGTCGATCAGCAGCATCCATGTGCGATAGCGCAGGCGGTGGTCGAAGTCGGCCAGCCGGCGGTGGACGACGTGACCGACGTAGAGGGCGGACGCCGCCGTCACGCCGCCTCGGCCAGCGGGGCGGGGGCGGGCTTCAGGTGGATGCGGCCGCTTTCGTTCTCGACCCGCCAAGGACGGCGGACGCCGCCGATGGCCTCGGCGACAGCGAGGCCGGCTTGCAAGCCGTCCTCGTGGAAGCCCGCGCCGAACCAGGCGCCGGCGAACCAGACGCCGCCCTGTCCCTGCAGGCTCCAGAGTTCCTTTTGCGCCGCGACGCCGGCGACGTCGAAGACGGGATGCTCATAGTCCCATTCGCCGATGACAAGTTCGGGGTCCGGCTCGCGAGCCGGATTCAGGCTGACGAACAGGGGCGGGCCGGGCAGGGACTGGAGCTCGTTCATCCAGTAGGTGACGCCGCCCTCGCCCGCACGGTCGGAGCGCCCCATGTGGGTCCAGGCGGCCCAGGCCTTGCGGCGGCGCGGCATCAACGAGACGTCGCGGTGCAGGACGGCGCGGTTGGCGCGATAGGGGATGGCGCCCAGAAGGCGGCGCTCCTCGACGGTCGGCGCCTCCAGCAGGCGCAGGGCCTGGTCGGAATGGGTGGCCAGCACGACCTCGTCGAAACGGTGCAGGGCGCCGTCGGCCATGCGCAGGGCGGCGCCGTCCTGATCGCGGACCACGCCGGCGATGCGGGCGCCGGTGACGACGCGGCCTTCCAGCGCCTGCCCCAGACGATCGACGTATTCGCGGCTGCCGCCGTCGATGGTGCGCCAGGTCGGCCGCAGGTCGTAGGTCAGGAGGTTGTGGTTCATGTAGAACCGGACGAAGGCCGCGGCCGGATAGTCGGTCATCTGCTCCAGCGTGCAGGACCAGATGGCGGCGGCCTGGGGCAGCAGATAGGCGTCGCGGAACATCGGGCCGTAGCCGCAGCGGCCCAGCCAGGCGTCGAGGCTCTCGCCGCTGGCCTCCAATTCCGAAAGTTGCCGGGGCGCCTCCTTCTGGAAGCGCAGGATGTCCCCGATCATCCGCCAGAAGCGGGGGCTGGCCCAGTTGCGCTTCTGGGCGAACAGGGCCCGCAGGCCCTGGGTGCAGTATTCCAGCGCGCCCTCGTCGATGGTGACGGCGAAGGACATCAGCGCCGGCTTGGTCGCCACGCCGAGGTGGGCCAGCAGGGCGGTCAGATTGGGATAGTTCGCCTCGTTGAAGACGATGAAGCCGGTGTCGACCGCGACGGGGCCGGCGGGGGAGGGCGCGTCCACGGTGTTGGAGTGGCCGCCGAGCCGGTCGTCCGCCTCGAACAGGGTGACGTCGTGAACCTTCGACAGGAGCCACGCGGCCGACAGTCCCGAAATGCCCGATCCCACGACGGCGATCCGTTTGCGAGTGGCGTTCGTGACGGCGAAGGTGGTCATGGCGTCTCCAGATCTGCGCGCATCGATCCCGGAACCTGATTCACCGCATTTGCGGAACCGCGATGCGGCCTCGCCTCGGCGGATCAGGCTTCGTGGCAGCTACGTTACGCCTCATGTCATGGATGTCGGGCATCCGACACAAGACTCGTCGCGTAGTAATGACGCACAAGCGGAGCCGGTCCGCGGGCGTGCGCGTTGGTCGCGGGCGTCAAGGTCGATCAGGGGACGAAATCAACACATGAATCCGGCCACAGCCGCCATCCGCAACATGCAGGACGCGCCCTTTCCCGATTTCGTGACGCGGCCGGCGATCGCCGCCCTGGTGACCGAGGCGCGCAAGCGGCTGGATCGGGAGGGCCCGCACGACGAGGCCGCCTTCGCCGCCGACATGGCCAAGCGGGCCGTGGCCGAGCACGCCGACGCGGCCAACGCCCAGCACTATGAACTGCCGCCGGAGTTCTTCCGCATCTGCCTGGGGCCGCGGCTGAAGTATTCCTGCTGCCTGTATCCGACGGGGTCGGAGACGCTGGCCGAGGCGGAGGCGCTGGCCTTGACCGAAACCTGCGAGCACGCGGGGCTTGAGGACGGGCAGCGGATCCTGGAACTGGGCTGCGGCTGGGGTTCGCTGAGCCTGTGGATGGCGGAGCGGTATCCGCGCGCGCGGATCACGGCGGTGTCGAACAGCCACGGCCAGCGCGGGCACATCGAGGCGCAGGCGGCGGCGCGAGGCCTGACCAACCTGACGGTCATCACCCAGGACATGAACGACTTCCGGCCGGAGGTGGCGGAGCACGAGCGGTTCGACCGCATCGTCTCCGTCGAGATGTTCGAGCACATGGCCAACTGGCGGGCGCTGCTGACGCGGGCGAAGGGCTGGCTGAAACCGAACGGGCGGATGTTCATCCACATCTTCACCCACAGGGACGCCCCCTACCGGTTCGATCACACCGACAGCGGCGACTTCATCGCCCAGCACTTCTTCACCGGCGGGGTGATGCCGTCCAAGGGCCTGGTGCGGCAGTTTCCGGACCTGTTCGAGGTGGAGCAGGAGTGGACCTGGAACGGGGTCCACTATCGGCGGACGGCCGAGCACTGGCTGAAGAACATGGACCTGAACGTGGACCGCGTGTCGGAGCTGATGCGCGGGACCTATGGCGAGGACTGGAAGCTGTGGCGGCGACGCTGGCGGCGGTTCTACCTGGCCACCGCGGGCCTGTTCGGCAACGACGACGGAAACACCTGGGCGGTCAGCCATTATCGGCTGAAGCCGACGGAGGGCTGAGACGATGATGAAGTGGGTCGCGGGGTATCTGGGCGCGGCGATCACCATGGCGGCGATCGACGCCGTCTGGCTGACGACGATGGCGGACCGTCTGTACCGACCGGTGATCGGGTCGATCATGGCGGACAAGCCGGACATGAAGGCGGCGGTGGCTTTCTACCTGCTGTACATCTTCGGCATCTGCTTCTTCGCCATCGCGCCGGCGCTTAAGGACGGGGCGTGGACGCGCGCCCTGATCAACGGGGCGGTGCTGGGGCTGATCGCCTACGGCACCTATGACCTGACCAACCAGGCGACGCTGTCGGTGTGGTCGACGCGGCTGACGATGATCGACATGGTCTGGGGTACGGCCCTGACGGCGGTGACGGCCACCGGCGGATATCTGGCGGCGCGCTGGGCCGAGGGGCGGTTCTCTTAACCAGACCTCTCGCCTGAGACGGGCGCGCGGTGGCGGAACGGCGGATTTCGGGTAAGGGTGCGCGCCCAAAGGGTTTACCGGGGGCGGGCGTGAAGTTCGGCGTCAATACTGTGACCGCGGTGTTCGTGGCGGGCGTGGTGGGCGGGCTGGCCCTGACGCCGGACGGCCGCGCCTGGCTGAGGTCGCCGACGCTGATGCTGGGCGGGCATGCGAACGCCTCGGCCAGTCCGCCGGCCGCCGAGACGCCGGCCGCGGCGCCGGCGCCGGCCCAGCCTGTGGTGCAGGTTCAGGACGCGTCGGGGCTGAAGGCCAAGGCCGGGAACCTGCGGGTCGGCGTGTTCGGCGACAGCATGGGCGACGGCGTCTGGGCGGCCCTGTACCGCGAGTTCCGGAACGACGCGAGCGTCGAGGTGACCAAGTTCAGCGAGGTCTCGACCGGCCTGTCGCGCTACGACTACGTGAACATCCAGGCCAAGACCCAGCGTCAGCTGGACGAGACGCCGGTCGACGTGGCGGTGGTGGTGTTCGGCACCAACGACGCCCAGGGCATCGACGAGGGCGGCACAATCCACGACTTCGGCACGCCGGGGTGGAAGGCCGCCTATGGCCGCCGGATCGACGATCTGGTCGGGCTGTTCCAGTCGCGGGGCGTGGTCGTCTACTGGGTCGGCATGCCGCGCATGAAGCGCGACGGCTTCGACGGGCGCATGGCGATCGTCAACGAGGTGGTCGAGGCGCGGATGAAGGCGCTGGGCGTGCCCTACATCGAAACGGTCAGCCTGACGTCGGACACGAGCGGCGACTACATGCCCTATGCCGAAGTCGGCGGACGGCGGAAGCTGATGCGGGCCAACGACGGCATCCACATGAGCATGGACGGCTATCTGCGGCTGGCCGGGCCGGTCGAGGCGGCGATCCGGCGCGACGCGGGACTTGCGGAGTGAGAGCCCTGCTGGCGGCGGCCCTGCTGGCGCTGGCCGGGCCGGCGGCGGCGCAGACCTGTTCGGGCGGTTTGTGCGGAGCCGAAACGCTGGCGCCGTGGTTCGAGGATCTGGCGGCGCTGGAGGCGGGCGAGCCGATTAAGGTGCACGTGCTGCAGATCGGCGACAGCCACACGGCGGGCGAGGTGATCCCCGGCACGGTGCGCAGCCGTCTGCAGGGGCGGTTCGGGCGCGGCGGACGCGGCTATGTGGCGCCGGGCGTGCCGTTCGACGGCTATGCCCCGCGCCAGGTGGTGGTGACGGCGACCGGATGGAGCTGGGCGCCGCGGCCGGCGCGGGTGGGCGGCTATGTGAATGCGGAGCGCACCGGGCTATTCGGCGGACCGGCGCGGCCCGGGGCGGGCGACGTGCTGACGCTGGCGCTGGATCCGGAGGCGGAGACGACGCGTCTGGGCCTGTGCGGGCGGGACGGGCTGTGGGACGTGGCGGCGGACGGGGCGAGGCCGGAGCCGGCGCAGATCCTGGGCTCGCGCTGCCGCTTCATGCCGATCGCGGCGGGGGCGCGGACGCTGAAGCTGACGTCGCGGACGGCGGACGGCGGGCTGGACGGGGTGTGGCTGGAGGGGCCGACGCCGGGGTTGATCCTGTCGAACGTGGGGCACGTGGGCGAGACCCTGGCCGACTTCGCGGCGCGGGACGAGGCAACGGTGCGGGGTGAGCTGGAGCCGCTGAACCCCCATCTGATCATCCTGGCCTACGGCACCAACGACGGGTTCGACGACGGGCTGGACCTGTTCGCCTACGAGAGCCGGCTGCGCGACCAGATCTGGCGGCTGAAACGGTTCGCGCCGGACGCGGCGATCCTGATCCTGGGCGCCCCCGACGCCCTGAGGCGGGGCGAGGCGACGACCTGTCCCGGCGTGGCCGAGCGCGGGCCGCCGCGCAGCCTGGCGCGGGTGCGCGACTTGCAACGCCGGGTCGCGGCCGAGACGGGCGTCGCGTTCTGGGACTGGCAGGGGCGGATGGGCGGAGAGTGTTCGGCGGAGCGGCTGGCCACGGCGCGCGACCCGATGATGCGCGGCGACCGGGTGCACTTCACCTCGGCCGGGGGCGAGTGGATCGGCGGCCTGCTGGCCGACGACCTGATCGGCGCCTACGACGCCTGGAAGGCCGGTCGGGTCGAGGCGCAGTAGGATGCTGTTCCCGACGCTCGCCTTCGGCGTCTTCTTCCTGTTCGTCTATTTCACCTCGTGGTCGCTCGATCGCGAGAACGGGCGGCGCAAGCTGTTCCTGCTGCTGGCCAGCTGGTTCTTCTACGCCCAGTGGGACTGGAGGTTCGTCGGCCTGCTGATCCTGTCGGCGGTGCTGAACTGGGGCGTGGCGGCGCTGATCGCGCGCAAGGAGCAGCCCTCGACGCGGAAATGGCTGGTCGCTCTGGGGGTGGCGGTCAACCTGCTGATCCTGGGCTTCTTCAAATACTACGGCTTCTTCGTCGAGGAGATGGGTCAGCTGCTGGCGCGGGTCGGCTGGGAGCGGGACCTGCCGCTGCTGCAGGTGATCCTGCCGGTCGGGATTTCCTTCTTCACATTCCAGGGCATCAGCTACGTCGTCGACGTGCATCGGCGCACGACCGAGCCGGCCAAGAGCCTGCTGGACGTGATGCTGCTGATGAGCTTCTTCCCGCATCTGGTCGCCGGGCCGATCGTGCGGGCGTCCGATCTGCTGCCGCAGTTCGACCGGACGCCGCGCCTGACGCGCGAGATGGCGACGCACGGCCTACTGCTGATCGTATGGGGCCTGTTCAAGAAGACGGTGATCGCGTCGGAGCTGGCCGTGCGGCTGGTGGACCCGGTGTTCTTCGATCCCTCCGCATATTCGGCGCTGGACGTCGCGGCGGCGGTCTATGGCTATGCGGTGCAGATCTACTGCGACTTCTCGGCCTATTCGGACATGGCGATCGGGATCGCGGCGCTGCTGGGCTATTCCTTCCCGCGCAATTTCGACCAGCCGTATCGGGCGCACTCGATGCAGCAGTTCTGGCGGCGGTGGCACATCAGCCTGTCCAGCTGGCTGCGGGACTATCTGTACGTGCCGCTGGGCGGCGGGCGGAAGGGGACGTTCAGCTCCAGCGTCAACGTGATGATCACCATGCTGCTGGGCGGCCTGTGGCACGGCGCGGCGTGGACCTTCGTGCTGTGGGGCGCGCTGCACGGCGGGGCGCAGGTGGTGGAGCGCGTCGGCAAGAAGGCGTTCGGCGATCGCAAGGTGATCCCGATGTGGCTGGGCGTGCTGATCACCTTCCACGTCGTCTGCCTGGGGTGGATCCTGTTCCGGGCCGAGACCTTCGACCTGGCGGTGGCCATGCTGCAGGGACTGGGGCGGATGGGGCCGGCGGAGCTGGCGACGCCTTTCATGGTCGGTCTGATCGTCGTTGGGTTGGGCATGCACTGGCTGCCGCCGCGCGCGGTGGAGGGGATGACGGCGCGGCTGCAGGCGGCGCCGTCGATCACCCTGGGGCTGCTGATCGGCGCGGCCTTCCTGCTGATCGAGGCGGTGCGGCCCGAGGGCGTGGCGCCCTTCATCTATTTCCAGTTCTGACGGGAGGCGCGCGATGACCGGACCGACCGACCCGAACGCCCCCCACCCTCCGGAAGAGACCGAGCGGCCCGATCCGTTTCCCGTCTTCGGGGGGCAGCCGGCGTTTTCGCCGTTCCCGCCGCTGGAGCCCGCGCCCGCGCTAGTCACCGCGGCGGAGCCTGAGCCGGTTGTGGCGCCCTTGGCGGAGCCGGCCGTGGTCGTGCCTCTGGCCGTCGCGGCCGCCGCGCCGGAGCCCGATCCGCCCAGCGACTGGAACGAGAAGGCGGACGCCCACGACCTGATCGAGCGGGAAAACCGGCTGAAGGCCATGGCCCGGTTCGCCTTTCCGCCGGGGCCGCCGCCCGACGACGAGGGTCTGGCCGCCCGCGACCGCCGCTGGACCACGCGGGTGATCCTGGTGGTGACGGTCTTCATGGCCATCTTCAACGCCGGCTCCGTGCCCAACTGGTCGCGGCAACAGGCCCCGGGCTGGGTCACCGACACGGTGCGCGGCGTGTCGGAGGTGTGGGCCGCGCAGGTGGCGCTGCTGGGCGCCGACCTGCCGAGACAGGGCGTGCGCGACGCTTATGAGACGGCGCGGGACGCGGAGTGGGGGAGTGCGGACCCTCTCCCGGCGGGAGAGGGCTGACCGTCGCGGGTGACTTGCCCCGCTCGGACCCGCCCCCCATACCAGTCGGCATGAACGCGCCCTTCAAGAGCCCCGACGCCGACGCCCCGCTGTGGGACCTGTCCGACCTGTACGCCTCGCGCGAGGACGCGCGGATCGCCGCCGATCTGGAGGCCGCGCGGGCGGCGGTGGCGGAGATGGGCGGGCTGGAGGGCGAGCTGGTCGCGGCGCGGGGCGAGCCGGCGGAGCTCAGCGCGCGGCTGGACCGGGCGATCGCCCTTTACGAGCAGGCGTCGGACGCGCTGGGCGGGATCGCCGCCTATGCCTTCCTCGCCGCCTCGACCGCGCGGGACGACGCGGCGGCGCAGGGGTTCGAGGCGGACGTGCGGGAGAAGATCACGGCCGTGGCCACGCCGACCGTCTGGCTGACGCTGGAGATCAACCGGCTGGAGGAGGCCGAGATCGAGGCGGCGCTGGCTGCGCATGCGGGGGTCGCGCGGTGGCGGCCGTGGCTGCGGCGCGTGAGGGCGCAGAAGCCGCACGAGCTGTCGCCGGAGCTGGAGACCTATCTGGCGGAGCGGATGCCGATCTCGGCCCAGTGGCCGCGTCTTTTCGACGAGACCTTGGCGGCGCTGAAGGTCGGCAAGGAGGGGCTGACGCTGGCCGAGGCGCTGAACCGCCTGTCCGATCCCAAGCCCGCGCGGCGCAAGGCGGCGGCGGAGGGCCTGACGGAGGCGCTGAAGGGCGAGGCGCGGACGCTGGCCCTGGTGCTGAACACCGTCGCGGCGGAGAAGGCGCTGGAGGACCGCAAGCGCGGATTCGCCCGGCCGGCGGACGGGCGGCACCTGGCCAATGAGGTCGACGGCGAGGCGGTGGACGCCATGGCCGAGGCGGTGGCGCAGGCCTATCCGCGGCTGTCGCATCGCTACTATGCGCTGAAGGCCAAGGTGCTGGGCAAGCCGGCGCTTGACCACTGGGACCGCAACGCGCCGCTGGAGACGAAGGCCCCGCGCACCTTCGACTGGGGGCAGGGGCGCGAGGTGGTGTTGGACAGTTTCGCTGCGCTGGGGCCCGAGTTCGCCGACCGCGCGCGGGGCTTCTTCGACCGGCCGTGGATCGATGCGCGGGCCCGGCCGGGCAAGCAGTCGGGCGCCTATGCCCACCCGGTGACGGCGAACCGGCACCCCTACGTCTTCCTGAACTGGATGGGCGAGCGGCGCGACGTGCTGACGCTGGCGCACGAGCTGGGGCACGGGGTGCACCAGACGCTGGCGGCGGATCAGGGCACGCTGCTGGCCGACACGCCGCTGACGCTGGCGGAGACGGCGTCGATCTTCGCCGAAGGCCTGACCTTCGACCGCCTGCTGACCGAGGCTTCGCCGGCGGAGCGGCGCGGGCTGCTGGCCGGCAAGATCGAGGACGGGCTGAACACGGTGGTGCGCCAGATCGCCTTCCACCGGTTCGAGACGCGGTTCCACGACGAGCGCGCGAGCGGCGAGTTGTCGGTCGAGCGGATCGGCCGGATATGGCTGGAGGAGATGGGCGCCTCGCTGGGCCCCGCTGTGACGCTGAACGAGGGCTATGACGTGTGGTGGGCCTACGTCAGCCACTTCGTCCACTCGCCCTTCTACGTCTACGCCTATGCGTTCGGGGACCTGCTGACGGCGGCGCTGATGGAGACTCGGCGGGCGGACCCGGAAGGATTCACGCCGCTGTACCGCGACCTGCTGGCCGCGGGCGGGACCAGGACCTACGTCGAGGCGCTGAAGCCGTTCGGGCTGAACCCGCGCGATCCGGCGTTCTGGCTGATCGGGACGAAGCGGCTGGAACGACTGGTCGACGAGTTCGAGAGCGTCGTCTGATCAGGCGCGGGCATAGGCGTCGACCTCGGCGATACGAGCGACCTTCTCGGCGTCGGTCAGGAACGAGCCCTCGAAACTGTTGCGGGCGATCTGCGTGACGTGATCGCGCGTCAGGCCCACGGCTTCGGCAAGCTGAACGTAGTTCTGGTTCACGTAGCCGCCGAAATAGGCCGGATCATCCGAGTTCAGCGTGACGTGAAGGCCGCGCCTCAGCATCTCGGGCACGGGATGGTCCTTCAGGTCCTTCACGACGCAGAGCTTCAGGTTCGACAGGGGGCAGACCGTCAGGGTCATGCCTTCGTCGGCCAGACGTCGGATCAGCGCCTCGTCTTCCATCGAGCGGTTGCCGTGGTCCATGCGGTCGATTCGGAGCAGGTTCAGCGCCTCGTGGACGTATTCCGGCGGGCCCTCCTCGCCGGCGTGGGCGCACAGCTTCAGGCCCATGTCGCGGGCGCGGGCGAAGACGCGCTGGAACTTGGACGGGGGGTGCCCGACCTCCGAAGAGTCCAGGCCCACGCCGACGATGCGGTCCAGCCAGGGCTCGGCGGCGCGCAGGGTGTCGAAGGCGGCTTCTTCGTCCAGATGGCGCAGGAAGCAGAAGATCAGCTTGGACGTCACGCCCAGTTCCTGTTCGGCCGCCCTCATGCCCGACAGCAGCCCGTCGGCGGCGACGGAGAAGGGCAGGCCGCGGTCGGTGTGGGTCTGGGGGTCGAAGAAGATCTCCGCGTGCCGCACATTGTCGGCCGCCGCGCGTCGGAAGTACGCGAGGGCGAGGTCGTGGAAGTCCGCCTCGGTCCGCAGCACGTCGGCGCCGGCGTAGTAGATGTCGAGGAAGTCCTGCAGGTTCGAGAAGTCGTAGGCCGCGCGCACCGCCTCCACGCTGTCGAACGGAATGGCCACGCGGTTGCGCCGCGCGAAATCGAACATCTGCTCCGGCTCCAGCGAGCCTTCGATGTGCAGGTGCAGCTCGGCCTTGGGCAGGCCGGCGATGTAGGTCTCGAGATTGGTCATGACGTCCTCCGCAGCGGAGGAGACTACATCCGGTCCGGCACGTCGATGCCGAGGAGGCCGAGGGCGGTCTCCAGCTGGCGCAGCGCCGCCGCCGAGAGGGCCAGGCGCGAGCCGCGCGTCGTCTCGTGGCCGGCCGCGAGCACGGGGCAGGCGGCGTAGAATTTCGAGTAGCTCTGGGCCAGCCGGTACGCGTGCTCGGCAACCACGTGCGGGGCGCGCTTGGCGTAGGCGTCGTCGACGGCCTGTTCGAAGGCGTCCAGCGTCAGGGCCAGGTCGCGCTCGGCGGGCTCGGCGACGGCGATCGGGCCGGGCTCGGCGCCCTGATCGGCGGCCTTGCGCAGCAGGGATTTGATGCGGACGGCCTGGTACAGGAGGTAGGGCCCCGTCTTGCCCTCGAAGCTGGTGAAGCGGTCCAGGTCGAAGACGTAGCTGGTGGTGCGCGCGTTCGACAGGTCGGCGAACTTCAGCGCCGCGACGGCCACCTTGTGGGCGATGGCCTCGAACTCCTCGGCCGAGGCGTCCTCGCCCAGATGCGCTTCGCGCAGGCGCTCGCGCGCCTTGTCGGTCGCCATGGTGATCAGGTCGTGCAACTTCAGCACGCCGCCCGCGCGGGTCTTGAATGGCTTGCCGTCGGCGCCGTTCATGGTGCCGTTGGCGGCGTGTTCCAGCTGGCCGGGCATAGCGTAGCCGGCCTTGTAGGCGGCGCGGAACACCTGCTCGAAATGGTCGCCCTGACGCGCGTCGACGCAGTAGAGCACCAGGTCGAAGTCCTGCTCGCGGCGGCGTTGCAGGATGGTGGCCAGGTCGGTGGTCCCGTACATGGCCGAGCCTTCCGACGAGACCAGCAGCAGGGGCGCCAGCTCGCGCTTCTCGCCCTCTTCGGCCACGCGGATGATCCATGCGCCCTGGTCGAACTCGGCCAGACCGCGGGCCTTCAGGTCGGCGACCATGTCGGGGATCAGGGGGTCGGCGTCGCTCTCCCCGTTCCATAGGTCGAAGGTGACGCCGAGCGCCGAAAACTCGCGCTCAAGCGCCGTGCGGCTGACGGCGACGAAGTGGGCCCACAGGGCGCGATAGCCGGCATGCCCCGCCTGCAGCGCGGCGGTGGCCTTGCGGGCGCGGTCGCGGAACTCGGGCTCTTCCTTCGCGCGGGCGGCGGCGGCGGGGTAGAGGCGCTCGAGATCCTCCAGCGTCACCGGGCTCTTGGCGGGGAAGGGGCCGGCTTCGGCCAGATAGGCGTCGGCGCGGCCTTCTTCGGTGAGGGCCGTGATCAGCAGGCCCATCTGGAAGCCCCAGTCGCCGAAGTGGGCGTCGCCCCAGACGGTGTCGCCGCGGAAGCGGAACAGCCGCTTCAGGCTCTCGCCGATGATCGAACTGCGCAGGTGGCCGACGTGCATAGGCTTGGCGACGTTCGGGCCGGCGAAGTCGATGACGACGCGACGCGGCGACGCCACGGCCTCGGCCCCCGCGTGGACCGAGTCGTCGGCCACCTCGGCGGCGCGTGTCGACAGGGCCGTGTCCGCGACCTTGAGATTAATGAAGCCGGGGCCCGCCACCTCGATCGCGGCTAGGCGCGCGTCGCCTTCCAGACGCGCAGCCACGCGGCCGGCCAGGTCGCGGGGATTGGCCTTGGTGATCTTGGCGAGGGCCAAGGCGGCGTTGGACTGGAAGTCGGCGAGGTCAGGCCGGTCGGAGGCGGTGACCCTCACGGCAGACGCGTCCACGCCTTCGGCGGCGAAGGCGGCCGCGACCGCTTCGCCCAGATCAGTTCTGAGCGCGCTCATCTGCGGACGCAGGTGCCGGGATCGGTTCCGCTTGCGTCCACACAGAATCGGCTGCCGGTTCGGTTGAACTGAGCCATTTCCGGCGTGACGTCGAAGCCGATCAGAACTTCAAAATTCTCACCCGAGGTCGTCGCAGTGGCGCGAGGGATGACGATCTGCTGGAGCTCGCGGGCTTCCATCCGATCGACGCCGTCGACGAAGTTCACGGGAAGGTCGAAGTATTCTTTCGCGAGAACGGCCCGGTCTCGGGCGGTCACGGCGACCCAGTAGCGGTAGGTGCGACCTTCGCCCTGGGCGGCCGGCCCCTTGCCGAGCCGGAACAACAAATCCATGTCGATCGTGATCGGCTCGTCGTTGCGATAGCTGCACTCGGACGTGACGCCCTCGATTTCTCCGGTCCAGCCGACGCTGCCGGCACGGGCGCGACCATCGGCCAGTTCGACGTAGCGGGCGGCGTCGTAGAGAATGCGCACCGTCGGGCAGGGCCCGGCGTTGGCTCGACGCGAGAGAGGCGCGAACCGCGGCTGACGCTCTCTCTGGTTGGCCTGCTGGCCGTCGGCGGTCTCGCCTCGGCCGCCTTGAGACTGGGCCACGGCGACGGACGGCAGGGCGGCGACCGCAAGGCCGGCGGCGAGAAGGAGCGGAACGACGCGACGCATGATCTTGGACATCCGACTGGGAGGGCGGGCGTCAGGCTGCATGCCCGGCCCGTTGTGACGCTCGCCGCTGATAGCGGCTAAAGCGAGGCGCGGCAAACGTCGCGCGGTAGCGCGCGGCGGGCGGGCGCTGTACAGACCAGACATGACCGTGACCGTCGCCACTCAGCAACCCGAGCGCCCGCATCTGACGGTTCGTCTCGCCGCGCCGCGAGGGTTTTGTGCGGGCGTGGACCGGGCGATCCAGATCGTGGAACGCGCGCTCGAGAAGTACGGTGCGCCCGTCTACGTGCGGCACGAGATCGTTCACAACAAGCACGTGGTCGATCGCCTGAAGGCCATGGGTGCGGTCTTCGTGAAGGAATTGGACCAGTGTCCCGACGATCGTCCGGTGGTCTTTTCGGCGCATGGCGTGCCGAAGTCGGTCCCGCAGACCGCGAGATCGCGTCAGATGCTGTTTCTGGACGCGACCTGTCCCCTGGTTTCCAAGGTGCATGTGGAGGCCGAGCGTCATCACGCCGCCGGTCGTCACATCCTGCTGATCGGACATGCCGGTCATCCTGAGGTGGTCGGCACGATGGGCCAGCTGCCGGAGGGCGCGATCAGCCTGATCGAGACCGTCGAGGACGCCGAAGCGTTTGAGCGGCCGGGGGATGCGCCCTTGGCCTATGCCACGCAAACCACGCTGTCCGTCGACGACACGGCGGAGATTCTGGCGGCGTTGAAGCGACGGTTCCCTGAACTGCCCGACCCCCACAAGGAAGACATCTGCTACGCGACCACGAACCGGCAGGAAGCCGTGAAAAGGCTGGGCGAGGCGTGTGACCTGGTCCTTGTGGTCGGGTCCGGAAACTCCTCGAACTCCGTGCGTCTTGTGGAGGTGGCCCTTCGGGCGGGGGCGCCGTCCGCGCATCTGGTCGACGACGCGTCCGCCATCGACTGGGGCTGGTTCGAGGGCGTGCGGTCTCTGGGCGTTACGGCCGGGGCCTCGGCTCCGGAAAGCCTGGTGCAGGGGGTCATCGACGCGGTCGGTGCGCGCTTCGACGTCGAGGTCAGCGAAGATGACGGCCTGCGTGAGACCGTCACCTTCAAGCTGCCGAGGCTGCTGACGGCCTGAGGTCTAGAGGCCCGGCAGCTTGAACGCGCCGGGGCGACGCGACTGGATCACGATCGCGTTCTGACCGCCGGTCAGTTGCTGCATACGTTCGTATTCCGTCGCTGCGTCGATGGTGACGGCCCCGTCGCCGGTCGTGATCTGGGTCGCGGCCTGGGTGCTGGCGTCGTCGCGGCGCCAGAACATGACGCGGTCGGCCCAGCTGGTTTCCTTGTGCGCCAGGTTGCCGAACTCGTCGTCGACCATGTAGCGGACGCGGCTGTCGACCGCCTCAGTGCCGGCGCCGACGCGCTGGGCCAGAGCCCGCTCACCATCGGAACGGGTCACGGCTCCGCGTTCCTGAGCCAGGATGCGACGAGCCTCGAGCTCGGGCGTCACGTCCTGCGGGCGCGGCTGTCCCGGCTGCGGGGGACGCAGGCCGTACTCGGGCGGTAGGCTGAGCGGAGCGGTCGAGACCGTCAGAAACTCGTCCGGCACGACGCGCGTCGCGCCGATCGACTGGCGGATGCTGGAGCAAGCCCCCAGGCTGACGGCGGAGGCGGCGATGAGGCCAAGAACGGCGAACTTGCGGATCGACATGGGGTCTTCAACTCACGACGGCGGGTCGGATGCGCGAAGCGCTTCCCCCTTGAGAAACGGCTGATTACGACTTTTCAGGGGCCGCGCCAACCTGAGCCGGGCGCCGGTCGCTGAGGAATCCGTCGATGAACAGGAGGACCACACCGACCGTTATCGCCGCGTCCGCGACGTTGAACACCCACGGGAAGACGCGCGTGCCGGAGACGGTGATGCTTGAAAAGTCCAGAAAGTCGACGACGTAACCGTACTGAATGCGGTCGATCGCGTTGCCGATCGCGCCCCCGATGACCAGGCCGATCGCCGAGATCAGGATGCGGCGGTCGGTGCGCGTCGCCCACCAAACGAGAAAGGCGGACACCAGGATCGAAAACACCGTGAGGATCCAGCGCGCGCCCCCGCCGCCGAACAGGCCGAAGCTGACGCCGGTATTGCGGACCATGGTGATGTTGAAGATGCCGGGGATGACCTCTGCGAAGCGCCAGCCGTCGGGAATCATCGCCACGTCCGACACGTCGGCCGAGCCCAGAACCCAAGCCTTGGTCGCCTGGTCCAGCAGGATGATCAGAACGGCGAACCCGTAGGCGGCCCAGGCTATGCGGGGGATATTCATGCGGCGCGGTTAGCAGGCGGCGACGGCCAAGGCTAGCCGAGGCGCCGACGGCGCGTTTCGGCCGTCCGCAGGGTCGAGCGAAGGAACTCGGCCGGGGGGTCGGTTTCGGCCAGGACGTCCTCCTTGATGGCGCGCGGCTCTCCGAACAGGTGGCCCTGGCCCATGCCGACGTCGAGCTCCAGCACGTCCACGATCTGGCGCTCGTTCTCGCACTTTTCGGCGATCACCTCGATGCCGTAGCGGCGCGTCAGGCCGGCGAAGTCGGCGGCGCGGATGTCGGGCAGGGAGGGCAGGGGGGCCGCGCCGTCGAGGTCCAGCAGCTGCTCGATCAGCAGATCGGCGGCCACCTTCACGAACTTGACGTCCGAACGCTGCAAGTCGGCGAAGTCGAGATCCAGCGTCTGGACCTTGTCGATGGAGAAGCGGAATCCGAGGTCGGCCAGCTTGGCCATGTTGCGCGCCTCGACGGCGCCGCGCGCGTCGAAGGTGGCCTGCCCCAGCTCGAAGATCAGCGCCTGATTCAGGTCGCGGTTCTGACTGAGAAACTCCAGGAACTGCGGGAAGAAGGTCTCGTCGCCGAGCGAGGACAGGGCCACGTTGCAGAAGACGCCGACCTTGCGGTCCTGGCGGGCCAGGCGGCGCACGATCTGGGCGCAGCGGAAGAGCAGGAGGTTGTCGATGGCGGGCACCAAGCCCTCGCCCTCGGCGATCGACAGATACTCGGCCGGCATCATCACCCGGTCGGTCGAATCGCGCAGGCGGGTGAAGCTTTCGTAGAAGACGGTCCGGCGCTGGGGCAGGCTGACGACCGGCTGGAGATACAGGTCGACCCGGTTCTCGGTCAGGGCGTCGTGGACGGTGCGAAGCAGGGCGTCGGCGGCGCGGCGGTGGCGATCCTCGAACGGGCTGGCCGGCGGGCGGGCGTCGGCCAGCCGTTGATCCACGCTCTCGCTCATCTGCTGGATCAGGGTCTCCAGCATGCGGACCTCGCCGGTCAGTTCATCAGCGCGCGACAGGGGGCCGCTCTCGATCGCCTGGGCCAGGTCGGACAGGGCGCCTTGCGTCTGCTCCATGGCGTCGGCCAGCAGGCGGTGCGCCTCGCGCACCTGGGCGATCTCCAGCGACAGGGCCCGCGCCCGCGCGGCCGAAGCGGCGGCGACGTGGACGGCGGCCAGCACGCCCAAGGTTCCCAGCGTCCCGGCCACGCCGGCCCCCACGCCCAGCCCGCCCCGCCAGAGCAGAGCGCCCACGGTCATGCCGAGGAACAGATAGCCGAAGAACAGGAAGCCCGTGGTGACCGCGCGCATCGGGACAGAAGACCCTTTCCGGGTGGAATCGGCCGAGTATCCGGCTATTGCGTCGGAACGGCCAGAGATCGGCCGAAGAAAACCTGGGAATGAAAGGGCCGCCCGTGGAACTGTTCGATCTGACCGGCAAGACGGCAGTCATCACCGGGTCCTCGCGCGGGATCGGCAAGGCGATCGCCGAGCGGATGGCCGAGCACGGCGCCAACGTCGTCATCTCCTCGCGCAAGCCGGGGCCCTGCGACGAGGTGGCCAGCGAGATCAACGCCCGCTTCGGCGAAGGACGGGCCATCGCGGTCCCGGCCAACATCGCGTCGAAGGAGGACCTGCAGCGACTGGTGAACGAGACGCGGGCGGCGTTCGGTCAGATCGACGTCCTGGTCTGCAACGCGGCGTCCAACCCCTATGCGGGGCCGATGGCCGGCATCTCGGACGAGCAGTTCGACAAGATCCTGCAGAACAACGTGGTCTCAAACCACTGGCTGATCCAGATGGTCGCGCCGGAGATGCTGGAGCGGAAGGACGGCTCGATCATCATCGTCTCGTCGATCGGCGGCCTGCGCGGGAACGCCCTGATCGGCGCCTACAACATCTCCAAGGCCGCCGACATGCAGCTGGCGCGCAATCTGGCGGTGGAGTGGGGGCCGTCGAACGTGCGCGTGAACTGCATCGCCCCGGGCCTGATCAAGACCGACTTCGCCCGATACCTCTGGGAGAACCCGGAGATCCTGAAGGTCGCGACTGACCCCGCCCCCCTGCGCCGCATCGGCATGCCGGACGAGATCGCCGGTGCGGCGGTCTATCTGGCGTCGCCCGCCTCGACCTACATGACGGGCCAGACGCTGGTCGTGGACGGCGGAATCACCATTGCCTGGTGACAAGGTCAGCTTGGCGCAAGACCTGGTCTGGCGGCTGGAGGCGGTCGCCTTCGCCGGACTGACTGCCCTGCTGCGGGCGCTGGGCGTGGAACGGGCGTCGGCGTTCGGCGGCTGGCTGCTGAAGACGATCGGGCCGAAGACCGGCACGCATCGGACGGTGATGCGGAACCTGCGCATTGCCTTTCCGGACATGGATGCGGCGGCGCGTGAGCGGCTGGCGCTGGAAAGCTGGGAGCGGACGGGCCGGACCTTCGCCGAGACGACGCTGCTGGACCGGATCACGATGGAGTCCGGTCGGCTGGAGGTCGTGGGGCTGGAAAGGCTGCACGCGATCCGGGACTCGGGCCGGCCGGTGGTGTTCGTCTCCGGGCACCTGGCCTGTTTCGAGACCATGCCGGCGGCGATCCTGGCGGCCGGGGTGCCGTGCCAGATCACTTATCGCCAGGCCAACAACCCCTACGTCGACGCCCAGATCCGCCGAGCCCGTGCCCGTTATGGCGTGAAGCTGTTCGCGCCCAAGGGCGGCGACGGCGCGCGCGAGCTGCTGGCCGGGCTGGAGCGCGGCGAATCGGTGGCGCTGATGAACGATCAGAAGTTCAGCGAGGGGCCGGAGGTGATCTTCTTCGGCCAGCCGGTGAACGCGGCGCCGGGGCCGTCGCGGCTGGCGCTGCGGTTCGGAACGGTGCTGCAGCCCATGAGCGTTGTGCGCCTGCCGGGGGTCCGGTTCCGAGTGACGGCGCATGAGCCGATCGTGCTCGAGAAAACCGGCGACCGCGCCGTCGACATCGCAACAGGCGTCCAGGCCGTCACCAGCTTCGTCGAGGATCGCGTGCGGGAGGTCCCCGAAGACTGGTTCTGGGTCCACAAACGGTGGCCGGACAAGGTCTATGCGGCGGTCTCGTCCGCGGACTGAACCGTGTCCCGGGAATCGGTGGACCTCCGGAAGGGGCCGCGGAAATTCTTCGACTGAGTGCGGCGTCGGTCGGGGCCGAAATAGCCGTCGGTCTTCACGAACGGACGCGGTTTGAAGATGACGGCATTCAGCCGCTCGAGGATGGCCTTGGCGGTGATCGGCTTGACCACGAACTCGGTCACGCCTGCGTCGCGCGCTTCCTGGACCCGGCTCTTTTCCGAATGACCGGTCATCATGATGATCGGCAGATAGGGATTGGCGCTGTCGGGGCTGTTGCGGACCAGGCGGGTGAACTCCACCCCGTCGAGCGGGAACATGTTGAAGTCGACGATGGCGACGTCGAAGACCTGCTCCCGGAGAGCGTCGAGCGCAGCGCCGCCGTCGGCGACTTCGCGGATCTTGCGGATGCCGGCCGACTGAAGGATCGCCGCCGTGATGGCGCGCATATGCTGATTGTCGTCGACCAGCAGGATTTGGAGGGCGTTCAGGGAAGACATTCGGGAGAAATCGCAGCGCCGCCAGCCCGCGGCCACGGCATCAGATTACAGACCTGTAACAGGCCGGTAAATCGTTACTGAAACTATTTCTCATCGCACCGATAGGCTGTGATGATGCTTGGTCAGGTCCTCACCAACAGTGAGGGATCGAGGTTCCGGTCGCGCCATTTCAGACGCCAGCACAGATGCGGACCCGTGGCGCGACCTCGCGCCCCGACCCGGCCGAGCGCCTGTCCCCGCGTCACGCGGTCGCCGCGGCGCACATCAAGCCGGGACTGGTGCAGATAGGCGCTGATCAGTCCTTGGCCGTGATCGATGAGGGTCAGGCCGCCCTCGAAATGCAGATCGGATTCTGCCAAGGCCACCACGCCCGCGGCAGGCGCCCGGATCGGCGAGCCTTCTGCGGCGCCCAGGTCGATGCCGTAGTGGGGCCGGGCGGGCGTGCCGTTCAGGACGCGCTGGGCGCCCCAGGCGCTGGTCACGCGGATCTGGTCCAGCGGCCAGGCGAAGCCGTCGCGGAAGTCGTCGGCGTCGATGCGGCTGGCGAAGCCCTCGGCCTTGATCGCGACCTCACGTTCGATCCGGGCCAGGATGTCGGGGGCCGTCGGCTCGATCGTCGAGGTCGGCAGGCCGTCCACGCGGGTGACGGGGAAGGCGCCGGGGGTCAGGGTCAGGCGGCGACGCGCCTCCTGCCGGCCGTCGCGGACCACGATCTCCGTCGACGTTGCGGCGTCTCGGTCGAAGCCGACGAAGAACCAGCCGGCGGCAGAGGCCTGGGTCAGCGCCTCGCCGTCCACGTAGATCAGGGCACGAGGCGTGGTGCGGCCGATGACGTGGCCGCCCTGCTGGAACCGGCCTTGCAGCGTAAGGGGCACGTCGGCGCGGGCGGGTCCGGCGAGCGACAAGGCCCCGGCGCCCGCCAGCAGCGCGCGCCGGTCGGGCGTCACCGCGCGCCGCCCAGCGCCTGGGCCGCTTCGGCCGGACCGGCGTAGGCCTCCTGCCGCTGGGCCGACCAGTAGCGCAGGCCCTCAAGCGGGATGGGCTTGCCGGTGACGGCGCAGCGCACGAAACGGCCGGGCTTCACGACGGCGAGATCGCCGTCGCCATAGGACACGCGGGCTTCCTGATCGGTCATGCGCGCAGGGTAGGGGCGGGCGTGGCGCGGCTCAAGATCAGAACAGGGCGCCTTGATCGGGGGGCATCGGTTTCGCGCGCGGCGCGGCCTTGGCAGGCTTCGGATCGCCGCCGTCGACCGTCGCCCCGGCGGCGCCGTCGTTCATGATCAGTCGCACCGGGAGACCGGGCGTCAGGGCGGCGGCGGAGGTCAGCCAGGCGCCGTCGGCGTCCTCGACGCGGGCGAAGCCGGGTTTAGGACGGGCCGGGTCCAGCGTCGTCAACGCGCGCGACAGGGCGGTCAGGCTTTCGGCGCGGCGGTCCAGCGTGACGGGGAAGGCGGACAGGCGGGCGGTGGCGGCGTCCAGACGCGCGCGGCGGCGCTCGATCGCGCGCTCCAGCAGATGGAGGCCGAGACGGGCGCCCAGCGCGGCGGCGCGACGTTCATGAGCGGCGCGGTTGCGCTCCAGCCCGGCGGCGAGGCGAAGCGACGCCTGGTCCAGCCGCTGTCGAGGCAGGGCCAGCAGGTCGTCGGCGCGGGCGG
>JAIEQC010000015.1 GCA_019748055.1 Caulobacteraceae bacterium | reverse complement strand
GGCGGAGGCGGGGGCGGCGGCGCCTCGGCCGCGCTGGCCCCCCGCGCCCAGCCCGCGCCCGCCCTGCCCGACCCCCAGACCTTCGAACAGGTCGTCGGCCTGATCGGCGCCAAACGCGACGTGGCCCTGCAGATGGACGTCCAGCGCTACGTCCGCCCCGTCAGCTTCCAGCCCGGCCGCATCACCTATGAGCCGGTGCAGGGCGCGCCCGCCAACCTGGCCACGCGCCTGGCCGGTCGGCTGAAGGAGTGGACCGGCCGCGTCTGGCTGATCGCCGCCAACGGCCAGGGCGGCGGCGAGACCCTGATCGAGATCGAGAAGAAGGCCCGCGCCGCCGAGCGCGCGGCGGTCGAGGCCGACCCCTTCGTCGCCTCGGTGCTCGCCACCTTCCCCGGCGCCAAGCTCGGCGAGATCCGCGTTCCGCCCCCCGCGCCCGACCTGCCGACCATCCCCGACGAGGTCGAGGACGAGGACTGATGGCCTGACGAAACCCGACGTCTGACCCTCCCGGCCTGTGCCGCGCGTCGCCTCGCATGCATGATCCGGCGACTTAGTGGGAGGGGGAACTCCATGCGCCTGATCTTCGCCGCCGCGCTTGCCGCGTCCATCGTGCTGGCCGGGGAGGTCGCCGCGCAGGACGCCGACATTGAAGACGCCGACGCCCTGATCGCCGAACTGGACGCCACCTTGCCCATGCTGGCCCGGGCCGCCGGCCAGCCGACGCCTCCGTCGATGGGGCCGATCTTCCGCCCCCTGTTCACGGCGGCGTTGAGGAAGCGTCCGGAAGCGCCGGAGGGCAGCCTGATCATCGGCTTCGACCTGAATGCGAACCCGAACGAGCGCGCCGAACTGATGGCCGATGTGGCCGCGTGCGCCGCGCTTCGCCCCGACGCGACCGTGCTCCGCTTCAGCCGCTTCGTGGAAGGAGACGTCGAGGGCCACGAGTGCGTCCTCACCGGCCCGGCCGACGCCGACGACGGCGGCTGGACCTTGCTGGCCGAAACCGTGACCAATGGGCCGGGCGGTCGCCTGAACGCGCGGTTCGCCGCCGCTGCGGTGGCGGAAAGCGGCGTCGTCGCCGACGCCCACCGGATGATCGAGCTGAACTTCGTCGACCTTCTGATCGTGGGCGACCGGATCGTGGCGGAGGCGCGGAGGGCCTTCATGGGGCCGCCTCCCGTGCCCGCCGAGGCGACCGACGCCGAGCTGGAGGAGGTGCGGGAGGTCGTGTCCGATCTCGAGAGACAGTTCGCCGAGCTGGGCCCGAGGGTGGGGATCGACCTCGCCCCGCTGCCGGAGGGTTATCTGAACCAGGCCGTCGCCGTTGCCCTGCCCCGACCCTTGGCAGGGGACGACCACGACTGGGGGGCGAGTTTCGACTTCGAGGTCGATATCGAACGTTCGCCGGCGGCGACGACCGACGCCCCTCATCTGTGCCGTCAGCAACGGCCGGAGCCGGCCATCGGCTACGAGACCTTGAGACTCGGCGGCTACGTCGGCCACCACTGTCTGTTCGAGCTGGAGCATGACGGCGTCGTCGGGCTGTGGTCGCGCATCGTCATGGAGAACGGCGAGGACCGCATCACCGTGATCCAGGGCGTGTCCCTGGCCATGGACGGCGATCCGCCGGAGCGGTTCACCTATCTCCGCGGGCGCCGCGCCGAGGCGACGGCGCTCTTCCTCGCTCTGGCCGCCAACACCGTCGCCAGCAAGGAAGCGACCGACGGGCGGTGACACGCGCCGGCGCCCCCTGTCGTCTCCCGTTCGGACCGCCTATCTAGAGGCCATGAAAGACCTCACCGATCTGATGAAACAGGCCCAGGCCATGCAGCAGAAGCTGCAGGAGGCCCAGGCCCGCATGGCCGAATCGACCGCCGAGGGCACCTCCGGCGGCGGGCTGGTGACCGTGGCGCTGAAGGGGCCCGGCGAGATCACCCGCGTCGCCATCGACGACAGCCTGATGCAGCCCGGCGAGGGCGAGATCCTGGCCGACCTGATCGTCGCCGCCCACGCCGACGCCAAGCGCAAGCTGGACGAGGTCAACGGCGAGCTGATGCGTCAGGCCGCCGGGCCGATGGCCGGGATGAACATCCCCGGCATGCCCAAGCTGTTCTGACGGCGTGGCCGCCTCCGCCGGACCCGAGATCGAGCGGCTGATCGGCCTGCTGGCCAGGCTGCCGGGCATGGGCCCGCGGTCGGCGCGGCGGGCGACGCTGGCCCTGCTGAAGCGGCGCGACCAGCTGCTGCTGCCGCTGGGCGAGGCGCTGGCGGACGTCGGGGCCAAGGTGAAGTCGTGCTCGATCTGCGGCACGCCGGATACCCGCGACCCCTGCGCCATCTGTTCCGACCCCGCGCGCGACGGCCGCCTGATCTGCGTCGTCGAGGAGGCCGGCGCCCTGTGGGCCATGGAGCGGTCCGGCGCCTTTCGCGGCCGCTATCACGTGCTGGGCGGGCTTCTGTCCGCGCTGGACGGCGTCGGCCCCGATGCGCTGCGCGTCGCCGAACTGGTCGGCCGCGTGAAGGGCGGCGAGGCGACCGAGGTCGTGCTGGCCCTGCCCGCCACCGTCGACGGCCAGACGACGGCGCACTACCTGGTCGAACGCCTGGCCGGGGCGGGGGCCGAGATCACCAGCCTTGCCCGCGGCGTCCCCGTCGGCGGCGAACTGGACTGGCTGGACGACGGCACCATCGTCCAGGCCCTCCGCGCACGGCGACCGGCCTGATTTTTCTCCGGAATTCGGATCCGATCAGGCGCCCCCGCGCGGTCGGGTTATAATGGCGCGCGGCGTCGGTGTGCACTCGGTGGACTCGGTGCACCCGTTTTTCCATCGAGAGTCCACCGAGTGCACCGAGTCCACATCCGACCGATTCTGACGTAGGCGGCGGCGATGGTCTGACGCCGCGACTCCCGCTAAGGAACGGACCATGAACGCTGAATTCGCCTTCGCCCTCGCCGCTTCCGTGGTCGCCGTCGTCGCCCTCGCCTGGGCCCTGATGGAGCGCCGCCGCGCCGCCGCCGCCGAGACGCGGGCGTGGGAGCTACGCGAGCGGTTCGCCGAGACCGAGGCCCGTCTGCGCGTGGCCGAGGATCAGGCGGCGGCCCAGTCGGAGTTCCTGCGCGCCCAGGCGGGCGAGCAGGCCCAGGCCGCGGCCGAGGCCCTGCTGAAGCGCACCGACGAGACCTTCCGCAACCGCGAGCTCATGGCCCAGCAGCGGCTGGACGCCCAGCTGAAACCCGTCGCCGAGACCCTGGCGAAGTTTCAGGAGCACGTCGCCGCGCTGGAGAAGACGCGCGCCGACGAGACCGGCGGGCTGAAGGAGCAACTGGCGCATCTGATGACCGCCTCGGCCGCCACGCGCGACGAGGCGCGCAAGCTGACCGAGGCGTTGCGCGGCAACACCGGCCGGCGCGGGCGCTGGGGCGAGCAGACCTGCCGCAACGTGCTGGAGGCCGCGGGCATGGCCGGGCGCTTCGACTTCGTGGAGCAGACCTCGGCCGCCGACGACGCGGGGCGGCAGCAGCGGCCCGACTTCCTGGTGCGCATGGCCGGCGGCGGGCGCTTCGTCATCGACGCCAAGGTGCCGCTGGCCTTCGCCGACGAGGGGGAGGGCGACGACGAGGCGCGGGCGCGCGCCGCCGCGATCCGCACCGCGGCCAGCCTGAAGACCCACATGCGCCAGCTGGCGTCCAAGGCCTACCAGGACCAGTTCAAGCCCAGCCCCGACTTCGTCGCCCTGTTCGTCCCGTCCGACGCCTTCCTGTCGGCGGCGCTGGATCACGAGCCCGACCTGCTGTCGGACGCCATGGCCAGCCGCGTCGTCATCGTCACCCCCTCGACCCTTTTCGCCTTGTGCAAGGCCGTCGCCTACGGCTGGCGCGCAGAGGAGCAGGCGAAGAACGCCGAGGAGGTCGCGAAGCTGGGGCGCGAGCTCTACAAGCGCCTGTCGGTCATGGGCGGCCACGCCGCCGCCGTCGGCCGGGCGCTGGACACGGCGGTGGGCAAGTACAACCAGTTCGTCGGCTCGCTGGAGAGCCAGGTCATGGTGTCTGCCCGACGCTTCGAGGACCTGCACGTCGATCACGAGGGCAAGGATCTGCCGGAGCTCGCGCCGGTCGAGCCCACGCCGCGCGCCCTTTCGCGGCCGGAACTTCTGGCCGCGCCCGCGGACGCGGCGGAATAGTCACGACAAGGCTTGCGGACTTTTTGACAAGGGCGCTTGACATCACCGCGCGCCGATGTAAAACACCCTTGTCAAATCGACGAGGGAGCTTGTCATGTCCGATCTGCCGCCGAAACGGCGACGTCCGCTGGGGTACCTGGGCATCCTGGGCCTCAGCCTGCTGATCGGCATGTTGATCGGCGGCGCCGCGGCCCTGGTCGAGGCGATCGGCGGTTCGGCGGGTCGCCCCCTCATGGCCGTGATACTCGCCGTCGGCGTGTCGTTGGGCATGGGGCTGTGCGTCATCTGGTGGCGCGGCGCCGACGAGGCCGTGCGAGAGGCGCACAAGTGGGCTTGGTACTGGGGCGGCTCGGCCGGGATCGGCCTGGTCATGATCCTGTTCGCCCTGTCCAGCTGGGGCATCATCGAGCTGAACATCCCCCCCTACGACGACGGGCCGAACGGCATGCTGCTGTCGGGCATCGCCGTGACGCTCGGGGCTCAACTCACCGGTTACCTGGTCGCCTGGGCGGCCTGGTGGCTGCGGCACCGGTGAGGGCGCGATGAACAACCGTCTCAAGATCCTGCGCGCCGAGCGCGACTGGTCGCAGGCCGATCTGGCCGACCAGCTGGGCGTGTCGCGCCAGACCGTCAACGCGCTGGAGACCGGCCGCTACGACCCGTCCCTGCCGCTCGCCTTCAAGATCGCGCGGGTCTTCGGACAGCCGATCGAAGCCATCTTCCTGGAGGACTGAACATGACCGCTGAGGAGACCCGCCTGCCCCTGCCGATGCGCATCGGCGGCATGATCCTTCTGGGCCTGGCCGGCGCCGTGATCGGCGCCCTGATCGCCCGCGCGACCGAGACCCAGAACCTGCCGTGGGACGACGCGCTGAACCTGCTGATCGCGGCCATGTTGCTGGGATCGTCCGCCGCCATGGTCTTCGTCATGGCCCGACGTCCGTCGACCGTGCCCAAGGGCTGCGGCGTGCTGCAGATCACCGTCACGGCCCTGGCCGGGGTGATGCTGCTGATTCCCGTCTATGCCACCCGCTGGGTGTCGGCCGACGTGGCCTTCCTGGCTCTGCTGGTCGTTCTGGCGATCCAGACGGTCGCCAACGTTCTGCTGTGGCGCCGCGCCGACGAGATGCTGCGCAACATCATGGTCGAGACCGGCTCGCTGGCCTTCTGGAGCCTGCAGCTGGCCCTCTTCCTCTACGCCGTGGCCGAGCGCCTCGGCCTGGTCTCGGGCGTCACCGCCTGGGGAATGATCGGGGTGATGATGGGGGTCTACCTCCTCGCCTCGGTCGTCATCTCCGCCCGCCGGGGGATCAAGTGACCGCCCCCGTTCTCCCCATCGCCTTCCCCATCCTCTGCCCGAAAGGAACCTTAGCCATGACCTTCGCTTCCCGCCTCAAGACCTCCG
Source organism: Caulobacteraceae bacterium (assembly GCA_019748055.1). Taxonomy (GTDB): domain Bacteria; phylum Pseudomonadota; class Alphaproteobacteria; order Caulobacterales; family Caulobacteraceae; genus Brevundimonas. The sequence goes on along the minus strand of JAIEQC010000015.1, from coordinate 140,570 downwards.
TCGCCGCCGCCGGCCGCACCCTCGCCGGGACCGCTCTGGGACTCGGCCTCGCCGCCGCCCTGGTCGGCTCGCCCGCCGCCTGGGCCCAGGACGCCGCCCCGCGCGTCGTGCCCCAGGCCGCGGCCGGCTCCGGCCCCGCCCTGTGGGTGGTCAAGGACGCCGATTCGACCATCTACCTGTTCGGCACGGTCCACGTCCTGCGCCCGACCACGGCCTGGGGCAGCCCTGTCGTGGACGCCGCCTTCGACGCCTCGGACCGGATCTACTTCGAGATCACCAACCCCGACGATCAGGCCGCGGCCATGCCGCTGATCCAGCAATACGGCCTGTCGCCCCAGCGTCCGCTCTCCACCCTGCTGACGGCCGAGGAGCTGGCCAGGCTCGACGAGGCGGCCAAGACCATCGGCGCCGACGCGGCCTCGTTGGACATGCTGCGGCCCTGGCTGGTGGCGCTGAGCCTGTCGGTCGCGCCGCTGACGCGCGCCGGCTACGACGCCAACTCCGGCGTGGAGCTGGTCCTGCGCGCCCGCGCCGAGGCCGCCGGCAAGCCGGTTCTGGGCCTGGAGACCCTGGACGAGCAGATTCGCATCCTGGCCGGTCTTCCGGAAGAGACCCAGCTGGCCTTCCTGCGCGAGACGCTCGAGAGCTATGAGGAGGCCACCACGGTTCTGGACGGCCTTGTCGACGCGTGGGCCAAGGGCGACGTCGAAGGCGTCGAGCGCATCGGCGTCACCGACATGCAGACCGGCAGCCCGGAACTGTACGCCACGCTGCTGACCCGCCGGAACGTCAACTGGGTCCGCCAGATCGACGGCCTGCTGGACGGCTCGGGCACCATCTTCATCGCCGTGGGCGCCGCCCACCTGGCGGGTGACGACTCCGTCCAGGTCCTGCTGGAACGCGAGGGCGTGACCGTCGAGCGGGTGCAGTGATGCCTGGCGATCCCAAGCCGGCGCCGAAGAAGGGCATGGATCCCGCCGTCCGCGGCGCGGTCATGGTCATGGGCCTGATCTGGACGGGCATCGTCCTGGTCAACTTCGCCCTGGGCGACCTTCTGTCGGCCGCGCTCTGGGCCGGCGTCGGGATCGCGACCACCTTGCCGGTGGCGACCGCTCCGACGATCGATCGGGGCCGCCGCGCCACGGTCTGCCGCGACCCGAAGACGGGAGAGCCGCTGTGACCTCTCCCGTCCCGACGCCCGCCTCGCCGGAGTGGCTGCGTCCCGTGGTGATCGGCATCGCGCTGTTCACCTGGCTGGCCGTGGCCTTCCTGGCCTGGCGCGGCGACGAGTGGAGGGAGGCGGCCTTCTTCGCCGCCTTCGCCACGATCTGCCTGAGCGGCGTGGACTTCGCGGTCCGCCCGAAGGGAGCGAGGTCCGGCCCGAACTGACCCTCGGGTTCCTTTCCCTCCCCCACGCCGCCCAAGGGGCCCGGCCACCCTCGCCGGGCCCCTTTCTTTTGGCCGGCTGACGGCTCTTGCAATTGAAAATGCCTCGCAATAGAGGTGCGCGCCCGAACGTCAGTCGCCGTGAGTCCCATGCGCCTCCTCCTCTCCGCCACCGTCTCGCTCCTCGCCGTCGCCGGCGCCGCCCAGGCCCAGCAGGGGCCGTCGGATCCCGGCGCGACGGAGGTGGACCCCATCGTCGTCACCGGGCGCGCGAACGGCTATCTGGCGCTGGACACGGTGACGGCGACCAAGACCGACACCCCCCTGATCGACGTGCCGCAGAGCGTGTCTGTGGTCACCGCCGAACAGATCGAGGACCAGGCCGTGCGGTCGGTCGGCGACGTCCTGCGTTACGTGCCCGGCGTCACGGTGGGGCAGGGCGAAGGCAACAGGGACCAGATCACCCTGCGCGGCCAGAACACGACGGCGGACTTCTTCGTCGACGGGGTGCGCGACGACGTCCAGTACTATCGTCCGCTCTACAACCTCGCGCGCGTCGAGGTTCTGCGTGGCCCCTATGCCCTGATCTTCGGGCGCGGCGGCGGCGGCGGCATCGTCAACCGCGTGCAGAAGGCGCCCAGCGCCGACGCGGCGTTCGGAGAAGGGCGGGTCTTCGCCGACAGCTTCGGCGGCCACGGCGCCTGGATCGACGTCAACCGGCCGCTGGGCGACCGCGTCGCCTTGCGCCTGAACGCCATGGTCGAGGAGACCGGAAGCTTCCGTGACTTCGTCGACGGCTCCCGCTGGGCCATCAACCCTTACCTCGCCGCCGAGATCGCGCCGGGCTGGAACCTGGGTCTGTCGTACGAGCACGTCGACGACGACCGCGTGCCGGATCGCGGCGTGCCGTCCTATCTGGGCGTGCCGCTGGAAGGTTATGACGAGCTGTTCTTCGGCGTGCCGGGTGTGAACCGCACCACGCTGGACGCCGACGTCGCCAAGCTGCGTTTGGACGGCCGTATCGCCCCGGGGCTGAGCCTGAACACGACCGTGGTCTATGCCGACTACGACAAGGTCTACGCCAACGTCTATGCGAACGGCCCGGCCGCTTCGCCGACGGGGACCGTGCCGCTGGCCGCCTACGTCGACACGACGGACCGGACCAACGCCCTGTTCCAGTCGAACCTGATCTGGGAGGTTCTGGGCGGCCCGATCGAGCACCGCGTCATGGTCGGCGTCGAATACGGCGATCAGGACACCGACAACGCCCGCCTGAACGGGACGCTCTCCAATCCGACCTTCAGCCTGACCGCGCCCGTCTATCCGACCGTGACCTTCGGCACGGCCGCGCGCGACACCGTCAGCCGGGTGACCACCACCTCGGTCTACGCCCAGGACCAGATCGGTCTGGGCCGGTTCTTCGACGTCATCCTGGGCCTGCGCTGGGACCGCTTCGAGATCGAGGGGACGGACTTCCTGCCTACGCCCGACCGCGCCTTCGGCCGCACCGACGAGATGGTGTCCCCGCGCCTGGGCCTGGTCTGGAAGCCGGCGGACAACGCCTCGGTCTACGCCAGCTACAGCCGGTCCTTCCTGCCGCGCTCGGGCGAACAGTTCGCCTCGCTGACGCCGACGACGCAGAACCTGGAGCCGGAGGAGTTCGAGAACGTGGAAGTGGGAGCCAAGTGGGACGCGCGGCCGGGCCTGTCCCTGACCGCCGCCCTGTTCGAGCTGCGCCGCACCAACGCCACCACGCCGGACCCGGCCAACCCCGCCGCGACCATCAACGTCGGCGAGACCCGCACGCGCGGGCTGGAGCTGGGCGTCGCCGGCCGCCTCACCGACCGCTGGACCGTGGCGGGCGGCTACACCTGGCAGGACGCCGTGCTGGACGGAAACGACGCCGTCGAACTGGCCCAGGTGCCGCAGCACAGTCTGTCGCTGTGGAACCGGTATGAGGCGACCGACCGGCTGGGTCTGGGGCTGGGCGTCGTCCACCAGTCCGATCAGTGGGCGGCGATCCGCACCGCGCCGACGACCACCCGCCTGCCCGGCTTCACCCGCGTGGACGCCGCGGTGTTCTGGGAACTGACCCCCACCGTGGACCTGCAGCTGAACGTCGAGAATCTGCTGGACGAGGGCTACTGGGCCGACGCCCACAACAACAACAATCTGACCCCGGGCGCGCCGCGCAACGCCCGCCTGACGCTGTCCGCCAGGTTCTGAGCCGCGGTCACCGGACATGAAAAAGGCCCCATCCGGCGACGGAGGGGGCCTTCGTCATTCCGGCCTGCAAAGCGTCAGCCGCGCACGCCCAGTTCGCGCAGCAGGCGCGGCTGGGGATAGACGACCCGCAGCGACTCCGTGATCGCAGCCGTCGACACCGACACCGTCCGGTTAAGGGCGCCGTCGTAACCGAAGGCGCCGCCCAGCGAGTGGATGTTGCCGTCGAAGGCCGCGCCGATCACCTCGCCGCGGGCGTTGATCACGGGCGAGCCGGAGTTGCCGCCGATGATGTCGTTGGTGGACGAGAAGTCGAACACCAGGTCCTTGTTGATCCGGCCCTCGGCCGCCAGGAAGCCGGCGGCGGCGTTGAAGGGCTCGGCTCCCGTGTGACGCTCGTACAGGCCGCCGATGCGGGTGAAGGCCGGCACCTCGACCCCGCGATAGGTCCAGCCCTTCACCTCGCCGTAGCTGATGCGCAGGGTGAAGGTCGCGTCGGGATAGATGTTGGAGCCATAGACGGCGAAGCGGGCCTGGGCCACGCGCTCGGCGGCTTGGGCGGTCGGGATGGTGACCTTCTGGTTCCACTCGTTGGCCACGGCCTGGGCGGCGGCGTCGTTGGCCATGACCCAGGCGACCAGCGGGTCCGCGGCGGCCAGTTCTTCCGGCGTCATCGACAGGGCGGCGACGCGGAAGGCCGGATCGGCCAGCTTTGTGCCGGCCACCAGGCGATCGGCCAGACCCTCCGGGCTCTCCTTGCCCAGCAGGGCCTTCACCTGCGGATGGTCGACGGTCAGGTATTCGCGGGTCTTGGACAGCCAGTAGCCCAGCCGGATCTCCTCCATCTCCATGTAGATCGGCGTCTCGGCTCCGAGCGCGCCTTCCAGCTGCGTCTTGCGCTCGGCGGTCAGCTGACCGGCGGCGTTCTGGGCCGAAGCGCGGCCCACGGCGCGGGCATAGGCGAACAGCTGCGAGCCGCCGCCAGCCGAGGCGGCCAGCTGGCGCCACGGCAGGTAAAGGTCGCGCGCGACGCCCTGGATGGCCTCAAGCTCGGTCCACGGATCGCCGATGCGCTGCTTCAGGGCCGGATCGGCCTCGACCGCGGCGCGCAGGCGCGCCTCCTCCTGACGCTTGGTGTTCATGAAGGAGGGATCGAGCAGCGCCTGATGCTGGCCGTACTGGGCCTTGAAGCTGTTCTCCAGGCCGAAGATCGGATCGACCGAGACGCGCTTGGCCTCGTCGCCCGAGGCGGCGTAGGTCAGGAACCGGCCGCGCAGTTCCGACGCCTGGATCAGGGTCACCGGCAGCTGCTGGTCGCGCAGGCGCTCCAGCTGGCTCATGGTCAGCAGGCGCGAGGTGGATCCCGGGTTGCCGACCACGAAAGTGGGGTCGCCCTCCGCCGGAGCGTTGGCGTTCCACTTCAGGTGATTGGGCGTGGCGACCGGCTTGCCGTCCTCGTAGGCGCGCAGGAACGAGGCGTCGAGCGCATAGCGGGGGAAGTTGAAGTTGTCCGGGTCGCCGCCGAAGAAGGCCGCCTGGAACTCCGGCGCGAAGGCGATGCGCACGTCCTCATAGCGGCGGTACTTGTAGAGGGCGAAGCGGCCGCCGCGATAGAAGTCCACGACCTGGCAGTTGAACTTCGGATCGCCGGCGCAGTTCTCCTGGGCGATGCGGGCGACCTCGGCCTGACGCGCCTGGGCGAAGGCCTGGCCTTCCATGCCCATGCCGGCCATCAGCATGCGGTCGGTGACGTCGACGATCTCGGTCAGCACCTCGGCCGTCTGGCCGGGGCACTTCTTCTCGTCCTCGCGCGAGCCGACGACGAAGCCGTTCTTGACGTAGTCGGTCTCGGGCGACGACAGCTCCTGCAGGCAGCCGACCACGCAGTGGTGGTTGGTCAGGATCAGGCCCTCGGGCGAGACGAAGCTGGCCGAGCAGCCCTGGATCCGCACCGCGGCCAGCCGCACGCGGTCCAGCCACGCCTGGTCCAGGTTCAGATCGTACTTCTCGTTCACCGTCCGCAGCGGGAAGTTGTCGAAGGTCCACATGCCCTCGTCGCGCGCGACCGAGACGCTCGGCACGGCGACCATGGGGGTGGCGGCGATCACCGCCGAGAGCGCCATCGACAGGCGCAGGGATCGGAATTTCATGCGTGAAAGGCTCCGGGCGCCGCGGACCGTCCGCGACGAATGCGGGACAATCCTCCGGTCGAAGGGCGCGGGCAAGGGGCTCCTTACCCCGATTTAACTTGGCCCCCCCGACCCTCGGCGGCGTATACCGGAACCCTGTCAGGGGAACTCGCGTCGTATGTCGCTCGCGCTCGCAACGCTGCTCTATGAGTGGCGCCGATACATGGCAGCCGTGATGGCGCTGGCGCTGTCCGGCCTGCTGGTCATGGCGATGACGGGGCTGTTCATCGGCATCGGACGAGGCTTCACGGCCCAGATCGACCGCGCGGGCGCCGACGTCATGGTGCTGGCCCCCGGCGCCAAGGCCTTGGGCAACGGCCCGTCGGGCGTGCCTCGCCGCTTCATTCCCCTGGTCTATCGCCACCCGGAGGTGGTTCAGGTCCGCGCCCTGTCCGGCTGGGGCGGTCAGTTCCAGAGCATCAAGGAATACGATCCGACCGAGTCGGCCGCCGAGCGCGCCAAGCGTGGCGCGCCCCGGCAGGAGCAGGTGCAGATCAGCGTGATCGACACGGCGCCCGGCGCGGTGACGATCCCGACCGACTATTCCGAGGACCTGGTTAACGCCCTGCGCCAGCCCTACACCGTCGCGGTGGACGAGACGGCGCTCAGCCGCCTGGGCGTGAAGCTGGGCGACAAGGCGCTTCTGAACGGCAACACCGTCACGGTGGCGGGCGTCACGCGCGGCTATCCCAACATGATGGTCGCGACCGTGGTGATGTCGCGCGACACCCTGCGGATGATCGGCGGGCCCAGCGATTCCAGCCTGCGCGTCGGACCGCTGATGGTGAAGCTCCGCGACCCCTCTCGCGCCCAGATCGTGGCGGCCCAGCTGAACGACATGGGCGGCGGTCAGTACCGCGCCTGGACACGCAGCGACCTGGCCCAGGCCAATGAGGCGTCGATGTTCGAGGAAGGCATTCTGGTCGTCATCATCGGCGGCTGCGTGGTACTGGGCACCATCATCGGCATCGCCATCACCTGGCAGACCCTGCGCGGGGCGATCATGGCCAACATCAAGGAGTTCGCCTCCCTTCGCGCCCTGGGCGTGGGCATGGGATCGCTGAGGCGGATCATCATGGAGCTGAGCTTCTGGGTCGGCATCGTCGGCGTGTTGGCGGCGGCCGGCCTGACCTGGCTGGTGTCGCTGCTGGCCATGGCGAACGCCGTGATCATCGCCATCACGCCCGGCATGCTGATCGTGGTCGGCGGCGGGCTGATCCTGATCGCCATGATGTCCGGCTTCCTGTCGCTGGGCGTGCTCAAGAACAGCCAACCGGCGGACCTGCTGCGATGATGACGACCAAGGTCCACGGAAAGCACGGCGACTTCGCCATCGAGGCCAAGGGGCTGCGCAAGCGGTTCAAGACCGGCCGCACCTTCATCGAGGTGCTGAAGGGCGTGGACTTCGACGCCCGTCACGGCGACCTGACCATGGTCATGGGCCCGTCGGGCTCGGGCAAGTCGACCCTGATCGCCGCCCTGTCCGGCCTGCTGCGGCCGGAGGAGGGCAGGGTGGACGCGCTGGACGTCGACGACCTGTGGCAGCTGTCTTCAGGCCGTATCGACAAGTTCCGCCTGGATCACTGCGGCTTCATCTTCCAGGGCTTCAACCTGTTCCCGGCGCTGACCGCCCTGCAGCAGGTCGAGGTGGTGCTGAAGTTCCAGGGCCTGTCCGAAGCCGATGCCAAGAAGCGGGCCAAGGCCGCGCTGGAGGAGGTGGGCCTCGGCCCGCGCCTGCATCAGCGCCCCGCCTCGCTGTCCGGCGGCGAAAAGCAACGCGTCGCCATCGCCCGGGCCCTGGCCAAGGACCCCAAGATCCTGTTCGCCGACGAGCCGACCTCGGCGCTGGACGGCGAGAACGGCCAGATCGTCATCAAGCTGCTGCGGCGTGCCGCCAGCGAGCACGGCGCCGCCGTCATCTGCGTGACCCACGACCCGCGCCTGGAGGCGTGGGCAGACCGCATCATCAAGATCGAGGACGGCGTCATCATCGAAGACCGCCGTCACGTCCCCGACCCGAACGCCGTCCTGGCGTCGCACCACTGACCTGAAAGACCACGCCCATGCCCGGTTTCCTGAAAAAGAAGCGAGTCTGGATCGGCATCCCGCTGGTCCTGATCCTGATCGCCGGCTTCTTCTTCATGCAGTCGCAGGGGGCCGCGAAGAAGGCCGCCGACGAGAAGGCCGCGGCCGATGCTCCCGCCAGCCCCTACGCCGCCGTGGCCAACGGCAAGGCGGACGTCGAGGGCGGCATCATCCAGGTGGCGGCGCGTCGCGGCGGCGTGGTCCGCGAGGTTTACGTGCAGGAGGGCGACCGCGTCGTCGCCGGCCAGATCCTGGCCCGCCAGGAGGACGACGAGGCCCGCCTGGCATATCAGCGCGCCCAGGCCGAAGTGGCCCAGGCCGAGGCCCAGCTGGCCCAGATCCGCGTCGACATCTCGTCCTCGCGCCGCGAGCTGGAGCGCCTGTCGGCCCTGGTCGATTCCAACTTCGTCGCCGCCCAGCGCATCGACCAGGCGCGCGACGCCGTCGCCGCCGCCGAGGCCCGCCTGCAGAGCCAGCAGGCCGTGGTCCAGACTGCCCGCGCCCGCCTGGCCGAGGCCGCCTACAATCTGGAACTGACGGTCATCCGTGCGCCGATGAGCGGCCGCATCGTGCGCCGCTACGCCAACCCCGGCGCCGGCGCCTCGACCCTGAACGTCTCGACCATGTTCGATCTGGAGCCCGACGCGCCGCGCATCGTCCGCGCCGAGATCGTCGAGAGCGACATCCCCAACATCACCATCGGCCAGCAGGTCGAGATCAGCCCCGAGGGCGACCCGTCCAAGGTCTACGTCGGCACCGTGCTCCGCCGCGCAGCGGTGTTCGGCGCCCGCAAGCTGGCGTCGGACGACCCGTCGCAACGCTCCGACGAGCGCGTCGTGGAGGTGGTCGTGGCCTATGACGAGGCGCCGCTGCTGATCGGCCAGCGCGTCCTGGTCAAGTTCATGAAGCCCGGCGAGACCGCCGGCGCTGCCCGCGCCACGGTCGCTGGCGTGGGCCCGGACCGGGCGATGAAGACGGCGGGGTGATCTAGACCACGCCGGTCGCGCGCGCCGCGACGTAGACGGCCACGATCAGGATCAGGCCGGCGAACAGACGTCGGGCCAGCGGCGCACGCGTCGCCAGCCGTCGCGCCAGCGGCCGCCCCGCCGCAGCTCCGGCGACGCCGCCCACCGTCATGGCCGCCACGATCGCCCAGTCGATCCGGCCGGCGACGGCATAGTTCAGCGCCGTGGTCGTGCCGAAGGCCGCGACGCTGACCAGCGAGGACGCCTGCGCCAGCGCCAGGGTCATGCCCGTGGCCGCCGTCAACCCCGGCACGATCAGAAACCCGCCGCCGATGCCGAAGAAGCCCGAGGCTGCGCCCACGCCGACGCCCGACGCCGCCAGCACCGGAACCCCGCGCAGGCTGAGCCGCGCGTCCGGATCGCCCAGGCTGCGTGCCGGGCGCAGCATAGCCGCGCCGACCAGGGCCATGGCGCCGGCGAAGAAGATCAGCAGGCTCTCCCCGTCGATCCGCAGCGCCAGGCTGGACCCCGCCAACGCTCCGACCACACCGAAGCCGGCGAACGTCAGAGCGCAGGGCCAGCGGACGCGCCCGTCCTTGGCGTGGCCGACCAGTCCTGTCAGGGCGTTCAGAGCCACGCCGGCGGCCGACGCTCCGATCGCCACATGCGGGTCGCGCACGCCGACGACGTAGAGCAACAGCGGCACCGCCAGCACCGAGCCGCCGCCGCCGAACACGGTCAGCAGCAGGGACACCAGGCCTCCGCTGGCGGCCGCCAGCGCCAGTTGGGTGGGATCCGTGATCATGGCCTCAGGCCTTCGCCGGCCGGTTCCACGGAGCCAGCGCCATCAATCGCGCCATTCCGCAGAACCCGGTGGCGCCCGCGAAGAACAGCCCGGCGCCGACGAAGGCCGACAAACCCCAGAAGCCGGGATGCACCGTCGTGCCCAGGGCCGCGCCCAGCAGGATCAGTCCGCCGGCCGTCATCTGCACCTGGCGCATGATCTCGATCGGCGCCTTGCGGTCTGTCTCGACCTGAAGGCCTGCGGACTTCCAGGCCTCCAGCCCTCCGTCCAGCACATAGGCCTGACCGGGCACGCAGCCGGCCAGCCGGGTGGCATTCGCCCCCGTGCGCCCACCGGTGCGGCAGGTGAAGATGACCTGGGCTCCGTCGACCTGGGCGCCGTCGAACCGCGACAGCGGCATCAGGCGCGCACCGGGGATACGTTCGCGCGCGGCCTCGTCGGGCTCGCGCACGTCGATCAGCACAGCGCCGCGGCGCAGGCGTTCAGCCACTTCGGCCGGAGACAGGGGATGCAGCATGCTCAGTCCTCCTTGGGACAATAGATGTCGATCAGGACCGCGATGACTTTCAGCGCGGCGGGATCGGCGATGCGGTAGAAGATCGACGTGCCCTCGCGCCGGGTGGCGACCAGGCCTTCCTCGCGCAGCACGGCCAGGTGCTGCGACAGGGCGGATTGGGACAGGCCGACCTGGGCCTGCAGTTCGCCGACCGCGCGTTCGGTCTCACCCAGCCGGCACAGCACCATCAGGCGATGCGGGTTGGACAGGGCCTTCAGCAGGGCGGCGGCCCGGCCGGCGCTGGCTTCCAGAACGGACGGGTCGAGGGTCTTGGCGTCGAACATGCCGCCTATATATGCGGTATTGCTAAAGTAGCAAGAGCTAATATATGATCGGCTCAACACGGAGGTTTCCATGACCGCATCCCCCGCCATCGACGCCTGGTTCGACCCGGCCACCCACACGATCACCTATCTGGTGTCCGACCCCGCCACGGGCGCGGCGGCGATCATCGATCCGGTGCTGGACTTCGACGCGCCCGCCGCGCGCACCGGCACGGCCTCGATCGACCGGGTGCTCCGGGCGGTGGCCGACAAGGGCCTGACCCTGACCCATGTGCTGGACACCCACGCCCACGCCGACCATCTGTCGGGCGCCGACGAGATCCGCGTGCGGACCGGCGTGCCGATCGGCATCGGCGCGCGGATCACAAAGGTTCAGAAGACCTTCGGCGACCTGTTCGAGGCCGCCGACGTCACGCCCGACGGCGCGGCCTTCGATTATTTGTATGCGGACGGCGACCGCTTCAGGCTGGGGTCGCTGGAGGTCGGGGTGATGCACACCCCAGGCCACACGCCCGCCTGCGTCAGCTATCGCATCGGCGACGCGGTCTTCGTGGGCGACACCCTGTTCATGCCCGACTACGGCACCGCGCGCTGCGACTTCCCCGGCGGCGACGCCCGCACCCTGTGGCGCTCCATCCAGAAGATCCTGGCCCTGCCCGACGAAACCCGCGTCTTCACCGGCCACGACTACTTGCCCGAGGGCCGGACCGAGTTCCGCTGGGAATCGACCGTGGCCGAACAGAAGCGCGCCAACATCCACGTCGCCGGCCGCACCGAGGACGAGTTCGTCGCCATGCGTGAGGCACGCGACGCCACGCTGAAGCCGCCGCAGCTGATCCTGCCCTCGCTCCAGATGAACATCCGCGCCGGCGCCCTGCCCCCGGCCGAACCCTCCGGCCGCCGGTTCCTGAAGACGCCGCTGAACGCTATCTAGCGCCCCTCGAACCGCGCCGCTCGCTTATCCAGCGCCGCGCCCACCCCCTCGGCGTGATCATCGGTGAGGTGCGCCAGCGCCTGCATGGCGGCGGTCATTTCCAGCATCTGGTCGAAGGTGACGTCGCGGCCCTGTCGCAGCAGGGCCTTGGCCATGCGCAGCGCATGCGGGGCCTGGGCGGCGATCTGGCCGGCCGTCTCCATCGCCTCGTCCATCAGGCGGTCGTGGGGCACGACGCGGTTGACCAGGCCCCAGCGTTCGGCCGTCTCCGCGTCGATCGACCGGCCGGTGAACAGCATCTCGGCCGCGCGGGCGTAGCCGACGTGGCGCGGCATCAGCCAGGCCCCGCCGTCGCCCGGCACGATGCCCAGCTTCAGAAACGGGATGCCGAACACCGCGCGGTCGCTGGCGATCTTCACGTCGCCCAGTCCCGCCACATCGCAGCCCAGCCCCATGGCCGGGCCGTTGATCGCCGTGACCAGCGGAACCTCCAGCCCGTACAGCGACCGCACGATCCGGTGCACCACACGGCGGTACCGCTCGCGGATCTCGGCGCCCGACCCGGCGAACAGGTCGCGCCGGTCCTTCATGGCCTTCAGGTCGCCCCCGGCCGAGAAGGCGCGCCCCTGCCCCGTAAGCACGACGCAGCGCACCGACATGTCGGCGTTCACGGCCTCGCAGGCGGCGGCGAAGCCCCCTCCGTCCTCCAGGTCCGGCATGGCGTTCAGGCGTTCAGGCCGGCTGAGCGTCCAGACCTCGATCGCGCCCTCGCGCCGCCGTTCGATCAGATCGCTCACGTCCGTCTCCGCCCAAAGAAAAGCCCCGGCCTTTTCGGGGCCGGGGCTCGATCACGCAAGGGCGTGGATCTCAGCGTCGTTCGGGCCTGAACAAGCCCTTCAGCGAGATCAGCGGCGCGCGCCGCGGCTGGGGATTGGGGTCGACCAGCAGTCCGCCGAAATAGGCGAACGAGGTCATGGCGTGTTGGAGGTTTCGGCGTTCTTCGTTCATTCTTGGCGTCTCCTTTCGCGCAAACGAGGAAAAGAGACGCGGCGTGCTCTCAGGGATTCTCACCCTCTCAGTCGTTTCGCGTCACGATCCCATATGGGGGCGCCGCCCCTCGCTTGTCCAGTTTTTTGATCCGGTTTCGGAGCATTTGTCGTGAAACCGTATCCGAACGACGACATGCCGCCCAAGGCCGTGGCCAGCCCGTGCGTCCAGGTGTGCGTGGTCGACGGGGCGTCGGGCCTGTGCTTCGGCTGCAAGCGGACCCTGCCCGAAATCGCCCAATGGTCCCGCATGAGCGACGTGGAACGGGCCCGGATCATGGGCGAGCTGCCGGGCCGCACGACGCCGGTCTGAGCGTCAACCTTTCGTCAGCCCTGTCTCTTCACCGCGTTCTCACGCGTGCCAGCTAGAACCGCACGGTCCGCAGAAGCGGGCGTGGTGAACGAGGGCGTGGATGCGACTGGGCCTGTCCAATCTGGCGGCGGCGGCGATGGCCGTGGGCTCGGCCTTCACGGCGGCCTGGTGGCTGAACCAGCTGGACGGCCCCGCGCCGGCCCACGCCGCCGTGCCGGTGGTGGTGCAGCAGGACTGGCCCGAGCGGTCCCAGGCCTCGGCCGCCCAGGTTCTGCGCGCGCCCGACGGTCACTGGTGGGCCGACGCCATGGTGGACGGCCGGGCGGTGCGCCTGATGGTCGACACCGGCGCCACGGTGGTGGCGCTGACGCCGCAGGACGCGCGCCGCCTGGGGCTAAAGCTGACGCCCGGCGACTATTCCCATGAGATCACGACCGCCGCCGGCCCCGCCCGCGCCGCGAGGGTGCGCCTGGCTTCCCTGTCCGTCGGCGCCGTGCGCGTGCTCGACGTGGACGCCGTGGTCGTCGAACGCGGCCTGCCGCATTCGCTGCTGGGCATGAGCTGGCTGGGCCGCCTGTCGGGCTTCGAGGCCTCCGCGGACTCCCTGACCCTCCGGCCCTAAAGCGCCTTCACCACCACGGCCCCCGCCGCGATCAGCAGATAGATCGCGAACGACAGCCGCAGGGTCCGCTTCGGCAGCCTGTGCGCCAGCGTCGCGCCCCACGGCGCGACCAGCCCCGTGACCGTGCCCATGATCAGGGCGGCGGGCAGGTTGACCCAGCCCAGCGACAGCGGCGGCCGGCCCTCCGCGCCCCAGCCGAACACGACGAACCCAAGCGTCGCCGCCGCGCCGATGACCATGCCGAAGCCGGACGCGGTCGCAACCGCCTGATGGATCGGCCGCCCGCACAGCGTCATCATCAGCCCGCCGAAACTGCCGCCGCCGATGCCCATCAGCGCCGACAGGCCGCCGATCCCGGTCCCCACGCCGCGCCGGGCCCACCCCGTCGGCAGGTCGGGCGCCAGCCGAAACCCCTCGGGCGTCAGGGCCATCTGCACCGCGACGGCCCCCAGTCCCAGGCCATAGACGATCGCCAGCCCCTCCATCGACGCCAGCCCGGCCACGGCCGCGCCGACCAGGGCGCCGAGCCCGACCCACGGCGTCCAAGCCTTGAGCACGCCTTCGTCCACCGCCCCGTGCCCGCGGTGCGCCGCCAGCGACCGCCAGCTGGTGATGACGATGCTCAGCAGGCTGGACCCCACCGCGACGTGGAGATTACTCTCGCCGCCCACGCCCAGGACCTCGAAGGCCCAGAACAGCACCGGCACGATCACCGTGCCCCCGCCCACACCGAACAGACCGGCGATCGTCCCGGCGAAGACGCCTGCAGCCAGCAGGGCCGCGATCAGGGTCGCCAGATCGATCACCGAAAGGGACAGCATGGTCCCCGGTTAGCGCCGCGTCCTCAGAAGCGATAGGTCAGGCCCAGTTGGGCGATGGGAAACAGGCCGTACTCAGCCTCCTCTCCGATCTCCTGAGCCTCTGCCTCAAGGCGCGCCCTGAACGTGGGATCGCCCGACAGGGTCCCGCCGCTCGAACTCAGGCCGACCTCGGGGTCCTCGCTGAACGCCACCCCGACCAGGGCTCTGACGCCGAAAGGGCCGCTGCGCGTCATCGTGTCGTCGAAGCCGATGCCGACGAACGGCGACAGGTCCGACAGCTTGATCGTTCCTTGCAGTCGCCCGACCTGGGCCGGCGTAAAGGTCGCGCCGCCGATCTCGACCGGGACCGTCGGGCGCGCGTCCAGCCGGATGTCCCGCGTGCCCAGATAGGCGCCGCCGGAAATCAGGAAGGCGTTGGCGAACGGATGCATGTCGACGAAGCCGCCCACGGTGTCGAAGGCGAAGTCGCCCGACCAGTCGACGTCGCCGAAGGTCTCGTCGAAGTCGTGGTCCAGTCGGTCGATCGTCGCCCGCACCGTGAAGACCGGCCCCAGCCCGACCTGGACCTCGGCGCCCAGACCCGGCGTGCCGACGTTGCCGGCGACGGCGATCTGGGCCGCGGCGGGCATGGCGAGGACGCAGGCCGCGAGGCCGAGAAGACAGGATCGGATCATTGGGCGCCCCTCTTTTCCGGCAGGGGACGCCGTCGTGCTTAAGGAAGCGTTGCCGTCACGCGGCCCGACGCGCCTCGGCCTCGCGCACGGCGTCCAGCGCGCGGTCCACGACCTCAAGGCCCGCGCCGGCGCGGATCGCCTCGACCGTCAGGATGCGGCGGAAGGCGCGCGCGCCGGGGCGGCCGTGCATCACCCCCAGCATGTGCCGGCTCATCGCCGCCAGCGGCACGCCCTCGGCCAGCCGGGCGGCCAGATAGGACTTGTGCCTCTCCACCGCCTCGAAGGCGTCGACGTCGGCTGTGGGCTGACCGAACACCTCGCGGTCCGCCGATCCCAGCAGGGCAGGCTCGTGATAGGCGGCGCGGCCCAGCATGACGCCGTCCAAGGTCACTGCGTCGGCCCCGGGCGCCAGATGCTCCAGCGCGGCCTCCAGCGACTGCACCCCGCCGTTGAGGCAGATCGTCAGCCCCGGCCGCTCGGCCTTGAGCAGTCGCACCAGCCCGTAATCCAGCGGCGGCACGTCGCGGTTCTCCTTCGGCGAAAGTCCCTGCAGCCAGGCCTTGCGCGCGTGCACCACGAAGGTTTTCACCCCGGCGGCGGCGCAGGCGTCCACCAGGTCGAACAGGGCGACCTCCGGATCCTGGTCGTCCACGCCGATGCGGCACTTGACCGTCACCGGCACGTCCACCGCCGCGCCCATCGCCGCCATGCAGTCCGCGACCAGCGTGGGCTCGCGCATCAGGCAGGCGCCGAATCGGCCTGACTGGACCCGGTCCGACGGGCAGCCGACGTTCAGATTGATCTCGTCGTATCCCCTGTCCGCGCCGATCCGCGCAGCCTGGGCCAGCTTCGCGGGCTCCGACCCGCCGAGTTGCAGCGCGACCGGATGCTCCATCGCGTCGAAGCCCAGAAGGCGCTCGCGGTCGCCGTGCAGCACCGCCTCGGCGGTCACCATCTCCGTGTACAGCAGGGCGCGTTTCGTCAGCGCGCGGTGGAAGGCGCGGCAGTGCCGGTCGGTCCAGTCCATCATCGGCGCGACGGACAGTCTGTGCGCGGGGGCCGTCATGAGGGCGGCCTCCTACACCAAATCCCCGGTCCGCGCGACGCGCCCCATTCCCGGCGCCATGTCGCCCAAGTTGCAAGTCGCTCGCACGATCGGCTAGCCTTGGGGCAACTCCCGGCCACAAGCCGGATCGGGAGCCGCGGAGCCTTCCGCCCGGCCTCGACGTTCAAGGGGCCGCATTCCTCCCCACTGCTTGAAGGACAGTACGCATGCGCATCGCCATTCTCGCCGCCGTCTCCACCCTGGCTCTGTCGGCCGCTCCCGCCCTGGCCCAAGACGCCACGACTCCGGCCGAACCCGCCGGCGCCTCGGCCACCGCCACGGCCGAGATCACCGACGCCGAACTGACCGCCTACGCCGCCGCCCTGGCCAAGGTCACGCCGCTGGCCCAGGCCCTGAACGGCGCCGCGCCTTCGGCCGAGCAACAGGCCGAGATGGCCGCAGCGATCACCGGCGAGGGTCTGACGCTGGAGCGCTTCAACGCCATTTCGCAGGCCGCTTCGTCCGACGCGGTGGTGCGCGCGCGCATCGCTCTGGCCCAGACCCCTGCTTCCGCGACCGCCACCTCCATCACCGACGCCGAGGTGGAAGGCTTCGCCAGCGCCATGTCTGAATTGCTGCCGATCGCCCAGGCACTGAACGGTGCGGCCCCGTCGCCCGAGCAGCAGGCCCAGATGGAGGCCGCCATCACCGACGCCGGTCTGACGCGCGAGCGCTTCAACGAGATTTCGCAAGTGGTCGGCACTGACGCCCACCTGCGCGCCCGTCTGGTCGTCGCCGACGCCCGCGCCGGCCGCTGATCGTCCCTAAGGACCGAAAGACGAAGGGGTCGCTTCGGCGGCCCCTTTTTTCGTGCGCGTCAGGCCTCCGCCTCCGCCTTCTCGACCTCGTCCTCGTTGAGCAGTTGGCCCTCGCGGCGCGGCTTGACGTAGGGCGCCGGCTGCGGAGTCACCGCATTGCCGCGCATCAGCGACCGCCCGGCAGTGATGCCGCCCGCCAATTGCAGGGTCAGCCGCTCGTCGTCGCGGCGGCGCACGTCCTCGATCGTCGCGTCGGCCTCCGCCGGATCGGTCCCCAGGTCGACCAGCACCTGGCGTCCGAAGACCAGGGCGCTCTCGAACGTCTCGCGGATCTGATAGTCGACGCCCGCCTGGATCAGCCGGATGGAATGGCCTCGATCAAAGGCGCGGACGAACAGCTTGGTCAGCGGGAACTCCGCCTTCACCAGCTCGACGATCCGGTCCGCCTGTTCCGGCTTGTCGACGCAGACCAGCACGGCCTCGGCCTTGTCGACGCCTGAGGCGCGCAGCACGTCCAGCCGCGTCCCGTCGCCGTAATAGACCTTGAAGCCGAAATTTCCGGCCGCCTGGATCATCTCCACGTCGTTGTCGATGATCGACACGTCCACGTCGCGCGCCAGCAGCGACTGCGACACCACCTGGGCGAAGCGGCCGAAGCCGACGATCAGCACCCGCTCGCGCAGGTTCTCCGCCATCTCCACCCCTTCCGCGCCCTCCGGCGACAGGGTCTCCGCCGGCATGAAGCGGCCGACCACCATGGTGGTCAGCGGCGTCAGCACCATCGACAGGATGACGATCGCCGTCATCGACGCCCCCACGCGCGGATCGAACACTCCTGCGGTCAGGGCGGCGGCGTACAGGACGAAGGCGAACTCCCCGCCCTGGGCGAACAGCACCGACCGCTCCACCGCCTCGCGTTCGGTCGCCTTGAACAGGCGGGCGACGGCATAGATGGCGACGGCCTTCACCGCCATGAAGGCGATCACGCCCCCCAGAATCAGCCGCCAGTCTGCCAGCACCACCCCGACGTCCAGGCTCATGCCCACGCTGATGAAGAACAGGCCCAGCAGGGTGGCGCGGAACGGCTCCACGTCCGCCTCGAGCTGATGCCGGAAGGTCGATTCCGACAGCAGCACCCCGGCCAGGAAGGCGCCCATGGCCATCGACAGGCCGCCCTCGCCCATCAGCCACGCCGCGCCCACCGCCACGAACAGGGCGGCGAAGGTCATCACCTCGCGCCCGCCGTAGCGCGCAAGGATGCGGAACACCGGGTTCATCAGATACTTCCCGGCCAGGAAGACCACTGCGATCGCCCCGACAGCCAGGGCGATGGTCCGCCACAGCGGCGGGCTTTCGGCGCTGGCCGTGCCCAGCACGCTGCCCATCACCGCCACCACGGCCAGCAACGGCACGATGGCCAGATCCTCCAGCAGCAGGATCGACACCGAGCGCTGGCCCATCGGCGTGCCCAGCTCGCCGCGCTCGTCCAGCATCTGCATGATCACGGCGGTGGAGCTCAGCACGAAGCCCATGGCGGCGACGAAGGCCACCGGCGCCGAAAGCCCGGCCGCCATGCCGGTGAAGGTCAGAAGCAGGCCCGCCAGACCCACCTGCGCCGCGCCCAGACCGAAGATGTCCTTGCGCAGGCTCCACAATCGCGCGGGCCGCATCTCCAGGCCGATGATGAACAGGAACATCACCACGCCCAGTTCGGCGACGTGCAGGATCGCCTCCGGCTCGCGCACCAGGCCGATGCCCCACGGCCCGATGACCAGGCCGGCCGCCAGATAGCCCAGCACCGACCCCAGCCCCAGCCGCCGGAACAGCGGCACGGCCACGACCGCCGTCGCCAGCAGCGCGACCGCATGCCCCAGTTCCAGCCCGCCGCCCGCCGCTTCCGCCATCGCCGATCCTCCAGCCCAACCGACAGTTAAGGCGGTGTCGGGCCAAGCGCCACAATGCGTTTCTCATTCGCCGCCACGACCGATTCAGACGTGACGGGCAGGCAGGATGCTGCCGTCACGGGGAGGTGGTGATGGAAATGATGGAAATTTTTTTTGTGACTCTCTCACTCGCCACAAGCGATTTCAGAGACTTGGCTCGGCCGGCCTCACACGTCGAACCGGACTCCCTGGGCCAGGGGCAGGTCGCGGCTGAAGTTCACGGTCTGGGTCTGGCGCCGCATGTAGGCCTTCCAGGCGTCCGAGCCGCTCTCGCGCCCTCCGCCGGTGTCCTTCTCTCCGCCGAAGGCGCCGCCGATCTCGGCGCCCGAGGGGCCGATGTTGACGTTGGCGATGCCGCAGTCGCTGCCCCATGCCGACAGGAAGGCCTCGGCCTCGCGCACGCTGTCGGTGAAGACGCAGCTGCTCAGCCCCTGCGGCACGGCGTTCTGCATCTCCACCGCCTGGTCGAAGTCGCGCCACGTCAGCACGTACAGGATCGGCGCGAAGGTCTCGTGCTGGACCACCGCCGTCTGGGCCGGCATGCGCACGATGGCGGGGCGGACGTACGCTCCCTCGCGCGCCACGCGGTCGCCGCCGACCACGACCTCGCCGCCCTCCGCCTTCGCCTGCGCCAGCGCCCGGTCGAACGCCTCGGCCGCGTCCGCGTCGATCAGCGGACCGACCAACGTGCCGTCCGCGCGCGGGTCGCCGATCGGCAGGGTCTCATAGGCCGCCTTCAGCCGCCCGATCAGGGCCTCGGCCACGTCCTCGTGCACCAGCAGGCGGCGCAGGGTGGTGCACCGCTGCCCGCACGTCCCGACGGCCGAGAAGGCGACGGCGTGCACCGCCATGTCCAGATCGGCCGAGGGGGTCACGATCATGGCGTTGTTGCCGCCCAGCTCCAGCAGCGACCGGCCAAGCCGCGCCGCCACGGTCTGCGCCACCGCCCGGCCCATGCGGGTCGATCCGGTCGCCGAGACCAGAGGGATGCGCGGATCGGCGCTCAGCGTCTCGCCCGCCTCGCGCCCGCCGATCACCACCTGCGACAGGCCTTCCGGCGCGTCGCCGAAGCGCCCCAGCGCCCGCTCGAAGACCGCCTGCGTGGCGAGCGCCGTCAGCGGCGTCTTCTCGGATGGCTTCCAGATCACCGGGTCGCCGCAGACCAGCGCCAACGCCGCGTTCCACGCCCACACCGCGACCGGGAAGTTGAAGGCCGAGATGACCAGCACCGGGCCCAGCGGCTGCCACGTCTCGCGCATGTGATGCCCCGGCCGCTCGCTGGGCAGGGTCAGGCCGTACAGCTGGCGCGACAGGCCGACGGCGAAATCGCAGACGTCGATCATCTCCTGCACCTCGCCCAGGCCCTCGGACGTGATCTTGCCGGCCTCCAGCGTGACCAGCCGGGCCAGATCGGCCTTGGCCGCCCGCAGCTCCTCGCCGAACAGCCGCACCAGCTCGCCCCGGCGCGGCGCAGGCACGCGGCGCCAGGCGCGGAAGGCCTGGACCGAGCGGGCGACGACGCCGTCCAGATCGCCGGTCTCCGCCAGCGCCGGTCCCATCGAGCCGTCGACGGGCGAGCGGGTGGGCCGGCCGCCGTCCGCTCGCGCCGGGCTCACGCCCAGTCCGTTCAGGATGTCCCACGCCTCGTCGATCGTCGTCATCGTCTGCTCTCCGTTCGCCGCCCCGATAGCGCCCACGCGCGCCAGGCGGAACCCCGTGCCGCGAGCCGGGTTCTGGCATCAACCCACAAGCTTCGGAGGACCAAGACCATGAAGGTGCGCGACGTGATGAGCCGGGACGTGCAGGTGGCCCGCCCGACTGACAGCCTGCGCGAGGTGGCCGCCCGCATGCGCGCCGGCGATTTCGGCTTCATGCCGGTGGCCGACGGCGACCGCCTGCTGGGCACGGTGACCGACCGCGACATCGTCGTGCGCGGCCTGGCAGAGGGCTCCGGCCCCGACGCCACCATCGACGGCTGCATGAGCCGCGACGTGAAGTGCGCGCACGAGGCCGACGATCTCAAGACCGTGCTGGACGCCATGGGCGGCTCCCAGATCCGCCGCCTGCCGGTGCTGGACGAGAGCGAGCGGCTGGTCGGCGTCGTGTCGCTGGGCGACCTCTCGACCCGCGTCAAGGAACGCTACGCCGGCGAGGCGCTGGAAGAGATCTCGCGTTAACGTTCCGGTCACCCTGCGGGCACACCGCCCGTTCACCCGCGCGCGTCATCATCGCGGTTCCTGATCTCCCGGAGCGGTCGATGGCGCGCGCGCAATTCCAGAAAGGCCAGCGGGTCTGGGTCGAGTGCGTCGGCGCCTGGGCCCAGATCGAGAAGGTCCAGCCCGTCTGGGCCAAGGGCTTCGAAGAGCCCGTGCGGGTCACCTACGACGTCGGACTGGGCCGCGAGTTCCTGGCGCACGAACTGCTGCTGCCGGTCGAGGACCAGGCGGGTCACGGCGGCGAGCACTGGCGACTGCTGCGGGCCCGCAACAAGTGGCAGACGGCCGAGGACTGCCCGCACCATCCCTTCCCCGGCACCTATCCCGTGGTCGTCACCGATCCCACCGACTGGGGCGGCTGGCGCGTGCCGGGCGCCGAATACGACCGCGACCCCGAACGCATCGAGCGCCAGGCCCGGCTGATCGCCGCCGCGCCGGGTCTGGAGACCCTGGCCCGCACCCTGCTGGAGGCGGTGTCGGAAAGCCCCGAGGACGCCCCGCCGGTCATGCAGGGGTTGGCGCGACAGGCCCGAGATCTGCTGCGCGGCGTCGACGAGGTGCTGGCGCCGCCGGAGACGGCGGCGCGCGCCGCCTAACGCCCTCGACAGGAATCCGCGACGCAGCCTAGATTCGCCGGATCGGATCACATCGGTCGGGAGGCGCGCACGTGCGGGGCCAGGAGCGCCGCATCACCGGGCAGGGGCGACGCGCGACCGACCGTCGTCGCGGCCCGCCGACGTGGGCGCGCATTCTGGGCCTGCTGTCGGCCCTGGCGCTGGGCCTCTACGCCCTGTGGGTCACGCGCTCGCAGGGGGCGTCGCTCGATCCGCGCGCCCTGACCACCGACGGCTGGATCCTGCTGATCCCCGCCGCCGTCGGCATCATGATGATCTGCCTGCTGCTGGTGCTGAACGCCCGTCAGGACGCCATCCGCAAGGAGTGGGCCGAGACCGAGCACCGCTTCCGCATCGCGGTGGAGGGCGCGCGCTGCGGCATCTGGGAGTGGGACCTGCGGACCGACCAGGTCGATCTGTCGGACTACATGGGCGCCCTGATCGGCCTGCCCGGCGGCGTTCACCCGGCCGAGACCGTGCTGGCGCGCATCCATCCGGAGTACCGCGAGGAGCTGACCCACGCCCTGCGTCAGGCCCAGGCCTTCGGCGCCTTCGAGGCGACCTTTCCCGTGCCCGACCCGCACGGCCGGCCCCGCTGGATCGACGCGCGCGGCCAGGCCCAGGGCCGTCGCGACGACGTCGGCTTCGTCCGCATCACCGGCATGGCGCTGGACATCACCGAGGAGCGCCGTGCCAAAGCCAAGGCCCAGGCCGCCGAAGGCCGCCTGCGCGACGGCATCGAGAGCGTGACGGACGCCTTCGTCCTGTTCGATCGGCACGGCCGGCTGATCCTGTGGAACGAGGCGTTCGAGGACGCCTTCGGCTTCGAGCCCGGCGCGGTGAAGCGCGGTGCCCGCAAGGACGATCTGAACCGCATCGCGGCGCTGGCGGTGAAGTCCGACCAGCCGGCCCCCGGCGGCCGCGCCGGCGCGCGCGAGCTGGAGCTGCACGACGGCCGCTGGCTGCAGGTGTCGGAACGGTTCACCAGCGACGGAGGGACGGTGGTCACCGCCGCCGACGTCACCGCCATCAAGCGGCAGGAGGAGGAGCGGCGGAAGTCCACCGAGCGCCTGCGCGTCATGGTGAACCAGCTGGAGGCCAGCCAGGAGAAGCTGGCCCTTCTGGCCCGCAAGTACGAGGTCGCCATGACCCGGGCCGAGGCCGCCAACCAGGCCAAGTCCGAATTCCTGGCCAACATGAGCCACGAACTGCGCACCCCGCTGAACGCCATCAACGGCTTCTCGGAGATCATGGCGGCCGAGATGTTCGGCCCCTTGGGCGACGCGCGCTACAAGGGCTATGCCGCCGACATCCTGAAGTCGGGCCAGCACCTGCTCAGCCTGATCAACGACATCCTCGACATGGCCAAGATCGAGGCCGGCAAGCTGACGCTGCACTATGAGACGGTGTCGCTGAAGGAGATCTGCGACGACGCCCTGCGGCTGATGCGCGGCAAGATCCAGGAGGCCGGCCTGACCGCCACGCTGGACGCCCCGGACCTGCCGGACGTGGAGGCGGACCACCGCGGCCTGAAGCAGGTGCTGCTGAACCTCATCTCCAACGCCGTGAAGTTCACGCCCGAGGGAGGGTCGATCGTCGTGGCTCTGTCCCGGCCCGACCCGCATCACGTCCGAGTCGCCGTGACGGACACCGGCATCGGCATCGCGCCGGAAGACATCGACCGTCTGGCCCGGCCGTTCGAGCAGGTCGAGGGCCAGCATTCCAAGACGACCCAGGGCACCGGCCTTGGCCTTGCGCTCACCAAGTCGCTGATCGAGATGCACGGCGGGCAGCTGACGCTGGAGAGCGAGCCCGGACGCGGCACGACTGTGTCGTTCTTGATGCCGATGCGACGGCCGGCACAGGGCTCCGAAACCCCGTCTCAGGCCCGCGCCGCCTGAGAGGATCACTCGGCCGGCGGCGCCTCCGGCGGGCCCCGGTCGCGACCACCTCTCCCACCGCGCCCGGACCGCGCCAGCATCGGCGCCAGACGTGCCCGGTCGGCTGGTTCCAGCGTCGCCATCAGGGCCAGGGAGTCGGCTTCCAGCCGCTCGCGCCCGCGCAGCTCGGCCGCCCGCGACCGCTCCAGCAGGTCGGCGACGGCGGCCCGGTCGAAGCCTTCGGCGGCCACGGCCTCCACGGCCTCGCGACGCAGGCGACGCGCCTCCTCGAAGTCGGGCCGCGCCGCCAGGGCCGAGGCGCGCAGGGCCTCGCCCACCCTCTCGCGCACTTCCGGGTCCAGCTCGCGCATCATGCGACGGGGCGAGCGGCGCTCGCCGTTCGGACGCGCGTCGACCTCGGCCTCCAGCCGGGTCTCGACCCGGTTCAGCTGCACCAGCGTGGTCCCCAGCGCCGCCAAGGCGAAGACGTTGACCAGAACGAGCGCCACCAGGCCGATCTTCAGTCCGCGCGCGCTCATCCCAGAAGGTCCACGTCGTCCATGGCGCTGAGCGAGGCCTGGTACAGCACGGCGTCGGCCTGGAGATCGGCGGTCAGGACCTGGGTCAGCATCAAGCCGGCGACCACGCCGGCACAGGCGGCGGCGGCCCAGCCGGCCCCGAAGGCCACGCCCGACCGGCTCCATCCCGCCGGCGACAGGACGCCGATCCATCCCGCGACGCCCGCCAAGGCCGGCACGCGCGCGGGCCGGGGGGCGGCGGCGATCACCCGGTCGCGCAGGGCCTGCGACGGCCAGAGCGTCGGCGAGGCGTCCAGCAGGGCGTCCAGCGAGGCCGCCTCGTCCAGCACGGCGCGCAGGTCAGGCGTTTCGGCCAGCAGCCGTTCGGCGGCGGCGCGTTCGCCCTCGGGCCAGCGACGCAGGTCGCCGCCGTGCATCCCGGCCAGATCCTCGAAGCGCTCGCGCTTCATCGTCATGCTCCTTCCGCGCCGGGCCGGAGATCGGCCAGGGCGGTCCTCAAGGCGCGGCGTCCGCGCGACAGCAGGCTCTCCAGAGCCTCGACGCTGATCTCCATCGCGGCCGCGGCCTCGATGTTGGTCAGCCCCTGGTGGTGACACAGGACCACCGCTTCGCGCTGGCGGTCGGGCAGGGCGGCCAGGGCCGCGTCCACCCGCCGGCCGACGTCCAGGGCCAGCAGGCCCCGGTCCGGCGCGGGCCCGTCGTAAATCTGCTCGGGCGGCGCCTCCGTCGGCCGCTCGCGCCGCCGTCTCAGCCGGTCATAGCACAGGTTCAGCGCCACCCGGTGCAGCCAGGTGTCGAACCGGGCCTTGCCGGGCGTCCAGCGCGGCGCCTGCCTCCAGGCCCGCAGCATGGCCTCCTGCGCGACGTCCTCGGCCTCCGCCGGATCGTTCAGCATGCGCTGGGCCAGCGCCAGCAGGCGCGGAAGCTTGCGCGCGACCAGCGCCTGGACCGCTGCTGGGTCGCCTCGGCCCACGCGCCGGATCAGGTCCTGATCGGGATCGACGATCACGTCTCGCGGCCGCTCCGCCTCGCGCTTGAGGAAGGGGCCGCCGATCGCGATCGTCGATCCCGGCATGGACCTTACTCCGAAGCGGGCGCGGGGCGCGACCGGCGTTCGCGGCGCTCCGCCCGCTGGGCCTGACGCTCCTCGGCGGTGACGTAGCCGTCGCCATTCGCGTCCACTCTGGCGAAGCCCTGCTCGGCGCGCGCTTGAACCTCGGCGATCACCACCGGCCCGCGCTCCATGCCCGGTCCGCGACGGCCGCCGCGGTGCATCGCGCGTCCGCCGCGACGTTCGCCGCGCTCAGCCCGGCGTTCGCCACGCTCTGCGCGGACGGCGTCGAACTCGGCGCGGGTGATCGCTCCGTTCCCGTCGGCGTCCATTCGGGCGAAGGCGCGGTCTGCGCCCTGGGCACGGCGCGCCTCGCGGCCGGCCTGCATCTCTTCGCGCGTGACCGTGCCGTCACGGTTCGCGTCGACTGCGCTCAGGCGGCCGACGCGGCCGTCGACGAACTCGGCCTTCGATATCCGGCCGTCGCCGTCACGGTCGCCGCGGGCGGCACGCGGCGGGTCCTGCGGGGCCTGCTGGGCCAAGGCGGCGCCGCCGGCGGCGAGCGTCATGGCGGCCAAGCCGCCGACGATGAGGGTGCGCTTCATCTCTATGATGTCTCCGATGGGGCCCTTTTCCCGTGGCCCGGTCTTCCCTGTCGAAAGCTTCAACGCGCGCGCGCGGATTCTCCGTCGCGGCGCGGGAGCAGGCGTTCCAGCTCCGCCCGCGTGGCGGCGCGCAGGGCCGACATCTCGATCTTCAGGCTGTCGAAATCGGCGACGCCGGCGGTGCGGGCCATCAGGTCGCGCAGGCCCTGCGGCTCGTCATCCGGATCGGGCCGGTCGTCGAAGGCGCAGGCCAGCACCTGGCCCACCGCCTGATGCAGGGCCCATGACCGCGCCGGCACCGGATCGTCCGCCAGCGCGGCGACCGTGGACACGGTCAGCGGCCCGCCATCGCGCGCGGCCTCCAGCTGGCGGAACTGGGCGATGAACTCGGCGTCCACCTGGCCGCCGGGGGTCAGCTTCAGGTCCCAGAAGCCGGACGGCGCCCGCTCGCGGTCCATCAGGTCACGCATGGCGCGGACGTCGCCGGCCAGATCGACCTCGGGCCGGGGCGCACGCAGAACGGCCTCGATCGTCGCCTCCACCGCGCGGCCGAAGTCCGGATCGCTGGCCCAGACCCGCCGCGCCCGCGTCAGGGCCATCCGTTCCCAGGTGTCGGCCTGGTCCCGGTGATGCGCCTCGAACGCGGACAGGCTGAGCGCCACCGGCCCCTTGGAGCCCGTGGGGCGCAGGCGCATGTCGACCTCGTACAGTTCCCCCTCCGCCGTGTGGGCCGACAGGGCCGCGATCAGCCGCTGGGTGAAGCGGACGTAGAAGACGTCGGCCGACCAGCCCTTGACCGACGAGGTCGCGTCCGGCGCGGCGCGGTACAGGGTCATCAGGTCCAGGTCCGACCCGGCGGTCATCTCGCGCGAGCCCGCCTTGCCCAGCGCCACCACGGCCACGGCGCCCTCCATCGTCCCGGCCTGACGCGTCACCTCGCGCAGCGCGGCTTCCGACAACGCCTCCAGGATGCCGTCGGCCAGCGCGGTGTAGCCGCGCCCCGCCGCGTCGGCGCCGGCGCGGCCGGTCAGGACCTGCAGACCGATGCGGAACACCTGTTCGCGATGCACGCGCCGCGCCACGTTCATGGCGCCCTCGAAGTCGGTGGCGCGCGCGTCGGCCAGCATCTGGCCGACGACGCCGGAGTCCTCGTCGAGGTCGAGGTACAGCCGCGCGTCCAGCACGCTGTCCAGAATGGCCGGGCGTCGGCCGAGGGTGCGGGCCAGACGCGGCGCATGGGCCATGACGCCGACGATGGTCTGGAACAGGGCTGGCTGGTTCAGGAACAGGGCCTGGACCTGCACCCCGGCGGTGAGGCCGGCGAAGAAGGTCCCGAACCGCCGGAAGGCGGCGTCCGGCGCGCCGGTTTCGGCCATGGCGGTCAGCAGTCGTGGGGCCAGCCGGGTGAACAGCTCGCGCCCCCGCGCGGTGCGGGTGGCGGGAATGCGTCCGTGGTGCCAGGAGCGGATGGCGTCGGCCACCGTCGCGGGCTCGGAGAAGCCCATGCGGCCGAGCGTCTCCAAGGTGCCGGGATCGTTCTCCACCCCGGTGAAGACCAGGCTGCCATAGGGCGACGACAGATCCTCCTCGCCCTCGAACAGCTGGCCGTAGCGGGCGTTGACCCCGGCCAGGAGGGCCTCGACCCCCGCGTCGAACAGGGCCAGGTCGCTCTCGCCGGCCAGGGCCGCGACCGCGCGGCGGCGCTCGGGCTCGACCGGCAGGCGGTGGGTCTGCTCGTCCTCCAGCATCTGGGCGCGGTGCTCCAGACCGCGCAGCTCGACGTAGGCCTGCGACAGCTCCAGCCGGACCTCCTCGCTCACGTGGCCGGCGGCGGTCAGCGCCTGCAGCGCGTCGAGCGTCCGGGGGCTGCGAAGGCGGGGGTCGCGGCCGCCCAGGATCAGCTGCTGGGTCTGGGCGAAGAACTCGATCTCGCGGATGCCGCCGCGACCCAGCTTCAGGTTGGCGCCCGCCGCCTCCAGTCCCTCGCCGGTCTTGTGGACGTGGATCTGGCGCTTGATCGAGTGGACGTCGAGAATGGCCTGATAGTCCAGGCTGCGGCGCCAGACGAAGGGCGTCAGCGCCTTCAGGAAGGCGCGGCCCGCCTCCAGATCGCCGATCGCCGGCCGGGCCTTGATGAAGGCCGCCCGCTCCCAGTTCTGGCCGACGCTTTCATAGTAGCTGAGCGCGAAGGGGGCCGCGACGCAGGGCGGCGTCGACGACGGATCGGGGCGCAGGCGCAGGTCGACGCGGAAGACGTAGCCGTCGCCCGTCCGCTCCTGCATCAGCTGGGCGAAGGCGTGGGTCAGCCGGTCAAGAAAGCGCTGCGGCTCGACGCCGTCGGCCAGGGCGGTCGCCACGATGTCGGGGTCCCAGAACAGGCTGACGTCGACGTCCGAGGAGTAGTTCAGCTCGCCCGCGCCGTGCTTGCCCATGGCCAGTCCGAACAGGCCGGGCACAGGGCCGCGCGGATCGTCGGGGGCCGAGACCAACTTGCCCCGCTCCCTCTGGTCGTGGGCCACGGCGGCCAGGGCGGCGGCGCACGAGACGTCGGCGAAGCGGGTCAGGGCGTCGGTGACCTGATCCAGCGACCAGACGCCGCCCAGGTCGGCCAGCGCGGTCAGCAGATGCAGCTCGGCCTTCAGCCGTCGCAGCGGGGCCCGCACCGCGTCCGCCCCGCCTTCGAGAGCTTCGGTGGAGGCAACCACCTGCGCCAGCCGCGCGTCCGGTCCCTGCTCCAGCACGCCGCGCAGCATGTCCGGCCAGCGCCGGGCCAGTCCGAACAGATAGGGCGAGGCGGCGAAGGCCGGCGCCAGCGCGGGCCAGGCCGCATCGAGCGCGTCGCTCCAGCCCTGCTCCCCCGCCGCCTCGGCCAGACGGTCGTACGCCCGGTCGGCGGCCCCTTGATCCACCACCGGGCCGCAGGGCGAAAGCGGGATCACGTCGCGGCCGCCGGCAGGATGAGAGCCACGCGCAGGCCGGGCCCCTGACCGCCGTACTCGCCCGGCCCCTCGTCCAGCTGGATGCGGCCGCCGTGCGCCTCCATCACCGCGCCGACCAGCGACAGGCCCAGGCCCGAGCCGGGCTCGGTGCGGCTGTTGTCCAGCCGGACGAAGCGCTGAAGCACCCGCTCGCGGTCTTCCTCCGGCACGCCGGGGCCGGTGTCGGTGACCGAGAACTCCACGTCGCCCGAACTGCGCCGCCGCGCCCGCAGCACCACGGCCCCGCCCGAGGGCGTGTACTTGACCGCATTGTCCAGAACGTTCGCCAGGGCCTGGGACAGGAAGGACCGATTGGCGTCGACCATCAGCCCGCGCTCGATCTCGGCGGAGAACTCCAGCCCCTTGTCCTCGCTGGCGGGCTCATACAGCTCGGCCATGTCGGCGGCCAGTTCGGCGGCGTCGAAGCGGCTGGGATCGGGCGTGCGGCCGGCGCCGGCGGCGGCCTGCAGCCGGGCGATGGCCAGCACGGCGTTGAAGGTCTTCAAGAGGTCGTCCGCCTCGTTCAGCGCCATGTCCAGCGCCTCGACGCCGTCGATCTTGCCCGCCTCGGCGTCGATCAGGGCGACCTCCAGCTTGGCGCGCATGCGCGTCAGCGGGCTGCGCAGGTCATGGGCGATGGCGTCGCCGGCGTGGCGGATCGAGGCCATGGACGCCTCCATCCGGTCCAGCATGGCGTTCAGCCCCTGACCCAGCTCGTCCAGCTCGTCGCCCGTGCCCTTGACCGCCACCCGCGCCTTCAGGTCGCCGTCCTGGACCGCGCCGACGACGGTGTTCAGCCGGCCCATGGCGCGCTCGACGTTGCGGCTGACCAGCAGGCCGCCCCCGACGCCCAGCAGCACCACCATCGCCATGGCGCCCCACAGGGCCTGGGTCAGGCGGGCCAAGTATTGCTCGATCTCGCCGATGTCCTCGCCGACGAACAGCATCTCGCCGCTGGGCAGGCGCACCTGCACGCCCATGGACTGGCGCCGCACCACCCGCCCGTCCGGATCGACGTCGGTGAAGCGGAACGTCTCCCACTGACGCGGGCCCTGAAAGTCGGTGATGGGCGAGGTGGTCAGGTTGCCCGTGATCTTCTGACCGTCGTCGGTCATCAGCAGGTACAGATAGTCGCCGTTCGACAGCGTGCGGTCGATCAGGGCGCGGTTCAGGGCGTCGAAGCCGCGTTCCCGATGGATGCCGGTCAGGATCTCCATCTCGCCGCGCACGCTGCGCTCCGCCCGCGTCCGTGCCTCCTGGGCCGAGGCGACGTAGACGTAGGCCAGCACCGCCGCCGCGACCGCCGCGAACAGCGCCAGGAACAGCAGCGTCAGCCGGAACGGCGTGCGGCGGAAGAGGGAGGGAAGTTTCATCGCCTAAAGGATCTCCCTCCCCGACAGGGGAGGGTGGTCGGCGCGCAGCGACGACCGGGTGGGAAGGGCAAGGCAAGCCGACCTGACCGAGTCCACCACCCGCTCGATGTCATCCCGGACTTCCACATTCGTGAATCGCAAGGTGACGAACCCTTCCCGCCCGAGGACGGCGTCTCTGACGCGGTCCTTCCGCGCCCGATCTTCCGTGTCGTGCGACGCGCCGTCCACCTCGACGATCAGGCGGCGGTCAAGGCAGACGAAGTCGAGAATGTAGCCGCGTTCCGGGTGCTGGCGGCGAAAATGCAGCCCCTCGTCCCGCAAAGTCCGGAGGCGCAGCCACAAACGCGCCTCGGCGGGAGTCAGGGCTTTTCTGAGCTTTCTGGCCTTGGCGATGGCGCCCATGTCGCCGTGCCCCTCCCACCCGGTCGCTGCGCGACCACCCTCCCCTGTCGGGGAGGGAGACCGACCGAGCGCTATGCTTCCAACCTGTAACCGGCGCCTCTGACCGTCTGCAGCATCGCCTTGTCGAAGCCCTTGTCGATCTTGGCGCGCAGGCGGCTGATGTGGACGTCGATGACGTTGGTCTGGGGGTCGAAGTGGTACTCCCACACCTTCTCCAGCAGCATGGTGCGCGTCACGGACTGGTTGGCGTGGCGCATCAGGAACTCCAGCAGCTGGAACTCGCGCGGCTGCAGGTCGATCTCCTGACCGGCGCGGTGCACGGTGCGGGCGATCAGGTTCATCTCCAGCTCGCCGACCTTCAGGACGGTGGCGACCGAGCCGGTCTCGCGCCGGCGCGCCAGCGCCTCGACCCGCGCGATCAGCTCGGAGAAGGCGTAGGGCTTGACCAGATAGTCGTCGGCCCCGGCCTTCAGGCCCGTGACCCGATCCTCGACCTCGCCCAGCGCCGACAGGAACAGGACCGGCGTCTGGTCGCCGTCCTTGCGGACGGTCTCGACCATGCCGATGCCGTCCAGACGCGGCATCATGCGGTCGACGACGTAGACGTCATAGCCGCCCTTCTGCGCCTCCAGCAGGCCGAAGGCGCCGTCCACCGCATGGACGACGTCATGCCCGGCCTCGGTCAGGCCCCGCACCATCGCGGTCGCCGCCTCCGCGTCGTCCTCGACCACCAGAATCCGCATCGTCAGCCCCTCCGCCCGGCCCGAATCGCCGGCCCTCGTTCGTCCGTGATCGTTCTACCGTTCCCTCGGCAGGTCCAGCGCCACCGCGGCGTTTCCGCGCCCGGTCCAAACCAGCACGAAGATCTGGTCGCGGCCGGCCGCGCGGGCCCGCTGGGCCTCCTGAGCGATCTGCTCGACCGATCGCGCGGGCGCCATGCCGACGCGCAGGATGACCATGCCGGGCCAGAAGTCGCTGTTGCCGCCCGGCGCCACGCCGGTGACGACGACCCCCTCGATCCCGGCCGGGATGGAGTATCGCGCCCGCTGCTGGGGCGTCATCGGGGCCAGCAACAGACCGGCCGCCGCCGTGCCGGGCGAGGCGGGCGCGTCCGGCCCCGCGCCCTGGCTGGGACGGTCGGCGTTCAGCTCGGTCTCCGGCGGGCGGCGCGTCGTTCGGACGGTGGCCGTCACGCGGCCGTTTCCTCGAAGCACCTCAAGCCTCAGCGATTGACCCACGCGCGCGGCGCCGACGCGGCGCGTCAGTTCAGTGGAGTCGGCCACCGGCTCGCCGTCGATGGACAGGACGATGTCGCCCGCCTGCAGGCCGCCGCGCTGGGCGGGGCCGCCGGGCGTGACCCCGGCGACGAGCGCGCCCTGCATGTTAGCAGGCAGGCCCAGCGCCTCGCGGAAGGGCTCCAGGTCGCCGATCTCGACGCCCATGTAGCCGCGCTGGATCGTCTCGCCGCGCATCAGGCGCTCGGTGATGGTCTTGGCCACGTCGGCGGGGATGGCGAAGCCGATGCCGACCGAGCCGCCCGTCGGCGAATAGATGGCGGTATTGACCCCGATCACGCGCCCCCGCGTGTCGAAGGTGGGGCCGCCGGAGTTGCCCGTGTTGATGGCCGCGTCGATCTGGATGTAGTCGACGTAGGCGCTGGACTGCTGCTCACGCAGGTCGCGCGACTTGGCCGAGACGATGCCCGCCGTCGCCGTGCCGCCCAGGCCGAAGGGGTTGCCGACGGCGATGACCCAGTCGCCCACGCGCGGCTCGGCCGCGTCCTCGAAGCTCACGTAGGCGAAGCGTTCGCCTTCCACCTTGATGACGGCCAGGTCGGTGCTTTCGTCGCGGCCGACCAGGCGGGCGTTCAGGGTGCGGTTGTCGGCCAGTCGGACGACGATCTCCTCGGCGTTCTCGACCACGTGGTTGTTGGTGACGATGTAGCCGTCGGGCGAAATGAAGAAGCCCGATCCGGCGCCGGCGGCCAGACGGCCCTCGTCGTCCTCCGGCTGGCCCGGCTGGCCGGGCCGGACCGGGCCGCCGTCGGGCGTCTGGAAGTCGAAGGGCACGCCGGGGATCTGGAAGCGGCGACCGCCCGGGATGCGGGTGCGCACGTCGATCTGGACCACGGCAGGGGCGACCTGGTCGAAGATGGAGGCGAAGCTGGCTGGCGCGCCCGGCGGCGGGGCGAAGGGCTGGCCCACGACGCCCGACGACGGCGTGATGCGCAGGCCGTCGCCGGCGGGCCAGCGCATGAAGCCGCCCGCCGTCGCGGCGGCGGCCACCAGCAGGCCGGCGGCGGCCCCCAGAATGAATTCCTTGCGCTTCATCATCCGGCGTCGGCCGTCCCTGTGCGAGGCTTCGTCAAGATCGGGATATAGCGGCTGACGCGCCGCCCCCCAAACGCCGAACCTGAATGGCCGCGTTCAACGACCGTCGTCGGGCGTGCCTGAGGCCGCATCATGGCGAAGCCTGTCGGCCTTGAGAGCCTTGGCCAGCGCCTTCTCTTCGGCGGGTGTCAGCGGCGGCGTGTCGATCGCGGCCATGCGGGTGCGCGCCACGGCCCAGGCTACGCCGGCCAGCAGCAGGATCAGCGGCCCCAGCCACAGCATCAGGGTGCCGGCGTCGAACGGCGGCTTGAACAGGACGAAGTCGCCCCAGCGCTCGACCAAGCCGGCGCGAATCTGGTCGTCGGTCGCACCGGCGGCGATGCGGCCGCGCACCTCGCGCCGGACGTCGGCGGCCAGGCCGGCGGGCGAATCGGCGATGGATTCGTGCTGGCAGACGACGCAGCGGATCTCCTCGAACAGGGCCTGGGCCCGCGCCTCCTGCGCCGGATCCGGCAGGGGCGCGTCGGGCGCGGCGGCGGGCTCGGCCGCGATCAGCGACAGCGCCGCCAGCCCGGCCAGCGCTCTGAGACCCCACGCCCTCATGCCGTCGCCGCCTTGCGCCGGCGGCCGGGCAGGGCGACCCGCAGCCGCCGGTCCATCAGCGACAGCAGCCCGCCCAGCGCCATGAGGGCCGGCCCCAGGAAGATCAGGCGCGCCAGCGGATTGTGCGCCATGCGGACGCTCCAGCCCCGCTGCCCGTCGGCCGTCGTCGCCCGTTCGCCGACCGTCAGATAGACGTCGTCCAGACCCCGGAAATCCAGCCCGACCTCGGTCGTGGTCTGGCCGCCGACGGGGAAGAAGCGGCGCTCGGCGGTCAGGGTGCGGGCCGCGGCGCCGTCGACGGTGCGGACGTTGAAGGTGGCGCGCTCGGCGAGGAAGTTCGGCCCCTCGATCACGCCGACCCGCTCGACCTTGGCCACATAGGGCCCGGCGACGATCTCGCCCCCGACCGGCAGGATCGCCTGGGTCTCGGTCTTCAGGCCGGTCTCGACGGCCGCGCCCAGGATGAAGACGCCCAGCCCCAGGTGCGCCAGCGTGGTGCCCCAGGCCGACAGCGGCAGGGCCTTGGCCCGACGCCCGACCTCCGCCGCCGGGGCCCGGAACAGGCGCACGCGGTCCGCCATCTCGCTGATCGCGCCCAGCACCAGCCAGGCCGCGATCGCCGCGCCCAGCGCCGTCAGCGCCTCGCGCGGGCTCCACAGCGCCAGCGCCGCGAGGCCCACGGCGATCGACAGGCCCGCCGCCAGCGCCAGCCGCTGGCCCACGCCGCGCAGGTCGCCGCGCTTCCACGCCAGCAGCGGCCCGGCCGGCAGGATCAGGGCCATCGCCGTCATCAGCGGCGTGAAGGTCAGGGCGAAATAGGGCGGGCCGACCGAGATGGTCTGTCCCGTCGCCGCCTCCAGGATCAGGGGATAGAGGGTGCCCAGAAGCACGGTCGCGGCGGCCACCGTCAGGAACAGGTTGTTCAGCACCAGCGCCGCCTCGCGGCTGACCGGGGCGAAGGCGCCGCCGGGCGTCAGCTTCGGCGCGCGCCAGGCGAACAGGGCGAAGGCCGCGCCGGACGCCAGACCCATGATGGCCAGCAGGGCCATCCCGCGCTCGGGGTCCACTGCGAAGGCGTGCACGCTGGTCAGCACGCCCGAGCGCACCAGAAACGCGCCCAGCATGGAGAAGCTGAAGGCCAGGATCGCCAGGAAGGTCGTCCAGCCCGCGAGCGCCCCGCGCCGTTCAGTCACGACCGCCGAGTGCAGCAGGGCCGCCGCCGCCAGCCACGGCATGAAGCTGGCGTTCTCGACAGGATCCCAGAACCACCAGCCGCCCCAGCCGAGTTCATAGTAGGCCCAGAAGCTGCCCAGCGCGATGCCGACGGTCAGAAGGGCCCAGGACGCCAGGGCCCATGGCCGGATCCAGCGTCCCCAAGCGGGCCACAGCCCCGATCCGGCCTTGCCCTCGATCAGCGCCGCGACGGCCAGGGAGAAACAGACCGACAGGCCGACGTAGCCGCCGTAGAGCAGCGGTGGATGGATGGCCAGGGCCGGATCCTGCAGCAGCGGGTTCAGCCCCGCGCCGGACACAGGCGCCTCGGCCAGCCGCTCGAACGGATTGGAGGTCAGGACCGTGAAGCCAAGGAACAGGGTCGTCAGCGCGCCCTGCACCGCCACGGCCGAGGTCTTGAGCCGGAAGTTCAGGCCCCGCGCGCCCGCCAGGATCGCACCGAAGCCGGCCATGACCAGACACCACAGCAGCAGCGACCCCTCGTGGTTTCCCCAGGCGCCGGCGACCTTGTAGAGCGCCGGCTTGTCGACGTGGCTGTTGGCGGCGACCACCGCCAGCGAGAAATCCGAGGTCCAGAACGCCAGGATCAGGGCGCCGAACCCCAGCAGCAGCCCCAGCGTCGCGCCGATCGCCGCCCCTTGCGCCGCGCCGGACAAAAGCGCGGAGTCGCGCAGCCGGCCCACCGCGCCGAAGCCGGTCTGGGCCAGGCTGAGCGTCAGGGCCAGGATCAGGCAGAACGCCCCGAATTCGGCCGTCACAGGTCGGGGCTCCCGTCCTCGGGCCGCCATTCGCCGCGCGCCTTCAGCTTCTCGGCGACCTCGCGCGGCATGTAGGTTTCGTCGTGCTTGGCCAGCACCTGGGTCGCCTCGAAGCTGCGGTCGGGACGGAACTTGCCCTCGGCCACGATGCCCTGCCCCTCGCGGAACAGGTCGGGCAGGTCGCCCTTGAAGGTCACCAGAGTGGTGGCGGCGCCGTCGCCGACGCGGAACCGGACCACCCCGTCGGGGCCGCGCCCCACGCTGCCGGCCTCGACCAGACCGCCCAGCCGCACGTGCCGCCCAGCCGGAGCGGCCTCGACGGTCGCTTCGGACGGCGTCACGAAGAAGGTCACGCCGTCGCTCATGGCCCATAGGGTCAGCCCAACGGCCAGAGCCAGGATGGGCCCGACGGCCATGACGACCCAAAGGCGGCGCCGCGCCTTGGGCGATTTGGGCAGCCAGCTCACGACGGTCCTCCGGGCAGGCGGGCGATCAGGTCGGCGCGCCGCGGATCCGACGGCGGCAGCATGGCGATCAACGGCCCCCACATTTCGCGCACCATGGCCGCGTCGCCCCGTTCCAGAGCGGCCTCGCCCAGGAAATAGCGGGCGCCGAACTGCTGCGGATCCAGCCGCACGGCCTCGCGGAAGGCGGCCTCGGCGTCACCGTCGATGCGGCCCTCGGCGGCGCGGACCAGGCTTTCCCCCAGCCGAGCCCAGCTCTGGGCGTCCTGCGGCTCGCGGTCCAGCACGCGACGGAAGGCCGAGGCGGCCCCGATCGCGTCGCCTGCCTCGAACCGCGCGGCGCCCAGAAGGCGCAGAACCTCCAGGTTCTCCGGATTCCTTCGGGCCTCCTCGCCCATCACGGCCGCCATCTGCACGGCGTCGAGGCTCTCGGGATTGGCCGCCCATTCGGCCACGCGCGCGGCGAAGGGCTGGTTCTTCATCCCGGGGGCGCCGATCACGGCGTATAGGCCGGCCGCAGCCAGGACAGCCGCCCCGGCTCCCGCCAAGACCCAGCGCCGGTCGCCCGGCCGCGCCTGGGGCGGGGCCTCGTCCATAGGGCGAGAGATCAGTCGGCGCGCAGCCTCGGCCCGCGCCTGGGCATGGGCTTCGTCGTCCATCAGGCCACGCGCTTTAAGCCGATCCAGTTCGGCCAGCTCCCGTGCCGGACCGTCGTCGGCCACGGCGTCGCCCCGCGCCAGTTCGGCGCGCCGGGCAAAACTCAGGATCAGGAGGGCGGCCCCTGCGGCCGCCAGGCCCGACAGGCCCCAAAAGGCGATCATGTCCGCTGGTCTAGCCCATCGCGGGGCCGGACGGAAACGCGGCGACGCGCCTCACGCCACGCGCGGCGTCTGGGGTTCGGCGCCGGCCACGGCGAGGCGACGGCGCACTGTGCGGGCAGCATCCCCTTCGTCCAGCGCCGCGAGGATGTCTGCGACCTGACCGATGCGGGTCAGGGAGGCTTCCTCGTCCGCCGAGTCGCCCCCGTTGACCGCATGGATGGCTTCATCGGCCCAGTCCGTCAGTTCAGTTCCGAGCGATTCGACGCAGGACTTGCGGTCGCCCTCGCACCCGAAGGTGGCCGCAGGTCCGCGCAGGGCCGCCAGAAGGCCGGCCCAGACCCGCGCTCGTTCGACCTCGGCCCCGTCGACCATCGCGTCGACGTCCGCCGCCTGACGGCTGGAGCGCGCGCCGAGGCGCGCACGTGCTCGGGGCGCGGCGGCGCGGATCGCCTTGTCAGCCGTCTTGATCCAGCGCCCGATGCGGTCGGCCAACCCCTGGCGCGCGGCCTTTATCTCCCGACTCCACTCGCCCTGCGCATCTCGTTCCAGACAGATGTCGAGCTGGGTCAGGGCGTCCGTCGACCAGCGCAGATCGGCCAGCGTCGCCTCGACGGCGGCCATGCCGCCTGC
The DNA here is from genome assembly GCA_019748055.1 of Caulobacteraceae bacterium. Taxonomy (GTDB): domain Bacteria; phylum Pseudomonadota; class Alphaproteobacteria; order Caulobacterales; family Caulobacteraceae; genus Brevundimonas. The sequence continues at coordinate 103,364 of JAIEQC010000015.1, read as the reverse complement.
CGGATCGAAGGCTCCCGCCGCCTCGGTCCTCGCGCGTACAGCCCGAACGATGCGGGCGACGAAGTCGGCCAGTTCCGATCCCTCGAGGAACTCCTCGCGAACCGCCGCACGCGAGGTTCGCGTGACGATCTTCAGGATCTCCGGAGCGTCCGCCAGGTGGGCGAATAGGATTTCGATCATCCGCGCCGCGCCGTCCGGCGCGATCGCAGCGGCGTCCTTGAGCAGCAGGCGCAGCGCAGTCTCATCGCCGCCATGAGCATGCAGCCAGCCGGGCAACTGCCGCGCGCCCATTCTCGCCAAGGGGGCGAGGTCGAGACATCCGGCCAGTTCGGCCAAGCCCCGATCGCGGCTCTCAGGGGCCAGCTCCGCCGGCCAGATGGTCGCCGGGGCGTCTCGGACGATGCCGGCGGCGGTCCGGCAAAGGCGATCGGCCACCTTGTCGGCCTCGGCGTCCTCTTCGTCGAGCAAGGGCAGAAGAGGCTCGGATCCGACGATCGACGCCGCCCAGAGACGCGGCAGAACCGGTCGAGGGAAGGTCAGTCCTTCCACGCCGTCGGCTCGCGGCATGAATAGCGGCAACAGGGGCGAAAACGCCATGGCGCGGCGGCGTCGATTGCGGGCTTCGCCCTCCATCATGCGCGTCAGTTCGACGGCCTTGTCCCCACCGAGCTGAGGCACGAGGCGCATCAGGCGCAGCAGGACGGCGTCCGGGCACCGATCGATCAGGGCCGCCAGCGCGGCCGAGTGCGCGGGCGTCAGAGCCCCCATCGCCTCACTCCAGAGACCGGACGCGCGCCCGGCCCCCGGACACTGACCAATTCTGGTTAACGATTTGAAACGGTCACGCTTCGGCCGCCGGCAGGTCCAGGGTCGCCTTCAGTCCGCCCAGATCGCTGATGCCCAGCACCAGTCGCCCGCCATAGGCGCGCGCCAGATCGTCGACGATCGCCAGGCCCAAGCCCGATCCCGGCGCCGTCTCGTCCAGACGCTCGCCCCGCTTCAGAACCGTCTCCAGCTGGTCGGCGGGCAGCCCTGGGCCGTCGTCCTCGATGACGGCGACCATCCAGCCCAGGCCCGTGCCCCCGGCCGAAACCCGCACACGGCCCGACGACCACTTGCAGGCGTTCTCCATCAGATTGCCCAGGATCTCCTGCAGGTCCTGGCGCTCGCCGAGGAAATGCAGCTCGTCCGGCGCCCGCCAGTCGATTTCGACGCCCTTGGATTGAAACACCCGCTCCAGCATCACGGCCATCTCGTCGATCACCTCCGCGACCGGCGTCCGGTCGCCCAGACCTTGCGCGCGGGCGGCGGCGCGCGCACGGCGCAGGTGGTGTTCGACCTGTCCGCGCATCGCCTCGCTCTGGCGCCGCACCACGTCGGCCAGCTGGTCGCTTCGTCCCTCGGCTTCGGCCAGCATGACCGACAGCGGAGTCTTAAGCGCGTGGGCAAGATTGCCGACGTGGGTGCGTTGGCGCTCGACGACTTCCTGATTGTGGTCCAGCAGCCGGTTCACTTGCTGCGCCAGCGGGGCGATCTCAAGCGGATAATCGCCGCCGATGCGGGCGGCCTTGCCCTTGCGAACGTCGGAAATCTCGTCGCGCAGGGCGAACAGGGGCCGCAGGCCGATCCGGACCTGCAGGAAAACCGCCGCGACGAGGCCCAGACCGAGCAGCACCAGCGAGATCCACGTCACGGTCGAGAACTGCCGCACGTCGATCTCAAAATCTGTGCGGTCCACGGCGGTCATGAAGACCACGTCGCGACCGGCGATCCGCTTCTGCGTCGCGGCGACGCGAAGGGGGCGTCCGTCCGGACCGGTGGCGTTGAAGCTGATGGTCTCTCCCGGAGCCTCGGTCAGCATGCCCGGCAACTCCGGCGGCACGCTCAGCGTCTGGTCCCAAAGCGAGGCGGACTTCGTCAGAACCGTCAGTCGGCCGTCGTCCGAAGGTTCAGACACCTCCCAATACGATCCTCCGAACAGGTTCAGCGTGGCCTGGTCGCTGAGCGGCCGGGTGGACACGCCCGTCGGCGTGACCTCCGTGGCCAGCAGGACCTGGTCCAGCATGTCGTTGAGATCCGAACCGACCCGACGAAGGGCCGACTCTTTGAAGGTCGACGTCAGGACCAGGCCGGTGGCCAACAGCGCCGCCAGAATCCATGCCGAGGCCAGCCAGATCAGCCTGCGGGTCAACGACCGACCGGGCCGTCCGAGCCAACGGCCCCAGTCTCTCGGTCCGCCCCCCCGGGCCTGGATCACGCCGCGTCCGCCTCGCCGGGCAGGGGCGTGAGGCGATAGCCGAGCCCGCGCACCGTCTCGATGCGATCGGCGCCGATCTTCTTGCGCAGGCGGCCGACGAACACTTCGATGGTATTGGAATCGCGGTCGAAGTCCTGATCATACAGGTGCTCGACCAACTCGGTGCGGCTGATCACCCGACCTTGGTGCATCATCAGGTAGTGCAGCAGCCGGTACTCGAGACTTGTCAGGCGCAGAGGCTCGCCATCCACGCTGGCGCGGGCCGCCCGCGGGTCCAGCCTCAGGGCGCCGCAGGTCAGAACCGCCGTCGCCACGCCCGCCGAACGGCGCAGAAGGGCGCGCAGACGGGCCAGCAACTCCTCGGTGTGGAACGGCTTGGTCAGATAGTCGTCGGCGCCGGCGTCGAAACCCGACACCTTGTCCGACCAGGCGCCGCGCGCCGTCAGGATCAGCACCGGCGTCGTCTTGCCCTCGCGCCGCCAGCGTTCCAGCACCGACACGCCGTCGATCTTGGGCAGACCCAGGTCCAGCACGATGACGTCATAGGGTTCGGTGTCGCCGAGGAAATGCGCCTCCTCGCCGTCGGGCGCATGATCGACGGCATAGCCGGCGTCGGAAAGCGCGCCCTTCAGCTGGCGCGACAGATCGACGTCGTCCTCGACCAGCAGAACCCGCATCAACGCTCTCCCAGGATACGCCCGGTACGGGCGTCGACCACGATCTCGGCGATCCGGCCGCCGGGATATTCCCAGACGACCACGATGTTGGGCCCTTCGCTGCGGACGCCGACGCGGCGGCCGGGTCGGCCGCGCTCGACGTTGCGGATGGCCGCCTGAGGATCCTGAACGGCCATAAAGCGACGCCGTTCCTGAATGGCGTCGGCGGCGGCCCCGGCGGGCAGCGCGCGTGCCTCCGCAGCGCCGGTCAGGGCGGCGGCGGCAGCGACGGTCAGGAGAAGCGAACGGATCATGTCGGCCTTGTGCCTTCAGGGCTCTGAACGGCGTCTGAACGGGCCGTCTAGAGTCATTTCACCGTTTTCCCAAGCCCGCTCTCCTCGTGCGCGTGAGACGTCTAAATGAAGCGGCGCGCTCCCATTGCGGGCGCGTCAGGTTCATGAACCGCGCCTTAACCGCGCCGTTCAGGCTCGGCTCAGCCGCGAAGCGCTTTTCTGCGGTCAACGTCGCTCCCTCCCGGACCGGCGAGCGTTTCGAAGGAGACCGCACCATGAAGAAGATCCTGATCCCCGCCCTCGCCCTGGCCGCGGCTTCGGTCGCGGTCCCGGCCGCCGCCCAGATCCGCGCCAACGTCTACGTCGGCGCCCAGCCGTCTTACGGTTACGGCAATGGCTACGGCTACGGTCATGACTATGACCGCAACTGGCAGCCGATCCACCGCCGCGTCGCCAACCTGGACCGCCGGATCGACCAGGGTTTGCGCAACGGCACTCTGACCCGCCGCGAGGCTTCCGGCCTGCGGGCCGAGCTGAACGCCCTGGTCCGTCTGGAGCGCCATTATTCGCGCAACGGCCTGTCGCGTCAGGAGGTCCGCGATCTGGACCATCGCTTCGACCGCCTGTCGCAACGCGTCCGCTGGGAACGCCGCGACGGTGACCGTCGGAGCCGCGATGGCCGCGGCCGCTGGTAAGCGATCGCGAAGGCTTCCGACCCAATCCGGAGGCATGAGGGCGCGGATCCGAAAGGGTCCGCGCCCTTTCTTTCGTCAGACCCTCAGCCGGCTCTCGATCGTCGTGACGGCCCGGCCACGCAGCAGCACGCGGTCGCCGCGCGTCTCGGTCTCGATCTCGCCGCCGCGCGTGGGGAAGACCTGCCGGAAGCGCACGGTCGGTCGGCGCAGTCGTTCGGCCCAGAACGGCGCCAAGATGCAGTGGGCCGACCCTGTGGCCGGGTCCTCGTCCACGCCGCAGCCGGGCGCGAAGAACCGGTCCACCACGTCCACGTCGTCGGTCGGCTCGGCGGGGGCGCAGACGATGACGTGCCCCGCCTCCCCCGCCTCGCCCCGGATCGTCGCCAAGGCCTTCAGGTCGGGCGACACGGCGTGGACCGCGGCCGCGTCGGGCAGGACGACCAGCAGATAGCGGCCGGCCAGAACCTGCACGGGCGTCACCCCCAGCGCTTCAGTCGGACCCGCCGGCGCCTCGCACGGGCGCGGAAGGTCGGCGGGGAAGTCCATTTCGTAGAGTTCGCCCAGACGCCGCACGAACAGCGTCCCCGACCGCGTGTCGAACGCCAGGTCCGGCGCGGCCGACCCCATCTCGGCCCACAGGGAATGGGCCGCGCCCAGGGTGGCGTGGCCGCACAGATCCACTTCCTGTCCCGGCGTGAACCAGCGCAGGTCGAAGCGGGCGGGATCGTCCGTGCGTCGCAGGAAGGCCGTCTCGGCCTGATTGTTCTCCCGCGCCAGCGCCTGCATCCAGCCGTCGTCGGGCCAGGCGTCGAACGGCTCGACGACACAGGCCGGGTTGCCGAGGAAGGGTCCGGCGGCGAAGGCGTCCACGGTCCACTGGCGCATCAGGCGGTCTCCACTCTCACTTCGGGCCAGCGGGCACGCAGGCCAGCGATCACGCGGTCCCAGTCCCTGGCGAGGGGCCTGTTCGGATTCGGGCGCACTATCAGGGCGAAGACGTCCTCCAGCCCGAACGGCGCGACGACGTCGATCCGGCCGTCCGTCTCCATCCGCACCCCAACGGCGAACGCGGGCGCCACGAACCGCTCCAGCGCCTCGGCAGTGCTCGCCACCGGCGGGTACGGCTCGCCGAACTTGGCGGGAAACCACTCCGACACGCGGCGCTGGTTCCGCACCTCGACCCGGCTGCGCAGCGGCTCGTCGAAGGCCGCGGCGACCCGGCGGATGACCGCGTCCTCGGCGTCCCAGCTGACGTCGTCGTCGAAATAACCGAGGTCGAAGTCCTTGATTCCGTGTCCGGCCGGTCGCCCCGTGACCGCGTTCCAGACGCACTGATAGACGCTGCCGGAGAAGATCAGCCAGTCGTTCAGACGCAGGCCGGCGGCCGTGCGCAGCACCGCCATCAGGTCTGGATCTTCCCGCACCGCCGCGATCAGCCGATCTTTCAGGGTCCTGTCCGCGTCCATGCCGCCGTTCAAGCCGATTCCTCCGGCGGCGTCACGCTGGCGTTTCGGCGGGTTGTTCTGTAAGAGGCGCGCGCCTCCCCGCACCGTCGCACGAAACCTCGCGGCCCGATCTTCCGGCCGCCCCTCCCCGTTACCCGAATGAACCTGCGCAACGTCGCCATCATCGCCCACGTCGACCACGGCAAGACGACCCTGGTGGACCAGCTGCTGGCCCAGTCCGGCGTGTTCCGCGCCAATGAAGCGACCACCGAGCGCGCCATGGACTCCAATGACCAGGAGCGCGAGCGCGGAATCACCATCCTGGCCAAGGCGACGTCGGTCCTGTGGAACGGCAAGGCCGGCGAGACGCGCATCAACATCATCGACACGCCCGGCCACGCAGACTTCGGCGGCGAGGTGGAGCGCATCCTGGGCATGGTGGACGGCTGCGTCATCCTGGTCGACGCCGAAGAGGGCGTCATGCCCCAGACCAAGTTCGTGCTGACCAAGGCGCTGAAGATGGGCCTGCGCCCCATCCTGTGCATCAACAAGGTCGACCGCGCCCACGCCGACCCGGACCGCGTGCACCTGGAGACGATCGAGCTGTTCGAGGCCATCGGCGCCTCGCCGGAGCAGCTGGACTTCCCCCACATCTACGCCTCGGGCCGCAACGGCTGGGCCACGCTGGACCTGAACGAGAAGTCCGAGACCCTGGCGCCGCTGTTCGACCTGATCGTCGACCACGTGCCGCCGCCGGCGGTGTCGGCGAACGTCGACAAGCCGTTCCGCATGCTGAACGTGCTGATCGAGAGCGACCCCTTCCTGGGCCGCATCCTGACCGGCCGGATCGAGAGCGGTAAGGCCGTCCCCGGCATGCCGATCAAGGCGCTGGACCGCGACGGCAAGACCATCGAACAGGGCCGCATCACCAAGGTGCTGGCCTTCCGCGGCCTGAAGCGCCAGCCGCTGGACGCGGGCTCCGAGGCCGGCGACATCGTCGCCATCGCCGGCATGTCCAAGGCCACCGTCGCCGACACCCTGTGCGCGCTGGAAGTGACTGAGGCGCTGGACGCCCAGCCGATCGACCCGCCGACCATCTCCATGACCGTCTCGGTCAACGACAGCCCCCTGGCGGGCCGCGAGGGCGACAAGGTGCAGAGCCGCGTTATCCGCGACCGCCTGCTGAAGGAGGCCGAGGCCAACGTCGCCATCCGCGTGACCGAAACCGCCGGCGCCGACGCCTATGAGGTCGCCGGCCGCGGCGAACTGCAGCTGGGCGTTCTGGTCGAGAACATGCGCCGCGAGGGCTTCGAACTGTCGATCAGCCGCCCGCGCGTGGTCTATCAGACCGGCGAAAACGGCGAACGGCTGGAGCCGATCGAGGACGTCATGATCGACGTCGACGACGAGTTCACCGGCGTGGTCATCGAAAAGCTGAGCCAGCGCAAGGCCGAGCTGAAGGACATGGGCCCGTCGGGCGCCGGCAAGACCCGCATCCAGCTGATGTGCCCGTCGCGCGCGCTGATCGGCTATCAGGGCGAGTTCCTGACCGACACGCGGGGCTCAGGCGTGCTGAACCGCGTGTTCAGCCACTATGAGCCGCACAAGGGCGCGATCGAGGGCCGCCAGAAGGGCGTTCTGGTCTCCAACTCCGACGGCGAGACGGCGGCCTATGCGCTGTGGAACCTGGAGGAGCGCGGCGTCATGTTCGTGGGCGCCGGCGAGAAGACCTATCAGGGCATGATCATCGGCGAGAACAGCCGGTCGGACGACCTGGACGTCAACCCGATCAAGGGCAAGCAGCTGACCAACGTCCGCGCCTCCGGCAAGGACGAGGCCGTGCGCCTGACCCCGCCGCGCCGGCCCTCGCTGGAACAGGCCATCGCCTACATCGAGAGCGACGAACTGGTCGAGGTGACCCCCAAGTCGATCCGCCTGCGCAAGCAGGTGCTGAACCCCTCGTTCCGCAAGAAGCGCGTCCGCGAGGACTGATCCTTCCCGCCAAGCTGAAACGGGGCCGACCCGGCGACGTTAACGCTGCGCCGGCCGCGTCCCTGGCCGGCGTAAGTGGGGAGATCTCCCATGCGTAAACTTCTGCTTCTGACCGGCGCGGCCCTGGCCGTGTCGACGGCGCCGGCGGCGGCCCAGGTTCTGGGCGGCGGCGTCGGCGGCAACGCGACCGGCAACGTCGGCGTCGGCGTCTCGCGCCCCGATCTGGGGGTGAGCGAAACGGTCCGCGAGGGCCGTCAGCTCGGCCGCGACACGATCCGCTCCACCCGCGACGCCCTGCCCGGGGCCGACGTCGGCGTGGACGCCCGCGGCGGCACGACGGTCTCGGCCCGGCCCAGCCGCGTCTCGACCCAGACCGACGTGGCCGTCGGCACCCAGGTGCGGGCCCGCGACGGCGACGTGATCGGCTCGGTGGTCGGCACGACGCGCAACGCGCGCGGCTATGTGCAGACCGTGCTGGTGCGCACCGCCGACGGCGTGGTGCGTGCGGTCCCGGCGGCCTCGGCGGACGTTCAGGCCGACGCCTCCGGCTCGGTGATGGTCAGCCGGTGGGATCGCCGCCGCGTCGAGCGTCAGCGGCCCGTCGAGTCCATGGACTGAGGAAGGCCTGAGGCGGGACCGCCCCGGTCCCGCCTCTTGCGCCCTGGACCAAAGAAGAAGGGCGGCCTCCTTGCGGGGGCCGCCCTTCTCCATTCAGCTGATCCGGCGATCAGGCCCGGCGCTTCACCAGGCCCAGCAGGAACAGCAGGATGCAGGCGCCGACGAAGGCGACGATCAGCGACTGCCAGCTGAAGCCCGAGAGGCCGATCCCGAACAGCGTGCTGCCGAGGAAGCCGCCGAGGAAGGCGCCGACGACGCCGACGATGAGGTTGGTCAGCAGACCGTGGTTGCGGCCCATGACCTGTTCGGCCAGCCAGCCGGCGGCGATGCCGATCACGATCCAAGCGAGAATACCCATGGGAACAGTCCTTCCAGCACAGTTGATCTGTGCCGCTACAATGCGCGCCGGCGCGAGGGGTTGCCTCTGCACCGAAAACCCAAGCTTGACTGCCGGGCGTTCGGCGAACGCCGTCACTCCCCCGTCATGCGACGTCGGCATGTCCCTTGCCGCGTGAGGGGCGAGCCGTGCCGTTTCGGGACGGTCCGCAATCAGGGGAACAAGGGGCCATGGCCACCGACATCGACCTTCACCTCGGCCGCCGCCTGCGTCGCCGCCGCCGCCTGCTGGGCCTGACCCAGCAGCAGCTGGCAGCCCAGGTCGGAATCCGCTTTCAGCAGATCCAGAAGTATGAATGCGGCGCAAACCGCATCTCGGCCGCCCGCCTGTGGCAGTTGTCCGAGGCTCTGGAAGCGCCGGTCAGCTATTTCTACGACGGCCTGAGCGAGGCGCTGGAGCGCCGCGAGGCCGTCCAGACCAACCATGGCGGCGAGATGTACAGCCGCAAGGAGACGCTGGATCTGATCCAGGCCTACTATCAGCTCGACGAGAAGCCCCGTCGGCGCCTGCTGGACCTGGCCAAGTCGCTGCACGTCGAGGGCGACGCCGCCTGATTTGAGGTCGTGACGGCGCGGGGCGGCGTCTGTATGCCCCCGCCCATGACCGAGCTCGAAGCCTTCGCCGTCGACCTGGCCCGCGCCGCCGGCGCCGCCAGCCTGCCGCTTTTCCGCACCGGCGTGGGGTTCGACGACAAGAACGCGGGCGGCGACTGCGATCCCGTCACCCGGGCCGACCGCGACGCCGAGGCCGCGATGCGGCGCCTGATCGCCGAGCGCTTTCCCGACCACGGCGTGGTGGGCGAGGAGTACGGCGAGGACCGGCCGGACGCCGAGCACGTCTGGGTGCTGGACCCCGTGGACGGCACGCGCGCCTTCGTCGCCGGCCTGCCCCTGTGGACCTGCCTGATCGGCCTGCGCGTCGCCGGACGGCCGACCGTCGGCGTGGTGGCCCAGCCCTATCTGGAAGAGATTTTCGTCGGGGGGCCCTCGGGGGCGCGACTGCTGAAGGGCGACGCCGAGACGCCGCTGGCCGTGCGCGCCTGTCTGAGCCTGAACGACGCGGTGATCGCCACCACCGACCCGGACATTTTCACCGGCGCGGAACTGGGCGCATGGCGTCAGGTGCGGGCGGCAGCCAAGCTGGCCCGACTGGGCTGCGACGCCTATGCCTACGCCATGCTGGCGGCGGGGCACCTGGACTTGGTGGCGGAGACCGGGCTCAAGGTCTGGGACTGGACCGCACTGGTTCCGTTGATCGAGGCCGCCGGCGGCCGCGTCACCGACTGGCTGGGCGAGGCGCCGGGGACGGACGGCCGAATCCTGGCGGTCGGCGACGCCGCCCTGACGGATCAGGCGCTGGTCTCGCTGAAGCGCGCGGTGGTGTGACGCTCGGGCGTTTCCTCTCGCCCTCAAGCAACGAGACGCCTGGCGTCGAGCGCCAGGGCGACCAGCAATGCGGGGAAGGTGGAGACCGCGACCCGAAGGGGAATTCGTTGTGGCTGCTGCCTTCCGGCCCTGACCAGGTTGGCGAAGCCTTCGCCCGCGATCTCCGGGGAGACATATGCGATTTCGCGGTCGCGGACGCAAGCGGGGCCGCGCTATTCAGGCGGCATGAGCGACGCGCCGTCCAACATCTTCGCCGGCAATCCGCTGGACCGCGCGGGGGACCGCAGGAACGACCCGGCCTTCATCGCCGAGATGGCAAAGCACCCTGAGGCTCTGGCGATGCGCTGCGACGCCGCGGGCCCTGTGACGGAGGAAGGGTCCGACGGGCCGAGGCTGGCCTGGGCTCCCCTGACGAAGGCCCGTGCCAGCGCGCTGGGCGAGGAAATCTTCCTCGGGCTTTGGAAGGGCGCGCCGGTCTTCGCGGTGGAGGTCGCCGACGGCGGCATGCCCCTGCGCGAGGCGGCGATGGCGATGTCGCCGGCCGACGCGGCCATGGCGGGGGCGGCCAAGAGCCTGTTCGACTGGCGGCGGCGGAACCGGTTCTGCCCCAACTGCGGCACGGAGGCGTTGGCGACCGGCGGCGGCTGGCGGCGCGCCTGCCCCAGCTGCGGCGCCGAGCATTTCCCGCGCGTGGACCCGGTCTGCATCATGCTGCCGGTGTTCCGGGACCGGTGCTTCGTCGCGCGCGGCCCGGCGTGGCCTCCCGGCCGGATGTCGGCTCCGGCGGGCTTCATCGAGCCCGGCGAGACGATCGAGGAGGCCTGCGCCCGCGAACTGTTCGAGGAGGCAGGGCTGAGGGTCACGCGGGTCCGCCACCACTCCAGTCAACCGTGGCCGTTCCCGTCGCAGCTGATGATCGGCCTGGTCTGCGCCGTCGAAAGCGACGCCGTGACGCTGGATCCCAGCGAACTGGCCGAGAGCGCCTGGTTGACGCGTCAGGAGGCGGCCGACGCCCTGGCCGGCCGCCATCCGACGGTGATCGCCCCGCCGCCCGTCGCCATCGCCCGGACGCTGATCCAGGCGTGGGTGGACGGCGTTGATCCCTGAGGCGGCTCAGTTGCCCGCGTTGTAGGAACGGACGCCGAAGTGGCAATTCGACGAGCAGGTCGCCATCTGCACCTCGAAGGTGTAGCGGCCGCCCTGACCGGCCGGAATGACCACCATCGGCGCGTCGTCCGGCTCATAGTCCGAACCGACTTCATTGCCGGACGAATCGCGGACGACCAGGTCCAGGTCCGAACAGCCCTCGTCGCAGGCGCCGATCACGATGTAGTTCGCTCCGGACGCCACATTGAAGGTCCCGGTGGTCGAGCCGCCCTCAGCCAGCCGGCCGGTGGCGCGGCTGGCCGCAGAGATGCCGAACTCCGATTCTAGCTGACCGAAGATGTAGTCGACCAGAGCTGCGCCGGTGGCGTCCTGGGCGGAAGCGGCGCCGGCCGTGCCCATCAGGGCGAAGGCGGCGACGGAGGCGGCGATGAGGCGTTTCATGGGTTCCCTCCCGAAATGAGGTCCCATTCATGCGCCCGTGCGACGGCCGGCGCAAATGACGGCTCCTGACGGACCGACCTTCAGACCTGAGCGCGCGCCGCTTCAAGATCCGACGGGTTGTCGATCGACAGCGGCGGCGCGTCGATGACGGCGGCCCAGATCGACAGGCCCATCTCCAGCGCCCGCAGCTGCTCCAGCTTCTCGCGGCGCTCCAGCGGCGAGGGCGGCGCTGCGCAGAAACGTTCGAGCGCCTCTCGCCGATAGCCGTAGATTCCGACGTGTCGCCAGACCGGCCCGTCCCCGTACAGGGTCGAACGGGTGAAGTAGAGGGCGCGGCCGTGCCGCTCGCCCGGCTCCATCGCCAGAACGGCCTTGACCACGTCGGGGTTCGACCGGTCCGAAAGATCGGCTTCCGGAGCGACCAAGGTGGCCACGTCGCAGCCCGGCTGGCCGTGCAGCAGGGCCGCGCACGCGGTGGACAGGCCGGGATCGGCGAACGGCATGTCGCCCTGCAGATTGATCACCGCGTCATGGCGCCGCTCCGGGTCCAGCGCGTCGAGCGCCGCGCGGATGCGGTCGGATCCCGACGGCAGGTCCGGATCGGTCAGAACCGCCGCGCCGCCGGCGTCGACGATGGCATCGACGATCTCCGGATCGCCCGCGGCGACGGCGACGGGCAGCCCGGAGGCCATGGCGCGTTCCCAGGCCCGGACGATCATCGGCTTGCCGCCGATGTCGGCCAGAGGCTTGCCCGGCAGGCGGGTGGCGGCCATGCGGGCGGGGATCAGGACCAGCGGATTCATGGCGGATTTCCCCCGTGACGCCACGGCGCGGCGCGGCCCGGTTGCGAAGGCCGCGCTAGCGTGTCAGAGACGCCCACGCAAGGCGAGGCCGCCTTCAAGCGCCCCGGCGCGCGCGGCCCGCGGTTCTGAAATCATGTGGGATGCGACGACGCGATGAGCGGCGACCTGAAGTGGAACAAGATCATGGGCGCCGGTCTGGCGACCGCTCTGGTGATCATCGGCGTGCAGCAGGTGACGAACGAACTCTATCACGTCGAACCGCCTGAAAAGATGGGCTATTTCGTCGACGTGCCGGAAGAGGCCGCCGAGGGCGCCGCGCCGGCGGCCCTGCCGATCGACTGGGGCACCGTCCTGCCGGTCGCCGACCTGGCCGCCGGCGAGGCCGCCTTCGCGCGTTGCCAGGCCTGCCACACCATCACCGCCGGCGGGGCCAACGGCATCGGTCCCGCGCTCTATGGGGTCGTCGGACGCGGCGTCGGGGCCCATCCGGGCTTCGCCTTCTCCGAAGCGATGGTGGCGCACCGCGGCGAAGTCCCCGTTTGGGATCTGGACGCTCTGGACGCCTTCATCACCGCGCCGCAACGCGAGGTGGCCGGCACCAAGATGTCCTTCGCCGGCCTGCGAGACGAACAGACCCGCATTAACCTGATCGCCTATCTGCGGGCCCAAGGTTCCGCCGGGTTCCCGATCCCGGCGCCCGATCCCGCGCGTCAACCCGGCGCGGCTGCGCCGGTCGAGGGCGCCGCTCCTGCGGAAGGCGCGGCGGAAGCCGGCGCGACCACGGGCGCTCCGACCGACGGCGCCGCCGCCCAGCCGACGGCCGAGGCCACGCCTCCCGCCGCAGGCTGACCGCTTTTCAGACCCGCCTGAAGATCGGCGCGCCGAAGCCCTCGGCGCGCTGACGCGCGTCGACGTCGGACAACGCCTCGATCACCACCGAACCGGCGCGACCTGAGGCGTGAATCAGGGCGCCCGGCGAGGCGATCACGGCCGAGTGGCCGCTCCAGCCCGGGCCTCCGGTCGAATGCGGCCAGACGACGAGATCGCCGCGGCGCATGTCGGCGAGGCCGACGGCCCGACCGATCTCGGCCTGTCCGTCCGACCACCGAGGCGCGGCCCGGCCGCAGGCGATCAGACAGGTCTGAACCAGACCTGCGCAGTCGGTTTCCCGGTCCGAACGCCCTCCTAGCGCGTGAGGCGTGCCGAGCAGACGCTCGGCCACGTCGGCCAGGCCCGGCTCGAACTCGCCCAGCGGCGCCAGGGCGGAGTCTCCGACGGCGTCGCGGGCCGGATCGACGAGGGCGTTGAATGGCAGTGCGCCGCCCATGGAGGCGACACGATGGCTGGGCGTGCCCCCGGCTTCGATCAGCGCGCTCGCCGCCGTCCAGCCGACCACGCCGTCGCGCCGGCTCTGGCCCCAGACGCGATCGCCTTGGCGGTCCAGCAGGTCGAAGGCCTCGCCGAACAGAAGCTGGGAAATGCGATGACCCTCGTCGTCCCACAGGTCGCTGACCGCGGCCGCGGCCTGCATCGGCTCGGCGGCGCGATACTCGGGCGCGCGGTACAGTCCCTCCAGCGCCTGGGCGGCGAAGGCGGGGCGCGCGGGCAGGGTGCGCGGGTCCGGGCTGTGGAGATCGTGCGGCAAACGTCGGGTCCGGTTCGTCGCCGATCCTGCCGTGGAAGGCCGAAAGGGCCGTTAACGCGCCCGGTCAGCCCTGTGAAAATCTGCGGGCCAGCATGTCGAAGACGGCGCGGATCCCTTGAGCCTCCCCGCCCTCCGGCCAGCCGGGGCGGGCGCGGGGGTTCCAAGCGAAGACGTCCAGATGGGCCCAGGCCCCCCTCTCCGGCGCGAAGCGTTGCAGGAACAGGGCCGCAGTGACCGATCCGGCCTGGGCCCAAGGCGCGGAATCGTTTCGCAGGTCCGCGATTTCGGCCTCCACCGACGACCGGTAGCCGGGCCACAGCGGCATGCGCCACAGGGGGTCGCCCACGCGGGCAGACGCCGCCAGCAGGTCGACCGCCAGCGCCTCGTCGTCGGTGTAGAGCGGTGGCAGCTCCGGGCCTAGCGCGACGCGCGCCGCACCGGTCAGGGTGGCGAAGTCGATCGTCAGGTCCGGTCGGTGCTCGCCCGCACGTGCCAAGGCGTCGGCCAGGATCAGCCGCCCCTCGGCGTCGGTGTTGCCGACCTCGACCGTCAGACCCTTGCGGGTCTGCAGAACGTCGCCGGGCCGAAAGGCGTCGCCCGAGATGGCGTTCTCCACCGCCGCGACCAGCACGACCAGTCGTACGGGCAGGTTCGCGCCCATGATCAGCTGGGCGAGCCCCAGAACGTGGGCGGCGCCGCCCATGTCCTTCTTCATGTTGCGCATGCCGGCGGCGGGCTTGATGTCCAGTCCGCCGGAATCGAAGGCCACGCCCTTGCCCACAAGCGCGATCAGGGGTCGGTCTGCGGCGTCCAGGTTCCAGCCGATCTCGATCAGGCGTGGCGCGCGATGGGGAGCGGCGGCACGGCCGACGGCGTGGACGGCCGGATAGTTCGCCTCCAGCAGGGCGTCGCCGACTGTGACATCGATCGACGCGCCATAAGTCTGGGCCACCTCGTGCGCCTCGGCCTCGATTTCGGCGGGACCCATGTCGGCGGCCGGCGTGTCGACCATGCGGCGCACGCGGGAGCACGCGTCGGCGATCGCCCGCGTGGCGCCCCGATCAAGTCCGGCGGGCGCGACCAGACGGGGCCGGGGCGCCGGCTTCGTCTTGTAGCGGTCGAATCGGTAAGCCCCCAGCGCGAAGGCCAGTGCCAGAGCCGCGGCCTCTTCCTCCGACCATCCCTCCAGCCGCCAGTCGCCGGCTGGCAGTTTCGCGGCGAGCCCGCGCCCGGCCATGGGATCCCTAGACTTCTCCCCGACGCCCAGCAGCGCATGGTCGGGCTTGCCGTCGGGACCCGGAATGATCAGCACCTGGCCCGGCTTGCCCGCGAAATCATTGGCCGACGCCCAGACTGCGACCGCCCCCTCCAGCCCGCCGCCGCCCCGCGCAGGCCGCACCGGCAAGGCGGCGTCGGAAGCGGGGATCAGGACGTCGGCGGCGGCGATCATGCGGAGGCTCCGGAAACACGAGCATTAACGGTCCCTTGACGCGCGGGGGCGACTCTTCTCCCCGAACGCCGGACGGACCCTTCCCATGTCGCGCACACTTCTTCTCGTCGCAACCGCCCTCAGCTTCCTTGCGACGTCGGCTCACGCGCAGCAGGCGTCCGCTCCCGCCCCGGCGGATCAGCGCGCGACCTATGAACGTATGGATCCCCTGAGCCGCAGCCTGTTCTGGTCGCAGGAGTTCGAGAAGGATCCGTCGGATCCAGAGGCCGCCGCTGCCCTGCCTCGTGCTCTGCGCGAACTCGGCCGTCATCAGGAGGCCGCCGAGGCCGCCGAGCGCGCCCTGGTGGTCCAGCCCGACAACGTCGAGGCCCTGCTGGAGGCCGGCCGGGCCCACATCGCGCGCGGTCAGGCCTTTTATGGCGTGGCGCATCTGGAACGGGCGGCGCAGCTGGCGCCCCGCGACTGGCGTCCGCTGTCGCTGCTGGGCGTGGCCTATGAGCAGGTGAAGCGTCCGGAAGATGCCGCCGACGCCTGGGCGAGGGGCCTGGCCTTGTCGCCCGACAATCCCGCCATCCTGGCCAACATGGCCATGGGCCCGCTTACGTCCGGCGACCTGGTGACGGCAGAGGGCCTGCTGCGCCGTGCGGCCGCCCATCCGGAGGCCGGGCTGCAGGTGCGCCAGAATCTGGCGCTGGTTCTGGGGCTCAAGGGCGATCTGGCCGAGGCGGAACGCATGCTGCGCCGCGACCTCCCGCCCGAGGCCGCGGACGCCAACCTGGCCTGGATCCGCCAGAGAGCCGCAACCGGTTCCGCCGGCGCACGGACCTGGAGCTCGCTGCAATAGGCTCGCCGTCCGAGGCGTCGCGTCCTATATCCCGCCCATGATCGACGAGATCTATTCTAAGGACATCCTGCGCCTCGCTGCGGACCTGCCGCACGCGGGACGGCTGGAGCTGCCGCACGGCACGGGCGAGCGGACCGCGAAGCTGTGTGGATCGCGCGCCGTCGTCGACGTGAAGATCGGTCGGGCGACGATGGTCGAGCACTTCGCCCAGGATGTGAAGGCCTGCGCGCTGGGCCAGGCGGCCGCGTCGATCGTCGGGGCGAACGCCGTCGGGGCCGATCTGACGGAAGTCAGAGCCGCGCGGGACGCCATGCGCGCCATGCTGAAGTCAGGCAGCGAAGGTCCGATCGGGCGGTTCGAGGGGCTGCGTCTGCTCAAACCGGTCGCCGAATACCCGGCGCGCCACGCCTCCACCATGGTGGCGATCGAGGCCCTGTGCGACGCGATCGAGGACGCCGTCACCCGGCGCCTGACCTGGAGCCCGCCCTACTATGCGGAGCCCAGTTGGGAAGAGCAGGAAGCCGAGCGAACTCGCGGCGCCGGCGCGGCCTGAGCCCGTGTCCGGCCGAAACCTCTATGAGGGCGGCGTTCGTCTGGCGCATCGCGCCTACAAGCTGACCTTCAGCCTGATATTCGGACAGCAGTGTCGTTTCCTGCCGACCTGCTCCGACTATGCCCGCGACGCCTTGATCCTGCACGGACCGGCGCGCGGGGGATGGCTGACGGTGCGTCGCCTGTGTAAGTGCCATCCATGGGGCGGATCGGGCTACGATCCGGTGCCGCCGAAGAAGCCAGAAGCATGATCGAACTGAAATTCCCCGACGGCGCCGTGCGCCAGTTTCCTCCCGGCACGACGGCGCGCGACGTGGCCGCGTCGATCAGCCCCTCGCTGGCCAAGAAGGCCCTGCTGGCCGAACTGAACGGCGAGCAGCGCGACATGTCGCGCGAGCTGGAGACCGGCGGCGACTTCCGCCTGATTATGCGCGACGACCCCGAGGCGCTGTACACCATCCGCCACGACACCGCGCACGTGCTGGCCGAGGCGGTGCAGACCCTGTTCCCCGGCACCCAGGTGACCATCGGCCCGGCGATCGAGGACGGATTCTATTACGACTTCTTCCGCGAGGAGCCGTTCTCGACCGACGACTTCGCCGCCATCGAGAAGGAGATGGGCCGGATCGTCGACCGTGACGCGAAGTTCGAGCGCGAGGTCTGGGACCGGAACGACGCCATCAAATTCTTCGAGGCCAAGGGCGAGAAGTTCAAGGCCGAGCTGATCCGCGACCTGCCCGAGGACCAGACGATCACGCTCTACAAGCAGGGCGACTGGATCGACCTGTGCCGGGGACCGCACTTCCCCTCGACGCGGCACGTCGGCAAGGCGTTCAAACTGACCAAGCTGGCCGGCGCCTATTGGCGCGGGGACTCGAAGCGCGAGCAGCTGCAGCGCATCTACGGCACCGCCTGGGCGACGAAGGAAGACCTCGACGCCCACCTGGCGCGGATCGAGGAGGCCGAGAAGCGCGACCACCGCAGGCTGGGCCGCGCCATGAACCTGTTCCACATGCAGGAGGAAGGCCGCGGCATGGTCTTCTGGCACCCCAAGGGCTGGGTGCTGTGGCGCGTCATCGAGGCCTACATGCGCCGCCGGCTCGACGCCGCCGGCTACGTCGAGGTCAAGACGCCCCAGGTGCTGGACCGCAAATTCTGGGAGGCCTCGGGTCACTGGGAGAAGTACCGGCCCAACATGTTCGTCTGCGAGACGGTCGAGGGCGAGGAACTGTCTCTCAAGCCGATGAACTGCCCCGGCCACGTGCAGATCTTCGATCAGGGCCAGCGGTCGTACCGCGAGCTGCCGCTGCGGATGGCCGAGTTCGGGGCCTGCCACCGCTACGAGCCGTCGGGATCGCTGCACGGCCTGATGCGGGTGCGCGGCTTCGTGCAGGACGACGCCCACATCTTCTGCCGCGAGGATCAGATCGTCGAGGAGACGGCGGCCTTCATCGAGCTGGCCCGCAGCGTCCACGCCGACCTGGGCATGGAGACGGCCTACATCTCGCTGGGCACCCGGCCGGAAACGCGGGCGGGTTCGGACGAGTTCTGGGACAGGGCCGAGGCCCTGATGGCCGAGGCCGCCCGGGCGGCGGGGACCGAGCCGGTGATCACGCCGGGCGACGGCGCCTTCTACGCCCCCAAGCTGGACTTCATCGTCAAGGACGCCATCGGCCGCGAATGGACCTGCGGCACGATCCAGCTGGACTATGTGCTGCCCGAGCGGCTGGGCGCGGAGTACGTCGGCGAGGACGGGCAGAAGCACCGGCCGGTCATGCTGCACCGGGCGATCCTGGGCTCGTTCGAGCGCTTCATCGGCATCATGATCGAGAACTACGCCGGGGCCTTCCCGCTCTGGCTGGCGCCCGTGCAGGCCGTGGTTGCGACCATCGTCTCGGAAGCCGATCCGTATGCGGAGGAAGTTGCTGCGAGGTTCCGCGCCGCCGGCCTGCGCGTCGAGACCGACCAGCGCAATGAAAAGGTCGGCTACAAGGTCCGCGAGCACTCAGTCGCCAAGGTGCCGGTGATCGCGGTCGTCGGGCGTCAGGAAGCCGAAAAGGGCGAGGTCGCCATCCGTCGCCTGGGCAGCCAGGCGCAGGAGGTGGTCACCGTCGACGAGGCGATCCGCATCCTGACGACCGAGGCGACTCCACCGGATCTCAAACGCGGTTGAACGCCGGCGGCGTCAGCCGTCGAAAGACAGGCTGGTGAACTTGCCCTCGGCGTCCCGGGCGCCGATGCCGACCTTGACGGTGCGCCCGGCGGAGAAGTCCACGTCATAGATTTCCCGCCGGGCGTCGCCCTCGCCTTCGACCTCGATCAGCCGCATCTCGGTGATGCTGCCGAAGGTCTGCAGCACCTGGCCGACTTCCCAAAGCTGCTCTTCGCAGAGGGGCACGAAATTCGCGGCCAGCAGGTCGGCGTCGCACTCGCCGTCGGCAAGAGCGACGATGATCTGTCCCAGCGGCGCGCGATACTGCCCGTCCCTCATCGGGTCCTGAGCCGACGCTGCGCCTGCGCAGAACAAGACGCCGGCGAAGATGCAAAGGGTCGGGGCCAAGCGCATCGGCTCAGCCGCTGACCCCGACGGACTCATACTTGCCGTCGACCTTGTCGCCGATGGTCCACACCAGGGTCTGTCCACTCTGGAAGGTGACGTCGTAGGTCTCCACCTTGGTCGTGCCTTCGCCGGACGAGTCCTGCAGCGTGATCATCTCGATCGAGCCCAGCGACGCCAAGGCCGGCCCGATCTGGTCGACCTGCTCCTCACAGCGCGACAGAACCGTTTCGCCCATCAGGTCGGCGTCGCAGCGGCTGTCGGCCGCGACCTCGATGATCTTGATCAGATCGGCGCGGTATTCGCCGTCGGTGGCGGGATCTTGAGCGGACGCGGCGCCGGCGAGCGCGGCGGCTGCGGCGAAGGCTGCGAAGGAAAGGGTCAGGCGCATGGAAGGAGGCTCCGTGGATGTGCCCCCACCCTGCGCCCGGCCCCGGCGGCGCTCAAGTTAAAGCCCCGTCAGGTAGGTGAAACCTGCGTAATCCGCGCGTCGCGGCCCTTCTCCCCTTGTGGGAGAAGGTGGCCTCGCGGAGCGAGGTCGGATGAGGGGTCGCGACGTCGACGGCATCATCAACGGGTGTGGCGACCACGGAGAGCCCCCTCATCCGTCAGGCTTCGCCTGCCACCTTCTCCCGCAAGGGGAGAAGGACGCTGAACTCAAATATGGATCGCGTGCCCCAGGGCGCGCAGCGAAGCCTCGTGGAAGGCCTCGCCCAGCGTGGGGTGGACGTGGATGACGCCCGCGACGTCTTCCAGCACCGCGCCCATCTCCAGCATCTGCGCAAAGCTGTTGGACATTTCCGAGACGTGCTGGCCGACGGCCTGGATGCCGAGCAGGCGGTGGTCGGACTTCGAGGCGATGACGCGGACGAAGCCGCCGTCCTCGCCCGCCTCGATGGCCAGGGCGCGGCCGATGGCGGCCAGGGGGAAGACGGCCTGGATGACGTCGTCGCGGCCCTGCACGTCCTGCGGGCCCAGGCCGGCCGAGACGATCTCGGGCTCGGTGAAGCAGACGGCGGCGATGGTCACGGGGTCGAAGCGCTTGTCGTGGCCGGCGATGATCTCGGCCACCACCTCGCCCTGGGCCGAGCCCTTGTGCGCCAGCATGGGCTCGCCGGTCAGGTCGCCGACGGCCCAGACGTTCCGCATGCTGGTGGCGCAGCGGTCGTCGATCTTCACGAACGGCCCGTCCATGGCCACGCCCATGTTCTCCAGACCCCAGCCCTTCGTGCGGGGCTTGCGGCCGACGGTGACCAGCACCTTGTCGGCCTTCAGCTTGACGGCCTGACCGTCCTTGTCGGTGACGTTCAGCGCGCCCTTCTCGAACGCGCCCGCCCTGGCCCCCAGCATCAGGGTGACGCCGTGCTTCTCCATCCACTTGGCGACGGGGTCGGTCAGGGCCTTGTCGTAGAGCGGCAGGATGCGGTCGGCCATTTCGACCACCGTCACCTCGGCGCCCAGCTTGCGATAGGCGATGCCCAGCTCCAGCCCGATGTAGCCGCCGCCGACGACCACCAGCCTGCCGGGCACGGTGTCCAGCGACAGGGCCTCGGTCGAGGAGATGACGTCGCCCCCGAACGGCAGGAAGGGCAGTTCGACCGGCTCCGATCCCGTGGCGAGGATGACGTGCTCGGCGGTGATCGTGATCTCGCCCTCGGCGGTCTTCACCGTGCAGGTCTTGGCGTCGGAGAAGGTGGCCCAGCCCTTCACCACCTTGACCTTCGCCTTCTTCAGCAGGGCCGCGACGCCGCCGTTCAGCTTTTTGACGATGCCGTCCTTCCACGCGACCGTGGCCTTCAGGTCGATGGCAGGCTTCGACGCCGTGATGCCCAGCGTGCCGCCGTCGGCTGCCTTGGCGACTGTCTCGAACTTGTTGGCCGCATGGATCACCGCCTTGGACGGAATGCAGCCGACGTTCAGGCATGTCCCGCCCAGCCCGTCGCCGCCATCCACCAGCACGGTGTCCAGCCCCAGCTGGCCGCAGCGGATGCCCGCGACATAGCCGCCGGTGCCGGCGCCGATGATGAGGACTTTGGGGGTGAGGGTCTGGGTCATGAAATATCTCAGCTGAGGCAGCTAGCGTTGAGCGCGACGGGTCAGGCGTTCGGCGGCGGCATTCAGCGCCTGCACCAAGCGGGAATCGCGAACTTCCCAAGGCGCTATCGTGTCGGTCGGCTTCCAGCCCAGTCCGTGTCGGCGTGCAGTCACAATCACTACGTCACCAGCGTTGAGCGGAGCGCAGCCTTCCAAGAGGTCGATCTCTTGGGGGCCGAACTGCCCCTTTAGCGTCGCAATCACCAAACCCCGTGGCGCTTGCCCCACCGAGCTCTCGAGGGTGACCCTCACCAGAAATACACCCGCAGCCTGATCCCACGATCTCCGCTGGGACTCCAGTTCGTGCCGATACCTCGCAGCTTCCCAAGTTTCGCCCGGTTCCGGCAGAGGCACCACAACCGAACAGGCCATCGCGGGCGAAGCTGCGAGCGCGACTGCGAAGGCTGCGAGTTGCAAGCCACGCATCGCCCTCACCCCATCCACAGCGTCGCCGGGTGCTCCAGCAGGCCCTTGATCCGCTGCACGAAGACCGCCGCGTCGTGGCCGTCGACGATGCGGTGATCGAAGCTGGAGGACAGGTTCATCATCTTGCGCACGACCATCTGGCCGTCCTTCACCACGACCCGCTCCTGGATCTTGTTGGGGCCGACGATGGCGACCTCGGGGTGGTTGATGATGGGCGTGTGGGTGATGCCGCCCAGGGTGCCCAGCGAGGTGATGGTGATGGTCGAGCCGGACAGTTCCTCGCGGCTGGCCTTGCCGGACTTGGCGGCGCCGGAGACGCGGGCGATCTCTTCGGCGGTGTCGTAAGGGTCGCGCGCCTCGGCGTGGCGGACGACGGGGACCATCAGGCCGTTCGGCGTCTGGGCGGCGATGCCCAGATGCACGGCGTTGTGCGTGGTCAGCACGCCGGCCTCGTCGTCGTACCAGCTGTTGATGGTCGGCTGGTCGCGCAGGGCCACGATGATGGCGCGGGCGATGAAGGGCAGGAGGTTCAGCTTTGCCTTGCCCGTCTTCTTCGCCTCGGCGTTCAGATGGGCGCGCAGCTCCTCCAGCGCGGTGACGTCGATCTCCTCGACATAGGTGATGTGGGGGATGCGCCGGATGCTCTCGGCCATCTTCTCCGCGATCTTGCGGCGCAGGCCGATGATGCGGGTTTCGGTCGTGCCTTCGGCCTTGGAATAGGTCGAGCCCGCCGATCCTCCGGACGCGGACGATCCGCGCCCGCCGGAAGCGACGTACGCATCCAGATCGCCGTGCTCGATGCGGCCGGCGGGGCCGGAGCCGGGGACGTACTGGAGCTCGATCCCCAGATTACGCGCGCGATTGCGCACCGCCGGCGAGGCCAGCGGGCGCTGGCCGGCGACGCGGGTCGCGAAGGCTTCGGGGCGGGGCTTCGCCGACTGAGTGGCCGAAGTCGTCGGCGTCGTCTTCGTCGTCTCCGTTTTCCCCGTCGCGACGGTGATCGAATTCTCCGTCGCCCTGACCGGCTCGGAAGCGGGCGCGGGGGCGGCGGTCACATTGCCCTTGCCCTCGACCTTGAAACTGACCAGCGGCCCGCCGACGGGGACCTGCTGACCCGCCTCGCCGTGGGTCGCCACGACGACGCCGGAAACCGGCGACGTGATCTCCACCGTCGCCTTGTCGGTCATGACGTCCGCCAGGATCTGGTCCTCCGACACCGTGTCGCCGACCTTCACGTGCCAGCCCACCAGCTCGGCCTCGGCCGTGCCTTCGCCGACGTCCGGCAGCTTGAAGACATAGTTGGCGCCGGACGCCGCCGGCGCGCCCGCCGGGGCTGCGGCAGGCTTCGGCGCTTCGACCGGAGCCGGCGCCGGTTCGGCCTTCGGCGCGGGCGCCGGGGCCGGTTCATCGGCCGACGCGTTGCCCGCGCCCTCGACCTCGAACTCCACAAGAGGGCCGCGGACGGGGATCATCTGGCCGGGCTCGCCGTGGATGGCGGTGACCTTGCCCGAGACCGGAGCGGTGATCTCGACGGTGGCCTTGTCGGTCATGACGTCGGCGACGATCTGGTCCTCGGCGACGACGTCGCCGACCTTGACGTGCCAGCCGACCAGTTCGGCCTCGGCGGTGCCTTCGCCCACGTCGGGCAGCTTGAAGACGAAACGACCCATCAGCGGCCCCCGCTCATCGTGACTTTCAGGGCGTCGGCCACGCGCTGCGGGCCGGGGAAGTATTCCCACTCAAACGCGTGGGGATAGGGCGTGTCCCAGCCGGTGACGCGCGCGATCGGGGCTTCCAGCCAGTGGAAGCAGCGCTCCTGCACCAGGGCCGACAGCTCCGCGCCGAAGCCGGACGTCTTCGGCGCCTCGTGCACGACGACGCAGCGACCCGTCTTCTTCACGCTGGCCTCGATGGTCTCGATGTCCAGCGGCACCAGGGTGCGCAGGTCGATGACCTCGGCGTCGACACCCGCGTGTTCGGCGCCCGCCAGCGAGACCCAGACCATGGTGCCGTAGGCCAGGATGGTGACGTCGGCCCCTTCCTTCATCACGCGCGCCTTGCCGATCGGCTCGACGTATTTGCCGGTCGGGACCTGGGCCAGCTCCTGGGCCTTCCACGGGCTGACCGGCTTCTCGTGCCAACCGTCGAAGGGGCCGTTGTAGAGGCGCTTGGGCTCGAAGAAGATCACCGGATCGTCGTCCTCGATCGCCGCGGTCAGAAGGCCTTTGGCGTCATAAGGGTTGGACGGAATGACGACCTTCAGGCCCGCGATGTGGGTGAACAGGCTTTCGGGCGACTGGCTGTGCGTCTGGCCGCCGAAGATGCCGCCGCCATAGGGGCTGCGCACCGTGATCGGCGAGGTGAACTGGCCGCCCGAGCGGTAGCGCAGCTTGGCCGCCTCGGAGACGATCTGGTCGTAGGCCGGGTAGATGTAGTCGGCGAACTGGATCTCCACGACCGGACGCAGGCCGTAGGCGCCCATGCCGATGGCGGCGGCGACGATGCCGCATTCGCTGATCGGGGCGTCGAAGCTGCGGGTCAGGCCGTGCTTCTTCTGCAGGTGGTCGGTGACGCGGAAGACCCCGCCGAAATAGCCCGCGTCCTCGCCGAACGAGAGAACGTCGGGGTCTTCGGACATCTTCACGTCCAGGGCGGAGTTCAGCGCCTGGATCATGTTCATCGGTTGCACGCCCGACTGCGGCGCAGCGGACTTCGGCGCGTTCCTGGCGTCGACCATGTCGGGCTCGACGCCGTCGGCGCGGTCGGCTTCGGTGAAGGTGGCGTTGTCGCTCATGCTCAGACTCCCACCTCGCGACGCTGCTCGACCAGGCGCCAGTCCTCGGTGGCATAGACCTCCTCGAACATGGTCTTCACGCTGGGACGCGACTGGCCCAGCGTGCCGATGGCCTCGGACTCCTTGCCCGCCGCGCGGACCTGTTCGACGGCGTCGGCCTCGGCGGCGGTCTGCTGCTCCTCGGACCATTCCCCGAGCTGGATCAGGTGCTGCTTCAGGCGCTCGACCGGGTCGCCCAAGGGCCACTTCTCGTGCTCGTCGCCGGGGCGGTAGCGGCTGGGGTCGTCGGAGGTGGAGTGCGGGGCGCCGCGATAGGTGAACAGCTCGATCACCGTCGCGCCCTGGTTCGTCCGTGCACGCTCCTCGGCCCACTGGGTCGCGGCCCAGACGGCGAGGAAGTCGTTGCCGTCTACGCGCAGCGCCGGCAGGCCATAGCCGATGGCCTTCGACGCGAAGGTCGTCTCCAGCCCTCCGGCGATGCCCATGAAGGACGAGATGGCCCACTGGTTGTTGACGACGTTCAGGATGACCGGCGCGCGATAGACGGCGGCGAAGGTCAGGGCGTTGTGGAAGTCGCCTTCGGCCGTGGCGCCGTCGCCGATCCAGGCGATAGCGATCTTGTCGTCGCCCTTGTAGGCGCTGGCCATGGCCCAGCCGACGGCCTGCGGAACCTGCGTCCCCAGATTGCCGCTGATCGTGAAGAAGCCGTACTCTTTGGACGAGTACATGATCGGCAGCTGGCGGCCTTTGATCGGGTCCGCCGCGTTCGAGTAGATCTGGTTCATCATCTCGACCAGCGGATAGCCGCGCGCGATCAGCAGCCCCTGCTGGCGATAGGTCGGAAAGCCCATGTCCTCGCGGTTCAGGATCATGCCCTGGGCCACCGCGATCGCCTCTTCGCCCGTGCACTTCATGTAGAAGCTGGTCTTGCCCTGGCGGTGGGCGCGATGCATCCGGTCGTCGAAGGCGCGGGTCAGGATCATGGCCTTCAGGCCGCGACGCAGCGTCTCCGGATCCAGCTTGGGGTCCCAGGGGCCGACGGCGTGGCCCTGATCGTCCAGCACGCGGACCAGCATGAAGGCGTGGTCGCGCATGTCGAACGGGGCGGTCGAGACCGCCGGGCGATCGACCGCGCCGGGCGCGTCCAGCTTGATGTGGCTGAAGTCCGGGGCGTCGCCGGGCCGGCCCGAAGGTTCGGGCACGCGCAGGCTGAGCGCCGGGGCATTTGGCTTCTTCATCATCGATCCCGTTCGGTTGATCCGACCGCGTTTCCTCCAGCGTGCATTAGCACGAGGGCGCGCGGGAAGGCTCGCTCAAATCCGACTTGCATATCGGCATTTGACGCGATTTCATTGCGCTGAATCATCGTTCGGAGAAACGCCTTGGCCGAAGAGCTGGACGCCATCGACGCCCGCATCCTGGACATCCTGCAGCACGACGCAGGATTGTCGGTCGCGGAGGTGGCGGATCGGGTCGGACTGTCGGCCTCGCCCTGCTGGCGGCGGATCAAGCGTCTTGAGGATCAGGGCCTGATCCTGAAGCGCGTGACCCTGCTGCACGCGGCGCAGCTGGGGCTGGATTTCGAGGTCTACGCCATCGTCAAGCTGAACCTGCCGTCGACCGAAAACCTCGAGCGGTTCGAGTCGGCGGTGGCGGCCTGGCCGGAGGTGGTGCAATGCGCCACGATCACCGGGCGCGAGGACTATGTGCTGCGCATCGTCACCTCAGACATGCACGCCTTCGACAAGTTCCTGCGCGAGAAGCTGCTGGCGCTGGGCATCGTGTCGGACTGCGAAAGCCACATCGTCACGCGCGGCGTGAAGAACGTCACGACGCTGCCTCTGGGCATCGTCACGCCGCACGTGAGCTGATCCGGAACATTGCCGATCGTTCAGTAGGCGCATCGCCGGGAATGGCGCAGCTTCCCCGAACCCGAAGGGGAGACCGCCGAATGCGCCTGACCGCCGTGATCTTCGCCGCAGCATGTATGGCCGCGCCTGCGGCCCAGGCCCAGCAGGCCGAGGGCGACGTCGCCGCCTTCTTCCGTCTGCGATCGGAGGGCGCCGCCGCCGCGCAGGCCGGAGACACGAGCGCAGCCCGCGCGCGACTGGACGAGGCGGACGCGCGAAATCCCGGTCACCCCGGCCTGACCCTGATGCGCGCCCGACTTGCGATGGGGGAGGGCCGCGCCGCCGACGCCGTCGCTCTGGTGGAGCGGTATGCCGGGTACGGCCTGATCTTCGACCCGGCGACCGATCGCGCTCTGGGGCCGCTGGCGGGCACGCCCGAGTTGGCGGCCGCGGAGGCCCGGCTGGCCGGCAACCGGGCCCCGGTCGGCGCGGACCGACTGACCCCGGTGCTCGAGGTCGCGGGCGCCGGCCTGACAGAGGCCGTCCTGTGGGACGCCGCGCGGGGGCGCTGGCTGGTGTCGCAGGTGGCCGGGCGCACCGTGCTGTCCGTCGACGGATCGGGGGCGGTCAAGCCCTTCCTCGACGCCGGGACCGATGGAGGCGGCGTCTTGGGTTTGGCTTGGGACCCGGGGGCGAGCCGCCTGTGGGCCGCGACCGCGTCCCTGCCTCCGGCCGTGGCGGGGGCGCCGGCCGGCGCCTCCTCTCCGTCGCCCGCCCTGCTGCGGATCGATCCCGCGACGGGTCGCGTCACGGCGCGGTTCGACGTTCCGGGCGGTTCAGAGGCGTCCCCCGGCGATCTGGCGGTGGCTTCAGATGGGACGGTCTTCGTATCCGACTCGACGCGCGGCGCCCTGCTGGTGTTGCGAGGCGGGAACGGCGAGGTGCAGACGTTGCTGGCGCCCGGCACGGTGGGGTCTCCGCAGGGGCTGGTCGTGTCGCCCGACGGCCGCACGGTCGTGGTCGCGGATTATCCGTCCGGCCTCTGGCGCGTCGACGCCATCAGCGGCGCGGCCGTCCGCCTGTCCACCCCTGAGGGCGCCTCGCTCATCGGCATCGACGGACTGATCCTCGACGGGCAGCGGATTTACGCCGTCCAGAACGGCGTCGCGCCGCAACGGGTGCTCCGCATCGATCTGAGCGCCGACTGGACCTCGATCACCGGGATCGAGGTCCTCGCCGCCAACCTGCCGGCGATCGACGAACCGACCACCGGGATCGTGCTTGACGGTGATCTGGTGTTCGTGGCCCGATCACAGTGGAGCGACTTCGACGGCGAGGGCCGGCCGCGGACGCAGGACATGGCGCCGGCCCGGATCATGAGGCTGGCGCTCGACTGAAGGGGCGACCGCATGATCGAGATGGTGATCCAGGCCCGGAAGAAGGACCTGGGCGGGTTCGAGGTGGGGCGAATCCTGCCGTTCCACGCGCGGCGGATGGTCGGACCCTTCATCTTCCTGGACCAGATGGGCCCCGCGGAGTTCGCCCCGGGATCGGAGGCGATCAACGTACGGCCACATCCGCACATCGGCCTTTCGACCCTGACCTATCTGTTCGAGGGCGAGATCATGCACCGGGACAACACCGGCGCGACCCAGGCGATCCGCCCCGGCGAGGTCAACTGGATGACGGCCGGCAGCGGCATCGTCCATTCCGAGCGCACCGACCCGCTGAAGCGCAGCACGGGCGGTCCGATGCACGGCATGCAGGCGTGGATCGCCCTGCCGGAACATCTGGAAGAGACGAACCCCGCCTTCCATCACCACGGCGAGGCCGATCAGCCCAGTTACTCCAACCAAGGCCTGTTCGCGCGTCTGGTGGCGGGCGAGGCCTACGGCGCCAAGGCCGCCGTGCCGGTTTCGTCGCCGCTGTTCTACGTGCACTGGGAGATGGACGCCGAGGTGCGTACCGCCCCGCCTCCGGGCAAGGGCGCCGGCGGCATGGCCGAGCGCGCCCTGTATGTGGCCAAGGGCGAGATCGAGGTCGGCGATCGCACCTTCGGCGAAGGCCAGATGGTGATTCTGGAGCCCCACGCCGAGCCGACCGTCCGCGCCGTGCGCCCCTCGACCGTCATGGTGCTGGGCGGCGAGAGCGTGGGGCCGCGTCACATCTGGTGGAACTTCGTCCACTCGAAACAGGAACGGATCGACCAGGCCAAGGCCGACTGGAAGGCCGGGCGGATGACGCTGCCGTCAGAAGACGACCACGAATTCATCCCCCTGCCGGACGTGCCGTCGACGCCCGAGCCGGCGCCCGAGGTGAAGCCGGATCAGACGCACCCGGTCTAGAGTTCGGAAAGAAACCCGAGCAGAAGAGCGTTCACCTCATCCGCCCTCTCCTGCTGAAGCCAGTGGCCCGCGCCGGGCAGGACGTGGCGGCCGCGCAGGTCGGTCAGCCAGTCGGGCAGGCCCGCTTCGTGCCCGCCGGCATAGTGACGGACCGGGTCGCGCTCGCCGACGACGAACAGGGCGGGCACGGTGATCCGGCGGTCCTGAAGCCAGGCGGTCAGCTCCCAGTTGCGGTCGAGGCAGCGGTACCAGTCGACGGGGCCCTTGAAGCCCCTCTTCGTGAAGGCGTCGACGTATTCGGCGAAATGTTCGGGCGACATCCAGGGCGGCAGGGTCGCGTCGTCGGCGATGCTGTGCAGCAGGTCGACGCCGGGGGCGAGGAAGCCGGTCGACTGGCGCGCGTCGGGGGTGGCGCCGTCGTAGGCGTGGAACATCTTGCGCAGCGCCGTGGCGGGATCGGCGTCGAAGGCGGCGTGGGCGTCGGGCGCCTGGAAGCGGCTGATGTAGAGGTCGCCCAGGCCGGCGCGCTTGGAGATGGCGGCCATGGCCGGGGTCGGCGGGCCCTTGGGGCGACGCGGCTGGAAGGGCACGGACAGGCCGGCGACGGCGGTGAACATCTCGGGGCGGATCAGGGCGCAGTGCCAGGCGACGGGCGCGCCCCAGTCGTGGCCGACGACGACGCAGGTCTCGCGCCCCAGCGCCCGCACCAGATCGACCATGTCGCCGACGAGGTGAAGGATCGTATGCGCCTCCGTCGCGGTCGGGCCGCCCGTGCCGCCATAGCCGCGCATGTCGGGCGCGACGGCGCGGAAGCCGGCCCCCGCCAGCGCCGCCACCTGGGCGCGCCAGCTGACGCCCAGCTCGGGGAAGCCATGGATCAGCAGGACCAGGGGGCCGTCTTCGGGCCCGGCCTCGAGCACCCGCTGCGTCAGGCCGTCGGTCGGGACATCTCTCTGGATCATCGGCGGCTCCGGCCCCATGTGCGGGGCATGAAGCTGTACACCATCGGATATGAGGGCCGGCCGCAAGCCGGCGTGATCAGGCGGCTGAAGGCGGCGGGAGTGCAGGTGCTGGCCGACGTGCGGGCGGTGGCGGCGTCGCGGCGCGCGGGGTTCTCCAAGACCGTGCTGGCCGTCTCCGCGGCTGAGGCGGGGATCGACTACGTGCACCTGCGCGGCGTGGGCACGCCCAAGGCCGGACGCGAGGCGGCGCGGGCCGGGCGGCGCGACGAACTGCAAGCCGTCTACGACGCCCATATGCAGGAGCCGGCCTTCCGGCTGGATTTCGAACGCCTGCGCGAGACGGCGAAGGACCGGCCGACGGCGATCCTGTGCTTCTGCGGCGACCACTCGAAATGCCACCGGGGCATCCTGTCCGACCGGCTGGCGCGCGAGGACGGGTTCGAGGTGGTGAACCTGTAGGCGCGGATGTAAGGCGGGGCATGGACGTCTCGCCCGCCGACCGCCGCCTCGCCCTGATCGTGCTCGTGGGCGCGGCCGTGGTGCTGGGGCTGGCGCCCATTCTGGTGCGGCTGGGCGAGGTGGGCCCGGCGGCGGCGGGGATGTGGCGGTTCGCCTTTGCGATACCGCTGCTGCTGATGCTGACGGCCCGGCCCGGAGGAGACGGCGTCGGGCGGCCATCGAAGTGGATGGCGCTGGCGGGGCTGTTCTTCGTGCTGGACCTGGGGTTTTGGCACTATGGCATCGTCATGACGTCGGTGGCGAACGCCACCACCCTGTGCAACCTGACGCCGGTGGTGGTGACGGCCTTCGCCTGGATCGTCTGGGGGCAGAGGCCGAGCAGGATGTTCCTGGTGGCGCTGGGGCTGGCGATGGCCGGGGCCCTGGCCATGGCGGCGGGGGCGGACGGCGGACAGGGGACCAACCCCCTGCTGGGCGACGCCTTCAGCCTGTCGGTCGCGGTCTGGTACGCGGGATACTTTCTGGCGGTGCAGGCGGCGCGGCGGACGGCCGGCGCCTTGCGGGTCACGCTGTGGTCGACCGGGATCGGCCTGCCCATGCTGCTGATCGCCGCCCTGGCGCTGCGCGAGGACCTGACGCCGGTGACGGCCGGGGGATGGGCCGCGCTGGCGGGCCTCGGCGTCATGCACGTGGTCGGTCAGGGCGGGGTGGCGTGGGCGCTGGGCCGGCTGCCGGCGTCGGTGACGGCGGTGACCATTCTGGTGCAGCCGGTGGTGGCGGCGATCCTGGGCTGGATCCTGTTCGCCGAGGCCCTGACGCCGGTGCAGGCGCTGGGCGGGGCCATGGTGCTGGGCGCGGTCGTGCTGGCGCAGCGCTCGACGAGAGCCCAAACGAAAGCGGGCGCGGAACCCGAAAGTCCCGCGCCCGCCGGTTCGTAGATCAGCTTCGGATCAGAGGACCTTGAGGTCCACCGCCGAGGTCTTGCCGCGCTGGGATTCCAGCTCGTATTCGACCTTGGCGTTCTCATCCAGGCCCATCAGGCCGGCCTTCTGAACCGCGGTGATGTGAACGAACACATCGCTGCCGCCGCCATCGGGCTGGATGAAGCCGTAACCCTTCGTCGGGTTGAACCATTTGACCGTGCCGGTCGCCATCGTGCGTCTCCGTAAACGCGCTTTCCAGGCAGACGCCCCGGCGGGGCGCCCGTCAGCCCATCTGGACAGGCTCGTTCACGAGGAGGAGCTGCACGCGGCTTTGGACACCGCGAAAATCCGGACTGCGCCGACGTTGTCTCCCGCGTTTTCCGCGCGGTCAACCGGATTCCGATTCGCCTCTTCGGCGAGAATGGTTACGAGCACAGCCCCCGTTCCGCACCGTCGAGGTGCAGATGGTCGCGGTGGGCGGCGTTGTATTCAGGACTGAGGACGGTCGAGAACACGCGGCAGGCGCCCTGTCGGATGCGCTTCAGGAAGTCGCCGCCCTCGGCTCCGGCGGGTCCGTCGCCGTTCCAATCGGCCAGAACCGAGACCTTGCGGCCGTCCTGCAGCGTCACCCCGGCGACGTCCAGCGCATTGGCGCGGGCGTGCTCGCTGGGCCGGGCGCTGACGTCCTCCTGCCCATAGATGCGGCGACAGGCGTATGTGCCCATGTTGTCCACGCGGGCCACCGACTGGCCGAACACCTCGCGCGCGGCCGGCTGCAACACCTGCCGGTCCCAGATCACGTAGCGCACGGCCATGGGGCACTGCATGACCAGACCGCCGGGGGCCAGCGGCGTGATGGCGCCGCCGGTCAGGCGCACGGCCCCCTGAACGACGCAGAAGCCGCCGTCGTCGCGGTCCTCGGCGCGCTCGACCTGCACGCCCGCCTCACGCAACAGCTGGATGCAGGCGTCGGTGACGGCCTTGGCCTCTTCAGGGGCGGCGGCGCGGCGGATCTCGAAGTCGGCGACCTGGGCCTGGGTGGCCGTGCCGATCGGGCGGCTGAGGTCCAGCGGCTTCCACGGGAGGTCCTGCGGCGGTGCGAACAGGTTGGCCAGGGCGAAGGCGGCGGCCAGACCCAGGGCCGCCTCCCACAGCAGGTTCCAGAAATCCGCCAGGTCGCGCTTCATGGCGAGGTCAGGCCGCGGCCGTCCGGATCAGGCGGCCGATCAGATCGCCCACCGCGTCCGCGCCGCGTCCGGCGTCGTTGGACAAGGCCACGAAGCCGATCCCTCGCTCCGGGGCCAACGCCGCGCTCGCGTACCAGAAGGTGTTGGACCCGTCGTGCGTCAGCAGCGGCCCGGGCCCCCGATCGCGACCCGCCCAGCCGGCGCGGATGACGCCCCAGCCGGCGGCATAGGCGGGAGGCGGACCCTCGAACGGCGTCGTCAGGCGCTCCAGCGACGCCCCTGTCAGCCAGCCCTTGCCGCCGTCCAGAAACACCGAGAGGAACCGGCCGTAGTCGGCCGGCGTCATGTGCGCCGTGCCCGCGGGGCCCAGGGCCGCCGGATTGTCGCCGGACGGTCCCGGCGCGATCGCCGTCGCCACGCCTCCGGCGGAGCGGTGCCCCCAGGGCGCGGGGTCGACCGGCGTTCCGAAGCCGCCGCTGGCGATCCCCAGCGGCTCGAACAGATCGCGACGCATCAGGTCTTCCCAGGCGGCTCCGTGCAGCCGCTCGAGAGCGGCGCCCAGGATGATGTAGTTCAGGTTGCCGTAGGCGAAGGTCCCCGCCCGTCCGGCCGGGGCCGCGGACAGGGCCTGCGCCGCCAGAGCGGCCCGCTGCTCGGTCAAGGGGCGGGCGTCCGCGCGCGACGCTCTCAGCCAGGCCGGGGTCAGCAGTCCGTCGTCGGTCAGGCCCGCGCGGTGCCGCATCAGATCGTCGACGGTCAGACCCGCGAACCGCTCATGCACGGCCACGTCCGGGAAGACGTCAGTCAGCGGCATGTCCCAGCGGGCCAGACCCGTCTGGACCGTGCGGGCCCAAAGCGCGGCGGTCATGGCCTTGGTGTTGGATCCCAGATGCCAACGATCCTCACGCGTGGCGACGTCCTGGGCTCCCTGGCGTCGTACGCCGCGGACGCCGACCCAGGTCGCGCCGGACCGGCCCACCACCATCCCGGCCAGGGCGGGGGCTCCGCCGCGCGAGAACGCCAGATCCAATGCGGCCGCATAGGCGCCCGGATCGGCGGCCGTCACGGCTCCTGCGACCGTCGACGAAGCGGCGAGGGCTCCGGCGCCCAGCATCAGGCCGCGGCGATGGAGTGGGTATGGGAAGCTCGTCATTCCCCCATCTAGCCCATGCCGAGCCTCCGGCGCATGACATTTCGCGCCGCATCCGTCACGGTGGGGCATGGGCCAGAAGGACGACTACGACGACGAACTGGAACGCCTGCAGGTGCGCGTGGTGGATCTCCAGCATCGCCTGATCGAGCAGGGGCGACGGATCCTCATCGTGTTCGAGGGGCGCGACGCCGCAGGCAAGGACGGAGCGATCAAGCGGCTGACCGAATACATGGCGCCGCGCCAGACCCGGGTGGTCGCCCTGCCCAAGCCGACCGAGCGCGAGACCAGCCAGTGGTACTTCCAGCGCTACGTCCCCCACCTGCCGGCCGCCGGTGAGACGGTGATATTCAACCGGTCCTGGTACAATCGGGCGGGGGTCGAGCCGGTCATGGGCTTCTGCACCCCGGCCCAGACCGAAACCTTCCTGAAGGACGCGCCTCTGTTCGAACGGATGCTTACGGACGACGGTGTGATCCTGATCAAGTTGTGGCTCGACATCTCACGCGCCGAGCAGGCGCGTCGCCTCGCAGAGCGCGTCGAGGATCCGCTCAAGCGTTTCAAGGTGTCCCCGCTGGACGCCGAGGCCCAGAAGCGCTGGGACGCCTATTCCGCCGCGCGCGATCGCATGCTGGCCGAAACCCATGTCAGGAAAGCGCCCTGGACCTGCGTCGTCACCGACGACAAGAAGTCCGCACGCCTGAACGTCATCCGCACGATTCTGTCCGCACTCGGGGAAAAGGGCGTGAAGCCGGATCGCGCGATCTGCGTTGCGGGCGATGCGGCCAAGGGTCGGCTGAATCCCTAGAAGGTGACGACCGTCCTGACCGTGCGGCCGTCCGCCAGGTCGTCAAAGGCGGCGTTGATCTGGTCCAGCGCGATCGTCTTCGTCAGCAGGCGGTCCACCGGCAGGCGACCCTTGCGGAACAGCTCCACGTACAGCGGCACGTCGCGCAGGGGGTCGCCGTCGCCGATGTAGGAGCCCTTCAGCGTCCGCGCCTCGGCGACCAGCTGGACGATGTTGACCGGCAGGAGCGCGTCGGGCGGCGGCAGTCCGGCGGTGACGGTGGCGCCGCCGCGTCGCGTCATGCGCCAGGCGGCGTCCAGCGCGCGGGCCGAACCCGCCATCTCCAGCACGACGTCGGCCCCGCCGCCGGTCAGGGCGCGGGCCCGATCGACCGCGTCGGGGTCGGCCGCGTTCACCGTGAGCACCTCGCCGAAGGACCGGGCCAGCGCCAGCTTGTCTTCCGACAGATCGACGGCGATCACCCGCGAAGCCCCCGCCGCCAGCGCGCCCATGACCGAGGCCAGGCCGACGCCGCCCAGACCGACCACGGCGACCGACTGGCCGGGCCGCACGGCGGCCGTGTTCATCACCGCCCCGACGCCGGTCAGAACCGCGCAGCCGAACAGGGCGGCGTGTTCGAAGGGCAGGTCGTCGGGCACGCACACCAGCGAGCGGCGCGAGACCACCGCCTTCTCCGCGAAGGCCGAGCACCCGAGGTGGTGGTGCAGGTCGCCGCCGGCGTCGTGCAGGCGCCGTCCGCCGGCCAGCAGTTCGCCCTTGCCGTTGGCTGCGGCGCCGGGCTCGCACAGCGCGGGCCGCCCAGCTTCGCACGGCGCGCAATGACGGCAGGACGGCATGAAGACCATGACCACGCGGTCGCCTCGCTTCAGGTCCTCGACGCCGACGCCGACCGCCTCCACCACCCCTGCCGCCTCGTGCCCCAGCGCCATGGGCAGAGGGCGAGGGCGGTTTCCGTCGATCACGCTGAGGTCGGAGTGGCACAGGCCCGCCGCCTTGATCGCCACAAGCACCTCGCCGGGGCCGGGCGGGTCCAGCCGCACCGTCTCGATCGAGAGCGGACGGCTGTCGGCATAGGGTCTGGCGGCGCCCGTGGCGCGCAGCACGGCGGCGCGGATGTTCATGGCCGTATGCGGCCCGCTTGACGCCGCGTCCGTCAAGCCCAAGGCTGCCCTTCGAACGCGCGTAGACGCGTCAGGGGAAACGATCCGCCCTCAAGCAGCGAGACGCCGCGCGTCGAGCGGTAGGGCACAAAGGAGATTCATGAGCGGCACAATCGAACGGACGAAGCGCAGCGACTATCGCCGCTTCCAGGCCATCTCCACGCGGTGGATGGACAACGACGTCTACGGCCACGTGAACAACGTGGTCTATTATTCGTGGTTCGACACGGCGGTGAACCGGCTGCTGGTGGTGAACGGCCTGCTGGACATCCAGCACGGCAAGACCATCGGTCTGGTCGCCGAGACGGGGTGCCGCTACTTCGCGCCGACGGCCTTTCCGGACGAGATCCAGGCCGGCGTGCGCGTGGCGCACGTGGGCACCAGCTCGGTGCGCTACGAGATCGGCCTGTTCCGCAACAACGAGGACGAGGCCGCGGCGGTGGGCCACTTCGTGCACGTCTACGTCGACCGCGAGTCCAAGCGGCCGGTGCCGGTCGACGAGAAGATGCGGGGGTTCCTGGAGGGGCTGAAGGTCTAGTCCAGATCCAGCCGGCCCATGACGACCAGGGCGCCCACGGCCACGAGGGCGCCGAGCGCGAAGGCGCCGACCAGCGAGCCGGTGGCGGCGGCGGTCGAGACGGTGACGGGGCGCGCCTCGTACCACTCGACGATGTCGGCCTGACCCTCGTCGTCCTCGATCCAGGTCTCGTCGTGGGCGGTCATGGCGCTCTCCTGCAGGGTGCGCGGCTGAAATGCCCGGCGCACCGTCGCGGTTCCGGCGCCGTGACAGCCGCCGCGCCCTCGGCTAGATGCCGTCGCCACGCTCGCCAAGCGCGTGCGCCAGAACTCCACCCGCCCTCAAGCAGTGAGCCGCCGCGCGGCGAGCGTTAGGGCCAGAAAAGACCCCTCCATGGCCGGCCATTCGAAATTCAAGAACATCATGCACCGCAAGGGGCGCGCCGACGCGGTGCGGTCCAAGCTGTTCAGCCGCCTGTCGCGCGAGATCACCGTGGCGGCCAAGTCGGGCATGCCCGACCCGGCCATGAACCCGCGCCTGCGCCTGGCGGTGAACAACGCCAAGGCCGAGTCCATGCCCAAGGACAACATCGAGCGGGCGATCAAGAAGGCCTCGGGCGGCGAAATCGACGCCATGGAAGAGATCCGCTACGAGGGCCGCGGCCCCGGCGGGGTGCAGTTCGTGGTCGAGGTGCTGACCGACAACCGCAACCGCGCGGCGTCAAACGTCCGCGCCGCCTTCGCCAAGCACGGCGGGGCCCTGGGCGAGACCGGCAGCGTCACCTTCATGTGGGACCGGGTCGGCAAGATCCACTATCCGGCCGAAGCGGGCAGCGAGGACGCGGTGATGGAGGCCGCCATCGAGGCGGGCGCCCAGGACGTCGAGAGCGATCTGGTCAAGCCGGACGTCTATGAGGACGCGCCGGGGCACGTCATCTGGACGGCGTTTGAGGACCTGAACGACGTGGCCGAGGCCATGTCCAAGGTGCTGGGCGACCCCAAGTCGACCTCCATCGTCTGGAAGCCGCAGTCGACCGTGCCCCTGTCGGGCGAGGCGGTGGGCACGCTGGTCAAGCTGATGGATGCGCTCGACGCCGAGGACGACGTTCAGCAGGTCCACTCCAACGAGGACGTCTCGGACGAGGACTGGGAGACCTACGGGGGGTAGGCTCAGGCGTGCCCGGCAAAGGCGTCCCGATGTCTCTCCACGTATTTGGGATGGGGCCAGTCCTTTGGGTCATCGGGCAGTCGGATTCGATCCATCTGGCCATGAAAGAGCCCGCGCAACTCGCTGGGGACGCGGTTGTGAGCGACGAGGAGGCGGTAATCGTCGGTCAGCGAGATCAGGTGCCGATCAAACAACCAGTGCACGGTCCCCGATAATGCGATGCCGTTCTGCACGACGTCAGGACCTCCGTGTTCGACGGGCCAGATATGGGCCGCCTGCACTTCCGAACGGCCACCTCCGTTGATGATCCTCAGCCCTGTAACGGCGCAGGTATCATCGTAGGCTCGGCAAACGACACGGCGGAAACTGGCATCTCGGACTTTGCGATTGACCAGTGTCTGCTCGATACGCCGAATAAAATCGCCGTCTGGAGTCTCTGGGTAGCCGACCAAAGGCGGTGTCGGCATCTCTCCCAGGCCCGGTCCATAGCGTATCGCGTTTTCTGGCTCGAAGGTTTCGTTGAGCGCCCGGTTGACGATGCCGGCGAAATCTCGGTCGCTGATCGTCCGCAGAGACTTGCCTTGCAGTGACCGCCCAGCATGAGCGGGGCCCAGCAGTCGCAAACCCGACTCCCAGTATCGATCGATTGGTGCGCTAGTGAACCCTACGACCGGATCGAAAGGCAGATAGTCGATGATGTTGGCATAGGCGTGTTTCGGCGAAGCTGGATCCGATTCGATCGACGCGACCCGACCGACACCAATGTAGGCTTCACGGCCGAGATTTCTCCGTGGCTCGCGATAGATGATCCAGTCACCGGTCACCGAATGCGCGACGTCCAAATAAGGGCGCGTAGCCGGGAAGTGATAACGCTCCGGAAAGACGTCGCTGTAGCCCGACCGTTCTTTCGTGTCGAAAACGCCTTTCACGCTTTGCCGCTACCTCTTCAAACTGGGGTGAAGGATTGAGACGGTCCCCTTCATTGCTCGTCAACCCTGTTTGCGGCATGACTGGAACGGATGGCGAACATACCGATTCAAAGTGCAGCGACTCGCATTCTGGGACTGGACCCCGGCCTGCGCCGCACCGGCTGGGGCGTGGTGGAGGCGTCGGGCTCGCGCCTGCGCTGGATCGCGCACGGCGTGGTCAAGGCGCCGGAGAACGGCGCGCTGTCGACGCGTCTTCTGGCCCTGATGGAGGCGGTGGCCGAGGTCTGCGCCGCCCACGGATGCGACGAGGCGGCGATCGAGGAGATCTTCGTCAACATGAACCCAGGCTCGACGCTGAAGCTGAGCCACGCGCGGGCCGCCGTGATGCTGGCCCCCGCGCGGGCCGGCCTGTCGGTCGCGGAGTATGCGCCGAACCTGATCAAGAAGGCCGTCGTCGGGGCCGGCCATGCCGACAAGAGCCAGATCGCCTTCATGGTGAAGCGGCTGCTGCCCGCCGCCGGCGACGTGACGGCCGACGCGGCCGACGCCCTGGCCGTCGCCATCACGCACGCGCAGATGCGCCGCGCGCCGGGGCTGGCGGCATGATCGGCCGGCTGCGGGGCATACTGGCCGAGGTCGAGGCGGACCATTGCGTCGTCGACTGCGGCGGCGTGGGCTACGTCGTCGCTTGCGGATCGCGCACGCTGCAGCGCCTGCCCGCGCCGGGCGACGAGGCGACCCTGCACGTCGAGCACGTGTGGAACGCCGAGAGCGGGCCGCGCCTCTACGGCTTTCTCGACCGGTCCGAGCGGCGGGCCTTCACCACCCTGACCGGTATCCAGGGCGTGGGGCCCAAGGCGGCGCTGAGCGTTCTCGACGTCCTGCCCCCCGGCGACCTGGCCGCCGCCGTGGCGCGCGAGGACAAGGCGGCGGTGGCGCGCGCGAACGGCGTCGGGCCCAAGCTGGCCCTGCGCATCGTCACCGAACTGAAGGGCAAGCCGCTGGGCGACGTGTCGTTCACGCCGTCGGCGCCCGGCGTGCACGTCGCGGCGCCGGCGCCGGCTCCCAGCCTGACCGGTGAGGCCGTGTCCGCCCTGCTCGGGCTCGGCGTGGCCGAGGTCAACGCGCGGCGCGCGGTGGATCAGGCCCTGATCCGGCTGGGCGAAGACGCCGATCTGTCCGCCGTCATTCGTGCCGCGCTGCAGGAGCTGGGACGGTGAGCCTCATGTCTCCGCTCATCCCCGCGAAAGCGGGGACCCAGTGCTTTAGGCGATCCGGCGTCGAAAAGTCGGGCACCGTCGCCAATCCCATACATTGTGCCCCACAAAAGAACTGGGTCCCCGCTTTCGCGGGGATGAGCGGGTGTGAGGATGTCTGAGGACAGGCTGGTGGACGCCGCCCCCGCGCCGGGCGAGGCCTACGACCGCGCCCTACGCCCCCAGACCCTGTCGGAGTTCGTCGGGCAGGAGCAGGCCAAGGGCAATCTGAAGGTCTTCAT
The DNA here is from genome assembly GCA_019748055.1 of Caulobacteraceae bacterium. GTDB lineage: Bacteria > Pseudomonadota > Alphaproteobacteria > Caulobacterales > Caulobacteraceae > Brevundimonas. The sequence goes on along the minus strand of JAIEQC010000015.1, from coordinate 63,958 downwards.
CGAGGCCGCGCGGGGGCGGGCGGAGGCGCTGGATCACGTCCTGCTGTTCGGCCCGCCGGGGCTGGGCAAGACCACGCTGGCGCAGATCGTGGCGCGCGAGCTGGGCGTGGGCTTCCGCGCGACCAGCGGCCCCATCCTGGCCAAGGCGGGCGATCTGGCGGCCATCCTGACCAATCTGGAGCCGCGCGACGTCCTGTTCATCGACGAGATCCATCGCCTGAACCCGGCGGTGGAGGAGATCCTGTATCCGGCCATGGAGGACCATGTGCTGGACCTGATCATCGGCGAGGGGCCGTCGGCGCGGTCTGTGCGGATCGACCTGGCGCCCTTCACCCTGGTGGGCGCGACCACGCGGGCGGGGCTGCTGGCCACGCCGCTGCGCGACCGGTTCGGCATCCCCCTGAGGCTGGAGTTCTACACGCCGCAGGAGCTGACCCGCGTGGTCATGGGCACGGCGCGCAAGATGGGGGCGACCGTCACCGAGGACGGCGCGCTGGAGATCGCCGCCCGCTCGCGCGGCACGCCGCGCGTGGCCGGGAGACTGCTGCGCCGCGTGCGCGACTTCGCCGACGCCGAGGGCTCGACCTCGGTCGGCAGGCTGGAGGCGGCGCGCGCGCTGGCGCGGCTGGAGGTGGACGAGGCCGGACTGGACTCTCTGGACCGCCGCTTCCTTAAGGCGCTGATCGAAAACTATGGCGGCGGGCCGGTCGGCATGGACACGCTGGCGGCGGCGATCGCCGAGGCCCGCGACGCGGTCGAGGACGTGATCGAGCCCTACTTGCTCCAACAGGGCTTCATCCAGCGCACCCCGCGCGGCCGCATGGCCTGCGCCCGCGCCTATACCCACCTGGGCCTGACCGAGCCACCGAAGCGGCCGGAGACCGGCGGGCTGTTCGACTGAATTCGTCCGAAGGCGGCTGGAGCGGGCAGCGGGAATCGAACCCGCACGAGCAGCTTGGGAAGCTGCCAGGCTACCACTACATCATGCCCGCGGCGCCGGGGGCGTCGTAGCGCGGCGCGGGGCGCCGGATCAAGCGGCGTCGGGGATGCGGTCTCACGCCGCTGGCGCTCCGGCGCGGGGCGGCGCTAGAAACGCGGTCGAAGTTCACCGCCAAGGTCCGTCCCATGCGTTTCCGCCTCGCCCTGACCGCCGCCGTCGCCCTGTCGGCGCTCGCGCCCGCCGCCCTGGCCCAGGACATGGTCATCCGGGGCGGGATCATTCACACCGGCGTGGACGGCGCGCCGCCCGCGCGGGTGGTGGTCGTGGACGACGGGATCATCGTGCACGTCGGCGACGAGCGGCCCGATCTGGCGCTGGACGACGGCACGGTCGAGATCGACCTGAAGGGCGCGACCCTGTTCCCCGGCTTCACCGACGGCCACGCCCATCTGAACGGCATCGGCCAGCGCGAGCTGACGCTGAATCTTGAAGGCTCCGCCTCCGTCGCCGAGGCCATGGCGCGGCTGTCGGCCTGGGCCGAGGCCAATCCGGAGGGGCCGATCATCGGCCGCGGCTGGATCGAGACCCACTGGCCGGAGGGCCGCTTCCTGACGCGTCAGGACCTGGACGCCGCCGCGCCGGGCCGGATCGTTCTGCTGGGCCGGGCCGACGGCCATGCGGTGGTCGCCTCCACCGCCGCGCTGGAAGCCGCCGGGATCGACGGCATGACCGCCGCGCCGGACGGCGGCGAGATCCTGAAGGACGCGTCGGGCGCGCCGACCGGCCTGCTGGTCGACGCGGCCGAGACCCTGGTCTCGGGGCTGATCCCGCGCGAGGACGAGGCCTCCATCCGCCGCGCCTATGAGGCGGGCTTCCGCGTCTATGCCCGCTACGGCTGGACCGGAGTGCATTACATGAGCGTGCCGTGGGCCGACGTGCCGCTTCTGGAGCGCATGGCCGAAGAGGGGCAGGCGCCGCTGCGGGTCTACAACAGCGTGACGCCCGACGGGGCCGAGGCGCTGTTCGCGTCAGGCCCGCGCTCGGTCGCCGACGGGCGGGTGATCACCCGGGCGGTGAAATTCTACGCCGACGGGGCGCTGGGCTCGCGCGGGGCGGCGCTGTTCGAACCCTATGCCGACCGGCCGGACACCACCGGCCTGATGCAGATGACCGGCGACCAGATCGTGCCGGTGTACGAGCGCGCCCTGCGCAGCGGCATCCAGGCGGCCACCCACGCCATCGGAGACCGCGGCAACGCCTCCGTCGCGGGCTGGTACGCCTCGGCCATGGAGAATGTGCCGGCGTCCGAGCGGCCCCAAGGGGACGACGTGCGTTGGCGCATCGAGCACGCCCAGATTCTGAGGCCGTCCGACTATGGGTATTTCGGCTACCTGCCGATCATCGCTTCGATGCAGCCCAGCCACGCCATCGGAGATCTGCATTTCGCGCCCGCGCGGCTGGGTGACGCCCGGCTGGACGGGGCTTATGCGTGGAAAAGCCTCTCGGACATGGGCGTGATCGTGGTCGGCGGCTCGGACGCGCCGGTGGAGCGGGGCGACCCGGCCATCGAGTTCTACGCCGCCGTCGGCCGCCGCGACCTGCAGGGCTTCCAGGGCCCCGACTGGCGCCCGAACGAGGCGGTGGACCGGGCCACGGCGCTGAAGATGTTCACCCTGTGGCCGGCGGTGGCCAGCTTTCGCGAGGACGAGCTGGGCACCATCGAGGTCGGCAAGCGCGCCGACTTCACCGTCTTCGACCTGGACCTGATGACCGTGCCGCTCGCCGACATCCCGAAGGCGAAGGCGCTCTACACCATCGTGGACGGCGTCGTGGTCTGGCAGGCGGGGGACTGACGGCGGTCAGCCCCGGTCCGGCGCCAGAAACTCCAGCAGGGTCTCCGAAAGGGCATCGGGTCGCTCCTCGGCCAGCCAGTGGCCCGCGCCGTCGATGACAACGCCGCGCACGTCGTCGGCCAGCGCCCGCAAGGCCATCTCCGGCCAGGCGCCGGCGGCGCCCGCGCCGCCGATCCCGAGACAGGGCATGCTGAGACGGGTCTCCGCCGCCCGCGCCTTGAACCAGTCCATGTCCTCGAACACCGCGGCGAACTGCATGAAGCCGCCGCGCAGGGCCCCCGGCCGCTGCAGCGCCCGGACGTAGACCTCGAAGTCGGCCATGGGCACGGCGTCGGGATCGACCGACCAGTGCTGGAAATACCAGGACAGCAGCTCGCGCTCCTTGCCGGCGATGAAGGTCACCGCCACGTCGGGATGGGTGAAGAAGGCCAGCTGCCAGTTGACGTTGTCGGGCGCGGCGGTCAGCCCCGCCTCATAGCCGAAGCCCGGCGGCGCATACTCCAGCACCCCCAGCCGCGTGACGCGTTCCGGCTCGGTCAGGGCCAGGGCGAGCGCCGTGCCGCCGCCGTGATCATAGCCGACGACCGCCGCCCGCTCGATCTCCAGCGCGTCCAGAACGGCCGCCGCGTCGCGCGCCAGCTCCGCCTTGCCATAGCCCCCCGCCGGGATGTCCGAGCCGCCCATGCCCCTCTGATCGATCGCCACGGCGCGGAATCCGGCGGCCGCCAGGTCCGCCATCGTCCGCCGCCACATCCACCCGTGCTGCGGAAAGCCATGGATCAGCAGAACCGCCGGCCCCTCGCCCCGGGACACGGCATGCAGGCCGACGCCGTCGCGGACGACGCGGTGGCGCCTGAGATCATGCGCCGCGGTCATGCCAGCTCCTCGGTGAAGGCCAGCACCGCCTCGGCGAAGGCGTCGGGTCGTTCTTCGGCGCACAGGTGGCCGCAGGCCTCCAGCGTCACGCCGGTGACCGTGTCGGCCACAAGACGCATCTGCTCCTCGACGCCGGGATGGCCGTACTGGCCGTTGATCGCCAACACCGGCACGCGCATCTTTTCAGCGGTTCCGGCGCGGATCTGGTCGGCGGTGGTCAGAGCCTCGCGGTACCAGCCGAACGAGGCGTCCAGCCCGCCGGGCTTGCGCAGGCCGCGCACGTATTCGGCCTTGTCCTCGGCCGTGATCGACGACGGGTCGGCGACCATTGAGGTCAGGAACCAGTCGACCAGTTCCGCCTCCTTGCCCTGCCACATCAGGGCGGGCACGCGCGGCTGGGCGTTGAAGGCGAACCACCAGTAGACGAAGGGGTTCTCCCGTGTGAAGGCGGTGAACCGGTCCAGGTTGTACCCTGGCAAAGGCTCGTCGACGTAGACCAGACCCCGCACCGTCTCAGGTGATCCGGCGGCGAACAGAAGCGCCGGCAGGGCGCCCATGTCGTGGCCCACGACCACCGGGCGCTCCAGCCCCAGCACGGCCGACGCCTGCCGCAGGTCCTCGGCCAGCGTCAGGCCGTCGTAGCCCCCGTACGGCTTGTCGCTGTCGCCGTAACCGCGCATGTCCAGCGCCACCACGCGGCGCCGCGCCGCCAGTAGCGGCATGACGCGGCGCCAGTGGTACGACGTGCCCAGCCAGCCGTGGATCAGCAGGATCGGCGGGCCCTCGCCGGCCTCGACGTAGTGCAGGGTGATCCCGTTGGCGGGGACCTTTCCGGATCTGAACGCGATCATGCCACCTCCCGCGGCCGCAGGGCGCCGCCGTCGCGCGTCTGGTCGGCGAAGGGGGTCAGGCGACCGAACCGTCCGGCCTGAAAGGCGTCGCGGAACCGGCGGGCCTGCGCCGCGTCCGAGGCCACGAACGGTCCGGCGTGCACGCGCGGCCCGCCCAGGGGACGGCCGGCGAACAGGGTCAGTCGTGCGCCCTGCGGCCCGGCGACGATCTCCACCGCCTCGCCGCCGCGGGCCAGAATCGCGGCGTGGTCGGCGGGCGCCTGCCGATCTCCGACGCGCACCGAGCCTTCGAGGACCACCAGGAAGGCGTTCTCGTCGAGCGACAAATCCTGAACATGGCGCGCTCCGGGCGCGATCGTCAGGTCGATCAGCCGCACGGGCGTCGGGGTCTCGAGCGGCGACGCCGTGTCCCCGCTCTCGCCAAGCACGACGCGGGCGACGACGCCGTCGCTCGCCACCACCGGCACGTCGGCCGGCTTCAGATGCAGGGCGAAGGGCGCGATCTCGCGGTCGGCGTGCGCGTGGTCCATCCAGATCTGGTAACCGCGCGCCGCGGCTCCGGACGTCTCGGGCTGCTCCTCGTGCAGGACCCCCGAGCCCGCCACCGTCACGTGCAGGGCGCCGGGCGCGATCCGGTTCAGGTGGCCAAGCGTGTCCTGATTGATGAAGCCGACCGGGCTTTCGGGCAGGATGTAGGTCGCGACGGAAAAGCCCGCGTGCGGATGCGGCGGGAACGTCGGCCCCGTCATGTCGTAGAGCGACACGACCAGGAAGGGGTCCATCCCGGCGCCCACCTCCTGACCCACCAGATCGCGGGTCGTCAGCCCGGGGCCATGCCGCTCCGGCGTGACGGCGACGACGCGGTCGATCGATCTCAAGCTCATGCCCTGCTCCCGTGTTCGGGGAAACAGATGCCTGACCCGATCGAATGGACCAGATGACGTCGATGGGATACTTCGTCTCAAAAAGCAGGACGATATGGACGTCGAGGCTCTTTCCGACTTTCTCGCCGTCGCCGACGAAGGCGGCGTCACGGCCGCGTCGCGTCGTCTGGGGCGACCCAAGCAGACGGTGTCGCGCCGGGTGCTGGCGTTGGAGGCGGACCTGGGCGTCCGCCTGCTGGACCGGGGCGCGAGGGCGGTGCGCCTGACGCCCGAGGGCCGACTCCTGCATGAGCGGGCAGGCCGGATACTGGGCGATCTCGATGAGCTCCGGCGAACGCTTGCGGAACGGTCGGAGGTGGTGGAAGGGCCGCTCCGCCTGTCGGCTCCGATCCTGATGGGACAGACCATACTGGGACGAATCGCCGCGGAGATGCTGGCGCGTCACCCCGGCCTCCGGCTCGAGATCGTCATGGCCGACCGCCAGGTCGACCTGGTCGAAGAGGGTTTCGACGCCGCCATCCGCGTCGGCCACGACGTCAGCCCCGGCGTCATCGCTCGCAAACTGACCGAGGCGGACGTCGTTCTCGTCGCGGCGCCGGACGTGGTGGCGGCGCACCCCCCGGTGCGCGCGCCTGCGGATCTGGCGGCTCTGCCGTGCGTGATCCTGGGTGAGACGGGCGCCCGCAAGGTGTGGAAGTTGACCCGCGACGGCCAGACCGCGTCGGTCGAGGTGGAGGGACGGCTGACCGCGTCCTCGCTCAAGCTGTGTCTCGACGCTGCCCTGGCGGGCGCCGGGGTGGCCAGCGTCCCGGCCTTCATCGCCCGGCCGCATCTGGACGTGGGGGCCCTGATCCGCGTCCTCCCGGAATGGCGCAGCGGCCGGATGCCCATCCGGCTGGTTCACCCCAGCCGCCGCCTGGCCTCACCCCGACTGCGGGCCGTGACCGCCGCGCTTTCCGAAGCCTTCGCCGCCGTCGGCTTCGAAGCCTGAGCCCGTCGCGGTCGCGGACGTCAGGGTGCACCTCGCCTTCAAGCGGCGAGCGACCGCGTCGCGAGCGTCAGGGCGCACCTCGCCCTCAAGCAGCGAGCGACCGCGTCGCGAGCGCTAGGGCGCAAATGAAACACAGATGGTGCCCCGGGTCGGGCTCGAACCGACACTCCTTGCGGAACCGGATTTTGAGTCCGGCGCGTCTACCAATTCCACCACCGGGGCGCAGGGTGCCGATGCCATGTCGGCGAACACGCGTCCAGTGGCCGCGCCCCGTCGAACGGCGGTCTCGGCCTCTTGCGTTTCACCAAGATGTAACGCATCTGGCGACCATGACCGACCTGCCTGATCTCGCCGTCGTCTACGAGCACCCCGAGTGGTTCGAGCCCCTTTTCCGGGCGCTGGAGCGGCATGGCGTCAGCTATGTGAAGGTCCCGCTGGCGGGGAGCACCTTTGATCCGGCCGCCTCGCCCGCGCCGGCGACGGTGGTGTTCAGCCGGGTGGCCATGTCGAGCTTCCTGCGCGATCCGGAGCATCCGATCTTCTACGCCCAGAGCCTGTTCGAGCACTGGCAGGGATTGGGGACGCGGGTCGTCAATGCTTCGGCCCTGAACATCGACACCTCCAAGGCACGGCAGATGAGCCTGATCGCGCGGCTGGGGCTGAAAGGTCCGGCGACGCGGGTGGCGCACCGTCAGGCGGACATTCCGGCGGCGGCCGACGGGCTGCGGTTTCCGGTGCTGGTCAAGGCCGACATCGGCGGGGCCGGCGCGGGCATCACCCGCTATGAGACGCCGGAGAAGCTGGCGGAGGCGGCGGGCGAGAAGTGGTGCCCGGTCGGCGTCAACGGCATCTCCCTGATCCAGGAATATGCGCCCCGCCGCGACGGCAAGGTGACCCGCGTGGAGACGCTGAACGGCAAGTATCTCTACGCCATCGACATCGAGAGCCCCGGCGACGCGTTTGATTTGTGTCCCGCCGACGCCTGTCTGGTACGGCCCGGCGCGCCGACGCTGACGATGACGAAGGCCGAGCCGTCGGCGGAGATCATCGCAGCGGTCGAGCGCATCGCCGTCGAGGGCGGGCTGGAGGTCGGGGGCGTCGAATATCTGATCGACGAGAGGAACGGCGACGTCCTGTTCTACGACATCAACGGTCTGTCGAACTTCGTCGCAGATCCGGTTCAGGTGCTGGGCTTCGACCCGCACGACGATCTGGTGGGTTGGCTGAAGACCATCATCGCGGACGAGAAGGCCAAGCGCAGCGGAGACCTGGCGGCATGAGATACGGATACTGGGCCCCGGTCTTCGGCGGCTGGCTGAGGAACGTCGACGACGAGCGCGAGGCGAGCTGGGAGAACCTGTCGCGGCTGGTCAAGCGGTCGGAGGCCCTGGGCTACGACCTGACCCTGATCGCCGAGCTGAACCTGAACGACATCAAGGGCATCGAGGCGCCCGCGCTGGACGCCTGGTCCTCGGCGGCCGCGCTGGCGGCCATCACCGAGACGATCGAGCTGATGGTGGCGGTGCGGCCGAACTTCCATCAGCCGGCCCTGTTCGCCAAGCAGGCGGCCAACATCGACAGGATTTCGAACGGGCGGCTGGCTCTGAACGTCGTCTCGTCCTGGTGGGCCAAGGAGGCCGAGAGCTATGGCTTGCAGTTCGACCAGCACGACGACCGCTATGCCCGCACCGGCGAATGGCTGGAGGTGCTGAACCGTCTGTGGACGGAGAAGCGGGTCGATTTCGAGGGACGCTACTACACGCTCAAGGACGCGATCGTGGAGCCCAAGCCGACGTCGTCGCCGGATCGGCCGCGTCCGGTGATCTATGCGGGGGGCGAGAGCGAGGCCGCCAAGACCCTGATCGCCCGTTTCTGCGACGCCTATGTCATGCATGGCGACGAGCCTGGGCACATCGCGGCCAAGGTGGCCGACATGAAGGCGCGGCGCGAGAGCTTCGGCCTGCCGCCGATGCAGTACGGCATGGCGGGCTATGCGATCGTGCGGGACAGCCAGGCGGAGGCCGAGCGCGAGCTGGAACGGATCACGACCATCCCGGGCCTGGCCGACGGAAAGCCGCCCGCCGGTTTCGCCAACTTCGACCAGTGGCTCTCGGGCACTGAGCTGGAGCGCGAGCTGAAGATCCGCGAATACAGCGTGTCGAACCGCGGCCTCCGCCCCGGCTTCGTCGGCACGCCGGAGACCGTCCGGGAACGGATCGAGGCCTTCGAGGCGGCGGGGCTGGACCTGCTGCTGCTGCAGATGTCGCCTCAGGAGGAGGAGATGGAGCGGTTCTCGGTGCAGGTGATGGGACCGAACTGAGGTCTCAGTAAGCCATTCTGAAGTTCGTCCGGAACATCAACCGCGTCGGCGGCAAAGGATCGTTCGACCCATCCGCAGGTCCGACTCGCGCACGACGAGCCGCACTCAACACCGCCTCTCCGAAGCCCCCTTCTCGCGGATGCTCCGTCTCGATGACGCAGTCCGACAGCCGGCCGTCCGGCTGGGTCACGCAGGTCGCGACGGCGAAACCGCGCGCGTAGACCCGGTTTTCACTGGGATAGGAGGGGCGCGGACGGCGCGTCCAACGGAGCCCGGACGGCAGTCCGTCGTCGTCCAGCCCAGCCAAGGTCGCGTCCCGCGGATCGACCAGCGGCCAGCCGCAGGCGGTCAGGGTCTCGTCGATGGCCGAGGATGAGGCGGGCAGGATCAGGTCATAGCGAAGGTTGCGCCCCTCTCCGGCGCCTCCGGGCACGACGATCTGCAAGCGACCGCCTGTCCGCAACTGGCGCGCCAAGGGGGCGGGCAGGGGGCTCACCGCCATCGTGTCTTCGACCGCGACGTTCCACGTTTGTGGGTGTGGATGATCTTGCGGCGCCTCGAAGATGAGGGTCAGCGGCCTGGTCTCGGCCTCGCCTGCGGGTGGCAGGCCCCCGATGACGGCGTCATACCCGCCGTCGACGCAGCGAAAGGTGATGCCCAGGCCGACGTCGAAAACCGTGTAGGCCATGATCGACTTCTGCCGCTCATCGCGGATCAGGTCCCAATCCGGCGCGGCATCTTGGGCGTGGACCGGCTGGGCGATCAGGAGGGAAGAAAGCACCAGGGCTCTGAAACGCGGCATGACGTCTACTCGGGACACTGTTGACGACCGGGGGTAGCGTTCCCGATCGCCGACTCTCGCGACAAGAGTATGACGTTCAGCCGGCTTGTGTGGGCGTGACCGACCTCACGCCGGCTCCACCGTCTGTTCGATGGCCCCGAAGATCGAGTGATGCTTCTCGTCCAGCATCTCGATGCGCACCACGTCGCCCGCCTTCAGGAAGGGCGTCTCCGGCTTGCCGTGCAGCAGGGTTTCGACCGTCCGCACCTCGGCGATGCAGGAATAGCCCAGGCCGCCCTCCGACACCGGCTTGCCCGGCCCGCCGTCGGCGTCGCGGTTGGACACCGTGCCCGAGCCGATGATGGAACCGGTGCCCAGCGACCGGGTCTTGGCCAGATGCGCGATCAGCGTGCCGAAGTCGAACGTCATGTCCACGCCGGCGTCCGCCTGTCCGAACGGCTTGCCGTTCAGCTCGACCGTCAACGTGCCGTGCAGCTTTCCGTCCTTCCACCGGTCGCCTAGCTCGTCCGGCGTCACGAAAACGGGGGACAGGGCGCTGGCGGGCTTGGACTGAACGAAGCCGAACCCCTTGGCCAGTTCGGCCGGGATCAGGTTGCGCAGCGACACGTCGTTCACCAGGCCGACCAGCCGTATCGACGCCAGCGCCGTCTCGCGGTCGGCGCCCAGCGGCACGTCGCCGGTCACGACCACCACCTCGGCCTCCAGGTCGCAGCCCCAGGCCTCGTCCTTCAGCGGAATGGCGTCGCGCGGGCCCAGAAAGCCGTCGGAACCACCCTGATACATCAGCGGATCGGTCCAGAAGCTGGCGGGCATCTCGGCGCCGCGCGCCTTGCGCACCAGTTCGACGTGATTGACGTAGGCCGAACCGTCCGCCCACTGATAGGCGCGGGGCAGGGGCGCCGCGGCCTCCCGCTCATGAAAGCGCCCGCGCGGGACCGAGCCGTGCTCCAGCATCTCGGCGAGATTGCGCAGTTCGGGCTCGCACCGGTCCCAGTCGTCCAGCGCCGCCTGCAGCGTCGGCGCGATCAGGAAGGCGTCGGTGTACCAGGCCAGATCCCGGGAGACGACCACGAGGCGGCCGTCGCGGCCGTGCTTGAGCGAGGCGAGTTTCATGCCCGACCTTAGCCGCCGCCTCGCCGTCAGGGGAAGTGGGCGTCAGCCCTTCTTGGTCTTTTTGCCCATCCGCTCCCAGATCGGGCGGTTGTCGGCGTCGGCATGGTCGTCCGCATGCCCGTGCCCCTCCGCCTCATGCCCGGAATGGTCGTCGTGATCGTCATGATCCCCGTGCCCATGGGCGTGATGCGCATCCGCCGCGGGCCGGGTCGACAGCTGCAGGTGCGCGCCCTTGAGCTCCGCCTTGCGCAGAGACGTCCGCGACCAGTGATCGTGAAACTTCCGAACGGCCAGGGCCAGCTGGGTCCTCTGATCCGTCACGGGCGGCGCAGGCGTGGGCGGCGTCGGATTGACCGTCACGTTGATGAGTGTGGCTGAAGCGGCCGGAGGCGGCGTCGGTGCGGCGGGTTTGGGATCGAGAGCGTTCGCGATCTCCTGCAGCGGTCCGTTGACCCCCGCGCCCAGCTTGACTGCGTCGCCCAGCATCTCGTCCACGAGGGTCTTCAGGGCCCGGCTCTTTTCCGGCAGGCGGTCGCTGTCCACCGACAGCGCGGCTTTCGACGCCGCCAGGATGCGGGCGTGGATCGCCTTTGCCACCTCCTCAGGGTCGTCTTCGCGCCGTCCGCTGCGACCCAGCGCCCATCCCACGACCCCCGCGATGAGGATCAGCGCGATCAGAAGCGCCAGCAGCAGGGGATCCAGCCCCAGAAACACCGGACGCGCCACTTCGGCATAGCCGTCCGGGCCGGCGAAGTCTGGTCCGAAGTCCGTCATGCGCGATCCCCCTGGCCGACGGCGTCATGTTGCCCGAGGCCGCCGTGCGATCAAGGCGATTCCCGTTTCGGGAACGGCGGTCAGTCTTCCGGGGCCAGAACCGCCTTGGCCTCGGCGCCCACCTTCAGCGCGGGATCGCGTACCTCGACCTCGATCTGGATGCCGCCCGCCGGTTCGTGCGCCCAGAGATAGCGCCGCTCGACCTCCACCTCCCGGCCGGACGGCGCGAAGCCCGGAAACACGTCGCCCCACGGCGTGATCCGCTTCATCTCGGCGAAAGAGAGATCCAGCGCGGCGTCCAGTTCCTCCATGGCCATGACCGACAGCTCGTCCTCTTGCGGGGTCACAGCCATCTCCGCACCCGTGCCCGATAGGCGTCGTAGGGCGCGCCGAACTTCGCCGACAGATAGCGCTCCTCCCGCGCGATCACGCCGCGATCGACGACGATCAGGCAAGGTACGAGCAGCGCCAGCGCCGGCCACGAGTTCAACGCCAGCGCCAGCCCGGCATAGGTCAGCGCGAATCCGACGTAGATCGGGTTTCGGCTGAACCGGTACGGCCCCTCGGCCACCAGCGCCGTCGAGGGCTTCCAAGGCTGCACCGCCGTGCCGCGCTTCCGGAACGCCCCGATGGACCAGAGGTCCAGCCCGAGGCCGAAGACGATCAGCACGAAGGCGGCGATCAGGCGCAGGCTCCGCTCGCCGCCGATCTCCGGCAGATCGACCAGACGCCCCAACCCCCACCCGGCCAGCAGGAAACTCAGATAGATCAGCGGCGGCGGAGCCACGACGCCGGGGTGGTCGCGCGACGTCTCACTCATCCGCGTAGATGGCGACCCAGGCGGGCGACGTCGCCGACACCCGGCCGCGATACATGCCCGAGGTGTTCATGGCGAAGGCCGGCGTGCCGTCGCTTCCCATGACGATGACCCCGCCGTCGCCGCCGATGGAGCCCACGTCGGCGATTTCCGCCTCGGCGGCCGCCTGGACGCCCGCTCCCGCCGAGGTGCGATGACAGATGTCCCGCGCCACCGTGGCCCGGATGAAGTATTCGCCCGACCCGGTCGCCGACACGGCGCAGCCCTCGGCGTTCGAGGCATAGGTGCCGGCGCCGATCACCGGCACGTCGCCGACCCGACCCCAGCGCTTGCCCGACATGCCGCCGGTCGAGGTGCCGGCCGCCAGCCGTCCCTGACGGTCCAGCGCGACCACGCCCACGGTGCCGAACTTCCGCTCATCCAAGGGCGGCGCGACCAGGGCGGCCGAAGCCTCCGGCGGCGGCGGCGCGCCTTCCGGCCGCGGCGGCACGGGACGGCCCTCGCGCTCCAGCTGGCGCACCAGCCCCTGCCACCGGCGCTCGGTGAAGAAATAGCTCGGATCGACCTCCTCCAGCCCCTGATCCCGGGCGAAGGTCTCGGCCCCCGCGCCGATCAGGAAGACGTGCGGCGACTTCTCCATCACCGTCCGCGCCGCGCTGATCGGGTGGCGCGTGCGGGTCAGGCCGGCGACGGCCCCGGCCCTCAGCGTCGGCCCGTCCATGATCGCCGCGTCGTGCTCGATCCGGCCGTCGGCGGTGAAGACCGCGCCGCGCCCGGCGTTGAACAGCGGGTCGTCCTCCAGCACGTGGATCACGGCCTCGACCGCGTCCAGCGAAGATCCGCCGTTCGCCAGGATCTCCGCCCCGACGTCCAGCGCCTGGTCCAGCGCCGCGCGATAGGCCGCGTCCTGCTCGGGGCTCAGCTGCCCCCGCTCGATCACCCCGGCGCCGCCGTGGATGGCCAGCGACCATTCCGCACGCTCCTGCGCTGCGGCGGGCAGGGCTGAAAGAGCGAGTGCGGCGACGACCAGAAGCGACTTCATCGAATGTCCCCCAACGGCCCTTACCCCCTGTGGTGAAGGCGCTTCCACACCTGATAGCCCACGACGGGCGTCAGGCCCACCGCCGTCGCCAGCGCGATCAGCAGCAACAGGTTCGGCACGTGCGGCGCGGCCAGCCCCGCCGTCACGCCCGCCAGCACCGGCCCCAGAAACGGCAGCCAGGCCGGCGGCGCGCCGCGGCGTCAGGCGTCCACCTTGATGACGCCGCGCCGGATCTGGTCCAGCTCGATGGAGTCGAACAGGGCCTGGAAATTGCCCTCGCCGAACGCCTGGTTGCCCTTGCGCTGGATGATCTCGAAGAAGATCGGGCCGAAGGTGTCCTGGGTGAAGATCTGCAGCAGCAGGCCGTCGGCGTCCGAGCCGTCGATCAGGATGCGGTTCTTGCGCATGCGCTCCACGTCCTCGCCGTGGTTGGGCAGACGTTTGTCGATCAGCTCGAAATAGGTCTCGATCGTGTCCTGGAACGGGATGCCGCGCCGCTTCATCTCTTCGACGGTCTCGAAGATGTCGTCGGTGGCCAGGGCGATGTGCTGGATGCCCTCGCCGTTGTATCGGCGCAGGAATTCCTCGATCTGGCTGTTCTCGTCCTGGCTTTCGTTCAGCGGGATGCGGATGGCGCGGTCGGGCGCGATCATGGCTTGCGAGAACAGGCCCGTCGCCTTGCCCTTGATGTCGAAATACTTCTGCTCCTCGAAGCCGAAGACCTGGCCGTAGAAGCCCGACCAGTTGCGCATCTGGCCGCGCCGCACGTTGTGCGTCAGGTGATCGAGCGTGTGCAGGCCGACGGCGTTCTTGCGCTCGGCCTCCTCCCAGCCCTCGACCTCGTCCCAGCCGTCGTACAGCGAGCCGGCCTCGCCGTACTGGTCGACGATGTACAGCAGCGAGCCGCCGATTCCCTGCAGCACATAGGGATAGCCCCCGCCCAGGGCGCCGCCGTCGTGCCCCTCGGCCGGGCGGGCGCCGCGCGCGACGGCGCCCTCATAGGCGGCCTTGGCGTCGTGGGTCCGGAAGGCCATCCCGTTGGCCGACGGACCGTGGTCGTCGGCGAAGGCCTTGGCCTGACCCTGGGGCGTCATGTTGACCAGCAGGGTGATGTCTCCCTGCTTCAGCCGGACCACGCCGTTCGCCGGGTTCACGTGCGTGCGGGTGAAGCCCATCAGCTCCAGCCGCGCCGCCATGGCCTCGGGCTCCGGCCCGGTGAACTCCACAAACTCGAAACCGTCCACGCCCAGCGGGTTCTCCCGGTCGATGGCCTCGGCGGTGGGGTGGGTGGCGTCGTCCATGGTCACGTCTCCTGAAGCGGGCGGCTCTCGGGGGCCGGTTTCGCGGCGGAACCTAGTCACCGAATGCCGGCAAGCCAAGCCGCGCCACGGCCATGTGATCGACGGCTGGCCTTGCGCCGCCGCATCGGCTAACCGCGCCGCATCTCGCCCGGAGCGCCCATGACCGACCCCGAACGCCACCAGGACGACGCCGGCCAGGGCTTCATCGCCCTGATCCGCAGCCTGTCGGAGAACGCCGGGCCCGACGGCATGACGCTGCGCGAAATTCGCGACCGGCTGGACGAGCGCGCCTTCGGCCTGATGATCCTGATCCTGGCCGTGCCCTGTCTGGTGCCGGCGCTGTACGGCGTGCCCCAGATCGTGGGCATCCCCATCCTGCTTCTGGCCGGCCAGATGCTCCTGGGACGTCAGGAGCCCTGGCTTCCCGAGGCGATCCTGAAACGATCGGTGTCCAAGCCCTGGCTCGACCGCATGGCCGACTTCGCCACCAGGAGCATGGGCTGGACCGAGCGCCTCTCGCGTCCCCGCCTCCGTATGTTCGCCGAGGGCTGGGCCGAGCGGGCGGCGGCCTTCTTCATGATCCTGGCCACCCTGACCATCGTCCTGCCCATGACCAACACCGTGCCGTCGGTGGCCCTGACCCTGCTGTCGGTCGGGCTGATCCAGCGCGACGGACTGTTCGTGGTGGGCGGGGCGGCGGTGGCGACCGGATGGGTCTTGGCCCTGCTGACCGTGGCCGCCGGCTTCTGGCTGGGCGCGGGCTGGGCGGTGGGGCTGGCGGCGCGCTTCGGGATCGGCGCCTGATCGCATCGACGCGGCCCAAAGGCGGCGCTAGAACCGCATGATGATCGGCCTTTATCGCCTCCTGACCCGCTGGTGGACCGCCTTTGCGCTCGCGGCCTCTCTGGCCCTTCTGGGCGCCGCCCATGCCTTCGAGCGGTTCGGCGGGCTGGCGCCCTGCAACCTCTGCCTCAAGCAGCGCGAGGTCTATTGGGGCGCCGTCGCCATCGCGCTTCTGGCCACCCTGTGGGCGGTGATCAGCCGCGCCAGCCGCGGCACGCCGCGCGTCGCGTCCTTCCTGCTGTTCGCCGTCTTCACCACCGGCGCCATCACGGCCGGCTACCACGCGGGCGGCGAGATGAAGTGGTGGGAACTGCCGGCCACCTGCTCCGGCGGGGGCGGCGAGATCGACCTGGAGGCCCTGGCGGCGCTGGCCATGGGCACCGGCGAGGTCTCCCGGCCGGTGCTGTGCGACGCCGTGACGTGGCGCTTCGCCGGGCTTTCGATGGCAGGGTGGAACACGTTCATTTCGGCGGCGCTGGCGATCTTCAGCCTGCTGGCCGCCAAACGCCCCAAGGACGCCCGTGCCCCCAGAGGCTGACTCTTCCATCCCGCTTCCCCGCCCCGGCCCGGGCGAGCCGCACCGCCGCCTGGCCGAAATCCTGCGCGTCGACCACGCCGGGGAATATGCCGCCGTCCACATCTACCGCGCCCAGCGCGCGGTGTTCGAGGCCCGCGCCGGCAAGGCCGCGGTCGCCGCCGACCTGACCGAGATGGAAGCCCATGAGCAGGTCCATCTGTCGCGGTTCGAGGCGTTGCTGACTGAAAAGAACGTCGCGCCGACCGCCCTGCTGCCTTTGTGGCGGCTGGCCGCGGGCGCGCTGGGCGCCGGCACGGCCCTGCTGGGCGAGAAGGCCGCCCACGCCTGCACCGAGGCGGTGGAAAGCGTGATCGAGAAACACTACGCCGCCCAGATCGCCGAACTGTCCGATCGCGACCCGGAACTGGCGGCGGAGCTCGAGCAGTTCCGCGACGACGAACTGGCCCACCACGACCACGCCGTCGCCGCCGGCAGCCGTGAGGCTCCGGCTCACCGCCTGCTGTCCGAAGTCATCAAGGCCGGCTGCCGCACCGCCATCCGCCTCAGCGAACGGGTGTGATCGCTTTCCTTCCCCCCTTGCGGGGGAAGGTGGCAGGCGGAGCCTGACGGATGGGGGGTGAAACACCAGCCCGTCCGATGACCGTCCAACACCAATCCTGTCGTCACCAGCCACCCCATCCGACCGCCTCCGGCGCCCACCTTCCCCGGCGAGCGGGGAAGGAAAGCGTCGGCTCGACCCGACAAGTTGTGACGACTTCTCCGGTCTTTCTCCGCCTTTTCAACGCGGTGCGTTTTTTCAGCGTCGACTTTCCGACGTCGGTTCGGGTGTGATGCAGCATCTGGGGGTTCCGTCGCGGGGGAGGGCGCAAGGCCTTGCGAGCTTGTCGCGGCGGGAGCGGTTCGAGCGGGGGCCGACCGGGACGTTTCATCGTCACGGGAGGCCGGTGCTTCGGCCCTGTCGGGCGTTCCGCGGTCCTCCTGCCCTCAAGCAGCGAGCGCCCGCGGCGCGAGCGGTAGGGCCCAACAAGGCATCATGGCGCGTCACGGGAAGGCGCGCGTCCGGGTCCGGGGTTCGCAAGTCTCCCGCCCGCCCGCCAGGTGCGCGTCCGTTAGTCGCCAAGCAGCGGCCCTATGCGGTGGTTCCGGCCACCTCGGACAGCTCCTGATCAGACGAGCCGCGCGGAGCGCCCTGCCTTCGTCGAAACGGTAACACAACACACAGCATCCGGGCGAAGGCCCGGCGCTCCGCCCGCCCTCCCCAACTCCGCGTGAAAACGACGGAGGGCTTCGGCTCGCCCGCCGGACCCCGAAACCTGAAGGAGACTTCCCTTGTCCCGACCCAAATCTCCACGCCCTCCGAAGCCTTCGCCCGACGACGCGGCCGAACTGGCAAGGCTGCACACCTTGCTCTGGGAGCGCGTCGAAGACGTCCGTGCCGCGGTCGCTGAACGGCAGCGGGAAGGCTGGTACATCAGCCCCCGACTCCCGGTCGCGGAGGAGTCCGCCCAAGATTAGCGAAAAGCACTTTACAACACAAAGTATCCTGCTAGGTTCGGGTCATCGCATCGCGGAAGGACACGCCATGACCCAGGACGACATTCGGTCCATGAAGGACGAGATCGCCTACATCAAAGCCCTTGCGGAAGAGGGGCGTCGCACGCCCCTGATCGGCGGCGGCATCCTGATCGCCGCCGGCCTGATCTTCGGCCTCGCCTCGGTGATCCACTGGCTGATCCAGATCGACGTGCTCAGCGTCGCGCCCGTCGCCTATGCCGTGATCTGGGTGGGCGCGATGGCCCTGTTCTCCGCCTGTCTGGTCTTCCTCATCGGCCGCAGCAAGGGTCGACCGGGCGCCGCCAGCCTGGTCAATCAGGCCGTCGGCGCCGCCTGGATGGGGGTCGGCCTGCTGATCTTCGTCATGTCGATCTCGATCGCCGTCATTTCCTGGCGCACCCAGAACCCGATCCTGACCTTCCTCTTTCCGTCGATGATCTTCGCCGCCTACGGCTCGGGTTGGGCCGTGTCCGCCGCCATGTCCAAGGCGCGGTGGCAGTGGAACCTCGCCATCGGCGCATGGGCGGCCGCTCCGGCCCTGGCCTTTCTGGTCAACACCGACTGGATCTGGCTCGCCTATGCCGCCGGCCTGTTCGCCTTCGCCCTGGTCCCCGGCCTGATCCTGGTCCGGCAGGAGCCGGCGGAGGTCGTCTGAGCATGGCCGACGACTTCGACATCAACCGCATCGACGAGGTCATCCACGGCCGCGTTCGGCTCGGCATCATGGCCTATCTGTCGGGGGCCGGTTCGGCCGACTTCGGGGAATTGAAGACCCGGCTCCAGACCACCGACGGCAACCTCTCCGTCCATCTACGCAAGCTGGAGGAGGCGGGCTTCGTCGAGGTCACCAAACGCTTCGTCGGCCGCAAGCCCCTGACCGAGGCGCAACTGACCGAGGACGGCCGGGCGGCCTTCCTGCGCTATCTCGACGCGGTGAACGCCCTGCACGCCGCAGCCCGTCCGAAATCCGACTGACGAGAACGTCGGATCGTGAGAAGGGGAGGGGCATGAGCCGCCTCCTCCCCTTCGACGCCGTCGACAATTTTCGCGACTACGGCGACTACGCGACCGCCGCCGGCCGTCGCGTCCGCCCGGGCCGTCTCTACCGCTCGGCCCACCACGCCCGGGCCACCGAAGCGGACCTCGACCGCATCGCCGCCCTGGGCCTCGCCACCGTCGTCGACCTGCGCCGCCCAGGCGAGCGCCGCCATCAGCCCTCCCGTCGTCCCGCCGCCTCGGCCTGCGCGGTGATCGAGAGCGACCACGACGACGGCGGCGAGGCGCCCCACATCACCTTCCTGAAGACCGCCGACCTGACCGAAGACAGCGGCCGCGCCTTCATGCACGACGCCTATCGCCGCCTGCCCTTCGAGCCGCCCCACCTCGACCTCTTCGCCCGCTACTTCCGAACCCTGGGCCAGACCGACGGCCCCGTCCTGATCCACTGCGCCGCCGGCAAGGACCGCACCGGACTTCTGGCGGCCCTGACGCACCATCTGCTCGGCGTCTCGCGCGACGACATGATCGAGGACTACCTCCTGACCAACCGGGCCGTGGATCTCGAGGCCCGCGCCCCGGACATCGCCCGCCAGCTCCACGCCATGACCGGCCGCACCGCCTCGCACGGCGCGGTCGTGGCCTTCCTGGGCGTCGAGCCCGACTTCCTCGACGTCGCCTTCCGCACCATCGAGGCCGAGCACGGCACGCTGGACGCCTATCTCGAACGGGCGCTGGGCGTGGACGCGAGCCTTCGCGACCGAATCGTGGAGCGACTGGCGGCGTGAGCGCGCCCTTCGCCGCGAGACACGACCGCCCGCTGGGCCGCATCGCCGCCCCGGCGGTCGCCGCCGGCCTGCGTGATCGCCCCGGCGCCCTGGTCCTGACCGCCCCGCCTGGCGGCGGCCGCAGCCTGATCGGCGCCGACCCGGACCTGACCTTCTCCGGCCCCGTCGAAGACGCGGCCCCCTTCGCCCACCTGGCCGATCCCCTCTGGTCCTGCGGCGTCGTCGGCCTCGCCTCCTACGACCTTGGCGCCCGCCCGGCCGTCGGCCCGCGCGGCGACTGGCCGGACCTGATCCTCGCCCGCTACCCGGCCATGATCGAGGTCCGCCCCGACGGGACCGCCGTCGCCGTGGGACGCGGCGACGCCGCTGCCGCCGCCGAGGCGGCCTCCGCCGTCGCGGCCGGCTGGCTCGACCACGCGGTCGTGGCCCCTCCCCCGGAGCCGCCCTCCGACGCCTTTCCCGCCGAAGCCCCCGGCTCGGCCTACGAAGCCGCGGTGGCCGACGTCGTCGCCCGGATCGCGGCGGGCGAGCTCTTCCAGGCCAACGTCGCCCGCGCCTGGTCCGGAGCCCTGCGCGACGGCGCCGACCCGTGGGACGCCTTCGCCCGCCTGTCCGACCGCGCCTCGGCCTACGGCGGCTTCTGGCGGATGGGCGACCGCGCCCTGGTCTCGAACTCGCCCGAGCTTTTCCTGACGCTGGACCGGACGACGGGTCGGGTCGAAACCCGCCCCATCAAGGGCACCCGCCCCCGCGATCCGGACCCCGCCCGCGACGCGGCCTTGGCCGCCGACCTTCAGGCCAGCGCCAAGGACCGGGCTGAGAACCTCATGATCGTCGACCTGATGCGCAACGACCTGGCCCGCGCCTGCGTCCCCGGGTCGGTGCGCGTCGATCGCCTCTTCGAGCTGGAGGCCCACCCGACGGTCCACCACCTCGTCTCGACCGTGACGGGTGGGCTGACCCCTGGCGCGGGGCCGGCCGAAGTCATGAGCGCGGCCTTCCCGCCGGGCTCGATCACCGGTGCGCCCAAACATCAGGCCATTAAGGTCATCGCCGGGCATGAGGACCCGCGCGGCGCCTGGTGCGGCTCGCTATTTCTGGCGGAGGAAGATCGCTTCACCGCCTCCGTCCTGATCCGGACCGTCGCCTTCGAACGTCGGGACGCCGTCTGGCGCTGGCGCACGCTCGCCGGCGCCGGCGTCACCGCCGACAGCGATCCCCGCGCCGAACTGGAAGAAACCGACGCCAAGATCGCCGCGCTGAAGTCGGCCCTGGCAGGCGATCAGGGCGTGTAGCCGACCTTCTCCACCTCGCGCGGCCTCATATAGAAGCTGTGCGAGAAACGGGTGATCCCCGGCATGAAATAGTCCACCGGCGAGTCATAGTCGTAGGTCGTCTCGGTGAAAATCACCGTCTGGCCCCGCTCGACGAGCCCCGTCGGCAAGGCGACCGTCGAGCCCACGGCCCGCGCGGTGAGCCCGAGCCCTCGGCTCCAGTCGACCCGGTTCACGTCGTCGTTTCCCCGCGTCACGCTGGACGCACGGATCTTCAGCGTCGTCGCCGAGAAAGGCTTCATGATCTGGGTTCCGACCTGAAACAGGTCGTCCAGCTCCGCGCCCGTGACCGCCTTCCGCTGCGTGATCAGGTCGGCGACGATGGCGGCGGAATGCCCCGCCCGCTTCTGGGCCATGAAGCCCTGACAGAACTCCGCCAGGCCGAAATACATCCCGACCATGACCGGGGCCAGCATGGCGAACTCAACGGCCGACACACCGCGCCGGTCGCGCCGCAGACGCCGGAACAGCCCGCCTTTCGTCGCGCCGGTCATCAGTTCCACGGCTCATTCTGGAATGATGTGGAAGCCATCAGCCAGCTGTCGGATCCGCCGCGCGCCAGCCCCTGCGCCAGGAACGGCGTGAACAGGGTGTGCCGATACCAGGCCCGAGCCAGCATAAGGCTGCCGGGCGCGCCGTTCTGATAGTTCAGGCCCGCCGCCGAAAAGCCGCCGCCTTGCAGGGGATCCGGCGGCGTCAGATTGGCGAATGTCCCGACGGCGCGGACGTCGACGTGCACCTTGGACAGACAGCCGGCCGCGAAGATGTTCATCCGCGCGCACATCCGCTCCTTGAAGGTGTCGGCCGTAAAGCCTTGGGCCGACGCCTGGCCGGTGCGCACAAGTCGGCCCGTCTCGACCACGGCGTTTTCGAGCACCGAATCCAGCACGAAGACGAAGGCGATCTCGGCGATGGCGAACAGCATGAAGAGGAAGGGCAGGGCGATCATGCCGAACTCGATCGCCGCGGCGCCCTCACGCGGGCGGCGGGCGTTCAAATATCGGTGGAACGGCCGCCGGCGCACGACGGCCTCAGTTGGAGGGAGCGGAAGCCGCCGCGCCATCCGAAGCCGAGCGAAGCGTCGGCGCGCAGGAGGCGGCGCAGGCCATCTCAGTCACCTGGGCGCCGCGCCAGACGCGGACGCGGCCCGTGTCGCCGCCGGCGACCACGACCTGGCCCTGGAACAGGGTGCGTCCGAGACCGTCGACCACCACGACCTCGGTCACGCCATAGCCCTTGCCGGTCACGAACAGGGTGTTGGCGTCGACCACAGTCACGTCGGCGATGGCCGGATTGCCGACGATCACGGAGCCGGCCTGGCCGCGCAGCTGGATGCGGGCCGACTGGTCGATCTCGACGGACAGGGGTTGGGACTGGGCCAGAGCCGCGCCGGGCAAAGCCGCGCCGACCGTCAGCGCCGCTGCGATGAGGACGCCTCGCATCGAGGAAGATCCGAAGGCCATGGGCCGCTCCTTGAAATCTGCGCAGGCGCCCGCGCGAGGCGCCGGACGCGACCATGCTCCGCAATCCTCAAGAAAGTCTGAAATGCTTCCGTCGTTGGTTCAGGGGCCTTAAACTTGGTGAATATGCCGATAACCACGAATATTGGTCACGACTGCTTCCCTTTTACTTGACCTTAAGCGGCATGGCTCATGTTGGGCGCATGGGGAACGGGCGCAGCAAGCGGCGGCCCCAAGTGATGGAAGTCGATTTCGCGTTCCCTGACCCAACCCTGGAGGATGTTCCAATGACCAAGTTCGTTTCCCGCTTCATGGCCGACGAGTCCGGCGCCACCGCCATCGAGTACGGCCTGATCGCCGCCCTGATCGCCGTCGTGATCATCACGGCCGTGACCGCCCTGGGCTCGACCATCAAGACCAAGTTCAATGCCGTCGTGACCGGCATGGGCGGCACCGCCGGCGCTTAAGGCCAGCACCGTCTTGAAACCGCGGAAGGCCCGGGGCGGAAACGCTCCGGGCCTTTCTCTTTGCGCGGTGGAACAAGAATTCAGGGTGAACTCCGCAGTAACCGCTTCCGGGCACGACGCCTTAACCGCGCGGCGCGACAGTGTCCTCGCATTCTGGGGGTCCAGCGGGCGACCGCCCTCCCGAATAGACGTCGCTCGCTGAACAAAACTGAAGGACACATCCGATGACCAAGTTCGTTTCCCGCTTCATGGCCGACGAGTCCGGCGCCACCGCCATCGAGTACGGCCTGATCGCCGCCCTGATCGCCGTCGTGATCATCACGGCCGTGACCGCCCTGGGCTCGACCATCAAGACCAAGTTCAACGAAGTCGTGACCGGCATGGGCGGCACCGCCGGCGCCTAAGACCAGGACTTGTCCTGAAACCGCGGAAGGCCCGGGCGTCGCCCGGGCCTTCTTGCGTGTGGACGGCCTGCCGATCGCGACGCAGCAGTTGGCAGCCGCCGGGCGTTCAACGGACTTTAACCGCGATCCATCAAGGTCGTCGCATGGACCCAATCCTCTTTCTGCCGCTCAGCCTCCTTCCGGCGCTCGTGATCTTCGCGGGGCTGAAGGACCTGACCTCCATGACGATCCCGAACTGGATCTCGGCCATTCTGGTCGTGGCCTTCTTTCCGGCCGCCTTCTGGCTTGGGCTTCCCGTCATGACCGTGGCGGCGCATCTGGGTGTGGCCATGGTCGCCCTGTGCGTCACGGCAGGGATGTTCGCCCTGCGCTGGATCGGCGGCGGCGACGCCAAACTGACGGCGGCGGCCTGCCTGTGGCTGGGCGTGTCGGGGTCGGGCATGTTCCTGCTGTGGACCGGGCTGATGGGCGGGCTGTTCTGCCTGTTCCTGATCCTCGCGCGCGCCCAGGCCCCCGCCCTGATGCCGGCCGGGGCGCCCGGATGGGTGGTGCGGCTGATGGAGCCGCGCGGCGACATCCCCTACGGCGTGGCGATCGCGGCCGGCGCCCTGATGGCGTGGCCCGCCAGCCCGCTGATGAACCTCTACGCCGCCGGCGCCTGAGAAACCGCCGTTTAGGGGCACGTTAACCCGCGCCCCGCCATTGTCTTAACGCAGGCGCCGGAGGTGGGACCTCCGCGATTCGCCCGCGTCGGAGACCGTGGATGAAACCCGCCCGCATCGCCGTGATCTGCGTCGCCGCAGTGGCCGCCATCGGCCTGGCCTTCGTCGTGCGCGCCATGGGCTCAGGCTCGGGAGAGCCGACCCAGGTCGCCGCCGCCGCGCCGGCTCCCGCCGTTCCCATGGCCAAAATCCTGGTCGCTGCCCGCGATCTGGAGCCCGGAAAGCGCCTGAGCGCCGACGACATGGAATGGAAGGAAGTTCCGGCCGCCGAGGTGCTGCCCGAACACTTCACCGACGGAACGACGCCCGTTCCGGCGCAGCCCGCCGCCGAGGTCAAGGCCACGGACGGCACGGCCGTCGCCCGCGTCACCCGCGCCGCGACCGAGGTCGCCACCGGGGGCGCCAAATCGGACTGGCTGGGCGCCGTGGTCCGCGAACCGATCCTGAAGGGCGAGGCCATGCTGGACCGCAAGGTCGTGCGCGCCGGCGACAGCGGCTATCTGGCCGCCTATCTGGAACCCGGCATGCGGGCGATGGCCATCCGGGTCACGGTCGAGACCGCCGCCGGCGGCTTCATCCTGCCCGGCGACCGCGTCGACGTGCTTCTGACTCGCGAAATGAAGCTGTCAGACGCCGCCGGAGAGGACTCCGGCCGCGCCCGCTTCGCGACCAACACCGTCATGGCCAACGTAAAGGTGCTGGCCATCGACCAGACCACCAGCGTCGACGACGACGAAAAGGCCGTGGTCGGCGCCACCGCGACCCTGGAGGTCCGCCCCGGCGACGCCGAGGCCCTGGCCCTGGCCAAGTCCGAGGGCGAGCTGAGCCTGGTGCTGCGGTCCTATGCCGACACCGGCGGTCCGTCAGGACGCGTCGGCCCTTCGCTCGCGCAGACGCCGCGCACAACGACGGTCCGCGTCTTCCGCGGCGGCGATCCTGAAACCGTGGTGGTCCAATGAGACGCCTGACCGTCCTGATCTCCGCCGTCGCGATGGCGCTGGCCCCTACCGTGCCCACGGTGTCTGCGGTGGCGCAGACCCGTGCGGTCGTCGCCGCCGGGGCCACCGCCCAGCTGGTCAACCTGCCGCGCGGCAGCTCCATGGCCGTGGACCTGCCCGCCGACGCGCGCGACGTCATCGTGTCCAACCCGGCCGTCGCCGAGGCCGTGCTGCATTCGCCGCGCCGGATCACCATCATCGGTCTGGCGCCCGGCGAGACGGACGCCGTCTTCCTCGATGCGTCCGGCCGCGCGATCCTGAGCCTGCGCGTTCGGGTCGACGCGGGCGTTTCGGCGCTGCAGGACACCCTCTCGCGCACCCTTCCGGGGGTGAACGTGCGGGCGGAGGCGGTCAACGACAGCATTCTTCTGACCGGAACGGTCTCAAGTCCCGGTGAGGCGGACCGCGTGACCCAGATCGCCCGTGCCTTCGTCAGCGCCCCGGAAAAGGTCATCAACATGATGACCATCGAGGGGTCCGATCAGGTCACCGTCCGCGCCCGCGTCATCGAGGTGCAGCGCACCGCGGTGAAACAGCTGGGCTTCGACGTCAACGCCATCCTGAACACGATCGGCGACGGGCTGACCCTGTCGAACGTGGCCACCTTCGCGGTGTCCGGCAGCCAACTGGGCGGCGGCCAGTTGACCTACAACGACGCCAGCAACGACGGTGAGGGCGTCAGCGGAACGCTTCGGGCGTTCGAGCGGACCGGTCTCGTACGCATCCTGGCCGAGCCCAACGCCACCTCGGTGTCGGGAGAGAACGCCGAGTTCCTGGCCGGCGGCGAGTTTCCCGTGCCGGTCGGCCGCGACGACCGCGGCAACATCCTGATCGAGTTCAAGCCCTACGGCGTGCGTCTGGCCTTCCGGCCGATCGTCCTGTCGGGCGGGCGCATCTCGCTGCAACTCTCGACCGAAGTGTCGGAGCTGACCACGACCGGCGCCTTCACCTTGGGCGGCACGGGGCCAAACGCCCTGGTCATCCCGGCCCTGAACGTGCGGCGCACCTCGAACACCGTCGAGCTGCCCTCGGGCGGCTCCCTGATGATCGCCGGCCTGCTGCGAGAGGACACCCGTCAGAACATCGATCAGCTGCCGGGCATCGGCTCGCTCCCGGTTCTGGGCGGGCTGTTCCGGTCCCGCGACTACCTGTCCGGAGAGACGGAACTGGTCATCATCATCGAGGCCTTCATCGTCTCGCCGACGTCGCCGAACCTGATGCAGACGCCCGCTGACGGTCTGGTGATCTCCGGCGACCTGCAGACGATGCTCTTCGGCCGTCTGACCGAACGCTATGGCGTCCCCGCGCCTCAGGCCGGCCAAGGGCCGGGTTGGCAGGGACCCGTGGGCTATGTGATCGAATGAGGCAGACGATGCGCACCCTGCTGGTTTCCGCCGTCGCCGCTCTCGCCCTTTCGGCGTGCGCCCAGACGGGCGGCATGTTCCAGGGCGAGACGCCGCCCCTGACGCCCCTGTCGCGCTATGCTCTGAGGGTTGAGCCCGGACTGGATCGCATCGCCCTGGCCGTGCACGAGACCGGTCTGTCCGCCGCCCAGACCGACGCTCTGGTGGCTCTGGCGCATCGCTGGAAACGTGGGGGCGCAGGTCATCTGTTCGTCCAGAGCCCCTCGGGTGACGATCAGGTTTCGGCGGCCATGGCCTGGGCCGTCCACGACGCGCTCGTCCGCTATGGCGTGCCGGCCTCGTCCCTGACGGTGGAAGCCTATGGCGCGCCGGATGCGCGGGCCCCCGTGCTGGTCGGGTTCGAGACAGTCCAGGCCGTGATCCCGAACTGCGCCGCCGAGCGCGGCACGTTGAACGGGCGGGTCTCGAACGGACCGTCGCCGGGTCTGGGCTGCTCGGTCAACGCCAACCTGGCCGCCCAGATCGACGATCCGCGCGACATCGTGCGTCCGCGCGGCATGACGCCTTCGGACTCCGGTCGAGCAGCGGTGGTGTTCGCCTCCTATCGGGCCGGGGAGCCCACGTCCTCGACGCAGGAAGAACTGGTCGCGGGCCGCATCTCGCGGGCGGTGGAATAGGGACGGCATGACCAACGCCTTCGCCCACAGTCAGACAGAGTTCGAGGACGACGCCTTCGACCTGGACATGGACTACGTCCGTGCCGAGCCCGGTCCGGTGGCCGCCTTCCCTCCGGCCGAGGTCGCGCCCGCACCTCGCGAGCCGCTCCAGTTCACCGCGCCCGAAACCCTTCCCGCCGCCGTCGCGGCTCCGGCTCCGGTCGCCGCCCATCCGGCCGCCGCGGCGGTGATCCCGCATGAGGGTGACGCCTTCAATCCGGTCGGCGAGATGATCGCCCATGCCGGAGCGGCGCTGGCGCCCATGGCCGCCGACGTCGCCGTGCCGCGCATCGCCATCCACGTCTTCGCCGAGCGGCAGGACACGCTGGCGTCCGCAGAGCGCGCCGGGCAGGACCGTCGTCTGTCGCGCGCCACGACCCAGGTCCGGGTCGGTGGTGTGCCCGCCGCGGTGGAGACCTATCGTCACGAGCCGACGCCGCCGCTGGTCATCGTCGAGTCCACAGCCGACCCTATGACCCTTCTGGGCCAGATCGACGCCCTGGCCGAGGTCTGCGACGCCGGCACCAAGGTGGTCGTCATCGCCGCCGTCAACGACATCCTGCTGTACCGCGAGCTGATGCGGCGCGGGGTCAGCGAATATCTGGTCGCGCCGGTCCAGCCGCTGCAGCTGATCGCGGCCATCGGCGGCCTTTTCGCCGACCCGGCGCAGCCGTTCGTGGGCCGCACCATCGCCTTCGTCGGCGCACGCGGCGGCGCGGGGTCAAGCTCCGTCGCCCACAACACCGCCTATGCGATGTCCGAACGCATCGGCGCCAACACGGTCATCGTGGACTACGACCTGCCGTTCGGCACGGCCGGACTGGACTTCAACCAGGACCCGCTGAACGGCGTCGCCGACGCGCTGAGCCAGCCCGACCGGCTGGATCCGACACTGCTGGACCGGATGATGGTCCGCTGCACCGACAAGCTGAGCCTGTTCGCCGCTCCGGCCACGCTCGACGCCGACTGGGACGTCAGCCCGGAGGCCTTCGAGGAGGTCACGACCCAGATTCGCGGCACGGCCCCCTTCGTCGTGCTCGATCTGCCGCACCTGTGGTCCGGCTGGATGCGGCGCGGCCTGATCGCGGCGGACGAGGTCGTGGTCGTGGCGACCCCGGATCTGGCCTCTCTCCGCAATGCCAAGAACATGATCGACCTGATCAAGCAGGGCCGGCCCAACGACGCGCCGCCGCGGCTGGTGCTCAATCAGGTCGGCGTGCCCGGCCGCCCGGAGATCCCGGCGAAGGACTTCGGCACGGCGCTTGGCGTGCACCCCAGCCTGATCATCCCGTTCGAGCCGAAGGTGTTCGGCGCGGCGGCGAACAACGGCCAGATGATCCTGGACCTGAACGGCAAGTCGAAAGCGGCCGAGAGCTTCCAGACCCTGGCCCAGATCGTCTCGCGCCGCGAACTGCCCCAGCTGACCGGACCCAAGGGCGCCAAGCCCCAAGGCAAGTCGATCTTCGGGTCGCTGTTCAAGAAGAAGGGCTGAGATGTTCGGCAAGCGCACAGGTCAGCCGGGCGCCGCCCCGCCGCCGTTGCGCCCCGCCGCGCCCGAACCAGCGCCCGCCGCCTTCGCGCCCGAGCCGGCGCAGCCCGCGCCGGGGGTGCAGACCCAGGCTTTCGCCTTCGGCGGCGAGGCCGAGGTCATGGACCGTCCCGCCGCTCCGCAGCCGCAGGCGGCGCCTCTTTTCCAGTCGTCGCCCAAGGCCGCCTCGCCCGCGGCGGACCGGCTGGACGCTCTTGCGTCCCGGCCCAAGCCCCAGCCGCAGGCTCCGAAATCGGAGGGCCCGGGCCCGCGCGCGACGCCCGGCTTCGAGCAGCTGAAGAAGGCACAGGCCGTCGCCGAGATCGTCCGGGAGCAGAGCGACTACTACCACGCCACAAAGACGACGATCTTCAACGCCCTGATGAACACGATCGACCTGGCCCAGCTGGCCCAGCTCGATCCCAAGGCGGCGGCCGAGGAGATCCGCGACATCGTCGCCGAGCTGGTGGCGATCAAGAACGTCTCCATGTCGGTGGCCGAGCAGGAGCACCTGGTCCAGGACATCGTCAACGACGTGCTGGGCTATGGCCCGCTGGAGCCGCTGCTGGCGCGCGACGACATCGCCGACATCATGGTCAACGGAGCCGGCCGGGTGTTCATCGAAGTGGGCGGCAAGGTCCAGCTGACCAACGTCCGCTTCCGCGACAACGCCCAGCTGATGAACATCTGTCAGCGGATCGTGTCGCAGGTCGGCCGTCGCGTGGACGAGAGCAGCCCCATTTGCGACGCCCGCCTGCCCGACGGTTCGCGCGTCAACGTCATCGCCCCGCCGCTCGCCATCGACGGCGCGACCCTGACGATCCGGAAGTTCAAGAAAGACAAGCTGACGATGAAGAACCTGGTGGAGTACAACTCCATCAGTCCAGAAGGCGCACGGGTCCTGGGCGTCATCGGCGCGTCGCGGTGCAACCTGGTCATCTCGGGCGGCACGGGCTCCGGCAAGACGACGCTGCTCAACACCCTGACCGCCTTCATCGACCCGACCGAGCGCGTCATCACCTGCGAGGACGCGGCGGAACTTCAGCTGCAGCAGCCGCACGTGGTGCGCCTAGAAACACGCCCGCCGAACCTGGAAGGTCAGGGCCAGATCACCATGCGCGATCTGGTCAAGAACTGTCTGCGGATGCGTCCCGAGCGGATCATCGTCGGCGAGGTGCGCGGACCCGAGGCCTTCGACCTGCTGCAGGCCATGAACACCGGCCACGACGGCTCGATGGGCACGCTGCACGCCAACAGTCCGCGCGAAGCCATCAGCCGGATGGAATCCATGATCACCATGGGCGGCTACGGCCTGCCGTCCAAGACCATCCGTGAAATGATCGTCGGCTCGGTCGACGTCATCATCCAAGCCGCGCGCCTGCGCGACGGCTCGCGCCGCATCACCCACATCACCGAGGTCGTGGGTCTCGAAGGCGACGTGATCGTCACCCAGGACCTGTTCGTCTACGAGATCACCGGCGAGGACGAGAACGGCAAGATCATCGGCCGCCACCGCTCGACCGGCATCGCCCGTCCCCGCTTCTGGGACCGAGCCCGCTACTACGGCCTGGAGCGCGAACTGGCCGAAGCGCTGGACGCGGCGGAGTAACGCGATGCTGGAAATCCTCGCCGGCGTCCTCGGCTTCGTCGTCATCGGTTCGCTGGGCTGGGTCTTCGTCGGCGGCGACGATTCCACCGCCCAGGCGCTGAAGCGCGCCCAGACCTTCGGCGGCCCCAAGACCGACAACTCCAAATCCAAGAAGGCCGCCAAGGCCGACACGCCCGAAGCTCGCCGCAAGCAGATTTTGACCCAGCTTCAGGAGGCGGACCGCGCCCAGCGCAAGGCGCGCATGACCATGGCCGCCAAGCTGAAGCAGGCGGGTCTGGGGATCACCCTGCGCACCTTCATCATCGTCAGCGTCGTGGTCGGCCTGATCGCCGGGCTGCTGCCCTTGGTGTTCGGCGCGAACCCGATCCTGGCGCTGGGTCTGGCGATCGTCTTCGGCCTCGGTCTGCCGCGCTGGTTCGTCGGCATGCTGGGCAAGCGGCGGATGAAGAAGTTCGGCAGCCTGTTTCCGGACGCGGTCGACGTCATCGTCCGTGGCATAAAGTCGGGCCTGCCCGTCCACGACTGCTTCAAGATCATCGCGCGCGAAAGTCCCGCCCCTTTGGGCCCGGAGTTCCAGCGCCTCGTCGACGCGCTGGCCGTGGGTCAGACCCTGAGCCAGGCGCTGGACAAGATGTATGAGCGCATGCCCACGCCGGAGCTGAAGTTCTTCGGCATCGTCATGGCGATCCAGCAGAAGACGGGCGGCAACCTGGCCGAGGCTCTGTCGAACCTCACCACCGTCCTGCGCGCCCGCAAGATGATGGGCGAAAAGATCAAGGCCCTGTCGTCGGAAGCGACGGCCTCGGCGGGCATCATCGGCTCCCTGCCGCCGGCGGTCATGATCCTCGTGACCCTGACCACGCCCGCCTACATGATGCTGATGTTCACCGATCCGCGCGGGCAATTCATGCTTCTGGTCGCCGTTCTCATGATGAGCCTTGGGGTGTTCGTCATGAAGAAGATGATCGCGTTCAAGTTCTGAGGGGCGCGGCATGTCGGACCTGATGGGCTTCCTCACCAATCCGCAGAACCTGCTCAGCCTGGCGGTCGGGGTTCTGGCGTTCGCGGCGATCCTGGGGCTTCTCACGGGTCTGACCGGCGGGGCGCAGCTGGACAAGCGCATGAAGGCCGTCGGCGAGCGCCGCGACGAGCTGAAACGCCGCTCGCGCCAGGCGATCGCGCAGCAGGGCCAGGGACCAGGCGGCCTGCGGCATACCGACGACGGCTTCAAGAAGAGGGTGGTCGAGCGTCTCAACCTGACCAAGCTGCTGGAGGACCCCAAGGTCGCCGAGAAGATGGCCCAGGCCGGCTATCGCGGGCCCAAGCCTCTGACGACCTTCTACTTCTTCCGCTTCTCCATGCCGTTCGTCTTCATGGCGGTCGCGGTCTTCTACCTGTTCATCTTCAACGACTTCGGCCTGCCGCTGATGACGCGGGTGCTGGCGGTGATGGTGGCGACGGTGCTGGGCTTCTATGCGCCGAACCTGTTTCTCGAGAACCGGATCTCGAAGCGGCGCACTTCGATCATGCAGGCGTTCCCGGACGCGCTGGACCTGCTGCTGATCTGCGTGGAGGCCGGCATGTCGATCGAGGCGGCCATCCAGAAGGTCAGCCAGGAGATCGGCGGTTCCTCCATCGATCTGGCCGAGGAACTGACGCTGCTCTCGGCCGAGCTGTCGTATCTGCCGGATCGCCGCATGGCCTATGAGGGCCTCGCCAAACGCACCAATCATCCCGGCGTCCGATCCGTCGCCACGGCGATGACCCAGGCCGAAACCTATGGCACGCCCTTGGGCGCCGCGCTTCGGACCATGGCCAAGGAAAACCGCGAGATGCGACTGTCCGCGGCGGAGAAGAAGGCCGCGGCCCTGCCGGCCAAGCTGACCGTGCCGATGATCATCTTCTTCCTGCCGGTTCTGTTCATCGTCATCCTGACGCCGGCGATCATCAACATCCAGGACACGATGGCCGCGGGCGGGTGAGCCGGTTCAGGTCTCCGCGTGGGCCTTGATCGCTTCGCCGATCCGCTCGGCTGCGGCGCGCAGGGCGGGGCGGTGCTTGTCGTGGTGCCACTCGCCACGCAGCCCCTTGAAGATCCAGCCGTTCGCCACGATGCAGGCGCCGGGTTCCAGCTCTTCGATCTCGTAGTAGCGGATCGACCGGAACCACAGGCCACGCGTCTCGGTCCAGACGAGCTGGGCGCGCGGTTGCCACTCCACCACTTTGGCGACGGCGCGACGCTCGCCCATTCCCTCGATGGCTTCCGTCAGCGCCAGATCGCCGCCGAAAGCGATGGCTCCCTCGACCGTGGTCTCGACCGGGTTCCAGCGATCCCAGGAGGGCAGGTCGACGATCAGGTCCCAGATGCGGTCTGACGGGGCCTGAACCCCGACGCGCTTTTCGATGCGGGCGGTTTGCATGGCGTCTTTCCAGCACGGCTGAAAGGCGGAGAAAAGGCCTTCAGCGTGCGCCTTCCGGTCCCGGTTGGCTGGCGGGCTGGACGTCGGGCGACGGGCGTTCCTCGCGATCCGGCAGGTCCGGCGGCGGGGTGCGCAGGCCCTTGAGGGTGAAGGCCAGGATGAGGGCGAGTGCGCCCATGCCGAGGTTCAGAAGGAAGGGCGCGGGCTCAGTCCACTCATACAGCGCCACGCCGATCACAGGCGGGAACAGGAAACTGATCCCGGCCAACGCCATCATCAGGCCAGCCACGGCGCCCTGCTCCCCCGGCCCGACCGCCAGAGACGACCCGGCGGTGAAGCCCGGCCGCGCGAAGCCCAGACCCAGGGACACGAGGGCATAGCCGATCACCACGGCGAAGAAGTCCGGCGCCGCCATGCTGAGCAGATTGCCGACCAGCGCCAGCCCCGCGCCCCAGCGCATCAGGGCGCGCGGCTGCATGTCGAGCAGGGGGATCAGCCCCCACTGGGCCAGCAGCGTCGCCGCCGCGCCGGCGAACATGGCCAGGCCGATGAACGGCTGGGCCTGGGTCGCGCTCAGGCCCTGCACGGCCAGTTCGTCGATGACGTGGAACCCCAGCACCGAGATGTTCACCGCCTGCACCCCGGTGACCAGCACGCCGAACATCAGATGGCCCGAGATCCGCGGGTCCCGCCACAGGCGCCGGTTGGGCGGCAGTTCGTGCGTCTGACGCGGCACCTCGCCCGACGGCAGCGAGCGCCACACCCAGATCAGGACCCCGGCCCCGATCAGGGCGAATACGTACATGGGTCCGGCCAGTCCCACGATCGGCAGCACAAGAAAGGGCGCCAGCGTCGGCCCGATCACCGTGCCCAGCCCCTGGGCCGAGGCGAGCATGGACATGGCGCGCGTCCGCTCCTGCGGCGTCGTGCGGTCTGCGACGTAGGCCTGGGACGCGATGGGCGCGGCGGAGCCGAACAGGCCGTAGACGGCACGCGCGGTGGCCATGAGCGCGAAGGCCACGCCGGCCCCCAGCCATCCCTCCAGCCCCGCCGTCGTAGCGACCCCGAAACCGGCCATGGAAACGACGAAGCCGGTCAGACCCAGCTGGATCGTCCGCTTCCGGCCCCAGACGTCGGATCGCCGCGCCCAGACGGGACTGGCCACGGTCCACAGCAGCGCCGACAGGGCGAAGGCGCCGGCCACCAGGGTGTCGGCCAGACCGAACTCCCGTCCGATCGTCGGCAGCACGGATTGAAGCGCCATGTTGCCGCCCGCCGCGATCAGGCTGACCAGGAACAGGATCGCGAAGGCCTGTGAGCGCAGGTTCACGTGGTCATTCCGCCGCCAGAGGAGGCGGCGTCGCCTTCAGCCTGCGGCCGTCGTCCAATCGCAGCCGCGCCTTGATTTCCAGCAGGTCCGTGCCGGGCGCGATCACCAGAAGCTCCGTCGGCCGCGCCGCGTTGACGGCGACCACCTCCTTCTTCGGACAAACGTCGAAACAGTCGGTCCAGCGGACGGTGATCTCGGCCTTCCGGCCCTTGCCCGCCTTCAGATACTTCTTCAGCGCCTTCTTCAGGCTCTTGTCGCCGTCGGGGCCGAAGCCCTCGTCGTCCAGCTTCTTCGAGCACTTGCGGCAGACCAGGACGACGTCCTGCCAGCGGGTCTTGGCGGCCTTGATGGGCATGGTCTCCAGATCGACGTTCCGGACGGCTTGCGCAACCCCGCAAGAGAGCCGCATCGTGGCGGAAACGCCGGGGGACTTCTGATGATCCGCATGCTCGCCGCCGCCGCCGCCCTGATCGCGGCATTTCCGGCCCAGGCCCAGGTGCGCGCGCCCGATGCGGCGATCGCCGCCGTCATGCCCGACGTCGTGACCTGGCGGCGCGACTTCCATGCCAATCCCGAGCTTGGCTTCGCCGAGCACCGCACCGCCGCCGCGGTCGCCGCTCATCTGCGCTCTCTGGGGCTGGAGGTGCACGAAGGCGTGGGCAAGACCGGGGTCGTCGGCGTGCTGCGCGGCGCCCGACCGGGCAAGACCGTGGCCCTGCGCGCCGACATGGACGCCCTGCCGGTGCAGGAGGCGACGGGTCTGCCCTTCGCCTCCACGGCGACCGGGACCTATATGGGAAACACCGTGCCGGTGGCCCACGCCTGCGGTCACGACGCCCACATCGCCATGCTGATGGGCGCCGCCGAGGTGCTGGCCGGCATGAAGGATCAGATCTCCGGCACGATCGTCTTCGTCTTCCAGGCCGCCGAGGAAGGCGCACCTCCGGGAGAGCCCCTGGGCGGCGCCGCCCTGATGGTGCAGGAAGGCGTGCTGGAACGTTTCGGGGTGGAGGCCATCTTCGGCCTGCACGTCGTACCCGGCGAGCCGGGAGCGATCTGGTGGCGGCCGCAGGGCTTCATGGCCGCGTCCGACCGGGTCGACATCGTGCTCAAGGGCAAGCAGACGCACGGCGCCTGGCCGTGGAAGGGCGTCGACGTCATCGCCGCCTCGGCCGCCGTGGTCCAGACGGTCAACACCCTGACGGCCCGCACGGTGGACCCCACCACGACGCCGACGGTCTTCACCATCGCCACGCTGGACGCCGGCGTGCGCTACAACATCATCCCCGATCAGGCCGTGCTGTCGGGCACCCTGCGCACCTTCGACGTGGACCAGCGCAACGATTTGGTCGCACGGGCGGAGACGGCCATCGGTCACGTGGCGGCCGCGCATGGCGCGACGGCCGAGTTCTCGGTCCGCCAGAACGCGGCCCTAGTCTACAACGATCCGGAGCTGTCCGGCTGGCTGACGCCGGTGCTGGAGACGGTGTCGCCGGGCAAGGTCAACCCGGCCGCCCCGCCGACCACGGTGGCCGAGGACTTCAGTTATTTTCAGCAGAAGGTCCCTGGCGTGTTCTTTCACCTGGGCGGCTCGGCCGACGGGGTCGATCCGGTCGCCAGCCCGCCGAACCACTCGCCCCAGTTCGACGTCAACGAGCGCGTGCTGGAGACGGGCGTCCGCGCGCACGTGACGATCGCGCTGAACTTCCTGGCCGGCTAGTCGAAGAAGCCCCGGATCACGCGCTCATAGACGCGCGTCAGGCTCTCCAGTTCGCCGACGGGCACGCGTTCGTCGATCTGGTGCATGGTTTGGCCGACCAGGCCCAGCTCCAGCACCGGGCACATCGCGCGGATGAAGCGGGCGTCCGACGTGCCGCCGGTGGTCGAGGCATCCGGGCGGACGCCGGTCTCGGCCTCCACCGCGTCCTGCACCATCCGCACGAACGGGCCGGGCTCCGTCAGAAAGGCGTCGCCGGACCACAGGTGCTCGGTCGTCACCGTCACGCCGGCGACCTCGGCCGCTTTCGCCCGTTCGTCCAGCCAGGTCATCAGGCTCTCGCCCGTATGGTTGGGGTTGAAGCGGATGTTCAGCCGCCCCCGCGCCTCGGCCGGGATCAGGTTGGTCGCCGTGTTGCCGACGTCCAGCGTCGTGATCTCGAGGTTGGAGGGTTGAAAAGCGGTGTAGCCGTCGTCGAGGCGATGCTCGGCCAGCTCGGTCATCAGCCGCGCCAGCACCGGGGCCGGATTGGCCGCGCGGTCGGGATAGGCGACGTGGCCCTGCTTGCCCTTCACCGTGATCCAGGTGTTCAGCGACCCCCGCCGGCCGATCTTGATCATGTCGCCCAGCACCCGCTGCGACGACGGCTCACCGACGATGCAGGCGTCGATGACCTCGCCCTCGGCCCGGAGCGCCTGCACCACGCGCTTGGTGCCGTGCAGGGCGGGGCCTTCCTCGTCGCCGGTGATCAGGAAGGACAGGCTGCCCGGCACGTCGCCTGCGGCCAGCACGCGCGACACCGCCGCGACCCAGGCGGCGATCCCGCCCTTCATGTCCACCGCGCCGCGTCCGATCACCACGCCCTCGCGCAGCTCGGCCTCGAAGGGGTCGGCCGACCAGGCCTCCGGCGCCCCCGTCGGCACCACGTCGGTGTGTCCCGCGAAGCAGAGGTTCGGCCCTGCGGCGCCGCGCCGGGCGTACAGGTTCTCGATTCCCTCGAACGGCATCCTCCGCACGACGAAGCCCATGCCTGCCAGCAGGCCGTGCAGCACGTCCATCGCGCCGGCGTCGACCGGGGTCACCGAAGGGCGACGGATCAGGTCGCGGGTCAGCTGGACGGGATCGATGGGGACGACGCTCATGGACTCGTGCTTTAGGGGCCTTCCCCCAAGTCGAGAAGAGCCCTGCGACGATGACCGACGCGCCTGAGGCGCCCCAGCCGATCACGACTGACGTCGCTCAGGACGCGCAGGACGCCCACGGGAGCAACCCCTGGCGCAATCCCGACTTCCGCCGCCTGTGGGTCGGGCGGCTGGCCGCGGTGCTGGCGATCCAGACCCAGGGCGCGGCCCTGCTGTGGCAGGTCTACGACATCGCCCGGCGCGACCATCCGATCCAGGAGGCCAGCCTGTATCTGGGCCTGATCGGCCTGGTGCAGTTCCTGCCGCTTTTGGCCCTGACCCTGCCCGCCGGCGAGATGGCGGACCGCCTGGACCGCAAGCGCACCGTGATCCTGTCGATCCTGGTCGAGGGGCTGTGCGCGGCCATCTTCTTGGCCCTGGCCCTGCACGGCAGCCCGCCGCTGTGGAGCCTCCTGGCCACCGCCGCCCTGTTCGGCGCAGCGCGGGCGTTCCTGGCGCCGGCCAGCCAGGCCTTCCTGCCGATGGTCGTCGGCCGGGCCGCCCTGCCGCGCGCCATCGCCGCCCAGTCGATCGCGTTTCAGACCGGCAGCATCGCCGCGCCGGCGCTGGCAGGTCTGATCGTGGGCGTCGCCGTGCCCTATGCCTATGCCGTGGCGCTGGGCCTGTTCGGGGTCGGCCTGTTCTGCATCTCGACCATCAAGACGTCGGGCAAGCCGCTGCGTGAGCGCACGCCCTTCAGTCCGCGCGCCATGTTCGACGCGGTCGGCGTGGGGCTGAAGTACGTCTGGAACACCAAGGTGGTGCTGGGCGCCATTTCGCTGGATCTGGTGGTCGTGCTGCTTGCCGGCGTGGCGCTGCTGACGCCCATTTTCGCGCGCGACATCTTCCATGTGGGGGCAGAGGGATTCGGCATCCTGCGCGCCTCGTTCGGCCTCGGCGCCCTGCTGATGGCGGGCTGGCTGGCGCGCTTCCCGATCGTGCGCCGGGGCGGCGCGTGGATGTTCGGCGCCGTGGCCCTGTTCGGCGTGTCCGCCCTGACGTTCGGCGTCTCCGGCTGGGGTGCGATGACCTACGGCTGGACCGATCTGGCCTGGGTCGCCGGCGTCGCCCTGTTTCTCGCCGGCGCGGCGGACATGATCAGCGTCAACATCCGCCAGACGCTCATCCAGCTGGCCACGCCCGACGAGATGCGCGGCCGGGTCTCGTCGGTGTCGATGCTGTTCATCGGGGCGTCGAACGAGCTGGGCGAGTTCTACACCGGCTTCGCAGTCCGCATCCTGGGCCCCATCGGCGCGGCCCTGTTCGGCGGCTCGGCGGCGATCGCCTCCGTCGGCCTGTGGAGCTGGCTGTTCCCGGGCCTGCGCAAGGCGGACCGCCTGAGCTGAGGCGCGCGGACGCCCGGGTCCGCGCTCCCCATCCGCTCACTCCGCCAGGAACCGGTCCACCAGCGCGAAGAACGCCTCCGGTTGGTCGGCCATGATGAAGTGGCGGGCGCCGTCCACGCGGTGAAGCGTCAGGTTGGGCGTGCCGGCCCATTCGCGCGTCCACATCGCGTCGGCCATCGCCGCGGGCGCGCCGCCGTCGGCGTCGGCGGCATAGACGGCCCAGACGGGCACAGTCATGGCCGCCAGCCCCGGCCGCGCATCGGTGGTCATCACGTCCGAGATGGCCGCGCCGAGAGCCCGGCGGTCCGAGGCGACGGACCACTCCACCATGGCCAGCCGCATCGCCGGATCGCGCGCCAGTCCATTCGCGCCCTGGGTCTGGCCGGCGCGGAAGGTCGCGTCGTCGGGATCGGTCATCGAGGCCGCCGCCTGGGCCGCGAACGGCCGCGCACTCTCGACCGTCACCTGCGGCCCGAACAGGGCGCTGAAGAACGGCAGGCTGTCCACGCTCATGATCCGGCCGACAAGATCGGGCCGGGCCTGCGCCAGCAGCAGGGCCGACAGCCCGCCCATGGAGTGGCCGATGACGGCGGGCCGCTCCAGCTCCTGCGTTTCCACATAGGCGGCCAGGGCCTCGATCACCGGCGCCACGAAGCGCCCGTCGCCATGCGTCCACGGCTCGCCGGCGAAGCCCGCCAGCTGCACCAGATGCACCCGGTGCGTGGCCGCCAGCCGCTGGGCCAGCGGGCGCCACACCTCGCGGCTGGAGGCGAAGCCGGGGATCAGGATCACGTCCGGTCCCTGACCGATCACCTCCACCGAGATGCGGCCGTCGCGGAAGACGACGTCGGGGGCGGCGACGGTCTGGGCCTCGGCGCGTCCAGCGATCAGGGCGGCTCCGCCGACGGCGAGCGCCAGGGCGGAGGCGGCGAACAGGGCGCGCAGGGTCGCACGCCCCGCGAAGCGGCGCATGATCATCATGGTCGTGTTTCCTTGTGTCGGGTCGCCCGGGATCAGGCGTGGGGGTTTTCGAAGATCTCTTCCACCGGCCTCTGGAACAGCACGGCGATACGGTAGGCCAGGTCTAGCGACGGGTCGTGCTTCTCGGTCTCCAGGGCATTGACCGCCTGTCTGGACACGCCCAGCGCCTGCCCCAGCTGTTCCTGGGTCCAGCCGCGCTCGACGCGCAGCAGCTTCAGCTTGTTGATCACCGCGACGTCCTCACGAACGGGGCCACCACGCCGAAGCAGGCCCAGAACAGCGGATAGACGAACCAGGCGGGCACATGCGGCGCGTCGGCGAAGCTCTCGCCGAAGCCCCAGAAGGTGCCCAGCGCCAGAACCATCCCCGCCGAGATGATGAACTGCTTGGCGATCATGCCGCGCACGAACTCGTCGCTCTCACGTATCATGCGCAGGGTGGCCCAGATCTGACCCACCACCGGCGCCGTGACGGCCGCCGCCAGCAGCCAGGCGGCGGGCTTCGACGTCAGGTCGTCGAACGCGCCGAAGATGCCGGCGACGTTGATCGCCATGTAGCCGCTCATGAACGCCAGCGTGCGGATCACATACCGCCGCCCGGCCGGCGTGCCCTTTGCGAACGACTGATACATGTCATGTCCTCCTGACGCGATGTAAGGAGAACATGACATAGCTCCTATGTCAGGTCAACATGACTTTTCGTCAGGATCGCCTGACGTCAGTTGCGCCGCCGCTGCGCCGCCTGCCAGGCCTCGAACTCGTCCACCACGTCCGACTGGCGCAGCACCTTACCGTAGGGATCGATGACGTAGTGCGCGCCGGCGGGCAGGGTGATCTCGCCCCGGCCGCCGGTCATCGGCACGGTCTGCACCTGTCCGCGCACCTCGATCTCGACCGGCAGCGGGAAGGGCGCGCCGTTTCCGGTCCTCCATTCCAGCATCAGCCGGTCGCCCTCGCGCGTCTCGACCAGGTCGGGGATGGCCGCCTGGTACAGGTAGCCCTCGAAGAACCAGTCCAGATCCTGGCCCGTCACCTGGTTGACGATGTCCATGTACTCGCGGGTCGAGGCGAAGCGCGGCTCGAAATTGCCCGGACGCGGGTCGTCCCGCCCGTAGATCAGCAGCCTCAGCGAGCGATAGAAGGCGTCGTCGCCGATCAGGTGCCGCAGGGTGTGCGCCACCAGCGAGGCCTTGTCGTAGACGTCGTTGCCGGGCCCGGCGACGCTGGTCTCCTCGTCCGTGATCGTGCGGCCGGAGACGATCGGATATTCGTTGCCCAGCCCCAGCCGCTGACCCATCAGCTCGGCCTGGAAGATCCGGTCCCCGTGCAGCCAGCGCAGATAGAGCGGCTGCATGTAGGTGCCCAGCCCCTCGTGCAGCCAGATGTCGTCCAGCACGACGTGGGTCATCTGATTGCCGAACCACTCGTGCGCCAGCTCGTGGTGCAGCAGCCAGTCATAGCCCTTGTGGTCCTTGCGGTACTGGTTGCCGTAGGCGTTCAGCGTCTGGTGCTCCATGCCCAGATGCGGGGTCTCGACCACGCCCATCTTCTCGTCGCCGAACGGATAGGGCCCGATCACCTCCTCGAAGAACTGCAGCATCAGAGGGAACTCGGCGAACAGGTCGTCGACCTTGGCCGGATCGTCCGAGCGCAGGTGCCAGTAGCTCATCTGGATGTCGTTGCCGAAGCGGCTGCGATAGGTCGCCGTTTTCTCCACGAACGGGCCGACGTTGATGGAGATGGCATAGGTGTTCATCTGCCCGGCCGACCAGCTCCAGGTCGTGGTGCCGTCGCCGTTGTCGCGCTTGCCGGTCAGGCGCCCCGGCCCGGGCGCCGCCAGGTTCGACGGCACGGTGAAGTGCATGTCGACCCGGCGCGGCTCGGCCGTCGGCCAGTCGATGCAGGGCCAGATCATGTCGCAGCCGTCGCCCTGGACCGCCGTGGCGATCCACGGCTCGCCGCTCGGCGCGGTGCGCCACACCCAGCCGCCGTCCCACGGCGCGTTGCGCGCCGGATGCGGCACGCCTGCGTACTTGACCCGCACCTGCACCGACTGCCCGGCGCGCAGGCGGCGGGGCAGGGTGATGGTCATGCGCCCTTCCGGATTGGTCCAGGCCGAGCGGGGCAGGGCACGTCCGTCGATCGCCACCTCCGACACGTCGAACCGCACATCCAGATCCAGCGCCAGCCGCTCCAGCGGGGCCGTGGCGGTGAAGTCCAGCGTCGAGACGCCCTCGATCGACTTCGTCTCCGGCAAGATCCTGAACGCCAGATCCGCCTTGTCGAACCGCATCGCCTCCTGCTCCGGCGCGCGCGGCCGGCTGCTGTCGCGGGTCCATTCGGTCGAGGTGCGCTGGCCGGGGGCCTCCTGCGCGGCCGCGACGGACGTCAGCGACAGGGCCGTGCTCAGCGCCAGGGCGGCGGTCAGGGTCTTCGTCATCGGGCTTCCTCTCAGCGGCGGCGCAGGCGGTCGACCAGCGGATCCTGGCGCAGCACCTTGTTGTCGGGATCGATCACCACGACGGCGTCGGCCGGCACGTCCAGCGACCCGCGCCCGCCGGTCATAGGCACGGTGCGGACCTGGCCGTTGACCGACACCTCCAGCGGCATGGGGAAGGCGCCGGCCGGCGTGGACCAGCTCAGCTCCAGCCGGTTCCCCTGCCGCGTCTGGGTCAGCACCGGCAGCGACGCCTCGTACAGATAGGCGTTGAAGAACCAGTCGTAGTTCCGGCCCGTCACCTCATTGACGATCTGGTTGTACTGTGGCGTCGACCGGGTCTGGGGCTCGAAATTGCCCGGACGCGGGTCGGCGCGGCCATAGGTCAGGATGCGCAGCGACTCATAGAAGTCCTCGTCGCCCAACGTCATGCGCAGGGTGTGCGCCACCAGCGAGCCCTTGGAATAGATGTCGCCGCCCGGCCCGCCCGGCCGGCCGTAGACGTCGTTCACCGTCTTGGGCGTCCGCGACACGATCGGCGCGCGGTTCAGCAGGCCATCGCGCTGGTCCGCCAGCTCGCGTTCCATGTAGCGGTCGCCGCGCAGCCAGCCCGCGTACAGCGGCTGCATGTAGCTGCCAAGACCTTCGTGCAGCCACATGTCGTCGGCGTTCCAGTTGGTCAGCTGGTTGGCGAACCATTCGTGGGCGAACTCGTGCTGCAGCAGCCAGTCATAGCCGCGCCCGTCGATCCTGTACTGGTTGCCGTAGGCGTTCAGCGTCTGGTGCTCCATGCCCAGATGCGGCGTCTCGACCACGCCCATCTTCTCGTCGGCGAAGGGGAAGGGGCCGATCACCGCCTCGAAGAAGTCGAGCATCTGCGGAAACTCGGCGAACAGCCGCTCGACGTCCTCCGGCTTGTCGGACTTCAGATGCCAGAAATGCATCGGGATCTCGTTGCCGAACCGGCTCTGGTAGGTGGCCGTCCGCTCGACGTAGGGCCCGACGTTCAGGGTGATGGCATAGATGTTCGGCCGCTCGATCGACCAGGCCCAGGTCGTGGTGCCGTCGCCATTGTCGGTCTTGCCCTGAAACGTGCCCGGCCCGGGCGCCGAGACGTTCGACGGCACGGTGAAGCGCACGTCCGCCCGCGCGGGCTCGCCCGCCGAGTTGTCGATGCAGGGATACAGCAGGTCGCAGCCGTTCAGCTGGAACGCCGAGGCCACCCATGGCTCGCCCGTGGGCGCGGTGGCCCAGACCAAGCCGCCGTCCCACGGCGCGCGCGGCGCGACGCGCGGGCTGCCGGCCCACTTTACGCCCATGCGCACTGTCTGACCGGCTGCGAGCGGCCGCGGCAGTTGCGCCGTCAGCCGCCCCTGCGGATTGCTCCAGCGCTCACGCGGCACGACCACGCCGTCGACCGTGACCTCCGACACGTCGAAGACCGTGTCCAGTTCGACCGACAGCTTGTCGGTCGGCGCCAGCACGCCGAACTCCAGCACGCTCTCGCCCCGCACCGCCTTCTGCTCGGGCAGGACGGTCAGGTGCAGGTCCATCCGGTCGAACCGCACGGCCTCCTGTTCGGGGCTGCGCGGATTGTCCGTGTCCAGGGTGAAGGGGGTGGAGGTGCGCGGCGCGTCCTGCGCGACGGCGGGCGCGGCGACGGCCAGACAGGCGGCGGCGATCAGGGCGAGACGGGAAGCGGCCACGGCGGACTCCTCGGAATTCGGGTCCGCCGACCTTAAGCGGCGATCCGGAAAAGGGGAGTCGTCGCGGCGACCCTTACGAAATGGTCATGTTGCCGGCGCGCAAACAAAAAAGGCCGGCGTTTCCGCCGGCCTTTTCAGAACTCGATCTCGTCGCCCGATCAGGCGGCGGCGTTTTCCGCCAGCTTGGCGCGGACCTGACGCTTGATGCGCTGGGCGGTCGGCGAGAGCTGCTCGTCGCGAGCCTTGACGATGTAGGCGTCCAGGCCGCCCTTAAAATCCAGGGTGCGCAGCGCGGCGTTGGAGATGCGCAGGCTGAAGGTCTGGCCTAGGGCTTCCGAGGCGACCTTCACCGTCTTCAGCGACGGCAGGAAGCGGCGCTTGGTCTTGATGTTCGAGTGGCTGACCGAGTGGCCGACCATCGGGCCGACGCCAGTCAGTTCGCAACGACGAGCCATTTCGTCAGATCCTTCGCGGAGCGCCCCCGAACCCGTCGACGGCGCAATAAACAAAAGCGCGCGGAAGGGCCTCCCGCGCGAGACGGGGCCGTATAGAGGAACCGCGCCTCGCCCGTCAAGGCCGCACGGCGCAGGACCGATCGTTCAGCCGCCGTTCAAATCCCGCCACATATGAGCCCTAGCATGATCGTTCACCACGTCCCGGGGGACCTGACGCCATGAAGACCCGCTTGCTCGCCCTGGCCGCCGTCGGCGGCGTCGTTCTGGCGCTGGGCGCCTCCGACCGGCCGTTCGCCGCGGGGGCCGCGCCGGTCCAGGACACCGTCCTGCCCGGCTACTGGGAATACACCACCTCGGCCGTCGGCGTGCGCGACACCGAGCGCAAATGCGTCCGCCCGTCGGAGATCAACCGCTTCTTCGGCGGCCTGTCGACGCGCCGCTGGAGCTGCACCTATCCGGTGCGCGAGGTCGGCGGCGGCAACGCGCGCTTCGAGGGCACCTGCC
Source organism: Caulobacteraceae bacterium (assembly GCA_019748055.1). GTDB lineage: Bacteria > Pseudomonadota > Alphaproteobacteria > Caulobacterales > Caulobacteraceae > Brevundimonas. Next base: position 19,997 of record JAIEQC010000015.1, on the reverse strand, counting down.
GCGACCGCAAGGGCCGCACCGTGCGCGTGCGCCTGTCCGGCACCTACCGCACCGAGAGCTTCCGCTTCACCGGCGGGGCTCAGCTGGCCCGCGGCACGCCCTACCTGCCCGCCTCCATCACCGCCACCCGCATCAGCGCCACCTGCCCGGCGGGGGCGGAGTATTTCTGATCGTCAGGGCCGGCAGGCGCGGATTGCCGCGCGCCGGTTCAGAGGCTCCCTGACGCCGGGCCTCGTCGCGTATGCTGGCTGCGACGCCCCCGCTCCGGTGAGCCGAAAGGTCACGCCGGGCCTCCTCGCCAAAGCGGCGGCGACCGACACGGCCCGCTGCTCCGACAGGCTCGTCATTCCCGGGTCCTGACCTTCCGCCGCGTCCATATGGGCGACGATCACATAGTCGATCGGGCCGCCGGCCAGTCTGTTGGAGAGGGCGTCCACCGTTTCCAGCGCGGCCTGTTCCATGCGGTCCTGCCCATAGGTGAAATAGACGTTGGCCTCCATGCACGTCCCCGGAGCCACCGGGGGTCTCGATTGGCTCGATTGGGCTTGGGCCTCACAGGCTGCGAACGAAAGACTCACAGCAACGGCGGCGAAAATCAGCTTCATGCGGCACTCCACTTCCCGCTGAGCGTCGCAATTGGAAACGCCCGCCGCAAGGGCGGGCGCTCCCGAAGTCGGGTTCCGTCAGCCGATCAGGCGGCTTCGGCTTCCTCGGCCACCGGCTGGTTGGCCTTCTTGGCGCTCAGGGACTTGCCCAGCAGGGCGACGGCGGCGTCCTTGTCGATCTTGTTGGCGGCGGCGACCTCGCGGGCCATGCGGTCCAGGGCGCTCTCGTACAGCTGGCGCTCCGAGTACGACTGCTCCGGCTGGGTGTCGGCGCGGTGCAGGTCGCGGACCACCTCGGCGATCGAGATCAGGTCGCCGGAGTTGATCTTGGCTTCATACTCCTGGGCGCGGCGCGACCACATGGTGCGCTTGATGCGGGCGCGGCCCTTCAGCGTGGTCAGAGCCTTGGTGACGATGTCCTCGCCGGCCAGCGAGCGCAGGCCCGCGGTCTTCGCCTTCTTGGTCGGGACGCGCAGGGTCATCTTCTCGTGGTCGAAGGTCACGACGTAGACCTCCAGGCTCATGCCCGCCACTTCCTGGGTCTCGATCGCCGCCACCTTGCCGACGCCGTGCGCCGGATAGACGACCGCGTCGCCGACCTTGAATTCCAGACCGTTCTTGCTCGTCATGTCGTTCCTTTCTCGGACCGCGGGGAGAGGATGGACGCTTCGCGCGGCGAAAACACGACGACGCTTCGCCCGCCGCCGGATCGCTCCGAAGCGGGAAAAGGTTTTCGGTCTTCAGCTGCGGAAACGGATCACCAAACCTCGGGCCGCCCCGGCTCTTCGTCCGGGGTTCTGTCGCAAACGGGGCCGAACACGATCCGTCGCCGGATGCTCGACCAAGGCCGACAACCTATCACAAAACCGCAAGATTTCAAAACGGGCCGTGCGCGAACGGCCAAGCCGGGGCAAATCCTCTCCCCGAAGCCCGATTTCGGGGCTTCAGCTGCCCTTTCCGGGCTTGTCGCTGAAATACTTCTCGAACTTGCCGGTTTCGCGCTCGAATTGCTCGCGGTCGGCGGGAGGCGTGCCCTTGACCGTGATGTTCGGCCAGACCCGGGCGAAGTCGGCGTTGATCTTCAGCCACTTGCCGTCCGGCTCGTCCTCGGTGTCGGGCTTGATGGCGTCGACCGGGCATTCCGGCTCGCACACGCCGCAGTCGATGCATTCATCCGGCGCGATGACCAGGAAGTTCTCGCCCTCATAGAAGCAATCGACGGGGCAGACCTCCACGCAGTCCATGAATTTGCAGCGGACGCAGGCGTCGGTGACGATGTAGGTCATGCGGCGGGCGAGACACGCTGTGGCTGGTGGTCGGCGCAGATGACCCCGCCCGCCGCGCCTGTCAACCGGCGTGCCGTGGCGCGACGTCGCGCCAGAGGCCTCTGGCCTCCTGAGCAGGCCCTCGCCGGTCCCCGAAGGCCAGCACCTCGACCTCCATCAGCCCCACCCCAGCCGGGAAAAGCAGGACGTCGCCGACGTGGACGCTGCGGCTCGGCTTGTCGAGCCGGGTCTGCATCCCCCGGTGCGTCAGGCGCACGCGACCGGCCTCCACCATCGCTGCGGCCGCAGACCGCGTCTTTGCGAACCGCGCCCGCCAAAGCCAGACGTCGACACGGCAAGCCTCGGTCACGACGCCGCGCTCTCGGCATAGACCCGCGACAGCCGCCGGTACTGGGGCGAGTTGAAGGCGATCGTGGTCGCCAAGATCCCCACCAAGCCAGCCACGGTGAAGACCAGGGCGATCCCGCGCGCCGGCCCCGTGCCGAACCAGTCGCCGATCGCCGCCGCGCCCGCGCCGCCGTCGGACATGAAGGGGATCACCAGGAACTGCGTCAGCGGCCCGATCAGGAACGCGGTCAGGGGGCTGGCCGCCTGCTCCACCGACTGGGCGAAGCCGAACACCCGGCCCTGCCGCTCGAACGGCACCACTTTCTGAAGCGTCGTGTGCTCCGCCGCCTCCGCGAAGGGGCCCAGGAACATCCACAGGAAGGTGCCGGCGAACAGCAGCCAGATCCACGGCTGGATCGTGAACACCGCCGCCCCGCCCCAGGCGATCAGGTTGACGATCATCAGCGTCCGCAGCGGGCTCTTGCCCAGGCCGGTCTTGGCGATCACCACCCCCGCCAGGATGAACCCGGTCGACACCGCCCCCCACAGCAGGCCCCAGTGCTCGACCCGCATCATCGACAGGCCATAGGCGTCCATCAGCGCCATGAAGATGCCGCCCAGGAAGTTGTTGAAGGTGGCGAACAGGATCAGGGCGAAGAGGCCCGGCACCGCGCCCACGACCCTAAGCGTGCCCCTCAGATCGACGCGCCGCCGCCCCGGCGTGCCGTCGGCGTTCGCCTCCGCCTGCGGCCGCGGCTCGTCCACCGCGACGAAGCGCAAGTGCACTAAGGCGGCGGCGGTCAGCACCAGGGCGAAGGTCAGCGTCCCCTCCATCCCCGTCTGCGCCACCAGAAATCCGGAGATGACCGAGGTGGTCAGAAACCCGATGCCCGTCACCATGCCGACCAGGCCGTTCGCCCGGTCCCGGCGATCCTCGGGCACCAGCAGGGTCACCAGCGTCGGCAGGGCGATCGACCGGATGTTGCCGGCGATCACGCCCAGCATCACCAGGCTGACGAACGTCCACAGCACCGGCGATCCCACGTCCTGCATCGCCGGCTCGCCCGCCGTCAGCAGCAGGATCAATCCAGCGGCATAGAAGGCCGCCGACACCGCGCTGGACGCCATCATCACCCGCTTCTTGCGGTGATGGTCCACCAGACTGCCCAGCCAGAACGCCAGCCCCGCCGTCAGCACCAGATACATGCCGGCGATCAGGCCGGTGGCGAACACCGACCGGGTCTCCAGAAAGATCCAGAACGTCACGGCGAACCACACCGTGAAGTTGGTGACGTTCGCGACGAGATTGTTTGCCAGCAGATGGCGGAAGGGGGTCATGCGAAGTTGAAAAGCCCGGCAAGCGTCGCGGTTCAAGAGGAACGATCCCTCTCCCGGCGGGAGAGGGTCAGTTCGCGTGTCGGCGCCTTGGTCGGCGTTTGCGGGTCGGCTCTGGCGACGCCTTCAATCCCGCAAGAGCCGCGAAAGGAGAGGCGGTCGTCGCGGCCCCGCGAGAAGCCTTCGACCTCGCCGCGCGCAGCGCCTTCGCCAAGGTCTGCGCCTGCGCCTCGGTCAGCCCCAGCTCCGCCAGCGCCGTCGCGTCCAGCACGCCCTGACCGGCGGCGCGCAGTTCTGACAGACGCTCCAGCGTCTCCAGCGGCAAGGTCAGTCCGCCCGCCAGACGCAGCCCGCGCGCAGACAGGGCGCGCGGCGCGTCGGCCCGGGCGTCTTCACGCGCCCAGAACGCCTGGGCGAAAGCTCTGCCTCGCGCCTTCTGATCGGCCGTCAGCCAGACCGAGTGCGCGCCCACCCGCACGCCGAAGGTCTTCAGCGTCCGCCGCTCGACCTGGCTGAGCGCCGACAGCTCGCCCTCCACGTCACGTCGCGGCAACACGCCGCCGGCCTCGATCAGCCGGAACGCCAGCCCGCGCGTCAGCCCCTTCAGCCCACCGCTCTCCAGCGCCCGCTTCAGCCGCGACAGCCCCCGCAGCGCGCGCCCCGCCTCCCGCGCCAGCCAGGCCTCGATCCGCCGCCGCGCCCGCTCGCGCGCCGCCTCGACGCCCTGATCGCCGATCAGGCGCACGCGCGGCGACCACGGGTCATCATTCATGATCCGCGCCACCAGCTCTCCGCGCCAGGTCACCGCCCCGTCGGGCAGCACGGCGAAGGCCTCGTCCGCGTCGGCCGCCAACCTCCCCAGCCGCCGGGCCACCTCAGGCTCCACCGCCCGCTGCGCCAGCCGCCGCTGCGACGGGTGCGCTCCCGCGTCCCGGTCGGCGACGAAGCGCAGGCCTTCGATGCGGCCCAGCTCGGTCCCCTCGATCGACACGGCGCCCGCCGCGTCGACCTGCACCGCCGCCTCGTCCTCGGCGTGGAGGGCGCGCATCAGGGCGGTCGTCTTTCGGTCCACGAACCGGGCGGTCAGCCGAGCGTGCAGGGCGTCCGACAGCCGGTCCTCCAGCGCGCGGGTCCTCTCGCGCCAGTGGGCGGCGTTCTCCAGCCAGTCGGGCCGCGCCGCGACGTAGGCCAGGGTGCGCACCCCCGCCAGCCGCCCCGACAGCTGGTCGATCTGCCCGTCCTCGTGGTCCAGCCCCCGGAACCGCTTGGAAATCCAGTCCTCCGGCAGGCGCCCGTTCGGCCCGATCAGGGCGTGGAACACCTCCATCGTCAGCTTGAAGTGCTCGTCCGCGGTGGTCTTCTGGAAGTCCGGAATCTGGCACGCGTCCCACAGACGCATCAGGCTGCCGCGAGAGCGGGCGATGCGCTGCACCTCCTCGTCCTGCACCGCGCGCCGCAACAGGGTCTCGTCCAGCGCCTGACCGGTCAGGTGCAGCCCGGCGCGCCGCGGCGGCTCGGTCAGCGACCGCAACAGGTCGGGCAGGCTGTCGAAATCCAGCTTGCTGTTGCGCCACTCGGCCCCCTCCACGGGATCGAAGCGGTGCTCGACCACCTGCTCGACCAGATCGTCGTCCAGATTCTCGGCCCCGCCCGTCACGCCGAAGGTCCCGTCGCGCAGATGCCGCCCCGCGCGCCCGGCGATCTGGCCGATCTCGTGCGCATGTAGCCAGCGCGTCCGCCGCCCGTCGAACTTCCTCAGACCCGCGAAGGCCACATGGTCCACGTCCATGTTCAGGCCCATGCCGATGGCGTCGGTCGCCACCAGAAAATCGACCTCGCCCGACTGGAACAGCTCGACCTGGGCGTTGCGGGTGCGCGGGCTCAGCGCTCCCATGACGATGGCGGCGCCGCCCCTCTGGCGCCGGATCAGCTCTGCGATGGCGTAGACCTGCTCGGCGGAGAAGGCGACGACGGCGCTGCGGCGGGGCAGGCGGGTCAGCTTCTTCGGGCCGGCATAGGACAGGGTCGACAGCCGGTCGCGCGACTGGATCTCCACGTCCTCGACCAGCCGCCGGATCAGCGGCTCCATGGTGCCGGCGCCCAGGAACATCGTCTCCTGCCGGCCACGCGCGTGCAGCAGGCGGTTGGTGAAGACGTGCCCCCGCTCCGGATCGGCGACCAACTGGATCTCGTCCACGGCCAGGAAGTCCACCGATCGCTCCTTCGGCATGGCCTCGACCGTGCAGACGTGAAAGCGAGCGTGCGGCGGGCTGATCTTCTCCTCGCCGGTGACCAGCGCCACCGAGGCCTTGCCCGCGCGGGCGACGATCCGCTCATAGATCTCGCGCGCCAGCAGCCGCAGCGGCAGGCCGATCATGCCCGAGCCGTGGCCCAGCATCCGCTCGACCGCCAGATGGGTCTTGCCGGTGTTGGTGGGGCCCAGGACCGCGACGACGCGACCCGGCGCCCGGCCTGTGCCGCGGTCGCTCATGATGGAAGAAGGTGGCCCGCCCACGGCGGTTCCTCAAGCGTCGCCGCAACCGCCATGGCGACGCTTAACGACGCGGGTTGGACCCCCGGAACAGGGACGAAACGAATCAGGACCGAATCATCGACCCGGACCGATTCTCGATCTGTTCACCGCAAGATATTGTATCTTAAAGCCGATTAACCACAAGTGGAAAACTGGCGGGCCAAGGCGCTCCGCGCTTCCCCTGACCCCCGCCATCCGCTAGGTCACCCGCCGACGGCCCCGTAGCTCAGCTGCATAGAGCAAGGCTTTCCTAAAGCCGAGGTCGCAGGTTGGAGTCCTGCCGGGGTCGCCAGTTTCTTCAATAAGTTAGCTCAAATGAGCAGGCTCGGCGATAGGCGTAGGGGCACGATGGGGGCACCGGCGAAGGCCAGCCTTGTGCCTGCGCATGGCAGTGGCCGCGGGAGGGAAACTCACTGTCGACGCCGGAAGGCGGCAACCTGAGCATCGCTTATGTCGCTGGCATAGCAGAACGGCACAGCGCCACCCGGCCGGCTGTATGCGCTTCGGGCACCGCATAGGCGACCTGCTCGATCCGTGCTGTATGGGCAAGGGCAACTGCCGGAGTAGCTCCTGACAGATTGGCGGATCATCTCTTCGCGAACTTGCTCGTCTGTCTGCTGTTGGGCGGCTACGATCAGCGGCGCACCTAGCAGGCCGTGACCGGCCATGGCCGCCACGAACGCGCCGATGATGGCTGGCCTGGCCATGGTCAGAACCTTCCGGCCACGGTGACCGCACTGGCGGCGAGAAAGACTAGGGTCGCCAGCAACAGCCCCGCGACCAGCACCACCTCTTTCCGACTTGGCTTCATCCCCAGCCCGTTTTTGCCAACCCGGTTGCGCGCCGGGAAAAAATAGAACAGAGCGTGAACATAGGTGGCGCGATGGAGGAAACGATGACTGATCAAGCTGCGCCCGACAACCAAGACGATCCGACCCAACGCCTGCGGATGCTGGCGGCGGCCCTGCTGGCCGAGCCGGGCAGCGACGCCCGCGCGGGCCTCGGCCACCTGGTGCGCGAGATCGAGGCGGCCCAACCCGGCTTCATCGACCGCCTGTCGGCCGTGAACGACGCGCGACGGCTGGGGCTCTGGGCGCACACCACGACGCAGTGACGCCGCCGTGGGCATGAATCCCCGACACGGCCGCTGGACCCCGGCCCAGTGGCGCACGGTCGCGCCGGACGTCGCCGCGATCCGGCGCGAGGGCTGGCCGGTCCATGCCACCTGCATGGACTGCGGCCTGCAGATGAAGGTGGATCTGGCGCGGCTGGAGCGCACGCGCGGGCCCGGCTTCGTGCTCTTGGGCCGGACGTCCGACTGCCGGCGCCTTCACTGCACGGGCAAGGTCATCTTCATGGCCCGGCCGCTGCGGGCCCAGGGCGAAGTGCCGATGCTGTGACCCACCCGATCTCCACCTGGATCGACGACGACATCGGGCTGGACGTCTGGTGTCATCCGTGCGGCCGATCGGGCTACATCGGGCCGGCCGACGCCCGGGTGCGGCTGGACCTGTCCCACGACCTGAACCAGGCCGCCTTCCGCGTCACATGCAGCCGGTGCGGGGCGAAGGGTCCGCCGGAGATCCAGCTGCGGTTCTCGATCGGCGACTATTACCGGCGGTCGTGGCGTCAGGTCGACGACAGATCTGGGTCGATCATTCGGTAGCCCAGACCCTGTTCGGTCAAGACGATGCGGGGGCGAGCAGGGTTGCGCTCGATCTTCTGACGTAGCTGGCCGATGAGGACCCGGATGGACTGAGCGTCGACGGCGCTCTCCCCGCCCCAGACGGCGACGGCGATCTGGCGGTGCGTGACCACGCGGCCGGCGTGGCGGGCGAGTGCGCGAGCCAGGTCGTACTCGCGCGGGGTCAGATGCACGGGCTCGCCCTCAATCCAGACGCGGCGGGTCGAGAAATCGATGGCCAGGCCGCCGGCGGAGAACCGCGACTGGGTGGCGAAGCGGCGGTCACGCCCGCGAAGGGCGGCGCGCAGCCGGGCCAGCAGCTCGCCGGCCGCGAACGGCTTGTTGACGTAGTCGTCGGCTCCGAGATCGAGCGCAGCGATCTTCTCGCCCTCCAGATGGCGCGCGCTGAGCACCAGGATGGGGGCTTCGGACCATTCGCGAACACGGCGGATCACGTCCTTGCCGTCCATATCGGGCAGGCCGAGGTCCAGAAGGATGGCGTCGAAACCGTCTCCGGCCAGCGCCGCGAGAGCCGCGGCGCCGGTCGGCACGTCAGCGACGTCATAGCCTTCAGCGTCCAACGCAGGGCGCAAAGCGCGGACGATGTGGGCCTCGTCTTCGACCAAAAGGATGCGCGCGTTCATCGCGCACTCGCCGTGCGTAGGGTGACCCCGACGCGCAGCCCCCGACGCGCCTCGCCGCGTGTGAATTGTAGGGTTCCGCCCATCGCCTCGACGAAGCCCTTGACCACGGCCAGGCCCATGCCGGCGCCGGTCGACGCGTTTCCGGGGCGCCGGCCCCGATGGAACTTGCGGCCCAAATCCGCCAGTTCGTCATCCTCGACGCCGGCACCGTCGTCCTCGATCACGACGGTGACCATGTCCGCTTTGCTTTCGGCGCGGACGTCTACGCGCACGCCTTCGCCGCCATGGATCAGGGCATTGTCCAGCAGGTTGAACATCGCCTGCTCCAGAAGCCGTCCGTCCGCTAGGACAAAAGGCGCGGAGTCGAGATCGTCGGCCTGGACCACCGAGCCGCCCGGAGCGGGCAGGCGGCGCACGACGGCGTCCACGATTTCGGACAGGGAGGTCGGCTCCAACCGCGGGGCGACCTGCCCCGCCTCGATGCGCGACAGGTCCAGAAGGCGTTCCACATAGCGGTTCAGCCGATCGGCCTCATGCACGATCACGCCAGCCAGGTCGGCGCGAGTCTTCAGGTCGAAGCGGTCGCCGTACTCCTGAAGGCTTGACGCGGAGGCGAGCACCGTTGCCAGCGGCGTGCGCAGATCATGGGAGATTGAGCCGAGGATCGCGTCCCTGAGACGGCCCGCGCGGGCCTCGGCCTCGAGATCGGTGCGCGTGTCCACCAGATGGATCCGATTCACCGCCGCCGACGCGAGATCGATCATCAGGGAGCAGAGACGGTCCTGTCGGGCAGCATCGGGGCCCTCTGCACTCAACCGCCAAGCAGCTACGGGAGACCCCGGCTCCAGAGACAGCGGACGTGAGCGCCACCCCGCCGGCGCGGGCGCGTCGGCGACGTCGGCGGCGCCTTCGACGACGGCTCTGAGGCGAGCACACAGTTCGATGGCCACCGCCTCGACGTCGACCGCGTCGCCGAAAGCGCGGCTGGCCTCCAGCAGGGCGTCAGTCTCCTGCGCCCGCATCCGAGCCTGACGCTCGCTGTCGCGCACCCGGCCCGCCAAGCCGCCGATGGAAAGGGCGACGATCAGAAAGACGGCCAGGGTCAGCAGATCGTCCGCGCCGACCAGGCGGAAGGTGAAGCGTGGCTCAACCAGACTGAAGTTGTAGGCGGCGAAGGCCAGGAAGGCGGCGAAGACGCCCGGACGCCGTCCGAACAGCAGGGCGCAGACGATGACTGAGCCCAAGAAGAAGATGGCCAGTCGGGTCAGATCGACCAACTGGTAGAGCAGGACGGCGATGACGGTACCGGCCAGAACGACCCCGGCGGCGGCCGCGAATTGAGCGACTGGCCCCAAGCGAACGTCAGCCCGTTCGAGCAGCCAGCTGAAACCCCGTCCGGCCTTCCGTGTCGGATGAGGGCTCAATATCGCGAGCGGCGGAGTGGGGTCACGACTGGTCACGCCGAACACTTGCCCGGCGAGGCCGACCATGGCGAGAGGCATAAAAAACTCATCATTGAGCCGACCGCGTCGCGCCGTCATCAAGATGGGGAACAGAGAGGCACCTCATGATCCCGTTCCGCGCGTCGCGTCCGTACCGTTCGCAGATTTTGGCAGCCGTCGCCGTTCTGGCCGTCGCCTCCACCGCCGCCTGCGCGCGGCGGGCCGAGCCGGCGGCGGGGCCGTCGGCGCTTCCGATCGCGAGCGCGGACACTGGGACGATCACCGCCCCGACCGGGTCGGTGTCCGGCGCGCTGCCTGGCAGCGCCGACGACTTCCGCGTCAACGTGGCCGACCGGGTCTACTTTGATCTCGACAGCCACCAGATCCGCGCCGACGCCCGCCCGCGCCTGGACGCCCAGGCAGCCTGGCTGCGGCGCTATCCTGAGGTCCGTGTGCGGATCGAGGGTAACGCGGACGAGCGCGGCACCCGCGAATACAATCTGGCGCTGGGCGCGCGGCGGGCAGAGGCGGTGCGGAACCATCTGATCGCCGCGGGCGTGGCCGCCTCGCGCATCGAGGTCATCAGCTATGGCAAGGAACGGCCCATCGCCGCCGGCTCGACCGAGGCCGCCCACGCCCAGAACCGCAACGCCCACACAGTGGTGACCGGCGGGCGCTGACCAAGGACGCTCGCCGCCGGACCTCGAAGTCATCCCCCTGAGGATCAACCCGGATGCGAGAATGAAGCCCGCCGTCGCCCAATCGACGGCGGGCACTTTTTTGTCCTGCGGCGCGATCTGCCGGGCCACCGCTCCCACAGCCGGCTCTGCCTCTCGACAGCGCCCGCGCCCCGTGATCGGTTCCCGGCATGTGCAACCTCTACAGCCTGACCAAGGGCCAGGACGCGATCCGCCAGCTGTTCGGCGGGACGTCCGACCACACCGGCAACCTGCCGCCCCTGCCGGGCATCTTCCCCGACTATCCCGCGCCGATCGTTCGCGCGGCCGAGGGCGGCGGGCGCGAGCTGGCCATGGCCCGCTGGGGTATGCCGTCGTCCAAAAAGGCCCTGCTGGACGCCGCCACGCGCCGCGCCGACAAGCTGCGGGCCAAGGGCCAGGAGGTCGACTTCGCCGAGCTTCTGAGGATGGAGCCCGACGCCGGCACGACCAACGTCCGCAACACGGCCAGCAGCCACTGGAAGCGCTGGCTGGGGCCCGACAACCGCTGCCTCGTCCCCTTCACCGCCTTCAGCGAGTTCAACCGCGACCACGGCGGCGACGTCTGGTTCGCCCTGGGCGAGGACCGGCCGCTGGCCTGCTTCGCCGGGATCTGGACGTCCTGGGCCAGCGTGCGGAAGATCTCCAAGGGCTGGGAGGAGCTGGAGGTCTTCGCCTTCCTCACGACCGAACCGAACGCCGAGGTCGGCGCCGTCCACCCCAAGGCCATGCCCGTGATCCTGACGACGGCCGAGGAGCACGACGCCTGGCTGCGCGCCGATTGGTCCGAGGCGTCGGCGTTGCAGAGGCCGCTGCCGGCTGGGACGCTGCTGGTCGTGGGTCGGGGTGTGAAGAAGGATCAGCCGGACTGAGACCGCGATGTCAGAGCGGAATGTGATCCCGAGCCAAACGCAGCTTTACGCGCACGGTGACATGCGCATACGAAAGGTCCGCATCATCTGGGGCCGCCAGAAGCCGGTCGGTGTTAATCGACAAGCCCGTGACCAGATCATCGTCTTCAAGCAGGCAATACAGAGTGCCGTCACCGTCCGGAGTCCTGGTGCTGTATCCGTCGTGAGCGTTGGGCATTCGTAGGGCGTCGATGAGCGTCTTGAGACGATTGTCGATGTCGCCTGCGCTAGGCCGCCAGACGCTCGGGCCGGGGTGATCTCTACGCAGTAGAGTGATGTCGAGCGAGGCACAGAGAGACCCAGCCTTATTCACGACCGGCACAAAGCACCAAGGCAAGATCTGAAACAGGGCCTTGGACCGCTCGATGTTGAAAGGGTGACGCTCGATTTGCTGGGCCACCTGAAACTGCGGAACGACATCCCAGAGCGTTTTCAGTTGGCGGCTGAACTCCATGCGCATCTGGTGCTTGAGGTCTGCATGACGTGTTCTTTGGCTGCTTCCCGGTTGAGGGTCGCCCTGGGTGGCGCGCAGCGGACCTGCGTAGACGAGTGTGAACTCCACGGTTGCCAATGCCCTCAGATCAGCGTCCAGCTCATCGTCGAGTACTACAGTTCTCTGCATCGTGTCGCCTTACTCCGGCCGCGCCCCACACCCCGCCACCGCCGCCTCCAGCTCCGCCTCCCGCGCCCGACGCATCTCCCGTCCCGCCAGCAGCAGCTTCACCCGTTCCAGCAGGTCCGGCGCGGCCCTGACCTCGTCGTCGCCGTCGGGATAGTCGGGCCGGGGCCCCACGGCCGGGGCGCACGGCACGGGTACGGGCACCTCGACCCGCACCGTCTTCACGATCGGCTCGATCGGCGGGCGCTCGCCGCCGCACGCGGCCAGCAGGAAGGCCAGGACGAACAGGATCAGGCGCAGGGCGGTCATCGCACGGTCTCCAGGCTCAGGCGGTCGGCGGCGGCGCAGCGGTCCTCCCCGGCGCGGGGCTCGGCCGCCAGGATCCGGCCGGCGCGCCGGTCGGCCGAGCGGGTCTCGGCCCGGGCGCGCGCCAGCGCCGCCTCGCCCTCGGCCTTCAGGCGGTCGGCCTCAGCGCGCCAGGCGGCGACGGACATGAGAGGTTTCCAGATTGGGAGGGGATGCGAACTGGGTTCGCGCGTGTCAGGGTGGGGCCATGTCCCCCGAGCTGAGCGTCGAAGACATCCGGGCCGCCGTCCGGGAATGGGCGGCGGGCGAACCCTTGCTGACGGAGGTTCACCTGTTCGGCAGCTTCGCCCGTGGCGAAGCGGGGGCCGGGAGCGACGTTGACCTAGCGATCGTGACCCAGGCCGACGGACGGCTCGGACCGTTTTCGACCTACTCGACCATCAAGTCCGAAGCCGTGCCGCGACTTGAAGCGCGGCTGGGCCGAACCGTTCAGATCGAACCCCTGCAGTTTGCAGTCGACGTGGTCGCGCCGGCGGTCGCCCGAGATGGCATCCAGCTCTGGCCATGAAGCGCGACCTCGGCGAGCTGGTCATGATCGCAGCCCTTTGGCGTCACCGGCGTCGGGACATTCGCCCTTATCCTTCTCTGGTCGGCGCGGGACTGGCTCGGGATCTATTGAGGGGCTGGGAGGCCTTGGCCTTGACCAGCTGCCGCTTCGTTTCCGCTCCCCAATGGTCGCCATTGGTGCCAAGCGGCCGGCCTTGCCGGTGATGGGCGTCAGCTCACCTGCTGCGAAGCGGCGCTCACCATTGTCTTAGTAGACTTCCTGCTCGTCCATTCGCGCTTCGAGCACCTCGATTCGGGCTTCGAGCTCAGCTATCCGACCAGAGCCATCGATCGCATCTCGCGCGACATCATGCGCGACGTCGGCCGCCTCATCCTGCTGTCGCTCGTTCAGCCCGGCCTCACACCCGGCGAGACTGACAGCGACTAGGCAGACGAAGGCAGCGCGTTTGACGGCGAAATCTTTCGGCATGCTGGAAGGCTAGCACAGCCGACGCCTAACGGCGAAGTTTCAGAACCCGCGCACCGCCTCGCGGCGACGCTGCCGCTCGACGGCCATGGCCGCCAGATCCTCACGATACCGCTCGGCGATGATGAGGCGGGCGTCCCGGCGATAGGAATCGACCACGTCGCGGATGTAGTCGCCGCGGTCCCAAGTACCGTCGGTCTTGATGCCGGGGCCCGGCGGCAGGGTGATGTAAAACTCGCTGTCCGGGTGGTTGCCCGTGACGACGGCCTCCAGATGCTCGAACGCCGGCTGTCCCGCCTCGCGCACGAAGTCGGAATAGATGTCCGGCCGGTTGCGCAGGCTGATGCGCTCGCCGTCGAACTGGATCGACCGCTGCGGCATGGACACGGTCACGCCGTTGTCGAGGATCTCCATGTCGATCGCGGCGCCGCCCGTGCGCTTGGTCTGGACCAGCCCGATGGCGTCGTAGATCGTGCCCAGGCCCGTCTCATAGCTGCGCGGCCGACCCCACAGGTCGCGCTGGACCGGCAGGTCGTCGCTCAGGCCGGGGATGCCGTTGCGCAGGGCCGAGACGACGTTCCACGTCTCGCGCAGGTACGGATCCTCACCACGGCGCGTCATGCGCAGGGCGGAGGAATAGGGGACATGTGCCGACGCCCGGCTCATCAGGAACCGCTCAGCCAAGTCGGTTCGCCCGCCGAGCAATGCACTGGTGGCCTCGATCACACTTCGCAGGCTGGTTTTGTCGAAGAAGGCGTTGCCGATCGCCTGGACGCCGTGGGCGACGATTTCCTCGACCTCGACGTTGCGGTCGGTATCCCAGTCGCCGGCCTTGAACAGATCGGCCACGTCGGCGATCAGGCCTGCCATCTGGCCCAGCGGGTCCAGCCGCTCAAATGACCACCACCGCTCGCCGATGCGGACGCTGTACGGCTGGAACTGCGCGCCGCTCTCCTCGTCGGTGCGCATCATGGCCTCGCGCTGCGCCCGGTTCGACGGGCCGCGTCCGGTCAGGTCGCCGTCCATGGCCATGCCCATCCAGACCGACCACAGCACGGAGCCGAGGGCGACCTTGGCCTTGGCGATCTCGGCCGTCGCCCCGCCCTCCCTAATCTCTGCGCGATACCGGCTGCTGAACTTGGCGAGTGGCGAATAGCGAAGACCGGTCGAGACGAGGTTTGCGGGCGTGCGCAGGAACGGCATCATCACCGTGCCGAAAGGGTAGGGGCCGACCGAGTCCAACTGGCGACGAAGATCGCCGAACATCGCGGCGATGCCGGGCGTCTCACGCGTGAACGTGAGGTCGTGCATCTCGCGCTCGGCCGCTTCCAGAATCTCGTCCGACGGGTTCTGAATCAGGTCGGCATAGCGCGCCCGCGCCGCCTCACCCTCCAGCCCCTCGGCCGTCACGGCGCGGAAAGCGCGCGAGTGCATCTCGCCCCGCGCCGCCACGACCTTGAAGAAGTCGTCGGTCAACTGGTTGAAGTTGGACGGCGCCTCGACCAGCATCTGCATCAGGTCCAGCGCCCGGCCCAGCGGCGAGTCCTCGGCGACGTTCCATGCGGCGGCGCCCAGCGGACGCGACACGCGCATGCCCGCTTCCTCCCGCTCGGCACGCATGTTCAGGCCGCGCGGCGCGGCGTCGTCGATGCCGGGGGCCATGCCGCGGAACAGGCCGTCGCGCACCAGGCCGCCGTTGTCGGCCGTGCGCTGCATGGCCTCCATCGGATTCAGCCGGAACATGTCGCGCATCGCCTGCGCATAGCCGTGCGCCATGGCCGACGCCTCACCGATCTGGGTCGAGGCCCGACCGCCGAACGCACCGGCCAGCCGCGGGCTGATCGCGCGCGCCGTCAGGTTCAGGCCCAGCATCATCGCGTTGCCGGCGACGTTGATGACCGGCGTCCCCACGCCCGACAGCAGGCCGTTGGTATAGACCAGCTTGACCATCTCGCGCGTGCGAGCGGACCAGCCCTGACGCAGCAACTCGTTCAGCGGCGCATCGCCCTTCTCCGCCGCCTTCAGCACGCGTCGCGCCAGATCGCGCGCCGTGCCGTTGGCGCCCGCGTCGCGGATCAGGTCGTCGACCTGGCGCAGGTATTGCGCGGGCGTCTCGGCCGGGATCTTGAACGCGTTCAGCGCCCGGCCCGCCTCGGCGCGCGCGCCCATGAACTCGTTCTGGATCGCGGCGTGAACGCTCGTCGCCCGGCGGAAGGCGTACTGGTCGGCCAGCGTGGCGCCCGGCGCCTCGACCTTGCGGGCGAGGTCCAGAACGCGGGTCGCGCTGGCGTTCAGCGCCTGCCGGAAGGCCAGCACCTCCTCGGCGTTCTGCGCCTGCCCGGTGCGGCGCGCAGCCATGGCCTGCACCCAGTCCACGCGACCCGAAGCCTCGCGGGTCTGATCCCACGACCGCGTCGCCCGGCGCGCCAGATCGACGTCCTGCCGGAACTTGTCGGCCATGCCGGTGATGACGGCCCGCACGTCCTCGGGCGTCTCGATGCGGGCGAGGTTGATGTCGAAGACATTCTCGCCCGGCCCGCGCGCCTCGGCCGGCGTGACGCCTGCGGGCTTGACCCGCAGCCTCGGCCCCTCGGGATTGCCCAGGCTCTCGCGGACGGCCGCCTGCAGCTCCTCGCCCTGCCGCGCGACCTCCTCCGCCGCCAGCGTCGGATCGGTCTGCAGGCCCTCGGCCTGCGCAGCCGCACGCGCCTCGTCCCGCGCCATGCGCCCAGCCTTCAGCGCCCGCACGCCGTTGATGATGAGATCGGTCGCCACGCCCAGCCCGGCGCCCTCAACCGCGTTCTTGACGCGGCCCAGCAGCTCCGGGTCGTCCTCGCGCGCGGCCAGATAGCTGAACACGGGCGCGACGGCCTCGGGGGCGTGCTGTTCCAGAATGTTCGACAGCCGGGCTTCCTGTCCGTCGAACGCCGTGAAGTCCGCCAGCGCGCCTTGCGCCAGCGCCTTGCCGATCTGCTGGCCGCGCGTCGCCGCCTTCCAGCCGCGCAGGGCCTGCCCGCCGCCGACCCAGCCCGTGGCGAACTGGCCGATGCCTTCGATCACGCGGCCCGTCACCGTCTCCGGCCGCTCGGCCTCGGACGTGGGGATGCGGGTCTGGCCCATGCCGAAACGCTGCCAGAACGACAGCTTCCCGCCCTGCGCCTCGCGGATGCGTGCCTCGGCATCGTTCTGCGTGGTCAGGCGCACCCGCATGGGCGTGTCGGGGTCGAAGTCGAAGCCTTCCCACTGGATCGTCGACGGCACGACGCGCTCGATCCAGTCCGCGACCTCGTCGACCAGGTCGAGCGACTCGTTCACGCCGCGCTTGATGCCGGACAGGACGGCCTGCCCGCCCTCCAGAAACACGCCCTTGCCGACGTCCTTGGCCACCGCGCCCGCCACGTCGCCGGGGATGCCGGCCGCGACCACGCGGTTCTCCAGATCGGCCTGACGCTGATCCAGCACCTGATCCTCACGCGCCTCGGCGCGGCGCTGGTACGCCTCGTCCATGGGCGCGGGCGGGATGTCGTTCTGGACATTGCGGAACCAGACGTTCCGCACGGGGTCCAGCTCATAGCCCTGCGCGCGCAGGCTCTCGGGCGTGTCCTCGGGGGCCAGCGCCTGGGTCCGCACGACGCGATAGTCGCGGCCGGTCGGATCCTGCATGGGGGTGGAGGCGGTCACGGGGTCGGAGCCCGACGGCCACTCGACGTGGAAGTGATCGCCCTCCCAGACTACGTCCTCGGCGCCCTGCGCGCGAAACTGCTCACGCAGGCGCGGCAAGTCCTGCGCGCCCATGCCGTCGAACACGAAGTCGACGCCGTTGCCCTCGACGTGGCGCGAGTTCGGCACGCCCCCGGCGCGGCGGTTGCGCTCCGGGCTGCGATAGGTGCTGGTCACGCGCGCGCTCGGCACGACCCCCAGCACCTGCGAACGGCGCGCCTCGGCACGGGCGACGGGATCCACGTCCATCGCCATGTCGTCTTTGGTCATCAAGGACTCCCTCGGCGATTCACTCGCCGTCGGGGATCACTTTGGGCCGCATTTGGCTGAGCGTTGACGCACGGTCTCTGTTCGTTCTGGCCGTCTCTCGGAGCCTTATCCGTAGTTCACAAACCCGAGGAAACTGGCGGAAGCCGATTGGGCAGGCTCGACTTTGGTTCTGACGGCGTGACAGGTGGAGAGCAGCCAAAGCGGGTGGAGCAAACCCTTACCTCGCCATTCAGGCCGTTGACTTGCATCACCCAATCTCCGCCTAGCGAAGACTCTCCCATCGTTTGGTAATGTAGATAGCTGGAATGGGCGGCCAGCAGCGCCGCGATTCCCGCGAGCGCCGCTCCCAACCCGATGCCGATATTCAGCACGGCTTTCGACAAGTCGGCTGCGGTCACTCTTGTGACTCCCCCGCCGCCTTCGGCGCGGCCACCACCTTCCGCACCTTGTCCTCAAAGGCGGCTTCGTCCTCGTCGCATTCAAGCTCGCGCGCCATGTCGCGGAACTTGTCGGCCTGGGGTTTGGGTTGGTCGGTCATTCCGCCATGCTAGCACAGCAGCGCCTGTTAGTTTGGCACGGTCGGCGTTGTCACCGCTTTCAAGCGTTTGCGCTGGCGCTTCACGAAGTCCTCAAGGGCCTCCAGCATCATGTCGTCCACCTCGCCGCTCGCAATGAGCTTGAGGTATTGGCCCGGCTGGCTTTCTTCCGTGAACGCTACTCGCTCGCCGCTCATGACTGCTACCTGTCCTTTTGGTGCGGGCGGCGGCGGCAGCCGGTCGCGACGGGCTTCGTCTTCCCCGCCGGGCTCGGCAAACACATGGTCGTCACCATCCCCACCGGGGTCTTTGATGACCACGATAGTATCAGGCTGGTAGAGGCCTGCAAAGTCCGCCGTTGCCTTAAACTGGGCAATCAGTTGTTCGGCAGCCCCCGTGTTGAACTTCTCTTCGAAGACGAGATAGTGGACCGCGGTGGCTTCCGATTTGATGCCCTCCGGAAATTTCGCCCATAGCTTTTTGTGGGCCGTGGGGTTCAGGGCCAAGCGGCGGATGATCGCCTTCTTTTCCGTCTGGTCCTCGCGACCGTCTAGCAGGACTCGGAGCGCGTCTTCGGTAAGCTTCACTTTCGCCATGGCCCCGTCGCCTTCGACGGTGATCAGACCGAAGTAGCGAAGTGAGGCCCGGAGGTCCCGACCACCGCTGCTCTTGTCGCTGTAGCCCCAGGACTTGAACGCCGAGGGCAAGGGTACGGCGTACTTCCCCTCGATGTCGTACTGGGCCTTTGCCTTTTCGATGGCGGTCGCGAGATCAACGCTTGGGTACGATGGACTACGGCCCATTTTCGGGCGCTTCGTTTCGGCGAGCTTCGGGGCGCTGTCAGTCATCGTGGGCTCCTCCTGATGGAGCCGCTATAAACCGGGCCAAGGTCATTTGCAACCCGTTTGACCTCCATATGACCATCTTGTCTGTTGCGTTATGACCAAAGCCGTGCGAGGCTGAGATTCTAGGCAATGGAGGCGAAGATGATGAAGAGGAGGGTCGCTCATGCCGCGTCACGCCCACGGACGCGGTAGGGGCTAACAGAAAGACCGCCGAGCCCTTCGCGGGGGCTGGCGGTCTAAAGGTGGGCCAACTCGATCAAACAAACTGGCGACGGTGTTATAGCACCGTCGCCGCCCTTTGGGAATCTCAGGCGGCCATGGTTGACGAAGAAATCAAGAACGAGCCTGCCAACAGGCCGCCTCGGGTTGAGCCCCGGATTGTGGCCGCCCCGGCTATCCGCCAGATCTACTGGTGCGATTTCTGGCCTGACGCTCAGCTTCCCGAAATGTGGAAGCGCCGGCCTGTCGTAATCGTATCCTACAAGAACCGGCTGCATGGTCCGTGTCTGGTTGCGGCCTGCTCTACCGACCCGCAAGAAGGCGGGGCGGCGCAGTGGGCTCACAAGCTGTCGGTCTCGCTGGACGGGCGCGATACCTGGGCCGTCTGCAACCATCTCTACACCGTCGCTCCAAGCCGACTGTCGGTAGATCGAGGCGGAATTCGTCGTTTGCCGGAGGCGGAGTTCAACGAGATTTTGGCGAAGGTGCTCGCGTGGTTGCCTAAGCTGCCGGAACCCGGGGGAACATAAACGGTTTGAAAACGCGGGTGTGGTTGTCTATATGTATGACACCTGCGGCCCCCTATGGGTGTCCGTTTCCCGCAAGGGAGTGACTGGCGAGGGGCGTCCTTTTGGGGGCGCCCTTTCGTTTTTCCGGTGGCGTTTTGTCCGCCAACGGGCTCCACGCCACTTGCCGCTAGGCGGCGGCTTCGGCCCCGGGATCAGGCCTGCGGTACGTCAGGCGCTTGCCGACGACGCCCAGCACCGCGCGCACCGCACGCTCTTGATCCTCACAGCCGGTCGCCGAACGGTTGGAGTAGCGGAAGTCGAACTCCGCCAGATAGCGATGCAGATGCTTCTTGGAGCAGTGCTGCTGTACGCCACAACTGACTGTGGATCGGCGTGCAAAAAGAACCCCGTTATGGGGGTGATCGGCGTCTAAAAGGGACCCCCATCTCGATGGTTT
>JAIEQC010000008.1 GCA_019748055.1 Caulobacteraceae bacterium | reverse complement strand
AGGAAGCGGATGTCGTTGGCGATCTTGAACAGCGACGCGGCCACCGTGTTGATGGCCCCGTGGCTCATGACCATGGCGTCGTGGGCGGCCAGCGCCTCGAACTTGTTCGGCGCGGTCGTGAAGTTCAGGCCGGTGATCTGGGCGATCTTTTCAGCCACGCCCTCGGCGAAGCCGATCGGCGCATTCAGGCCCGTGCCGACCGCCGTGCCGCCCTGGGCGAGCTGCATCAGGTCGGGAAGCGTTTGTTCAATCCGCTCAATGCCCTTGGTCACCTGCTGGACGTAGCCCGAGAACTCCTGGCCGAGCGTCAGGGGCGTGGCGTCCTGGGTGTGGGTGCGGCCGATCTTGATGATGCCCTTCCACGCCTCGGCCTTGTCGTTCAGCGCGTTCCTCAGCTTGGCCAGCGCCGGCAGCAGGCGGTGGACCACCTCCTCGGCGCAGGCGACGTGCATGGCCGTGGGATAGGTGTCGTTGGACGACTGGCTCATGTTGACGTGGTCGTTCGGATGGACCGGTTTCTTCGACCCCATCTCGCCGCCCAGCAGTTCGATTGCCCGGTTCGAGATCACCTCGTTGGCGTTCATGTTCGACTGGGTGCCCGACCCGGTCTGCCAGACGACCAGCGGGAAGTGGTCATTCAGCTTGCCCTCGATCACCTCGTCGGCCGCCTGGACGATGGCCTTGCCGATCACGGGGTCAAGCCGACCCAGCGCCATGTTGGTTTCCGCGGCCGCCCGCTTGACGATGCCAAGCGCCCGGACGATCGGCAGGGGCTGCTTCTCCCAGCCGATCCTGAAGTTGCCCAGCGACCGCTGCGCCTGCGCCCCCCAATAGCGGTCGGCGGCGACCTCGATGGGGCCGAAGGTGTCGGTCTCGGTGCGGACGTCGGTCATGGTCGGCGGGCTCTTCAGGCGTGACGGAAAGGTGCGCGGGGGTGTAGCACGGAGGAATGGTCGGACAAGGCGGAGCGCGGGCGATGCGGGGCATGATCCTGGGGGTGGCGGCGCTTCTGGCGGGCGCTTCGGCGGCGACGGCCCAGGACGCCGCACACGACGTGCTGCTGGACACGGAGGCGGGGGTGATGATCCTCGATCTGGACTATGCACGCGCGCCGGTCACGGCCTGCAATTTCGCCCGCAACGTTCAGTACGGCGACTACGGCCACGGCAGCTTCTTCCGTTCGGTCGTGGCGGCGACCAACGCCAATCCCAACCCGATCGACGTCATCCAGGCCGCAACTCCGCGCGGCTCCGACGACGCCCTGCGCCCTGCGATTCCGCTTGAGCGGACGTCGGTCACCGGACTGCGGCATGTGGCGGGCGCCGTGTCGATGGCGCGAGACGGGCCGGACACGGCGACGACCAGCTTCTTCATCGTGACGCAGGACGCGCCGTCGCTGGACTTCGGCGGCGGGCGCAATCCGGACGGTCAGGGTTTCGGCGTCTTCGGGCACGTCGTGGTCGGGCTGGACGTCGCGCGGGCGATCCAGATGCGGCCGACGGACGGTCAGGAGGCGCTGACGCCCCCGGTGCGCATCAACGCGGCCGTCGTGCTGGCGCCCCCGCCCGCGGTCTGCGCCGCTTGACCGCCGGCTGGATCGGGACGGGCAAGGTCCGCGCGCGCGAGGTCGGTCAGGCGGTGGAGATCACCATCGAGGGCCTGACCACCCAGGCGAAATACTACAAGCCGCTGGTCTATGAGTTCATGCGCAAGGAGTGGCGCGGGTCGCGGCCCTCGTACGGCGACTATTCCGTCGAGATCGTGATGGAGCACGTCGGCGACCCGCCGTGGATGGATCTCGACAATCTGGCCAAGGCCCTGCTCGACGCCGTCAAGGGCTATCTGTTCCACGACGACGCCCAGGTCGCGCGCCTGCTGGTTGAACGCCGCGAGGGCGAGCGCGAACGGATCACGATCCGCAGCTATCCCAGAAAGGGCTGAACCTCATCTCCAGAAGGCGTAGGTCGTCGTCAGCAGCGGCCGGATGTCGCCGCCGATGAACACCTGCGGCTCGGACGCCGGGCGGAGCCCCTCGGCGGTCTCGCGGCGCGACACGCAGGTGCGGCTTTTGTCCGCCAGGTCGATGAAGTCCGACGCGTTCGGCAGGCTTTCGAGCACGCAGCCGTCGAAGTACGGATAGACCGCGTCCTGGCTGCAGCCGAACGAGGACCGGTCACGGCGCGCGGCCGTCATGATCATGCGGTTGGGGCCCTGCAGCTCCGGGATGAAGACGCCCGAGAAGCAGGCGGAGACGACGACCACGGTGGGACGTTCGCCACACCATTCGTCGACCAGTTGCCCCATGCGGGCAGGGCTGAGCTGGCCTTCATTCCCCCAAGTGATCCCGCGCGTGTTGCCGTGGGAGGTGAAGTAGAGGAAGCAGCCGACGGTGGCGCGGCGTGCCGTCTCGCCGATGCCGGCCAGAACCTGAGCGCCCGTGGCGGCGTCGGGCGCGTTCGGGCGCAGCGTGTAATCTACGAAGTGACGGGGCTCGAACCCTTCGGCCTTGAACGCGGCGGTCAGGTCGCGGCGGGAGTTGTCGAAGGCCACGATCGGATCGCCCCGGCTGGTGCGCCAGTCGGCGGCGACCACGGCGCCGGCCCAGCCGTCGAAGACCCCGGCCGGCGCCTGGGCGGACGGCGTAGTGGCGCAGGCGGACAGGGTCAGCGCGGCGACGGCGGCGGCGGCGAACGTGCGGATCATGAAACGGCCCCTTCAGCTTCCGGGACCATTGATCGCGACGCGGCGGCGGGGGTCAAGCCGCCCGAACCTGACGGCCCTATTTCTTCCGGAACTGGTCCAGCGACACTACCTTGGGCCCGTCGTCGCCGGACGGCGGCGGAGGCGGCGCGGGTTCGGGCTCGGGTTCCGGCGCGGCGGCGGGCGCCTCGAACTGCAGGATGAACTGCACCGAGGGATCATAGAACCGCGTCACGGCCGCATAGGGCACGGTCATCACCTTGGGCAGGCCGCCGAACTTCAGCATGACGGTGAACCGGTCCGGCTCGACCGCCAGGTCCCAGTACTGGTGCTGAAGGACGACGGTCATCTCCTCCGGGTATTTCGCCAGGATGTCCGGCGGCAGGCTGACGCCCGGGGCCCGGGTGACGAAGGTGATGTAGAAGTGGTGCGCGCCGGGGATGCCCTCAGGCATCGCCGCACGTTCCAGCGCGGCCCGGATCACGCCGCGCAGGGCGTCCTGGGCCAGGCCCTCGTAGTTCATCTCGTCGACCGGTGGGGTCTGGTCGGCCATGCTCACCTCGGCTGGGATGCGCACGACATAGCGGCCCGCGACCGGCGAAGGAAGCGGCAGAAAGGGTCAATGCGGAGAGAATGCGGAGAGAAAGTCCCGGGCTTCTGTTGCCAGGCGCCCGGGGAGCCCCGCCCCGGGATCTGAACCCCGAGGACTTAAGTGTTCGAAATCACCCGAACCGCTTACGCGGCGAGAGCGACTTCTCCAGCGAAGTTATCGTTCGCAGTTAGTCAAAGGCCCGATACGGTGGGCCAGGACGGGCGAAGGCAACCTCTTTACACGTCCGTCGATGCTGGTCGGCCCCGCGCGCCCCTTTGATAACGAAGGGGAGATTGGTGGAGCCGCCGGGAATCGCACCCGGGTCCGGTCCGCTTATTGCAGGCACGTTTATCGCCATAGTCCGGGCGAACCCGAACGCGAGGAATATAGGCGCGGCGGCCTAAGCTTCCAATACCGAAACCCCGTCAGGCCGCGCAGTGCCCCGCAGGATCGACCAGCGATCGGACTAAGGCGGGGTCCAGGGCCTCGATCTCGATCTCCCGCCCATCGATGACGGAACGGGTCGTCGTCGCCTGAAGCAGCGAGTTCAGGATGGCCTCCTCCGTCGCCTCCGCGACGGCGACGAACAGCGGCGACATCAGGTCGTTGGGCCATTCGGCGACCTCCGAAGGGGCTCCCCGCCGCTCCGTCGTCCGCCTCACCGAGGCCGCGGTGGAGAAGGCGATCGCATAGTCGCCAGAGCCGTTGGTGAAGGCCGCGCCCGTCCGCGCCAGCCCCGCGAACGCGCGGTCGGCCAGGCGTTCCAGGTTTCGATCCGACAGGGGGGCATCGGTCGCGATGACGATCATGATCGAGCCGTCGGCCGACGTCGTGACGTGCTCTCGCAGATAGTGCCGGCCCAGCATCTCACCGATCTGATGGCCGTCCATCACGAGGGCCCCGCCATAGTTGGTCTGGACCAGGACGCCGACCGTCCAGCCTCCCAACGACTCGGGCAGTCGACGTGAACTGGTGCCGACGCCGCCCTTCCAGCCGAAGGCGATCGTGCCGGTTCCGGCGCCGACCGCGCCCTCGGCCACAGGACCGACCGACGCCGTCTCGATGGCCTCGCGGACATGCGCCGCCGTCACGAACCGACTGCGAATGTCGTTCAGTCCACCGTCGTTGGTTTCCCCGACCACGGCGTTGACGGACCGAACCCGCTCGTTGCCCGGCAGCGACAGGGTCCAGTCGACGACGCCGGTCATGCCGGCGGGGACCGACAGGGTGTTGGTCAGGACGATCGGCGTCTCGATCTCTCCCAGTTCCTGGATCTGGGTGGCGCCCGCCAGCTTGCCGAACCCGTTGGCCACTGAAAGACCAGCCGGAACCTTATCCTGAAACAGGTTGCCGGCATGAGGGAGGATCGCGGTCACGCCGGTCCGGACGCTGTCGCCCTCAACCAGAGTGACCTGTCCGACCCGCACACCCTCGACGTCGGTGATGGCGTTCAGGGCTCCCGGTCGGAGCACTCCGGGAGCGAGACACAGGTCACGCGCCCTTGGCCTGTCCTGTCCGTGCGCCGCCGTCGCCGCAAAGAGCGTCGCCGCCACCGCCGTTCCGATCGTGAGTGCCCGCATCGCATGCCTCCGTACCGGGACAATGCGACCGACTCAGCCCCTCGGCCAGTCCGGCGTCTGGTTGCGGAACCACGTCAGCTGTCGCTTGGCATAGTTGCGGGTGGCCTGACGGACGGCGTCCATGGCCGCCGCAAGCGTCACCTTGCCCTTCAGGTGAGCAGCGAAATCGCGGACGCCGACGGCCTTCATGGCCGGCAGTTCGGGATCCAGGCGACGACGCACAAGGGCGCGGACTTCGTCCAGCGCGCCGCCCTCGACCATCAGGTCCACACGGCGATCACATCGTTCGTAAAGCGCCGCGCGGTCAGGTTCGATGACCAGCCTGTCGTAAGTCCCGGCCGTCAGCAGCGGCCGCGTGTCGGCCTGCCAGTCCGACAGGGCCCGGCCGGTCGTCTCCGCCACGGCCAGGGCGCGGGTCAGACGCTGGCGGTCGCCCGGCGCGATGGCTGCCGCCGCGCGGGGATCGCGCTCGGACAGCCGGGCGCGAAAGGCGTCTTCTCCCAGAAAGTCATAGGCCTCCTGCGTCGCCTCGCGCGCGGCGACGGGCACGTCCGGAATGTCGGCGATGCCCTTGGTCAGGGCAGTGAAATACAGCCCCGTCCCGCCGACGATCAGGGCAGGGCGGCCCTGCGCCTTCACCTCGTCCAGCAGCGGCGCGACGGCCCGGGCCCAGCGGCCGACGGACCAGGCGTCGGCGGCGTCCGCGACGCCATAAAGGCGATGTTCGGCCAGCGCCTCGTCCTCCGGCGACGGCCGGGCGGTCAGCACGCGCAGGTCCGCGTACAGCTGCTGGCTGTCGGCGTTGACGATCACCGCGCCGGTCTCCCGCGCGCGCCGGAGCGCAAGCGCCGACTTGCCGGAGGCCGTAGGGCCGACGATCAGGGTGACGAGGGGGGCGGGCATGGCGACGGCTTAGCCCCTCCCGCCGTCGAGGGGAAAGCGCTAGACGCGGCCCATGTTCACCAAAGACGACGTCCTTGCCGCCCTCGACCGCATTGCCGATCCCCGGACGGGGCAGGGTCTGGTGGCGTCCGGACGGGTGCAGGGGCTGGTGGTGGCCGAGGACCGCGCGGGCTTCGCGCTGGACGTGCCGGCGGCGGACGTTGCCCTGTATGCGCCGGTGCGGGACGCGGCCGAGGCGGCGCTGAAGGCTTTGCCGGGCATGGCGCGCACCTCGGTCGTGCTGACCGCCGAGGCCGCGCCCGCCGCGCCGCGCCGGCGGACGGCGTCGCTGTCGTCGGAAGCGGTGGACCAGACCCGCCCCCGCGCGCCCGTTCCGACCGAACGGCCCGCCCATGTCCGCAAGGTTCTGGCCGTCGCCGGCGGCAAGGGCGGGGTGGGCAAGTCGACCGTGGCGGTCAATCTGGCGGCGGCGCTGGCGGCGCGCGGCCTTTCGGTGGGCGTGCTGGACGCGGACGTCTACGGCCCCTCGCTGCCGACCCTGCTGGGCATCTCCGGCAAGCCGGAATACGTCGACGGAGCGATCCAGCCGCACCGGGCGCACGGGATGAAGGCCATGTCGGTCGGCCTGTTGACCCAGGCGTCGGACGCCATGGTCTGGCGCGGCCCGATGGCGTCCCAGGCGCTGACCCAGATGCTGACCCAGACGCGATGGGGCACGCAGGCCGAGCCGCTGGACGTACTGGTCGTCGACCTGCCCCCCGGCACCGGCGACGTGCAGTTGACCCTGATCCAGAAGACGCCGCTGGACGGCGCCGTGATCGTCGCGACGCCGCAGGAACTGGCCCTGTCCGACGCCCGCCGCGCCCATGCCCTGTTCGAGAAAGTCGGCGTGCCGACCCTCGGCCTGATCGAGAACATGACCGGCGAGGTCTTCGGCCGCGGCGGGGCAGAGGCTGAGGCCGCGCGGCTCGGGGTGACATTCCTCGGCGACCTGCCGCTGGACGGCGCGCTGCGCCGGGCCAGCGACGCGGGAACACCTCTGGTCCTGGCCGAGCCGGACGGCGACGCGGCGCGCCGGTTCGCGGGGTTCGCGGCCGCCGTTTTGGTGCGGCTGGGCCTCTAGCGCCGTTCCAGCGTGCGGAAGGTGAAGGCGTGATCGTCCTTCTCGCCGGGCTCATGCCGCTCGCAGAAGACCTCGATCCAGGCGCTCTCGTCGAACGCCGGGAAGACCGTGTCGCCGTCGGGCGCGGCCTCCACCTCCGTGATGTGCAGCACCCGCGCGCGCGGCAGGGTCTCGGCATACAGCTTCGCGCCGCCGATGACGCAGATCTCGTCGACGCCGTCCTCGGCGGCCTGTTCGCGGGCTATGTCCAGCGCCTCCTCGAGCGAACGGCTGACCAGGGCCTGTCCCATGGCGGTGCGCGCCTCGCCGTCCTCGCCCCAGCCCTCGTCGCGGGTCAGCACGATGTTCAGCCGGCCGGGCAGGGGCTTCAGCGGCAGGCTCTCCCACGTCGCGCGGCCCATCAGGCACGGCTTGCCGATCGTCAGCGCCTTGAACCGCTGCAGATCGCTGCGCAGCCGCCACGGCAAGCCGCCGTCGCGCCCGATCACGCCGTTGCGGGCGCGCGCGACGACCAGGGAGAGGCGCGGGATCAACCTGAGATGCCGCGGCTGGCACTTTGGTCGATCAGTCGAAGAAGTCGATCGACGAACCCACACAGACTTAAAGCATCTTCCCTACTAAAACTGTTGACCAACCGATGATGAGTCTCATTTCGCAATGCCAACATTAAACCGCGGAGGATATTTGCGTAACCGTCCTGCTCCGACTTGATGTCGGAAAATACTATGATTGACTCAGAAGGCTCCGGCTTTACCGCGGCATTCACCAGATTCGGGCCCACCATAGAAGGTGGCTGGCCTGACTTGCGCCGAATCCGCTCTTCAAGAACCAAGGTGGCTTGGTTGATTACGCGATCGAACGGTCCGTCACCGACTAATAAATCGCCACATCTCTCCCTCAACTCATTGTCATGGATAAGTTTGTAGAGAGATGAAATTTCAAGGACACGATCTTCGACTGAAAATCCATACTCTAGGTAACCGAGAAGTTGCTTCGCTTTTGATGCGAGTTCGGACCCATCGCACCAACTGCTGCCAGAACTTTGCCACGTGTTGACAGTTTCGGGGGCAAAATCGCCGAGCTGCCTCCCGACTGCTCGTTCTGCTGCAGACCAGATCCTTCGATAATCGTCGCGAAAACTACCCGACACGTTTCGCCCAGTCGGAACGGAGTCTGCAAACTGTTTAAGCCAGCCGTATACGGATCGGAGCTCGTGAACAGAGACGGTCACACCGCCACCGCGGCCTTGATGTGCGGCCAGGGCTCATAGCCCTCGATGGTCACGTCCTCGCGGGTGAAGGCGAACAGGTCGTCGCGGGGCGTCAGCGTCAGGCGGGGCAGGGGGCGGGGCGTGCGGCTCAGCTGCTCGCGCGCCTGCTCGACGTGGTTCAGGTATAGGTGGGCGTCGCCGAAGGTGTGGACGAACTCGCCGGGCTCCAGGCCCACGACCTGCGCCATCATGTGCGTCAGCAGGGCATAGCTGGCGATGTTGAACGGCACGCCCAGAAAGACGTCGGCGCTGCGCTGATACAGCTGGCAGCTCAGCTTTCCGTCCGCCACGAAGAACTGGAACAGGCAGTGGCAGGGCGGCAGGGCCATATCGTCGACGTCGGCCGGGTTCCAGGCCGTCACGATGTGGCGGCGACTATTCGGGTTGGTGCGCAGCGACTGCACCACCTTCTCGATCTGGTCGATCACGCGGCCGTCGGGGGCCGACCAAGACCGCCACTGCTTGCCGTAGACGGGGCCCAGCTCGCCCTCGGCGTCGGCCCATTCGTCCCAGATGCGGACGTCGTTCTGCTTCAGCCAGGCGATGTTGGTCTCGCCGCGCAGGAACCACAGCAGCTCCACGATGATGCTGCGCAGGTGCAGCTTCTTGGTGGTCAGCAGCGGAAAGCCCTTCGACAGGTCGAACCGCATCTGGCGCCCGAAGACGCCCAGCGTGCCCGTGCCTGTCCGGTCGCCGCGCTGGGCGCCGTTCTCCAGGATGTCGCGCAGCAGGTTGAGGTACTGCCACTCCGGATGGTCGGCGGCGGCGGCCTGCGTCTCGGCTTCCAGAAGGGCGCGGTGGGCGAGGGCGTTCATGGGCCGGAGATTGGCCGCGATTCGCGTTCGCCGCACCCCGGTGATTCGCCTTGCCCACAGGTCCGAGGCTCGCCTGCGACCGATTCTGACGCACGGCGTCACCATGATGGCCGCCTCGACCTCCGGAGGCTCCATGACCGATCTTTTGCCGAACGAAACGCCCTCAATCGGCTCGCGCGTCGGCAGCGAGGAAATCTGGCGCATGGCGCGCGAGGATTTCCTGCGCGGGGACAGCGCGGCCGTCGTCTGCGACCGTTACGAACTCGGCAAGTCCACCTTCTGGGCCCGGGCGTCCGCCGAGGGGTGGCGTCGTACGGACGCGCGCCAGGCCGACGGTCCGCCGGTCTTGTTGCCCGATCCCGACGATCTGGACGTGGCGGACCTGGCCGGCCTGGCCCGCGCTCGCCTCGGGTTCGCGCTTACGGCGGGCAAACCGGCCGAGGCCGCGTCGTGGATGCGGCTTTACCAATCGCTGCTCCAGGCCGCCGCGAGGAACGAATTGTTCTGACCCCGCCCCGTGTTGGACAGTTGGACAGTCCGGAACTGTCCAACGGGATCAGCCGCTGAATCCGTCCGCCTCCAGAAATGCGGCCTCCTCCGCCGTCGTCTCGCGGCCCAGCGCAGCGTTGCGGTGGGGGAAGCGGCCGAAGCGGGCGACGACGCCGTGGTGATGCTCGGCCCAGCGGTCGTTCGGTTCGCGCTCCATGCGGGTCTGGAACAGCTCGACCTGGCGCGCCTGATCGGCCATGTCCTCGGAGTGCTGCAGCGGCAGGTAGAAGAAGCGGCGGATGTCGCCCTCGATCTGAAGATCATGTCCGGCGTCCAGCGCGCGGCGGGCGAACATGCGGGCCAGCGGGTCGGTCGCGAAGGCGTGGCCCGTGTCGCGAAAGGCGTTCCTCGGGAACTGGTCCAGCAGGATCAGCAGGGCGAGTGATCCTTCCGCCGTTTCCGTCCAGTGATCCAGCTCGCGCCGTGCGGCGGCGACATGGGCGTCGTGGAAGCGCCGGCGGAACAGGGCGTCGAAGGCGTCGTCCTTCCTGAACCATTTGCCGGGGCCCGCCTCTTTCCAGAAGGCGACGACGTCGGAAGGCGATATGTCTGAGGTCATGACCCAGAACCTAGGCGCCCCGCTCCCCGTCTTCCATGACCGCGACTGCGATCTCTCGATCATCCGGGGAAGGCGCGTGGCCGTGATCGGTTACGGCAGCCAGGGGCGGACGCACGCGCTGAACCTGCGCGACTCGGGCGTGACCGACGTCGTCGTGGGACTGAAGGCCGGATCGGCGACGCGGGCGAAGGCGCAAGCCGACGGGTTTCAGGTCCTGACGGCGGGGCAGGCGGCGGCGGGGGCGGACGTGGTGGCCGTCATGGTCTCGGACGAGGCGCACCGCGATCTGTGGCGCGACGAACTGGCCCCCGCCATGAAGCCCGGCGCCGCGCTGGTGTTCGCGCACGGCCTGTCGGTCCGGTTCGGCCTGGTCGAGCCCCGGCCCGATCTGGACGTCATCCTGGCCTCGCCCAAGGGCATCGGGCCGCGCATCCGCGACTTGTACGAGGCGGGTGAGGGCGTCTTCTGCCTGTTCGGCGTGCATCAGGACGCGACGGGAGGGGCCCACGCCCTAGGCCTGTCCTATGCGGCGGCGCTGGGCTGCGGCCGCAAGGGCATTCTGGAGACGACCTTCCGCGACGAGTGCGAAAGCGACCTGTTCGGCGAGCAGGTGGTGCTGTGCGGCGGCGTGGCCGAGCTGATCGACGCGGCCTTCATGAAGCTGGTGAACGCCGGCTACCCGCCCGAGGTGGCGTGGTTCGAGTGCTTCTATGAGGTCAAACTCGTCACCGACCTGATGTTCGAGCGCGGCGTGGCCGGCGCGTTCGAGAAGATCAGCAACACGGCCGAGTACGGCGCCTATCTGACCGGACCGCGCGTGATCGGCGAGGCATCCCGCGGCGCGATGGACGAAGTTTTACAGGAGGTTCAGTCGGGAGACTTCGTGCGACGTCTGATGCGGGATCATGACGCCGGATCACCCGACCTGCTGGCGCGGCGCGCGGCGCTGCGCGAGCGGCGGATCGAAGCTGTGGGCGCGCACCTGAAGGCGGTGGCGGATCGGGCCAAGGACTAGTCGGCGACCACGACGGCCTTCGACAGGTCGGCCCGAATGCGCACCACGTCGCCGGGGCGGGCGATGACGCCGGGCACATGCAGATGCACCCGGTCCTCGCCGAGGCGCGCACCCACCTCGCTGAAGGCGCCGCCGAAGCGGGTGGTCTCGACCGTCGTCTCCAGCCCCTCGGCGCCCGGCGTCATGTGCTGGGGCCGGATCAGCAGGGCGGCGGGGCCGTCGGGCAAACCCGGCGCGGGCACCTGACCCAGCGGGGTGGAAGCCACGCCGGCGACCACCTCGGCAGGCAGTCGATTGACCTCGCCCAGCAGGCGGGCGGCGGCGGTCGAGGCCGGTCGGGCCCAGCACCCCTGCGGGTCGCCCGACTGAATGACCCGGCCGCCGTCCATAAGCACCAGATCGTCGGCCATCATCAGCGCCTCGCCCGCGTCGTGGGTGACCAGAAGCACGGCGGCGCCGGCGGCCTTCAGCGTCTCCAGCAGCCCCTCGCGCACCTCCGACTTCAGGTGGGCGTCGAGGCCGGAGAAGGGCTCGTCCAGCAGGACGGTGTGCGGCTCCCGCACCAGCGTGCGCGCCAGCGCCACGCGCTGCTGCTCACCGCCCGACAGGGCGTGGGGCCAGGACTTCGCCCGGTCGGCCAGTTTGACGTCCGTCAGCGCCTTCAGCACGCGCGCCTTGCGCTCGGTCGCGGGCAGGTGACGCAGGCCGAAGCCGACGTTGTCGCGCACGGTCAGGTGCGGGAACAGGGCATAGTCCTGGAACACAAGGCCGACGTCGCGCGCCTCCGGCGGCACGGTGCGGCCGGCGGCGGACAGCACCTCGTCGCCCGCCCGGATCTCGCCGGCGTCGACCGGCTCCAGCCCCGCGATCAGCCGCAGCAGCGTGCTCTTGCCCGAGCCGGACGGGCCCAGAAGGCAGGTGATGCGGCCGGCGCGCAGGTCCAGGTCCGCGCCCTCGACGGCGGTCTTCGGGCCATAGCGGCGGGTCGCGCCCCGCACCGTGATCGTCGCCTGCTCGCTCATGGGCTTCCCGGGCGCGCATGCGCCACCTTGCGGCTCAGCCATATGACGGGAGGCAGGGCCAGCGCCACAAGGATCAGCGAGGGCCAGCCCGCGTTGGCCAGCCGCTCGTCCCGCGCATAGTTGTCGGCGATGACGGCCAGGGTGTCGAAGTCGAACGGCCGCAGGATCAGCGTGGCCGGCAGCTCCTTCAGCACGTCGACCAGCACCACGATGGCGGCGGTGAACAGGGCCGGGGCGGCGATCGGCAGCTGGACCCGCCAGGCGGCCGCGCCTTCGCTGGCTCCAAGACCCCTCGCGGCCTGGATCATCGACGGCGTGACGCGCGACAGGCCGGCGTCCACCGGTTCCAGCGCCGCGGCCATCAGCCGGGCGGCATAGGCGTAGAGCAACAGCGACAGACCGGCGACCACGTTGCCCGATCCTTCGGGAACGGCGCTCCATATCCAGGCGGCGGGCAGCAGCAGGCCGATGGCCATCACCGCGCCCGGCGTGGCGTAGCCGAGGCTGGCGATCCGCGCCGTCAACGGCAGGCTGCGCGCGGCCAGCGCCAGCGCGGTCGCGAGGACCACGGTCACCACGGCCCCGCCGACGCCCAACGTCAGCGTGTTGCGGGTCGCCTCGATCAGGCGCGGCCAGTCGGGCTGAACGTCGACGGACGACCAGGCCAGCCAGCCGGCGGGCAGGAGCAGGCCCAGCGTCAGCAACAGCAGGCAGTATCCGAAAGCCGCCGCCGCCCGGGCTCCGGTCAGAAGGGTGACCGGCAGCGGCCGCCACTTCGCGCCGGCGGTCCCATAGGCGCGGCTGCGACGACCGGCCCGCTCGATCCACAGCAGAAGGGCCGCGGCGCCCAGCAGGGGCAGGGCGAACTGGGCGGCCGAGGCCAGCGAGCCGTAGACGAACCAGGCCCGCACCACGCCGGTCGTCAGCGTCTGCACGCTCAGAAATTGAACCGCGCCATAGTCGGCCAGGGTCTCCATGACCGCCAGCGCGACGCCGGCCGCCAGCGCGGGCCGCGCCATGGGCAGGGCGACGCTCAGGAAGGCGCGACGTGGCGAGGCGCCGAGACTCCGCGCCGCCTCGAGCGCATGGACCGGCAGGTTCACGAACGCCGCGCGCATGGCCAGGTAGACATAGGGGAAGAAGGCGAAGCCCAGAATGAAGCCCGCGCCCCACAGGCTGCGCATCTGGAAGGGCAGGGCGAATCCGGCGGTCGCGCGCAGCCAGGTGTTCAGCTCGCCCGCCACGTCGAACAGGTCGGCATAGGCATAGGCGACCGCGAAGGCCGGCATGGCGAAGGGCAGGGCCAGGGCCCAGGCGAAGACGCCGCGCCCCGGGAACTCATGCATCACCACCAGCCAGGCGGCGACGGAACCCAGCACGGCGGTGATCGCCCCGACCAGCGCGGCGAGGGCGATCGACGTCAGGGCATATCGGGCGAGATCGGTCGCGGCGATGTCGGCCGTCTGCCCCGAAACGGCGGCGACCACGACCCCGATCAGCGGCAGCACCGCGACCAGCGCGGCCAGCAGCCCGAGCAGGCGCAACGGAGACGGCCCCCGCCTGACGACGGGGGCCGATGCGGTTTCGATCGTGTCGGAGCTTACCGCCACCCGGCCGCGGTCATGATCGACTGGGCCTCCGACTGACGGCGGCCATAGACCGAGACGTTCATCGGATTGGCGGTGAAGCCTTCGAACTCCCGGACGCCGGCCGGGGCCTGCACGCCGGTCGCGGCCGGGAATTCGTTGTTCATCTCGGAGTTCAGCACCTGTGCTTCCGGCGAGGCCAGGAACTCCAGGAAGGCGATGGCTTCCGCGCGGTGCGGGGCGTTCTTCGCCACGCCGCCGCCCGACACGTTCACGTGCGCGCCCTGTCCGTTCAGCGAGGGGAAGCCCAGCTTGACCTTGTCGGTCAGCGCCACGTCGGCCGGATCGGTCGAGCGGTCCATGCGGATGAAGTAGTAGCTGTTGGTGATCGCCACTTCACAGACCCCGGCGCCGACGGCGCGGATCTGGTCGCGATCGCCGCCCTCGGGCGGGCGGGCCATGTTGGCGACCACGCCCTCGACCCACTGGCGGGTCTTCTCGGGCCCCCAGGCCTCCAGCAGGGCGCCGACCAGCGACAGGTTGTAGACGCTGTCCGACGAGCGCACGCACAACTTGCCGCGGAAGCGCGGCGAGGCCAGCTCCTCATAGGTGTCGACCTCTTCCGGACGCACCTTGGTCGAGTCATAGGCCACCACGCGAGCGCGGCGGCTGGTGCCGAAGAAGTGGCCGCCCGGTTCGCGCAGGGCGGCCGGAATGGCGGTCGTCAGGGTTTCGGACGTGATCGGCTGCAGCAATCCCGCGTTCTGGGCCCGCCACAGGGCGCCGGCGTCGGCGGTGATGAAGACGTCGGCCGGGCTGGCGTCGCCTTCCGCCTCCATGCGGGCGATCAGTTGGTCGGCGTTGCCCTCGATGCGGTTGACCTTGATGCCCGTCGCCTTTTCGAACGCCGCATAGACCTGCAGGTCTCCGTCGTAATGCCGCGCCGTGTAGAGGTTCAGCACGCGCTCGCCCGACGCGCCGTCGGTCCTGGCCGTGTCCGCCTGATCGCCGCAGGCGGCCAGCGGCAGGGCGAGGGCGGCTATGCAGGCCATCAGGGTCCGTCGCAACGTCATGGGCATCTCCTTTGCTGCCGTCGGACTAAGCCTTCTGCGAATTGATCGCAAGAGCAGTTCGCAAATCCGCTACGGCGGGAACGTCCGCATCGCCGGCGATGAGATTGCGGGAAAAGACGGCGCTCAAGCAGCAAGGCCCCGCGGGCCGCGCCATAGCGCCGAAATAATGGTCGGAGTGGCAGGATTCGAACCTGCGACCCCTGCGTCCCGAACGCAGTGCTCTACCAGACTGAGCCACACTCCGACTTGGAGGCGGGCTTATAGCGACGCCCCCCATACCCCGCAAGCGACCTTTCGGCGGGTTTCGGAGATTGTTCGGACGGCGCGTCGAAAGATGCGTGCGGCGCCCTGTTGCATCCCGAAAACGCTTGGCGTATCTGACCGCCCTCCCGCCGCTCGGCGGGTTGCGCCGGACCTGCTGGGGAATGGTGTAATGGTAACACTCCGGTTTTTGGTACCGTCATTCTAGGTTCGAGTCCTAGTTCCCCAGCCACCGCCTTCTCGTCAGATTGAATCGGTGTCCCGGGCCCAGCGCGCGTGGCACAGTCGTCGCGGCCGAGAGGGAGGGACGACATGAAGATGCTGGCTGCAGTCGCCGCGGCGGTTTCGCTGATCGCGTCCATGAGCCCGACCGTGCCGGCGTGGGCGCAGCAGGGGCCCTACTGGTCCGTCGCTGTGGGCGGCACGCAGCTGAGCTGCCGCGACTTTCGGAACATGGCGGTGCCGATATACTTCGACCGCACGATCGGCGACGCCGCCATCGCCCGGCGCTATCCGAACGGGTCGATGTTCATCGCCTTCAATCCGGACGCCATGCGTCGGATGACCCCGCTGGTGCAGGTGTTCGTCTTCGCGCACGAGTGCGCGCACCACGCCCTTCTGCCCGGTCACAGCGAGAGCCAGGCCGATTGCTGGGCCGCCTCGTTCGTGAGGCGGCAGGGGTTCGTGCGCTCCAACGCCCAGCTGTCGGAGATCATGCGCGCCTTCGGGGGCAATCCGGGCTCCGCCATGGGGCACTTGCCGGGGCCGCAACGCGCGGCCCTGATCGCCCAGTGCTCGACCTACTGAGACGCCTGTCCCTTTCTTCATTTGACGGCGCCGCTTGCGGGGCGGAAACCTGAGGGCACATCCTCGGGGGAAATCCGTCATGAACCGTCGCGACCTGATCGCCTCGACCGCCGCCGCCGCAGGCCTCGCCGTGGCGGGGCCTGCCCTTTCACGCCCGTCCGGAGCGCAGATGCCCACCCCACCCGTCGCCAAGAAAATCCCGGTCACCATCGAACAGCTCGGGCGCACCCGGGTCGACGAGTACCAGTGGATGAAGGACGACAACTGGCAGGCGGTGCTGCGCGACCCGACCCTGATCAAGGCGGACGTGAAGGAGAACCTGCTGGCGGAGAACGCCTATCGGGAGGCGATGATGGCCTCGACCGTGCCGCTCCAGAACCAGATGTTCGAGGAGATGAAGGGACGGATCAAACAGGACGATTCGTCCGTGCCGTCGGCCCGCGGTCCGTGGGAGTATTTCACCGAATACCGCACCGGAGACCAGCACCCGCGCTACATGCGCGTGGAGCGCCAAGGCACGTGGATGCAGGACGGGCAGGTCGTGACCAAGAACTTCGTCACCGCGCCGACGCCGCAGCTTCTGCTGGACGCCAACGCCCTGGCCGAGGGCAAGGCCTATTCGGACGTCGGCCAGGCCGGGGCCAGCCCGGACCACGCCCTGTTCGCCTATTCCGAGGACGCGCAGGGGTCGGAGGTCTATCGGATCTACGTCAAGGACCTGGCGACGGGTCAGCTGGTCGGCGGGCCGATCGAATCGTCCACCGGCGGCTTCACCTTCTCGCCGGACAGCCGGTGGATCTTCTGGACCAACCGCAACGACAACGGCCGGCCGGACAAGATCTTCCGACGCCCCGCGCGCGGCGGCGAGACGACGCTCGTCTATGAGGAAGAGGACGAGGGCATGTTCATCGGCGTCGGGCGCACGTCCGACGACCGCTTCCTGATCATCGGCATCCAGAATCAGGAAACGTCCGAGAGCCGCTTCATCCCCGGCGACGATCCCACGGCCGCGCCGCGGGTGATCGAGCCGCGCGTCGAGGCCCGCAAGTACGACGCCGACCACTGGGGCGACCGCTGGATCATCCATACCAACGCCGACGGCGCCCAGGACTTCAAGGTCTGCGAGGCGCCGACCGACGCGCCGGGCAAGACGAACTGGACCGACCTGATCCCGCACACGCCCGGCCGCTACATCGAGGGCGTCTCGCTGGTGAAGGACTTCATCGCCCGGCAGGAGCGGGCCGACGCCAACACCCGCATCGTCATCCGCGACCGCGCGGGCGCCGAGCACGAGATCGCGGTCGACGAGCCGGCCTATTCCCTGTCGCTGGCCGGGGCGTCGGAGTTCGAGACCACGGTCATGCGCTATGGCTACAACTCGCCGTCGACGCCGACCTCGACCTATGACTACGACCTGAAGACGCGCGAGCGGACCCTGCGCAAGGTGCAGGAAATCCCGTCGGGCCACGATCCGGCGAACTACGTCGTCGAGCGGGTCAACGCCCCGGCGCCGGACGGGGAGCTGGTGCCGGTCACCATCCTGCGCCGCAAGGACACGCCGGTGAACGGCACGGCGCCGCTGCTGCTGTACGGCTACGGCTCCTACGGCATCCCGATGGCGGCGGGCTTCTCGACCAACCGGCTGAGCCTGGTCGACCGCGGCTGGATCTACGCCATCGCCCACATCCGCGGCGGGTCGGACAAGGGCTGGGGCTGGTTCCTGGCCGCGCGGCGGATGACCAAGAAGAACACCTTCACCGACTTCATCGCCTGCGCCGAGCACTTGATCCGCACGGGCCACGGCTGCGCCGGCAAGATCGTCGCCCACGGCGGCTCGGCCGGCGGCATGCTGATGGGAGCGGTCAACAACATGAGGCCGGACCTGTGGGCCGGGGTGATCGGCGACGTGCCCTTCGTCGACGTGATCAACACCATGTCCGACACCTCCCTGCCGCTGACGCCCCCGGAATGGCCGGAGTGGGGCAATCCGATCGAGGACCCCGAGGCCTACGACTACATGTTCAGCTACAGCCCATATGACCAAGTGAAGTCGCAGGCCTATCCGGCCGTGCTGGCCACCGGCGGGCTGTCCGATCCACGCGTCACCTATTGGGAACCGCAGAAATGGGTCGCGCGCCTGCGCCCGGCGACGATCTCGGGCAAACCGGTGCTGCTGAAGATCAACATGGAGGCTGGCCACGCGGGCTCGTCGGGCCGGTTCGACTATCTGAAGGAAGTCGCCCTGGTCTACGCCTTCGCCATCTGGTCGATCGAGGAAGGGTGGCGGGCCTGATCCCGACCATACGCCCCGCGACGGCCGCCGACATGGCCACCGTCGCGGCGCTGTACGGGCGCGAGGTGACGGGCGGCACGGCCAGCTTCGAACTGGAGCCGCCGTCCGTCGCGGAGATGACGGCGCGCTTCGACGCCGTGCGTGACAGGGACCTGCCGTGGCTGGTCGCCGAGGTCGACGGCGCCTTCGCAGGTTACGCCTATCTGTCGCCCTTCCGTCCGCGCGCGGCCTATCGCTATGGCGTCGAGGTCTCGGTCTATGTGGAGGAGGCGGCGCGGGGCCGGGGCGTGGCCCGCGCCCTGGTGACCGCCCTGATCGAGGCGGCGCGCGCCAAGGGCCTGCGCCACATCATCGCCGCCATCAGCCAGTCGGCCACCAGCGACGCCTCCATCGCCCTGCACCGGTCGCTGGGGTTCGAAACGGCCGGCGTCTATCGCCAGGTCGGCTGGAAGCACGACCGCTGGCTGGACGTGACCCTTGTGCAACTGGACCTGTCGCCCGACGGCGCGCCGCCGACGGGGGAGGGCCTCCGGCTGGGCGGTGGGCTCGCCTAACCCACCTTCACCCGCGTCGCCGCCTCGGGCAGGTCTTCGCCAAACGCCCGCTGATAGAACTCCGCGATGGTCGGCCGTTCCAGCTCGTCGCACTTGTTCAGGAAGGTCAGGCGGAAGCTGAGGCCCAGGTCCCCGCCGAAGATCTCGGCGTTCTGGGCCCAGGTGATGACGGTGCGGGGCGACATGACGGTGGAGATGTCGCCGTTCATGAAGGCGTTACGGGTCATGTCGGCGACGCGGACCATGGCGGCGATGCGGCGGCGGCCCTCGGCGTCCTGCCAGGCGGGGACCTTTGCGGCCACGATCTCGGCCTCCACATCGTGGTCGAGGTAGTTGAGCGTGGTGACGATGGACCAGCGGTCCAGCTGGGCCTGATTGATCTGCTGGGCCCCGTGATACAGGCCCGTGGTGTCGCCGAGGCCCACGGTGTTGGACGTGGCGAACAGGCGGAACCAGGGGTTGGGGCGGATCACGCGGTTCTGGTCCAGCAGGGTCAGCCGGCCCGACGCCTCCAGCACGCGCTGGATGACGAACATCACGTCCGGACGACCGGCGTCGTATTCGTCGAACACCAGGGCGACGGGGCGCTGCAGCGACCACGGCAGCAGCCCCTCGCGGAACTCGGTGACCTGTTTCCCGTCCTTCAGGACGATGGCGTCCTTGCCGATCAGGTCGATGCGGCTGACGTGGCTGTCCAGGTTGATGCGGATGGTCGGCCAGTTCAGGCGCGCCGCCACCTGTTCGATGTGCGTCGACTTGCCGGTGCCGTGATAGCCCTGGACCATGACGCGGCGGTCGAAGGCGAAGCCGGCGCAGATGCTCAGCGTCGTCTGCGGGTCGAAGCGGTAGGCGTCGTCGATCTCCGGGACGTGGCTGTCCTTCGTGTCGAAGGCGGGCACCTTCATGTCCGAGTCGACGCCGAACGCCTCCCTGACCGTCACCTTGCGATGCGGTTCCAGCGTCAACAGGGGATCGGGCGTGGCGTCGAGCGGCGAGGTCATGCGCCTCCCTTAGTCAGCCACGCCCCCAGGGTCCAGCGGGGGATCAGGCGGCGCCGAGACGCACGTCGACGTTGCCGCGCGTTGCGTTGGAATAGGGGCAGACGGCATGCGCCTTGGTGATCAGCTCATGGATGGTGACCGGGTCCAGCCCGTGGTCGACGACGGTCAGGTCGATGTCCAGATTATAGCCCTCGCCGCGTGTGTTGGGGCCGAAGCCGACGGTGGCGTTGACCTTGGTGTCCGGCCCCACGGGGGTACCGGCCTTGCCCGCGACCAGACGCAGGGCGCCGAGGTAACAGGCGGCATAGCCGGTGGCGAAAAGCTGTTCCGGATTGGTGCCTTCGCCCCCTTTGCCGCCCATTTCGGTCGGCACCGACAGACGCACGTCGATCTTGCCGTCGTCGGTATGAGAGCG
The DNA here is from genome assembly GCA_019748055.1 of Caulobacteraceae bacterium. GTDB lineage: Bacteria > Pseudomonadota > Alphaproteobacteria > Caulobacterales > Caulobacteraceae > Brevundimonas. The sequence goes on along the minus strand of JAIEQC010000008.1, from coordinate 104,775 downwards.
GCCCTCGTCGCGGCCGCCGCCGCTGGCCGTGGCGTGGGCGCGGTAGAGAACGTCCATGTTTTCAACCCTTCAAGGGAATGTGTTCGTTTCGTCCGGCAGCGTACATTAGGGCACCCCGAATTCGTGTGCTAAGACTTGGGGGTGCGGTCGGCGGGGTCAAGCCCGCGGACGGCCGCTTCACCCCCTGTGAGGCGAACGCCTCAAAGGAGGGCCCATGGCCACGCAGTGGTTCTGTTACGTGCACGTCGGCGAGGACACGCCGCTGATGATGCCCCTGGACGCCGACGACCGCGCCTCGGCGCTGCGCCTGGCGCACGACCTTCTGGTCGAGCGCCCCACCGCCACCCACGCCGAGGTGTGGGACGGCGACCTGACTGAGCGGATCGAGCGCGCGGCGGCGCTGTAGGCGTCAGTCCGCCTTTTTCTTCGCCGGCGCCTTTTTCTTCGCGGCGGGTTTCTTCGCCGGAGCCTTCTTCGCCGCCGCCTTCTTCGGCGCGGCCTTGGTCTTGCCCTTGGGCGCGGCCGCCGCGCGCGCGGCCAGCAGGGGCAGGGCGGCCTCCAGCGTCATGTCCTCGGGCGCCGTGCCCTTGGGCAGGGTGGCGTTGACCTTGCCCGACTTCACATAGGGGCCGAAGCGGCCCGCCATGACGTGCACCGGCTCCCCCGTTTCCGGGTGGGCGCCCAGGTCCTTCAGCGGCGTGGTCGCCGCGCCGCGGCCGCGCGCGCCGCCGGCGCGCTTCTCGGCCAGCAGGGCGACCGCGCGGTTCAGGCCGATGTCGAAAACCTCTTCGATATCCGAGACGTTCGCATAGGTCCCCGCGTGCAGGATGAAGGGCCCGTAGCGGCCCAGGCCCGCCGAGATCGGCTTGCCGTCCTCCGGATGCACGCCCACCTCGCGCGGCAGGGACAGCAGGCGCAGCGCCCGCTCCAGATCCATGCCGGCCGGCGACCAGCCCTTGGGCAGCGATGACCGCTTCGGCTTGTCGCCGTCGCCGGCGGTTTCGACGTAAGGCCCGAAGCGTCCGATCTTCAGATGCACCGGCTGGCCGGTGACGGGATCGACGCCCAGCTCGCGGTCACCGCCGTCGGCGGAGCCCTCGGCCGCGTCCGGAGACGCCACCGGCCGCGTGAACTTGCAGTCCGGATAGCGCGAGCAGCCGATGAAGGCGCCGAATCGGCTGGTCTTCAGGCTCAGCTGGCCCTGATGGCAGAGGGGGCATTCGCGCGGGTCGGAGCCGTCGCCCTTATCCGGGAAGATGTGCGGGCCCAGCGACTCGTTCAGCGCGTCCAGGATGGCCGTGGTGCGCAGTTCGCCCGCGGCCTGGGTGGCGGCGTGGAAGTCGGTCCAGAACTCGCGAAGCAGCGCCTTCCAGTCCAGATCGCCGGCCGAGACCTCGTCCAGCCGCGTTTCCAGCGCGGCTGTGAAATCGTACTCCACCCACTTTGCGAAGAACTGCTCCAGGAAGGCGGTGACGAGGCGGCCCTTGTCCTCCGGATAGAAGCGGTTCTTGTCCATGCGCACGTACTCGCGGTCGCGCAGGGTGGTCAGGATCGAGGCGTAGGTCGAGGGTCGGCCGATCCCGAGTTCCTCCAGCTTCTTGACCAGGGTCGCCTCGGAGTAACGGGGCGGCGGCTCGGTGAAGTGCTGGTCCGCGCGCACGTGCTGAACCGCGGCGGTCGCGCCTTCCTTCAGCGCGGGCAGGCGGGCGCCGTCGTCGTCCTCGTCGTCGCCGCCGTCCTTCGGCCGTTCGTCGCGGCCTTCCTCGTACACGGCCATGAAGCCGTCGAAGGCCACGACCTGGCCGGTGGCGCGCAGGCCCGTCTGACCGTCGTCGCTCTCGACCTCCACGACCGTGCGGTCCAGCCGTGCGGCCTCCATCTGGCTGGCGACCATGCGCTTCCAGATCAGGTCATACAGGCGCTGGAGATCGCTCTCGAGGCGCAGGCTGTCGGGATGCCGGGCGATGTTCGTCGGACGGATGGCCTCGTGCGCCTCCTGGGCGTTCTTGGCCTTGGTCTTGTAGTGACGCGCCTCGGCGGGGACGTACGCGGGTCCGAAGCGGTCCTTGATGACCTCCCGCGCCTGGGCGATGCCTTCGGGGCTGACCTGGACGCCGTCGGTCCGCATGTAGGTGATCAGGCCGCCTGTGCCATCGACGCCCTCGTACAGTTTCTGCGCGGCTTGCATGGCGCGCTGGGCGGTGAAGCCCAGCTTGCGCGCCGCTTCCTGCTGCAGGGTGGAGGTGGTGAAGGGCGGCGAGGGATTGCGTCTGACCGGCTTCTTTTCGATCGATCGGATGGTGAAGCGGCCGGACTGGATGGCGGCACGCGCGGCGCTCGCCGTGGCCTCGTCCTTCACGTCCAGACGCTGGACCCGCTTGCCGGCGTGCTTGACCAGACGGGCGACGAAGGGCGGGCTGTCGGCCGTGACGTCGGCCTCGATCGACCAGTATTCCTGCGGCTTGAACCGTTCGATCTCCATCTCGCGGTCGACGACGATGCGCAGGGCGACGGACTGCACCCGACCGGCCGAGCGGGCGCCCGGCAGCTTGCGCCACAGCACAGGCGACAGGGTGAAGCCCACCAGATAGTCCAGCGCGCGGCGGGCCAGGTAGGCCTCGACCAGCTGCATGTCGAGCTCGCGCGGCGCGGCCATGGCGGCCTGCACGGCCGACTTGGTGATGGCGTTGAACGTGACTCGCTGGACGGTCTTGTCCTTCAAAGCCTTCTTCTTCGTCAGGACGTCCAGCACGTGCCAGCTGATCGCCTCGCCCTCACGGTCGGGGTCGGTGGCCAGAACGACGCGGTCGGCGCGCTTGGCCGCCTCGGCGATCTCCGACAGGCGCTTGGACGCCTTGGCGTCGACCTCCCAGCTCATGGCGAAGTCCTCGTCGGGCTTCACCGACCCGTCCTTGGACGGCAGGTCGCGGACATGGCCGTAGGACGCCAGGACGGTGTAGTCCGAGCCCAGGTAGCCGTTGATGGTCTTGGCCTTTGCGGGGCTCTCGACGATGACGAGGTTCATGCGGTGCGGGTCTCGGGAGGGGGCGGGAACGTGGTTCGGGTCGGGCCGCATGTCAAATGGCGGTGACGGCGCCCTCCGTCGCCGGGCTCAGGAACTGACCAGCCCGCCCGGCAACAAGCTGGCGCGTCCGACCAGGCTCAGCTCCAGCAGCGCAGCCGCCACCGCTCCGCTGGGGGCTGCCACTGCGCGTGCCAACTCATCGCGGGGGGTGGGGGTCGGCGAGAGCAGGGCAGCGACCTGTTCGATCAGGGCGTCGTCGGGCTCTTGGTAGTCCGGCGCATCGACCAGGGGTTCCGCCAAGGTACGGATCGAGGCGAAGGCGCGTTCGACGTCCTCCAGCCCTTCGCAAAGGGCCGCGCCGTTGCGGATCAGATCGTTCGTGCCGCGCGAGCGGGGATCCAGCGGCGAGCCGGGCACGGCGAACACCTCCCGTCCTTGGTCGGCTGCCTGCCTCGCGGTGATCAGGGAGCCTGAACGGAGCTCGGCCTCGACCACGATCACCCCGCGGGAGAGGCCGGAGATGATCCGGTTCCTGCGCGGGAAATCCGCGGCTTGGGCACGCGCGCCGGGCGGGCGCTCGGACACGATGCAGCCGCGTTCGGCCACCTGGCGGTGCAGGTCTCGGTGATCGGACGGATAAACGTCGTCGACCCCGCCGCCCAGGACCGCGACCGTGCCGGTGGGCAGAGCCCCTTCGTGGGCCGCGCCGTCAACGCCGCGCGCAAGACCGGAGACCACGATCCATCCCGCCTCGCCCAGCTGCGCCGCCAGGCCGCGCGCGATCCGCAGCCCGCCGGCCGAGGCCACGCGCGCCCCGACGATGGCGATGCAGGGCCGCTCGATCAGCAGCCGGGGGTTGCCCAAGGCCCACAGCAGGGGTGGAGGTGGATCGACGGCCGCCAGACCGGGCGGGAACGTGGGGTCGCCGAGCATGATCAGCCTAGCTCCGACCGCCGCCCCGGCCTCGAGTTCAGCCTCGACCTTCGCCGGATCGCACAGCGGTGAGTCGCGGCCGGCCCGGGCGGTCAGACGAGGCCAGGCCTCAATCACCACCTCGGCCGAGCCGAAACGCTGGAGCAGTTGCCGGAAGGCGACGGGCCCCACGCGGTCGGTGCGACACAGGCGCAGGCGGGCGAAGCGCTCGCCGTCCGACAGGCTCACGCCGCCTTGGCCCCGATACGCGGCTCACGCCCGGTCAGCAGACGAACGATGTTGGCGGCGTGCCGGATCCAGATCAGCAGGGCAGTCAAGGCCGCCAGGGCGGTGATCGGCGCGGGGGTCGGCAGGTCCAGCGCCGGTAGCGGGGCCAGCGACAGAGCCGGTGCGACGGCCGAGGCCACGAGCGCCGACAGCGACGAAATGCGGAATACCAGGGCGATCAGGATCCACGTCGCCCCTGCCAGCAGCCCCAGCGGCCACCAGGCGGCGATCAGCAGGCCGAAGAAGGTCGCCACCCCCTTGCCGCCCTTGAATCCCAGCCAGACGGGGAACAGGTGCCCCAGGAAAGCCGCACCGCCGGCGATGGCCCCCGCCAGCTGTCCCGCATCTCCGGGGATCAGGGCGCGCGCGACGAGCAGGGCGGCGGCGCCCTTGCCGGCGTCGAGGATCAGGGTGGCGAAGGCCAGATCCTTGCGGCCCGTGCGCAGAACGTTGGTCGCGCCGATGTTTCCGGAGCCGATGTTGCGGACGTCACCAGCGCCGGCCGCGCGGGTCAGCAGCACGCCGAAGGGAATGGAGCCCAGCAGATAGCCGCCCAGCGCCAGCAGCCCGAGAGTCGTCAGGGCCGGGACGGCCATATCCTGCAAGTGAGTCGCTCCGCTCGAAAATTCATTCGCACGATGGCGGGGCGGGCCCCATCAGGCAAGGTCGGCGCCCGCCACGCAGCCGTGATCACGCTCGTTTGCGCATCACCTCGTCGAGGCTCCAGGGCCCCGGCCCCGCGGCGACCAGATAAAGGAATACCCAGCAATAGAGCGCAGCCAGCTCGCCCTGGTTCACCAGCGGGAACGGTCCGCCGGTCATGGCGTGGAACTGGAAATAGGCCACCGCCATCATGCCGGACATGACGAAGGCGACCGGACGCGTGAACAGGCCCAGAACCAGCAGGACGCCTCCGACCAGTTCGAGAACGCCGCCAATCCCCATCTGGCTGGCGATGTCGAAGGGGCCGCGCGCCGGTGCGGGGAAGCCGAAGACCTTCTGCGTCCCGTGCTGCAGAAACATGAGCCCCGACACGATGCGCAGCAAACTGAGCAGTTGGGGGCGAAAAGCGGCAAACCTCTCGAACATGCAGAACTCTCCCTTGTCGACGGACGGAGAGACTGCAACGCACTCAGTTTCAGTTCAAGCGGCCGCCCGGTCGTCCTCGACCATCCGCTGGATGGAGACGTAATCGGTCTTGCCTGTGCCCAGCACCGGGACTTCGACCACGCGAACGATCTTCTTCGGCACCGCCAACTCGGGCGCGCCATGCTCACGGGCCCATTCCGCCATCCGGGCCACGTCCGCATCGGTCCGGTCGGTCACGAGCACCAGCTTCTCACCCTTGCGCGCGTCAGGCACCGAAACCACGGCGTGGCGATTCTCCGGCCATACGGCGCCGGCCAGCCCCTCGACCGCCGTCAGGCTGACCATTTCGCCGCCGATCTTGGCGAAGCGCTTGGCCCGCCCGAGGATCGAAACGTAGCCGTCCTTGTCGATGTCGACGATGTCGCCGGTGTCGTGCCAGCCGCCGGGCAGGGGATCGACCTTGTCCGGGTCGTCGGGCGACAGATAGCCCTTCATGACGTTCGGCCCGCGCAAGAACAGGCGTCCGCCCTCGTCGATGCCGTCGACGGGATCCAGCCGCCACTCCATGCCGGGCAGCATCTGGCCGACGGTCCCTGGGCGATTGCGGTCGGGGTGGTTCACCGCCACGACCGGCGCGGCCTCGGTGGCGCCGTAGCCCTCCAGCAGCTTCAGCCCGCGGAACTTGGTGTTGTACAGGTGATAGGTCTCGTCCTTCACCTTCTCGGCGCCCGCAACGACGAACTGCAGCGTCGAGAAGTCGTCCGGCGCCGCCACGCGGGCCCACTGGTTCAGGAAGGTGTCGGTGGCGAACAGGATCGACGCCTTCACCTGCGGCAGCAGCTCCACGATCTGCTTGGCGTGCAAGGGCGAGGGATACTGGAAGGCCTTCAGCCCGCACAGCATCGGCAGAAGCACACCTCCCGTAAGGCCGAAGCAGTGGAAGGTGGGCAGGGGGTTGAACACCACCCAGTCGGGATCCAGCGCGATGTGCTGAGCCACTTGGCGGCAGTTGGCGACGAGGTTCCACTGGCTGAGGAAGACGCCCTTTGGCGCGCCGAAGCTGCCGGAAGTGAAGAGGATCACGCCGGGGGAAGACGGGTCGGTCTTCACACGGAACCGCTTGGGCATCATGCCGGCCATCAGGCCGTAGACCTTGTCGGGAAGGCCGATCGTCTTTCGCACGTCGTCCAGCCAGACAACCTCGGCGACGGTGGCGATCTCGGCCATCAGGTCATCCAGCTTGGCCTGATCGACGAAGCGTTTGGCACAAAGCACCTTCTTCACGCCGGCCGCCTGGATCGCCGCATTTATGTTTCGCTCGCCCGACGTGAAGTTGATCATCACGGGGACCCGGCCATGTGCATGCAGGCCGTAATATGTGACCACGACGCCGGCCGAAGACGGCAGCAGGACGCCGACCCGCTCGCCCGGCTCCGTCATCGCCGCGATCTTACGACCCAGCACGAAGGCGGCGCGGATCAGGCCGGTGTAGGTCAGCGGCTTGCGGTCCTGGTCCTCCAGGATCTCCTTGTCGCCGAAGCGGTCGCGGGCCGCGATCAAGGCGTCGAAGACCGTCTCTTCGGACTTGGCGTCAAGGGGCAGGCGCAAGCGAACATCCTCCCGCCGGCGCGGTCCGCCGGTCTGGTTTACGCGGCGCAAACTAGGGCCGGGTCACCTGCTTGAAAAGATGCGTGACATTGCGTGAGGTTCCCGTCGGGCTTGCCTTGGCGTCGCGCAGGGACGACATAGCCGGTTCCATGGTCACCCTGATCGACAGCCTGACGAAGTCGCCGGCCGAACTGCGGCATCCGGAGAAGGCCAACCGGCCCGAGACGGCGGTGCTGCGCAAGCCCGAGTGGCTGAGGGTCAAGGCGCCCGGCTCGGGCCAGTACAACGCCACAAAGGCCATCGTGAAGGACAAGGGCCTTCACACCGTCTGCGAGGAGGCGGCCTGCCCCAACATCGGCGAATGCTGGAGCCAGAAGCACGCCACACTGATGATCATGGGCGACACCTGCACGCGGGCCTGCTCCTTCTGCAACGTCAAGACGGGCCTGCCCCAGCCGCTGGACCCCGAAGAGCCCGCCAAGGTCGGTCTGGCCGTGGCGCAGCTGGGTCTGAACCACGTCGTCATCACCTCGGTCGACCGCGACGACGTGCATGACGGCGGCGCCGCCCACTTCGCCGAAGTGGTGCGCGAGATCCGCCGCCAGGCCCCGGCCACCACCATCGAGATCCTGACGCCCGACTTCCTGAGGAAGGACGGCGCGGCCGAGGTGATGATCGACGCCAAACCCGACGTCTTCAATCACAACCTGGAAACCGTGCCGCGGCTCTATCTGAAGATCCGCCCCGGCGCCCGCTACTTCCACTCCCTGCGCCTGCTGCAGATGGTCAAGGAGCGCGACCCCAACCAGTTCACCAAGTCCGGCATCATGGTCGGCCTGGGCGAGACCAAGGAGGAGGTCATGCAGGTCATGGACGACATGCGCTCGGCCGGCGTCGACTTCATCACCATCGGCCAGTACCTCCAGCCGACCCGCAAACACGCCGCCATCGAGCGCTTCGTTACGCCGGAAGAGTTCAAGGCCTATGAGGCCATCGCGCGCGCCAAGGGCTTCCTGATGGTGTCGTCCTCGCCGCTGACCCGCTCGTCGCACCACGCGGGCGACGACTTCGCGCGGCTGAAGGCGGCACGCTTGGCTCAGACCGGCCGCTGAGCGCCGCTTGGCCGTCCATCGCGTCACCCGCATCCTTCCCCACACGCCAGAGCAACTGGCGGCGCTGGTCGCCGACGTGCGCGCCTATCCGGACTTCGTGCCGTGGGTCACCTCGATGCGGACCTGGAACGCGCGGGAAGAGGCACCGGGCGTCGGTCTGATCGACGCCGAGGCGCAGGTGGGGTTCAGCTTCCTGAAGGAGCGGTTCGCCACCTGGGTGCGGCATGATCGAAACCGTCACATGGTCGAGGTAGGGCTGCTGAGCGGGCCCTTCAAACACCTGAAGAACCGATGGGAGTTCCTTCCTGACCCGCGGGGCACACGCATCGAGTTCATGATCGACTTCGCCTTCAAGTCCCGAGTGCTGGACGCCATGCTTCATGCCAATTTCGAACGCGCCGTCGGCAAGCTGATCGGCTGTTTCGAGGCCGAGGCGGTGCGGCGGTATGGTCGCGCCGCGTGAGTTTCGACTTCGACGCCGTCGTGGTGGGCGCAGGGGCCGTGGGCCTGGCCTGCGGGCGGGCATTGGCGATGCGAGGGCTGACGGTTCTGGTGCTGGAGAAGGAGCCGCATATCGGCCAGGGCGTCTCCAGCCGGAACAGTGAGGTCATCCACGGGGGGCTCTACTATCCGACCGGGTCGCTGAAGGCGCGGCTCTGCGTCACCGGTCGACGGGCGCTTTACGCCTTTCTGGAAAGCCGAAAGGTCGATCACTGGAAGTGCGGCAAGCTGGTCGTCGCCACGGAAGACGCCGAGGTCGGGCGTCTGGACGGCATCCTGCAGCAGGCGCGCGCCAATGACGTCGAGGGCATGGAGCGGCTGACCGGGGCCCAGGCGCGGGCGCTGGAGCCCCAGTTGAACGCCCACGCCGCACTCCTGTCGCCCGAGAGCGGGGTGTTCGACAGCCACGGCTACATGCTGGCGCTGCAGGGCGAGATCGAGGACGCCGGCGGTTCGGTCGTGGTCGCCACGCCCTTCAAACGCGCCGAACCCCTGCCGGGCGGCGGGTTTTCAGTCATCGCGGGCGGGGAGGAGGGTGCGACCCCGACCTGCCGCCTTCTGGTCACCGCGCCGGGGCTGCAGGCCCAAGACGTGGCCGCGCGCATCGAGGGCTTCCCGGCGGAGCGCATCCCCGAGGGCCATTTCGGCAAGGGCGTCTATTTCCGACTGACCGGCGCGGCGCCGTTCGATCGGCTGATCTATCCGCCACCGATCCCCGGCGCGCTGGGCACCCACTATCGCAAGGACCTGGGCGGGCAGGGCGTGTTCGGCCCGGACCTCGTCTTCATCGAGACCGAGGACTATTCGGTCGATCCGGCCAAACGCGACGAGTTCGTGCGCTACATCCGGCGCTTCTGGCCGGGCGTGGAGGCGGAGCGGCTGACGCCCGACTACGCCGGCATCCGCCCCAAGCTGCACGGCCCGGGCGAGCCGCAGCCGGACTTCCAGCTGCACGGGCCAGCGGATCACGGCATCGAAGGCCTCGTCGCCCTTTTCGGCATCGAAAGCCCCGGACTGACCAGTTCGCTGGCGATCGGCGAGGCTGTGGCGGAGATGCTGGGCGATGGATGACGTCCGCTTTCGCCACGCAACCCTCACCGACGTGCCGAACCTCCAGCCGCTGGTGCATCACGCCTATAGAGGCGATCAGGCGCGGGTCGGCTGGACGCACGAGGCCGATCTGCTGGACGCCGCCCGGATCGACGAGGCGGCGCTGGCCGACAGCATCGCGGACGAGGGGCAGGTCATCATCCTGGCTGAACGCGGCGACGGCCTGATCGGCTGCGTGCACGTCACAGACAAGGGCGAGGGGCTGGCCTATCTGGGCATGCTGACGGTCGCGGCGCCGCTGCAGGCTCAAGGGCTGGGCCGACGGCTGATCGACGAAGCCGAGGCGCTGGCCCGCGACCGATTCGGCGCGTCGCGGATGGAGATGACGGTCATCGTCCAGCGGGACGAACTTATCGACTGGTACCAGCGGCGCGGCTACCGCCTGACCGGGGAGCGGCGCCCCTTTCCCGCGACCGATCCGCGCTTCGGCATTCCCCGCCGGAGCGACCTGGCCTTCGTCGTTCTTGAAAAGGCGCTGGCATGACGTCGGGCGAGATCAGGACCGAACGGCTGGTTCTGCGGCCGGCGCGGGCGGACGACCTGCAAGCCCTGCACGCCGTGTTCACCCGTCCGGAAGCCATGACCTGGTGGTCCTCTCCGCCGCACGAGACGCTGGAGCAGACCCGCGACTGGCTGGCGTCGATGATGGCGCGCCAAGGCTCCGGACTGGACTTCCTGGTCGAGTTCGAGGGCCGGGTGGTGGGCAAGGCCGGCTTCTGGAAGGCGCCGGACGTCGGCTATATTCTGCATCCCGACGTTTGGGGGCTGGGGCTGGCCACCGAGGCCGTCGAGGTCGCCGTCGACCGCCTGTTCGCCATCACCGACCATCCGGCCGCGACGGCCGACGTCGATCCGGAGAACGCCGCGTCGATTCGCTTGCTGGAGAAGCTGGGCTTCGTCCGAACCGGTTTCGCGGAGCGGACCTGGAACGTCGGCGGAGAGTGGAAGGACAGCTTTTTCTATGCTGTGTCGCGCGAAGACTGGGCGGCGCGCCGCAAGGCTTGAAATCGCCATGACGTTCCGGCATAAGCCCGCCTCCCGCAGCGGCCCGGTTCGGCCGCTGCCGTCATTTCCGCGCTGACGAAGCGCCCAGCCCAAGATTGAGACGGACATGGCCGTTCCGAAGCGAAAAGTATCGCCCTCCCGCCGCAACATGCGCCGCGCCCACGACGCGCTGGGCACGAATGCCTACGTCGAGGACAAGGACACCGGCGAGCTGAAGCGCCCGCACCACATCGACCTGAAGACCGGCACCTATCGCGGCCGCCAGGTGCTGACGCCCAAGGAAGACTAGGTCTCGACGGAGGCTTGAGGTTTGCGGCGCGCGGGTATCCCGCGCGCCGTTTTCGTGCGTGAATGGGCCCCTCACAAAGGGAGGGTTCCATGGTTCGTGCGCTTGCCCTGAGTTCCATTCTCATCCTGACGCTGGCCGCTTGTCAGCGGGCCGAGGCGCCAGCTTCGGGAGACGGCTCCACCGCGACCGCACCGGCTCCAGCCTCCAGCGGAGAGACCCTGACGCCCGAAGGTCTGGGTCCGCTCCGGATCGGCATGACCGTGCCGCAGCTCGCCCAGGTCTGGGGCGGATTGCGAACCCAGCCTGAGGACGTGATGTCCTGCGCCATCCTCGAGTTCGCCGACTCCCCGCCCGGCGTGCAGATCATGCTGAACGGCGGAGAGGTTCGCCACATCATCCTGAACCGGTTCGCGACGCTGAAGACCGAAAAGGGGTTCGGGCCGGGCGACGACGGCGCTGCGGTCAAGGCGGCCTACGGAGACGCCGCCGCCGTCTCCCCCGCCAAGTATGATCCGCCTCCCGCCGAGGAGATCATCGTTTGGTCGAACGGCGACACGAGTGGAAACTACGTCTGGGATCTGGCTGCGCGAGGCGTCCGATACATCGTCGGCGGCGACGGCAAGGTCTCGACGGTCATGGCCGGAGGGCCGACGATTCAGCTGGTGGAAGGCTGCGGATGACGCCCGCAGGCGGCGCGACGGTGGCGAAATGCAAGGGGCTGGGCTAAACGGCCCGGACCCTCCAGCCACCGGACGTCCCCATGACCGACATCGCCGACATCGTCGCCCGCCAAATCCTCGATTCCCGCGGCAATCCGACGGTGGAGGTGGACGTGGTCCTGGACGACGGCAGCTTCGGCCGCGCGGCGGTTCCCTCGGGCGCCTCGACCGGCGCGCATGAGGCCGTAGAACTGCGCGACGGCGACAAGGACCTGTGGGGCGGCAAGGGCGTCCAGAAGGCGGTGGACGCCGTCAACGGCGAGATCTTCGACGCCCTGTCCGGCATGGACGCCGAGGACCAGCGCCGCATCGACGAGGCCCTGATCCAGCTGGACGGCACCGAGAACAAGGGCCGGCTGGGCGCCAACGCCATCCTGGGCGTGTCGCTGGCCTGCGCCAAGGCCAGCGCGATTTCGGCCGGACTTCCGCTGCACCGCTACGTCGGCGGAATCTCGGCCCGCATCCTGCCGACGCCGATGATGAACATCATCAACGGCGGCGCCCACGCGGACAATCCGATCGACATCCAGGAGTTCATGATCCTACCGACCGGAGCCGAGAGCTTTTCGGAGAGCCTGCGCATGGGCACGGAAATCTTTCACGCGCTGAAGAAGGCGCTGAAGGACGCCGGCCACAACACCAACGTCGGCGACGAGGGCGGCTTTGCGCCCAACCTGGGGTCGGCCAAGGAGGCGCTGGAGTTCATCACCAAGGCGGGGCAGGCGGCCGGCTATCTGGCCGGCGAGGACTTCCACCTGGGCCTGGACGTCGCCGCCACCGAGTTCTTCAAGGACGGCAAGTACGTGATGGCGGGCGAAGGCAAGACCTTCGATCACGAGGGCATGGTCGGCTACCTGGCCGATCTGTGCGAACGATTCCCGATCGTGTCGATCGAGGACGGCTGCGCCGAGGACGACTTCGACGGCTGGAAGGCCCTGACCGAACGTTTGGGCGACCGGGTCCAGCTGGTCGGCGACGACCTGTTCGTCACCAATCCGGTGCGCCTGGCCGCCGGCATCGGCGAGGGCTTGGCCAACTCGATCCTGATAAAAGTCAATCAGATCGGGACGCTGTCTGAGACCTTGGATGCGGTCGACATGGCCCATCGCGCCGGATACACGGCCGTCATGAGCCACCGCTCGGGCGAAACGGAAGATTCGACCATCGCCGACCTGGCGGTCGCCACCAATTGCGGGCAGATCAAGACCGGTTCGCTGGCCCGCTCGGACCGCACGGCCAAGTACAACCAGCTGCTGCGCATCGAGGAGATGCTGGGCGACCAGGGCCAGTACTACGGCGACGGCATGCTGCTGCGCTAGTTTTCGCGGCCAAGCTACGGTTCGTTAGGCATTTTCGGTCATCCCTGATCAGGGAATCCCCCGCGCTCAGAAGGAGCGTCCGAGTTGCTGGACCGCATGAAGCCGTACCGCGTCACCGCCTTTTTGTTCCTGGCGGTCGTCTATCTGTCCATCCAGGCGCTGACTGGTCAGCTTGGGCTGCTGTCTGCCCACGCGCGGGCCGAAGCCCTGACCGCCAAGGAAACCGAAGCGGCGCGCCTCGATCGTGAACGCGAAGACCTCGAGGTGCGGGTGCGCCATCTCAGCGACGACAACCTGTCGCGCGACCTGCTGGAAGAGCGGGCGAGGGCGCTGCTCGGCTATTCCGACCCGCGCGACGTCGTCGTAGAAGTGCAGGCGACGCCGGCGCCGCCTAAACTGATGTTACAGGCCGTGATCCCGGCTTTGCCTTTCCGGAACCAAGGCTGCTAAAGCCCCTTTCCGTAAAGTCAGAAGGCCCCGGCCCTGGGGTCCAGCCGGGAGATGGCGGATGGCGAAAGCCCCCTCCGAAAAGACTGCTCCGAAGAAACTTCCGAACGCCCCGCAGGCGTCGAAGGAGGATCTCCTCCGCTTCTATCGCGAGATGCTGCTGATCCGCCGCTTCGAGGAGCGGGCGGGCCAGCTGTACGGCATGGGCCTGATCGGCGGCTTCTGCCACCTGTACATCGGTCAGGAGGCCGTGGCCGTGGGCGTTCAGGAGAGCGTCAAACAGGGCCACGACAAGATCATCACCGGCTATCGCGACCACGGCCACATGCTGGCCGCCGGCATGGACCCGAAAGAGGTCATGGCCGAGCTGACCGGGCGCATCGGCGGCTCGTCCAAGGGCAAGGGCGGGTCGATGCACATGTTCGACGTGCCGACCGGCTTCTACGGCGGCCACGGCATCGTCGGCGCCCAGGTGGCCCTGGGCACCGGGCTGGCCTTCGCCGGCAAGTACCGCGGCGACGACTCGGTCAGCTTCATCTATTTCGGCGACGGCGCGGCCAACCAGGGCCAAGTGTACGAAAGCTTCAACATGGCCCAGCTGTGGAAGCTGCCGGCCATCTTCATCATCGAGAACAACCAGTACGCCATGGGCACCTCGATCGAGCGCGCCTCGGCGACGACCGATCTCCACATGCGCGGGGCCAGCTTCGGCATTCCGGGCGAGCAGGTCGACGGCATGGACGTTCTGGCGGTCAAGGACGCCACGGCGCGGGCCGTGAAGCGGGCCCGTGAAGGCGGTGGCCCCTTCATCCTGGAAGTGAAGACCTATCGCTACCGCGGCCACTCCATGTCCGATCCGGCCAAGTACCGGACCAAGGAGGAGGTCGACGAGGTCAAGACGACCCGCGATCCGATCGAGCACGTGAAGAAGCTGCTGGCCGACGCCAAGGCGACCGAGGACGAGATCAAGGCCATCGACGCCGAGATCAAGGCGATCGTCGCCGAGGCCGTGCAGTTCGCCCAGGAAAGCCCGGAGCCGGACCCGTCCGAGCTCTATACCGACGTCTACGTGGAGGCCTGACCGTTGACCGACATCCTGATGCCGGCGCTGTCCCCCACGATGGAAGAGGGCACGCTGACCAAGTGGCACATCAAGGCGGGCGACACCGTGTCGGCCGGCCAGGTGATCGCCGAGATCGAGACGGACAAGGCGACCATGGAGGTCGAGGCCGTCGACGAAGGCGAGGTGCTGGAAATCCTCGTGGCTGAGGGTTCCGAGAACGTGAAGGTCAACACCCCGATCGCGCGCCTGTCGGGCGACGAACCGGCGGCGACGAATTCGACTACGGCTGAGGGTGGGAAAGCGACGACGCCGACCCCGGAAGGCGAGAAGTCGAACACTCAGGACGACGCCGACCGTCCAGCCAAGGCCGCCGGGCCGACCGCTCCGAGGGTTGAGCTTCGTGACCCGGAAATCCCGGCCGGCGCCAAGATGGTGCGGACCACCATCCGCGACGCCCTGCGCGACGCCATGGCCGAGGAGATGCGCCGCGACGAGGCGGTCTTCCTGATGGGTGAGGAAGTCGCCCAGTATCAGGGCGCCTACAAGGTCAGCCGCGAGCTGCTGCAGGAGTTCGGCGAGCGCCGGGTGATCGACACGCCGATCACCGAATACGGCTTCGCCGGCGTCGGCGTGGGCGCGGCGATGAGCGGCCTGAAGCCCATCGTCGAGTTCATGACCTTCAACTTCGCCATGCAGGCGATCGACCACATCATCAACTCGGCGGCCAAGACCCTGTACATGTCGGGCGGACAGATCCGCTGTCCGATGGTGTTCCGCGGCCCGAACGGCGCGGCTAGCCGCGTGGCGGCCCAACACAGTCAGGACTATTCGGCCTGGTACGCGCAGATCCCTGGCCTCAAGGTGATCGCGCCGTACGACGCGGCCGACGCCAAGGGCCTGCTGAAGGCCGCCATCCGCGATCCGAACCCGATCGTCTTCCTTGAGCATGAGATGATGTACGGGCTGGAGTTCGACGTGCCGGACGTCGAGGACTGGGTCCTTCCGATCGGCAAGGCCAAGGTCCGGCGCGAAGGCACCGACGTCACCATCACCGCCCACAGCCGCATGGTCGGCTTCGCCCTGCAGGCGGCCGAGAAGCTGGCGGAGGAGGGCATCTCCTGCGAGGTCGTCGACCTGCGCACCCTCCGCCCGCTGGACACCGACACGATCGTAGAGAGCGTGAAGAAGACCAGCCGTCTGGTCTCGGCCGAGGAAGGCTGGGGTCCGATGGGCGTCGGGGCCGAGGTCGTGGCCCGGGTGATCGAGCACGCCTTCGATTATCTCGACGCGCCGCCGCTGCGTGTGCACCAGGAAGACGTGCCGCTGCCCTACGCCGCCAACCTGGAGGCTCTGTCGCTGCCGGGCGTCGATAAGGTTGTGGCGGCCGTGAAGGCGGTCATGGCATGAGCGAGCCCGTCGAACACCGCCTGAACGTGCCGGACAGCGTGGCGGCCGACCCCGAGGCGATCGAGATCCTGCGCATGTGGTGGTCGAAGCGCGAGCCGGTCATGGCGATCAAGCCGGCCTTTTCGGACCCGACCCAGTTCGGCCGCATGCTGGCCTATGCTGCCCGTCACATGGCCCACGGATATCAGGTGCGGCACGGCATGGACGAGAAGCAGGCCTACAACCAGATCCTGAAGGGCATGTCGGAGGTGATCTCCGCCGACGACGTCCGCACGGTGGCCGAGCCCGACGCGGCGAAAGGGAGCGTGCAATGACCGACATCCTGATGCCCGCCCTGTCGCCCACCATGGAGGAGGGCGTGCTGGCGAAATGGCACGTCAAGGTCGGGGACGTGGTCTCGGCCGGTCAGGTGATCGCCGAGATCGAGACCGACAAGGCGACCATGGAGGTCGAGGCCGTCGATGAGGGAGAGGTCACCGACATCCTCGTCGCCGAAGGGACCGAGGGCGTGAAGGTGAACACACCGATCGCCCGGCTGAAGGACGAGGGCGGCGCGGCCGCCCCGACGCCCGCCAAGGCCCCGGCGGCTGAGGCTGCCAAAGCCGATACGATCAAGCCCGCGCCGGCGGCTGCTGAACCCAGGGCCGAGGCGGCCAAACCCGCACCGGCGCCCGTGAAGTCCGACGGCAAACGCGTCTTCGCCTCGCCGCTGGCGCGCCGGATCGCGGCGCAGAACGGCGTCGACCTGTCGTCGATCACGGGCACAGGGCCGCATGGCCGCATCGTCCGGCGCGACGTCGAAGGCGTGAAGGGCGGAGCGGCCGCTCCCGCCGCCGGCGCGCCGGCCAAGGCCGAGCCGCGCCAGGTCCTGTCGCTGGAGCAGCAGGGGATCCCGGCCGGCAGCTATGACCTCATTCCGCTGGACGGCATGCGCAAGGCCATCGCGCGCCGCCTGACCGACAGCTTCCGCGACGTGCCGCACTTCCCGCTGACCATCGACTGCGAGATCGACGGCCTGTTGGCCGCCCGCGCAAAGGTCAATGCGATGCTGGAAAAGGACGGCATCAAGGTCTCGGTCAACGACTTTGTGCTGAAGGCCTCGGCCATGGCGCTGAAGGCAGTGCCGGAGGCCAACGCCAGCTACACGCCCGAGGGCATCGCCATGCACCACCACGCCGACGTGGCGATGGCGGTGGCGATCGACGGCGGCCTGATCACCCCGATCGTCCGCGCCTGCGAGACCAAGTCGCTGCGCCAGATCGCGACCGAGGCAAAGGACCTGGCCAAGCGCGCCCGTGACCGCAAGCTGAAGCCCGAGGAGTTCCAGGGTGGCACCTTCTCGGTTTCCAACCTCGGCATGTTCGGCATCAAGACCTTCGCCTCGATCATCAACGAGCCCCAGGGCGCGATCATGAGCGTCGGGGCAGGGGAGCAGCGCCCCGTCGTGAAAGACGGCCAGCTGGCCGTCGCCACGGTCATGACCGTGACCCTGACCTGCGATCACCGCGTCGTCGACGGCGCGGTCGGCGCGCGCTTCCTGCAGGTCTTCAAGGCGATGATCGAAGACCCCGTGACCATGCTGGCCTGAGGACGAGACCGTGGCTGAATTCGACCTGATCGTCATCGGCTCGGGCCCCGGCGGCTATGTGGCCGCCATTCGGGCCAGCCAGCTGGGCCTGAAGACCGCGATCGTGGAACGGGAGAACCTGGGCGGCATCTGCCTGAACTGGGGCTGCATCCCGACCAAGGCCCTGCTGAAGTCGGGCGAGAAGTACGAGAGCCTGTCGCACCTCAAGGACTACGGCCTGTCCGCAGACAAGGTCGGCTTCGACTTCGACGCCATCATCCAGCGGTCGCGCAGCGTCGCCAAGCAGTTGAACAGCGGCGTCGGCTTCCTGATGAAGAAGAACAAGATCGAGGTCATCGAGGGCACGGCGAAGCTGGAGAAGGGCAAGGACGCCCCCAAGGTCGTGATCGCGCTGAAGGCCGGCGGGTCGCGAACGGTCGAGGCGAAGTCGGTCATGCTGGCGGTGGGGGCGCGCGCCAAGGCGATCCCGCAGATCGGGCTGGAGGCCGACGGCGACCGCATCTGGGCCTATCGCGAGGCCATGGCGCCGAAGTTCATGCCCAGGTCGATCGTCGTGATCGGGTCGGGCGCCATCGGCATCGAGTTCGGCAGCTTCTATCGCGCGCTGGGCGCCGAAGTGACGGTGGTCGAGGCCGTCGAGCGCATCATGCCGGTCGAGGACGAAGAAGTGTCCAAGGCCGCGCAGAAAGCGTTCGAAAAGCGCGGCATGAAGTTCCGCACCGGCTGCAAGGTCACGAAAGTGGCCAAGGACAAGTCCGGCGTGAAGGTGTCGATCGAGGCCGGCGGCAAGGCCGAGACGCTGGAGGCCGAGGTCTGCATCTCTGCCGTCGGCATCACCGCCAACACCGACGGCATCGGGCTGGAGGCGCTGGGCGTGAACATGGACCGCGGCCACATCACCATCGACGGCCACTGCGCCACCAATGTGAAGGGGCTCTACGCCATCGGCGACTGCGCCGGCGCCCCCTGGCTGGCCCACAAGGCGTCGCACGAAGGCATTCACGCCGCCGAGCACATCGCGGGCCACAAGACGCCGAACGTGCATTCGCCCATCGCCGGCTGCACCTATGCCCAGCCGCAGGTGGCCTCCGTCGGCGTCACCGAACAGCAAGCCAGAGCCGAGAAGCGCGACGTGAAGATCGGTCGCTTCCCCTTCCGCGTGAACGGCAAGGCGATCGCGTCCGGCGAGACCGAGGGCTTCGTGAAGACCATCTTCGACGCCAAAACGGGCGCCCTGATCGGGGCCCACATGATCGGGGCCGAAGTGACCGAGATGATCCAGGGCTACGTCACCGCCATCACCATGGAGGCGACCGAAGAGGACATACACGGCATCGTCTATCCGCACCCGACCATGTCCGAGGCGATGCACGAGGCGGCTCTGGACGCCTACGGACGCGTGATCCACATCTGACGTCGGCGTCGAACATTACGGATTAGACACGGCTTCCGGCTTGCCCGCACGGCGGGGCAGGCCCTAGTCTGCGGCCGACGTCGTTCGGAGTTCATGACTTGCCGCATCTGCTGGGCCTCGCCGCATCGGCCCTGACCCTGATCCTTCACGACCCTCTCGTCGCCGGCGCGGTCCAGGACCCGCCGGCGTCGCCGCCGATCTTCAACCCCGGCGCACCCGGTCAGCCCTCGCGCGTCGTGACGGCCGAGCAGGCGCGGGAGATGGGGCGGACCAGCTTCATCGACGCCGACGTCCAGTTCATGCGCCACATGATCGTCCACCACGCCCAGGCGGTGGAGATGGTCGAACTGCTCGAGACGCGCGGACACTCGCCCCGGATCAAGGCGTTGGGCCGACGCATCGCGATCAGCCAGGCGTCGGAGATGGCGCTGATGACCGGCTGGCTGGAGTCGCGGGGACTGCCGATCGAGGCGCACGACCTGCACGCCGGCCATGGCGGCGGACACGACGCCCATGCGGGCCACGCGGGTCATTCGACCGCGCCGTCCGAGACGCCGCTGATGCCCGGCATGCTGTCGCCCGCCCAGATGGCGCGGCTGGCCGCGGCGTCCGGGCCCCAGTTCGACCGCCTGTTTCTGGAAGGCATGATCCAGCACCACCAGGGCGCGCTCGACATGGTCGACGCCCTGCTGGCCGTGCCGGACGCCGCCCAGGACACGCTGATGAGCGACTTCGTGTCCTCCGTCGTGGGCGACCAGACGGCTGAAATCCTGCGCATGCGCAGCCTTCTCGCGGAATTCTGAACCTTCACTTCAAGGAGCGGCCATGTTCGTTCGAAAGACCCTGCTTTCCTCCGCCGCCGCGCTGGCCGTTCTGGCCTGCGCCGCGACCGCCGCCGCCCAGACCCAGACGCCGACGGTCGCGCCCGACGAGCGGACGGCCCTGTCCGACGGCATTCTGGACGCCGGTCAGGCGGCCAAGGGCCTGGTGCTCGAAAGCGCCACGCCGCCGCCGCCGGGCTTCTTCGATCCGGCCATGATCTTCGCTCCCCCGACGACGGCGGAAGAGGGCCAGGCGCTGAACGCCCGCATACAGGCCAGCCCCGACACCTTCAGCCCGCTGGCTCTGTCGAACACCGACATGGCCATGTCGAACGGCCGGCTTTTCGTCGGCAACTTCAACGGCTTCAACGCCTATGACGTGACGGGCGCCGAGCCGAAGCTGATCCTGTCGGTGGTCTGTCCGGGCGGGCAGGGCGACCTGTCGGTGCACGGCAACCTGCTGTTCATGTCGGTGGAAGAGAACCGTGGCCGCGTCGACTGCGGCACCGGCGGGGCAGGGGGCGCGGTCAACGCCGAGCGCTTCCGCGGCGTGCGCATCTTCGACATCTCCGACCTGTCGGCCCCACGCCAGGTGGCTGCGGTCCAGACCTGCCGCGGCTCGCACACGCACACCCTGGTGCCCAGCAGCGAGGAGAACGTCCTCTACGTCTACAACTCCGGCACCTCCGGCGTGCGCCGAACCGAGGAGCTGTCGATCTGCTCCGGCGGCGCGCCGGGCCGCAACCCGGACACCGCGCTGTTCTCGATCGACGTCATCAAGGTCCCGCTGGACCGTCCGCAGGACGCCGCCATCGTCAACCGGCCGCGCATCTTCGCCGACGCCAACGGTCGCGTGGACGGTCTGTGGACCGGCGGGCGCATCGGCGTGACCAGCCAGGAAGCGGCCCAGACCGACCAGTGCCACGACATCACGGTCTTCCCGTCGATCAACCGCGCCGCCGGCGCCTGCGCGGGCAACGGCATCCTGCTGGACATCAGCGACCCGCAGAATCCGAAGCGGGTGTCCGACCTGTTCGATCCGGACATGGCCTACTGGCACTCGGCCACCTTCGACAACACGGGCGACAAGGTGGTGTTCACCGACGAGTGGAGCGGGGGCATCGGCGCGCGCTGCCAGGCTTCGGATCCGACCACCTGGGGCGCCAACCTGATCGCCACCATCGGCGGCGACGGCCGTCTGCGCGGCCGGGCGTTCCACAAGCTGCCGTCGGCCCAGAACGCCAGCGAGAACTGCGTCGCCCACAACGGCAACCTGATCCCGGTCCCGGGCCGCGACCTGATGGTCCAGGCCTGGTACCAGGGCGGCATCTCGATCATGGACTTCTCGGACCCGATGAAGCCGGTCGAGATCGCCTATTTCGACCGCGGCCCGCTGGATGCCGACAAGCTGATGGTCGGCGGCTCCTGGTCGGCCTACTGGTTCAACGGCCGGATCTACTCCAGCGAGATCGCGCGCGGTCTGGACGTGCTGAAGCTGGTGCCGTCGGACCAGCTGTCGGCCGCCGAAATCGCCGCAGCCGAGGCGGTGCGGATGGACGTGATCAACCCGCAGACCCAGACCCGCGTCGAATGGGCGGATACGCCGGACGTGGCCATGGCCTACGTCGACCAGCTGACCCGTGCCGGCGCGGACGCCGCGCTGATGGGCGAAGCCAAGGCGGTCATCGACGGCTGGCGCCGCGGTTCGGGCGACGCGGCCGTCGGCGACGCGGTGGCAGCCAAGCTGACCGCCGCTGCCGGCGCCCGGGGCGTCAACGCGGTCGACGCCCGCCGCATGCGGGCCCTGGCCGGCGTGTTCGAACGCATCGGCTGATCCGCTCAGCCAGTGTGAGATGACGGCGGCGGGGAGGGCTCAGGCTCTTCCCGCCGTCGGCGTTTCAGGCTCAGCGCTTCTTGCCCAGCTCGGCGGCGATGTCCCTGGTCAGACGGCCGACCTTGCGATGCGCGGCGGTGATCTGGTCGCGCGTCACACCCCAGCGCTTCATCCAATATTCGACGGCTTGGCGCTCCGAAAGGTCGAGGCGCTCCTTATCGATGAAGCCTCGCTTGTTCCTGAGTCCGGCCATCTGCTCTTCCTTCGGCTGACGGGGGACAGCCTAGGCGGGGCGGCGCCAGATCGCCAGATCGCCCACATGTACGGTTATCGCCTAAGACATATTATGCGCAATTGCGAGCACGCTCAGAGTGGCACTGCGGCGCTCCAGCCGTCCCAAGCCACTTCCACATTCACCGGGACGATCGACGACAGGACGTTGTAATCCATGTCGATGTGCAGGTTCGTCAGCACGGCACGTTCGACGTCGGCGGCGGCGATCCAGTCCAGCGTGCGATCCAGATGCGCGTGCGTCGGATGCGGCGTGAACCGCAGTGCGTCGACGATCCAGAGCCGGCTGCCGCGCACGGCGTCCAGTCCGGCGTCGTCCAGCGCATCGACGTCGCTGGAATAGCTGACGTCGCCCAGCCGCACCCCGACGCTGCGGATCGGCCCGTGACCCTGGTCGAAGGTGGTCACCGGAACGACGCCGCCCGGACCGTCGATGCTCCATGCCGATCCGTGCGCAGGCAGATCCCGCGCCTCGACGATGGCGGGATAGCCCTGCACGCTTTCGAAGATGTAGCCGAAGCGGCTCGTCAGCGCCTCTCGTGTCGGCGCGTCCATCCACGCCGGAACCCGCCGGCGAGCGCGCATGGCGAAGACGCGCAGGTCATCGATGCCGTGGGTCTGGTCGGCATGATCATGGGTGTAGATCACCCCGTCCACGCGCTTGATCCCGGCCGCCAACGCTTGGGTCCGCAGATCCGGCGACGTGTCGATCAGGACGCTGGTCTCACCGTCCGGTCCCGTCCTCCGGACCCAGGCCGAGCATCGTGTGCGCCGGTTTCGCGGATCGGCCGGGTCGCAGGCGCCCCAGTCGCCGTCGCCGCGCGGCACGCCGCCGGACGAGCCGCAGCCGAGGATCACGACCTCCAGCGCGTCGCTCATGCGCCCGCCGGCCTTGGAATGCGGTCGAACAGGGCGAAGAAGGCGTCGGTCGTGCGCGCCTCCGCCTCCTTCCGCGACCAGCCGCGGATTTCGGCCAGCTTGTCCAGCACATGGCCGACGTAGGCGGGCTCGTTGCGCCGCCCGCGATGCGGCACGGGCGCCAGATAGGGGCAGTCCGTCTCGACGATGATGCGGTCCGCCGGCATGTCGCGGATGACCGACCTGACGTCCTCCGCCGCCTTGAAGGTGGCGATGCCGGACACCGAGAACCAGGCCCCCATTTCCGCAGTTCTTTCCGCGAGTTGTGCGCCCGACGTGTAGCAGTGCATCAGGAAACGGAACGGTCCGTCGACCATCTCTTCGGCCAGCACTCCGGCCATGACGTCGTCGGCCTCACGCGTGTGGACCACAAGAGGCAGTCCGGACGCCCGGGCCGCCCTGACATGCTGGCGGAAGACGGCTTCCTGGACGTCCCTCGGGCTCAGGTCATAATGGAAGTCGAGGCCACACTCCCCTATTCCGACGACCTTTTTTCTTTGAGAAAACCCTACAAGCAGGTCGGCCGTCAGGTCTGTGTAATGCCGGGCTTCATGCGGATGAACGCCGACCGTGCACCAGATGTCTTCGTGCGCCATGGCCAGTCCGTGGGTCGCCTCGAACGTCGAAAGTCGATCGGAAATCTCGACCATCAGGCCGACCCCGGCTTCCCGCGCCCGGGAAATCACCTCGTCCCGGTCCTCGTCGAACTGGGGCGCATGGAGGTTGACGTGGCTGTCGATCAGCATGCGCGCGCCTTGGTCCGCTCCAGATCGTTCAGGGCCGACGCCAGCACCTCTCCCCGATCCAGGTTCAGGCCCGCCGCCCTGTCGGGCCACTCGGTCAGGCGGGACCACAGCTCGGCCCAGTCAGACGCCCCCTCCCCGCCCGCCAGCGCCCTATCCCGCACGGCCGCGGCCAGCCGGTCCATCATGGCGTCGAAGCGCGCGGCGCCTTCGGCTCCACGCAACGTGCCCTGCAGGGCCAATCTTTCCGACCGATCCAGCGGGCCGGGGGTCTCCACCCAGGGCCGTGCCAGGTCGTCCGCCGCGCGCGTCTCGTCCCCGACCGCCGCCAGCGCCGCGCCGGGCGAGCCGCCGGCCCCCGCCGCCACCGCCTCGGCCTCTCCGACGCCAAGACCCATTTTGTTCCGCAGCATCTCGGCGATCGCCGCCTCGGTCCACGGCCGGAACATCAGCCGGCGACACCGCGACCGGATCGTCGAGATCAGCCGGCCGGGCGCATGGCACACCAGCAGCAGGATGCCGCTGGGCGGCGGCTCCTCCAGCGTCTTCAGGATGGCGTTGGCGGCATTGGCGTTCAGGTCGTCGGCCGCGTCGATGATCGCCACGCGTCGTCCGGCCTGCGCCGGACTCTTGGAAAAGAACTCCGGCAAATCCCGCGCCTGATCGACCGAGATGTTCCGCTTGGTCTTGCCACCCTCCACGGCGCGCTCCAGCACCAGCAGGTCGGGATGCGACTGGGCCGAGATCAGACGGCTGACTGGATCGTCCGGCCGCGCGCCCAGCGGGCCGCGTGACGGATCGGCCGCCGCGCCCAGCAGTCGCCGCGCGGCTCGGTGCGCGAAGGTCGCCTTGCCCCGCCCCTCGGGCCCGCACAGCAGCCAGGCATGGTGCAGCCGACCTCGCTCCAGGGCGTCCAGAAAGGCCAGCTCGGCCTCCACGTCCGGAACCAGATCGAACCGATCGCGGGGGTGCTCGGTCACAGCCCGGCGGCCTCCACCGCCGCCAGCACGCGGTCGGCCACCACGTCGAAGTCGCCGTCGGCGTCGACCAGGCGGCAACGCTCCGGATGGGCCTCGGCGATGGCGCGGAACGCCTCGGCCAGACGGGCGTGAAACTCTGCGCCCTTGCCCTCGAACCGCGTCTCCGCCTCGCCTCGCGCCAAGGCCCGTGAGAGGCCGCGCTCGGACGGCAGGTCGAAGATCAGGGTCAGGTCCGGCTGATCCGCACCCACCACGGCGGCGTCCAGCGCCTCGACGAAGGCGGCATCGACGCCGCCGGCCGCCCCCTGATAGGCGCGCGTGGAATCGCTGAAGCGGTCGCAGATCACCCACTTTCCGGCCTCCAGCGCGGGTCGGACCACGGCGTTCAGATGGTCGTCGCGCGCGGCGAACATCAGCAGGGTCTCGGTCATGGGCGACCAGTCCTCGGCCCCGCCGGACACCACCAGCGCCCGGATGCGTTCGCCGCCGGGAGACCCGCCGGGCTCGCGCGTCAGCACCACGTCGTGGCCGCGCGCGCGCAGGGCGTCGGCCAGCCGCCGGGCCTGGGTGGACTTGCCGGCCCCCTCCCCTCCCTCGAATGTGATGAACCGTCCGCGCGACACCCGTCCTGTATGGCGGCAGGCGGCGACGCGGCCAAGGGCCGGTCCGTCAGAAAGCCGGGCTGTCCCCAGCGGCGTCGACGACGCGCGCCATGACCTCGAACCCGCCTTCGAGGGCCGCGCGTTCGCGTCCCAACCGGGGCGCCAGCCCAAGATAACGGACGCGCACCCGGCCCACGCCCCGCTCGAGCAGGCCCAGTTCCCGCGCGGCGCCGCGCGACAGATCGATGATCCGCCCGACCACGAACGGCCCCCGGTCGTTGACGCGCAGCACGACGGTGCGCCCGTTCTCCAGGTTCGTGACCTCGACCAGACCCGGCAGGGGCAGCGTCTTGTGCGCCGCCGTCAGGGCGTTCATGTCGAACGTCTCGCCCGTCGCCGTCGGCCGCCCGTGGAACCGGTCGCCGTACCAGGAGGCCAGACCGACCTCCTCGTAATCCGGGTCTTCCTGCGGGTGGTACCAGCGGCCGCGGATCTGATAGGGCCGCATCGTTCCGCTGACGATCGGCGCCGGATCCCGCACCACGGGCGCGGTCGCCGCGCGGTTCGGTCCGATGCCAAACAGGGCGCAGCCCGAAACCAGCGGCGCGATCGCCGCGATCAGCAGACATCGACGTGCTGCGACGCTCATGGGCAACGATGTGCCACACGCCGGTTTTGGCTTGGTTAACGCCGTCCGAATGGCGGACAGGGTGTCTCCCTCCGCCATGTCGCAGGCCGTATCACACGGTATCAGTGACCGGCTCAAATGCCCGCCCTGATTGGCTTTCGTTGACGCACGGCGGTGCAAGCCGTATCACTCAATAGCAGCCCTTTTGTGGGGTGGGTTGTGGGGGCGAAATGCCGAAGATAGCGCGAGAGGTCTCCGAGGTTGCGATTCGCCGCCTGACACTCCCTGGCCGCCATGCGGTCGGCGGCGTCCCCGGCCTTCACCTGGACGTCAGCCCCACCGGCTCCCGATCCTGGGTGCTCCGCTTCTCACTTGCCGGTCGCCGCCGCGACATGGGCCTGGGGCCTTATCCTGAGGTGTCTCTGCGAGCCGCGCGGGAATCGGCCCGTAAGGCTCGCCAAGACGTCCGGGAAGGTCTGGACCCCATCGCCAGCCGGGAGGCCGCAAGACGAGCCGCCCTCGCCGCCGCCGGACGTCGCGCGACGTTCCGGGAGGCGGCCGAGACGTTCATCGCCGCTCATGAGGCCAGCTGGGCCAATCCGAAGCATCGGCGGCAGTGGCGCAGCACCCTCGAGGCCTACGCCTATCCGGTGATCGGGCCGCTGGCGGTCGGCGACGTGGGGCTGGCGCACGTCCTGAAAATCCTAGAGCCCCTCTGGTCGACCAAGACCGAGACGGCCAAGCGACTTCGCGGGCGCATTGAGCAAGTTCTGGACGCGGCCCAAGCGCGGGGACTGATCGACGGCCCGTGGCAGAACCCCGCCCGCTGGCGAGGGCATCTGGACAAGCTTCTCGCCCGGCCGTCGCGCGTGGCCAAGGTCACGCACCACCCGGCCCTGCCGATCGACGAGGTGGCCGGCTTCATGGTCCGTCTCAGAGCCGCCGAAGGCATGGGCGCCCGCGCGCTGGAGTTCGCCATCCTGACCGCCGCCCGATCCGGCGAAGTGCGCGGTGCGACCTGGGCTGAAATCGACCTAGCGGCGAAGGTCTGGACCATCCCGGCCGAGCGGATGAAGGCGGGGAAAGAGCACCGCGTCCCGCTGTCCGACGCGGCCTTGGCCCTGCTGGCGAAAGTGCCGCGGATGGGCGGGACGGATCTTGTGTTCCCGGCCGCCAGGGGCGGCGCGCTCTCTGACATGACCCTTTCGGCCGTCACCCGGCGACTGGACGTCGCGGCCGTGCCTCACGGCTTCCGTTCCACTTTCCGCGACTGGAGCGCGGAGCGGACCTCCTATCCGTCCGAAGTCTGCGAGATGGCCCTAGCGCACACTGTCGGGAACAAGGTCGAGGCAGCCTATCGCAGAGGGGACATGTTCGAACGTCGCCGGCGGCTTATGGCGGAATGGGCCGCCTTCCTCGCCAAGCCCGTGCCGAAGGGCAACGTGACGTCGATCCGGGGGGCGGCATGACGGACCTTAGCGAGTTTTCGCCAGTCCGTTGCTTGGCCCTCGCGATCGAAGATTTCGAACGCACCGGGGACACCGATCAGATCGCAGCCTTCCTAGAAGGGGACTCACCGATCAATCGGGACGATCGCGAGGCCTTGGCAAGCCTGGTTAGGCGAGGCCTCAAGCGTCTCAAAGGCCGCCCTCCCGTCGACCCGGCCGAGACGTGGTTTCGCTCCCTAACCGCTCCGACCAAGATCGCGGCACGCTTCGCGCAGCGTTACGCGGAAGTCCTGAGATATCGACGCGCGAAGGGACGCCCCATCCCCCCGGGGCCGATGATGCAGACTGCGGCCCGGTTGGCCTGCTCATGCCTGGAGCGGCGAAGCGGGGGTCGCATGAACGCCAGTCCTGACGCCGTTCGAGAGCTTCTCCGGCGACCAAAGTCCCGCCTCTAATAACCTCGCATTTTTCAGGCGGCGCGGCCTCACCGGCAATGCGGCACGACAGGGCATCGTCCCATGTCGGAGCCGCCAATGCCAACGCACCCTAACGGGCAATCCGCCAGCAAGTTTAGCGACTTGCCCGATGAAGCCTATGTCCGACTTCACACTGTCGCTGACCTCTACGCCGTAGCGCCTTCCAGCATTTGGCGGTGGTCTAAGGCCGGCCGCATCCCGGCGCCCCGCAAGCTGGGCCCCCAGGTGACTGCATGGAACGTCGGCGAGCTTCGTCGCGCCCTTTCGACCGCCGAGGCCGCCTAACGCATGGCCCTGCCCCCTCGTGACGAAGGCCCGCCAGAAATGGAAAGCCCCGGCGCGCTGGCGGGCGCGGCCGGGGCTGGATGCTCTTCAAATGGCGGGTCGGAGCAGGGGGAAGCCTACACTGTCCTTCGGACGGTTTTCAACGACGACGGCCACTTCCTGGGGCTGGAGGTGGCGCATGGCTGACGCCTTCACCGCCTCCCGGATGGCCTGGATCGAGTCGGTCCTTCTTTCACAGTCCGAAGGCCTGACACCTTTTGCCCGCGTCGTCGGAGTGACGATCGGTCAGCACGTCAACCGCGCTCGCGGCTACGCCCACCCCGCCGTGACGGATCTCGCGAAGATGCTGGGCGCCAGTGAGAAGGGCGTCCGGGGCGGCGTCCAGGCGCTCGAAAAGGCCGGCCTGTTGCGGGTCGAGAGAACCTGCGGCCGGTCGCGTCACAACCGCTACTTCCTGACCGGCGAAACGTCCGACCAGCCCTTGGTCGACTGGTATCGGGCACGGCGGGAAACCTCACCGGTTGGTTCGCATATCGACCGCCCGGACGATGAGAAAACCTCACCCACCGGTTCCGAAAACCTCACCCACCGGTTCCAGAAACCGCACCCGGAGGTGCGCCATAACCCTCTGATCAAACCCACTGAGAAACCCGCTTCGGTCCAGTCGGCAGACATGGCGATCGCAGACCGCATCTTCGCGGCCATGCCGAAGGGAAGCGCCAGTCGGTCCAATCGAGAGAAGGTCCGAACGGCAGTCGCTGCAATCACCGCCGGCGGAGTTCCGGCAGTCGCCCTCGAAATGGCGGTCAACAAGTTCATGGCCGAATCCCCAGACGCGGCCGAACAGCAAGGCCGGTTCCTGGGCGCCGCAGATCGCTGGCTCACCGAAAAGCGCGGCTGGGAAGCCTTCCTCCCGACCGGCGACGACCTGTTCCTGATCGGCCGCCCTGAGAGCGACCGTCAATGGCTCTGGCGAGTGCGCGGCTGGCAACGGACGCCGTTCTACTGGCGGTCCAAGGCCGACGAGTTCGGCCCGCCTCCCGGTGAACCCGGATGCCGCGTCCCGCCCGACATTCTCCGCCACGTCGAAGCGACCCAGACGGCCAACGACACGGGGAGGCAGCAATGTGCCTGACGATCACCGAAACCCTCAGCCTTCACGACGGCGAGCCGATGCACTGGTGGCGTTGGGGCGAAGAGCCCTCTTCGGAGGCCTTTTCCCTCACGACCGCGCTGGCGGAGCGATCGTCCGCCACGGTTTCCCAGAATGTCGACGTGATCGGGCTTTCTGCCGAGGCTTCCCCACAAACGACCCGCCAAACGAGGCCGAAGAATGCCCGCCGTTAAGCCGATGAAGCCCGCCCGTCGCAGGCGCGATCCGGGGCAGAAAGCGCCCGCCAAGGCCCGCCTTCGCACCCTGGACGATCTCGACAAGCGGACCCGCGCGCACCGGGACACTTCGGAGCTGAGGGAGGCTCTCGCCGCCGACCTTGGCGGATGGGACGCCGTGTCCGCCATGAAGGCCGAGGTGATCACGGCCGCCGCCCTCATGGGGGCCATGATCCGCGACCGTGCCGCTTCCTACCTCGAGGGCGAGCCGGTCGATCTCGCGTCCTTCATTACCCTGGCGAACGCACAACGCCGCCACCTCGAGGCCCTGGGGCTGGAGCGTCGCGCGCGTGACGTGACCCCCGATCTCCGGGACTACCTCGCCCGTCAGGCGGAGGGTGGCCGATGATCGACATTCTCCGGGCCTGCGACGATCCCAACCTCTTCGCCCCCTGGTTCAAGCGGGGCGACTGGACGGCATGGCGGGCCTTCCTGGCGGCCCTCTTCGGCCTTCCCATGGGCGACGACGCCATGGAGCTTTACCGCCGCCACACGGGCCGGGAAGCGCCCCCTGAGGGCCCGTCCGAAGAGGCTTGGCTCGTCATCGGGCGCCGGGGCGGGAAGTCCTTCACCATGGCCCTCGTCGCGGTCTACCTCGCGACCTTCCGGGAGTATCGGCAGTTCCTCCAGCCGGGCGAGCGGGCGACCGTCATGGTGATCGCCGCCGACCGGAAGCAGGCCCGCGTGATCATGCGCTACATCAAGGGCCTGGTCAGTCAGGTGCCGATGCTGGCGGCGCGCATCCGGGGCGAGACCGCCGACAGTCTGGACCTCGACAGTCAGGTCACGATCGAGGTCGGCACGGCCTCGTTCCGCACGACGCGGGGCTATGCCTTCGCCGCGGTTCTGGCGGACGAGGTGGCGTTCTGGAGATCGGACGATGAAGCGGCCGAGCCCGATCATGCCATCCTGGACGCGGTGCGGCCGGGCATGGCCTCCATTCCGGGATCCATGATGCTTTGCGCCTCTTCGCCCTATGCGCGGCGCGGGGCGCTCTGGGACGCCTTCAACGCCCATTGGGGCAAGGCCGGCGCTCCGCTGGTCTGGAAGGCCACCACGCGGGAGATGAACCCGACGATTGCCCAGGCGGTGGTCGACCGGGCCATGGAACGCGACGCGGCGAGCGCATCGGCCGAATATCTGGCGGAGTTCCGGAAAGACATTGAGGCCTTCGTCAGCCTGGAAGTGGTGCGGTCCTGCGTCTCCGAAGAGGTGACCGAGCGACCGCCGGAGCCGGGCGTCCACTATCGGGCGTTCGTCGACCCTTCCGGCGGTGTGTCTGACGCGATGACGCTGGCGATCGGGCACACGGTCGGCGAGATGGCCGTCCTGGACTGCCTGAGGGAGCGAAAGGCCCCCTTCTCCCCGGAAGCCGTCGTCGACGAGTTCTGCGCCGTTCTGAAGGGCTACGGCATCGCCCGGGTGACCGGGGACAAATACGCGGGCGAGTGGCCGAAGGAGCAGTTTCGCAAGCGAGGCGTGACCTATGAGGTGTCGCAACCGACCCGCTCCGAAATCTACCGCGACCTTCTCCCGGTCCTGAACAGCGGCAAGGCCGACCTTCTCGATAGTCCCCGGCTGGTTTCGCAGCTGGTCGGGCTGGAGCGCCGCGTCTCGCGAGGCGGCCGGGAAATGATCGACCACGCGCCCGGCGCCCATGACGACCTCGCGAACGCGGCGGCCGGGGTCATCGGCCTGTGTCGCGCCAAGCCCAAGTCCACCGCCCTCTTCGGCGTCTACGGCTACCCGAGCCGTCCAGCCCGACGCCCATGGAGCGGCTCATGACCTCCCCCCAGGGCCCCGGCCCGCAATCCAGAGAAAGACCCATGTCCCGCACGAAAATCCGGCCTGGCGTGATCAGCAGCCGCTCCGTCCGCAAGGTCTTCGGCCACCGAGAGGGCGACCGCCTGTTCTCTGACCTCTTCGGCACCTTCGACGAGCTGACGTCGGCGTATGACGGTCTACTGGCGGTTCGGGCGGCGCAGACGCCCCTCAAGACCCGAGAGGCGAATGCGCTGGAACTCCGGCGCGCAGTTGCGCGGACGACGGAGATCGCGAAGGCCAAGATGAACACCGTCGCCCGAAAATTCATCGAGACCATTCAGGCCAAGGAAAAAGCCGCTCTTGAACGAGCCGGCGTCCTTTCCGACCCGCCAGGGGCCGACGAGGTGCGACGAGCCTTCCGCGAGATGGGACACGGCCCGGCCGGCGACAAGGCAAGAGCGGACGCGCTCCAAGCGGCAGCAAAGCGCGGGGACAGTGTGGTTCTGGCGGCGATCCGAAACGCCCCCAGCCCGATCACGACCGGCGGCTTCAGCTCGCCTCCGGGAATGGTGATCGACGCCTTCGTCTCAGATCAGAACCCGGGCTACGTCGACAGCGTGCAAGAGCTTCGAGATGCGCTCCAGCACATGAACATCGTCGAAGAGGCCTTCGAAAAGGGGGCGGACGGGCTTCGCGACCGCGAGGCCGAGGCCAGTGCCGACGCTGGTCATGCCCGCGCCGAAGCGGCGACCCGGCAGCTTCGCGGCGCCCTGGGCATCGATCCGATGGCATGAGATCGCGACAGGGCGGGAGTGATGAGGGCCCGCCATGGCGCGGGGCGGCGGCTGTGGAAACGCGGTCGCCGCTCAAGTTTTCGCTGAGAACAGATGACGAACATGATAGGATTGGCGCAGATGATGGAAGCGGCGAGATGACTATCCCCCCCCCAGGAAAAGGCCGGGCTAACCGCCGCTTCCAATGGACTGAAGGCCCCCGACGCTTCGTCGACTGGAGCACGTGGGGCAAGGAGCCGCACATCACCGATCTGGCGCTGGTTTCGAGGCGTCAGGAAGCCGGCCGCCGCTACGCCCTAGCCGTGGCTGAGCTGGAGGCGTCTCTGGTGGAGCTAGGGGCTTTGGACGGCATAACCGCCGCGCGGCCCGCCGATCATGTGCTGGCGACTTTCGGGGCCAATCCGCCCGACGCCCTGCCGGAGCTTCGTCATCGTGAGTTCTGCGCCAGCGCACCGGGAAAGCTTGCCGCGAAGGTGCTTCGCCGCCGGGATGAAATCTTGAACGAGGCCAGCCGGCCATGAGCACGCGCCGCCCCGACTTCGAAAAGCAGTTCCTGGAGCGCATCGCGCGCGTCCGGTCGGACAGCGACGCGATCATGCGTGAATCGGTCCAGCGACTGATCGCGTTCGCCCAGACGCCCATCGGCGCAGGCGGCAACATGCCCGTCGACGTGGGCTTCCTTCGCGCCTCCCTTGTGGTCAGGCCCGGACGGTCGCCCATGGTCGCCCAGGACAAGCCGAAGAGCGGCGGGCCGGTCAGCTATGACGCGGGGCCGTCGTCGCTCGCGATCCTGGCCTGGGACATGACCGGGCCTCTGCGCGCCATCTGGACGGCCCGCTATGCCCGCCACGTCCATTACGGGGCACGGGGACGGCCGGGCCGCCCCTGGGTGACGCTCGCGCGCCAGCGGTGGCCGCAGATCGTCGGCGAAGTGATCGCTGACGCCAAAGGGAGGCGCGGCTGATGGACCTCGCTCTGTTGGGTTTCGAGTTCGATGGATCCGGCGCGGACGCCGCCGATCGAGCCTTTCACAAGGTCGCCACGGGCGCGCGAGGCGTGGAGCAGGCCGTCTCCAGGGCGGAGGACGCCACCGATCGTCTCGCCAACGCCGCCCGGCGATCCAACGGCGCGACGGAGATCATGAACGTCTCCATCATGCAGCAGACGGCCGCCCTCGGGGCGACCCGCGCCAGCATGGGCCTCACGGCGGCCGAGGGGCTCAATCTCTCCCGTCAGTTCGCCGACATTGGCGTCACTGCCGCCATGGGCATGAACCCCCTCATGATCGCCCTGCAGCAAGGGCCTCAGCTTCTCGACGCCTTCCAGATGGCCGCCATGCGCGCCGGAACGTCGATCAGGGCCAGCATGGTCGCCACGGGCGCGGCGGTCTGGACGGCCATGGCGCCCCTACTCCCGGTCATCGCGGCCATCGCGGCGGCGGCAGGCACGGTCGCCGGGGCCTTCGGGCTGGCGACGCGCGCCGTGCGGGAGGACATCGGAGACGTGACGGAAACGATGCGCCTGACCGAAGCGCAGCTCCGGACCCTGAAAGAACAGGGCGTCGACACGGGCGTCACCATGGGCGACGTGTTCCGCGGCGCCGGCACGACGATCAAGCAAGGTTTCTTCGAGATGTTCGGTCGCGAGATCGAAGTCCTGGGGCGGACCTGGGACGGGTTTCTCGACGCCGCGTGGCAAGGCACGATCACCACGTCGAAGATCATGTCCGGGGCCTTCGTCGGCTCGTTCTACGTCGTCCGCGACACCTGGGGGCTTCTGCCCCTGGCGCTTGGCGACGCCACCATGACGGCCGTCCGGGCGGTGCTTTCCGGGGTCGAGACGCTGGTCAATCGCGGGATCGACGGGATCAACCGCCTGATCCGGGCGGCGAAGTCGCTGGGGCCCTTGGTCCCGTTCGGCGGAGCCATGTCTCAGGTGAACGAAATCCCGCACTGGATCGCCGGGCTGCCCGACAACCGCTTCGCCGGCGCCTTGCGCGCCACGGGTCAGGAAATGGGCCGATCCTGGTCCGAAGGCTGGTTCGTCGCGACCTCCGCCGTCGATCGAACGGCCGGGGCGATGGTGCCGAACATCCGCGCCTCTCGGGACGCTCGCGTCATGGGGGCCTTGGGCGACAGCGGGGCACGGGGCGCGGCCGGCGCCCGCCAGTCCGCCGCGCCGGGTCTGGAGCAGATCACGCTTTCGACCGCCAACCCCTTCGGCCCCGGCGAGCCTCTCCGCATCCTGTCCGACGACATGATCACGCCGCTGGAGGCCTTGGCGAAAGAGCTCCGGATGATCGACGGCCTCGCCGGTGACGTTTCCCGTGGCCTGTCGTCGGCGTTCGGGCAAAGCGGTCAGGCCTTGGGAGACCTTCTCACAGTCACGACCCGCTATCAGTCCGTCATGGCCGAGATCGCCCTGGCGGAGCAGGAGCGCCGCATGGACCGCGCTCAGGCGATGCGGGCTCAGGCTCAGGCGGAAATGGGCGCCTATGGCGACATGGCCGCCGCCGCCCGTGGCTTCTTCAAGGAAGGTTCGGACGGCTATCAGATCCTCCAGGCCGCAGAACAAGCCTTCCGGCTGGTCCAGCTGGCCGGGATGGTCCAGGCGATGATGCTGGACACTCAGATGACCGGCACGTCGGTCGGCAACAGTCTCGCGCGCGGCGGGGCGCTGGCGGCCGAGGGCGCCGCCCGGATGTTCGCCATGTTGGGGCCCTACGCCTTCCCCGTGGTGGCCGGCATGGTCGCCTTGCTGGCGTCTATGGGCATCCGGTCAGGCGGCGGTCGCTCCAGCGGCGGCTCGTTCAACCCCGGCCCGATCAACGACGGCAGCGCCCAGCGCGTCCAGGCGCCCCGCGCGGAGCCTCAGGCGGCCCGTCAGCCGATCACCTTCGACCTCCGCAACGCCGTCGTGACGTCCGACCTTCTCCGGGAAATGGAGGGCATGGCGGCCGAGTCGGCGGGCGTGTCCGTCAGGGTTTCACGCGGCGCGGCGCGTCAGGATCGCCGGAAAGACGATCGGATGCGGCTAGGCGGGCGGGCGGGCTAGAGCGACTGGTCGATCAAACGCCGCACCGCTTCCGGCCGCGACGGCTTGTCGTCCTGGCGCTCACGCCAAGCATCCAACTTGCCAAGCTGATCGGGCTGGAGACGGACTTGGACGGGTGTGCCCTTGCCGGTCGCCGGCCGCCCGCGTGATTTTGTGGTTGCACGTTCCATCTATTTAAGGCAACCATAAAAACAGGCCGAGGGGAAGCGCCAACTTCCACCCCGGCCCTAACCGCAACGGATCCTTGGGAGATCACGTCATGGCTGACCTGGCCGATAGCACACCCGCGCCTGGCGCGCGCCTCTACCTCGTCCCTCCGCCCGCGCCCCACCCTGCCCTCGAGCGCGCCCGCCTCCATCGCCGGCTGTCGCTTCTCGTCGACCGCCTGATCACCATTCTGGACGGCCTGGACGGCGATCCCGACCTGGAGGATGGCGCCGACGACGAGCCGAGCCTTTCGGCCGCGATCCCCGGCGTCGGATGGGAGCACAGTCAGGACCGGTGGCTACAGGGGCCCGACGACGACCGCGAAGTCCAGTGCGAGGACGAGGGCCACGACTCGGACCGTGAGCCCGATCCCGGCATCTGATCCGGTTGTGGGGTCTGTCGTGGGGTCAGTCGCCCAAACGGCCCCTTTTTCCAATGAAATCAACACCCGGTGGCGGACAGGGTGGGATTCGAACCCACGGTGAGCTTCCACCCACGGCGGTTTTCAAGACCGCTGCCTTAAACCACTCGGCCACCTGTCCGGTCGCCGGCCGGGCTTGGGCTGGTCGGGGCCGGGGGAAGTCTGGCGGAGACGGAGGGATTCGAACCCTCGGTACCGGTTACCCGGTACGACGATTTAGCAAACCGTTGCCTTCAGCCACTCGGCCACGTCTCCGGCAGACGGCGTCGATAGCGGAGCGATGCGGACGGCGCAACCGGGCCGTTTCGGCAGCGCCATTAAGGGGATGGTCAGGCCCGCATGGCAGGGTTCGGCGACCGTGGAACCGGACCGAAGGCCCGCATGACCCCCACCGCCGCCCTGCTGCCCGTCGACGACGACGCCGAGGTCCAGAGCCGATCGTCGGCGATGGACGCGCGCGGGCTGCGGGATCTGGCGACGCGCGAACTGTCGGAAGACGGCGCCGCGCGGCGTGGACCGTTCCGCCCCGAGGTCTGGCTGAACGCGCGCCAGCGCCATGCGACCCGGCTGGCGGCCCACTATTTCCGCGCCATCGACGTGTCGGTGATCGTCGGCGTGACCCTTCTGTGCGCCTGGGCCGCGACCCCGTCCGGACTGGCCGGCGCGCCCGTGGCGGCGGTGGCCCCGCATGCCTTGGGCGCCGGGATCCTGCTGGCGCTGATCCGGTCTCTGGACCTGTATCGATTTCCGGGCGCCCGACAGGGCCTGATCCACCTCGGCGCGCTGGCCGCGATCGCGAGCGTCGCCACGCTCGCGGCCGTCTTGCTGAGCCTCGCCCTGACCGGCTCGGCCGTGGGGCTCACCAGCGTCGTCGTCTGGGGCGCGGTCAGCCTGGCGTGCCTGTACGGCCTGCACCTGATCTGGCTGGACCGCGTCGTGTCCTGGCGGCGGTCCGGCGCCCTGACCCCCAACGTCGTGGTGGTCGGCGCGACGCGCCACGCCGAGGCGCTGATCAAGGCGGCGCTGAAGCGGCGCGACGTCAATGTTCTGGGGATCTTCGACGACCGGCTGGCCCGCAATCCCGACACGGTCGAGGGCGTGCCGGTGCTGGGCGACTCCGAGGCCCTGCTGAGCCACCGCATCCTGCCCTTCGTGGATCGCATCGTCGTGGCCATCGACCCCAAGGCCGAGGCCCGGGTGCGGCATCTGATGGGCCGCCTCGGTTCTCTGCCCAATGAGGTGACCCTGCTGGTCGATCCTGTCCGCGCCGGCGACCGCGAGGATGCGCTGAACCGACTGGCCGACAGCCGGCTGGCCCCGCTGGACGGCCGCAAGGACGACGACCGGCGCGCCTTCAACAAACGCCTTCTTGACCTGACGGTCGGCGGACTGGCTTTCGTCGCCTTGCTGCCGGTGATGGGCCTGATCGCGGCCTTGGTGAAGCTGGACAGCCCCGGCCCGGCCCTGTTCCGCCAGCGTCGCCACGGCTTCAATCAGGAAGAGATCGTGGTGTGGAAGTTCCGCACCATGAAACACGCCAGCGCCGACGCCACGGCCAGCCGGCAGGTGACGCACGACGACGACCGCATCACGCGCCTGGGCCGCATCCTGCGCTCCACGAGCCTGGACGAGCTGCCCCAGCTGTTGAACGTGCTGACCGGCGAGATGAGCCTGGTGGGACCCCGACCCCACGCCGTAGGCATGAAGACGGGCCAGATAGAGTCCGCTCGCCTCGTCGCCGACTATGCCCACCGGCATCGCATCAAGCCGGGCATGACGGGCTGGGCCGCGATCAAGGGTTCGCGCGGGCCGCTGCATTCGGCGCAGGACGTGCGCCGTCGCGTCCAGCTGGACGTCGAATACGTCGAGCGTCAGTCGGTATGGCTGGATCTCTGGATCATCTTCGTGACGGTGCCGGTGCTGCTGGGCGACCGCGCGGCGGTTCGCTGACATGTTCTGGCGGGGCGTCTGGGGCTATCTGCCCGCCAACGTCGTGCAGGGCGTGGTCGGCTTTCTGGCGATCATCCTGTTCACGCGCCTGCTGTCGCCGGAGGAGTTCGGGCGGTATGCGCTGGCCTTCTCCATCCTGACCCTGGCCCACGTCGCCGTCTTCACCTGGCTGGAGGCGGCGATGGCCCGTTTCTGGGCGGCGGCGAAGCCGGGCGACGACCTGCGAGGGCATTTCGCGGGCCTGTACCGGACCGCGCTGATCCTGACGGCGGTGTTCGTGCCGGTCGCGGCGCTGACCCTTTGGCTGTGGCCGGCCGATCCCCTGTTCCGGATCGCGGTCGCGGCGGGCGTCATGGGCTGCCCGATCCGCTGTCTGGTGAAGTTGGCGCAGGAACGGCTCCGGGCCGAGGGCGAAGTCTCCAAATCCGCCGGCATCGACATGACGGTGACGATCTGCGGCCTCGCCATCGGCGTCGGCTTCGCCCTGGCTGGCGCGGGCGGCGCGGCCCCCCTGCTGGGTCTGGGCCTCGCCCCCCTGCTGGTGCTGCCCTTCGTGCTGCCGGGGGAGTGGAAGCGCGGCGCCGGCGCGCGGCTGGAGCCTGCGCGAATGCGGTCCTACGCCGCCTACGGCTATCCGATCGCCGCCTCCCTGGCGCTGACCGTCGTCTTGGCCTCGACCGACCGCTTCCTGCTGGCGGCGTTTCTGGATGAGGCGGCGGTGGGCGCCTATCACGCTGGATATTCCATCGCGAACCGGACGCTGGACGTCCTCTTTTTGTGGCTGGGCACGGCGGGCCAGCCGGCGTTGATCATGGCGCTGGAGCGTGGC
This sequence comes from Caulobacteraceae bacterium, assembly GCA_019748055.1. Classification (GTDB taxonomy): domain Bacteria; phylum Pseudomonadota; class Alphaproteobacteria; order Caulobacterales; family Caulobacteraceae; genus Brevundimonas. The sequence continues at coordinate 66,445 of JAIEQC010000008.1, read as the reverse complement.
GGCCGAGAACGCCTGGCCGTGGCAGCGCGCGAACAGCTGTCGACCTTCCTGCTGATCGGTCTGCCGGCCGCCGCCGGCGTCGCCCTGGTGGCCCAGCCTCTGGCGGATGTGCTGATCGGCGAGGAGCTGCGCGCCGCGGCGGTGACGGTGACTCCGTGGATCGCCCTGTCCGCGCTGCTGTATGGACTGACGGCCTACTATTTCGGCCAGGCCTTCACCCTGGGTCGCAAGACGACGACGCTGCTCGGCGCCATGGCGATCCCGGCGGTGTTGAACGTCGTGCTGAACCTGCTCCTCGTGCCGCGCTTCGGCCTGATCGGAGCCGCCTGGGCCACCGCAGCCAGCTTTGGCGTCGGCCTGACCGCCACGCCGGTTCTGGGTCGCCGCGTCCTGCCCCTGCCGATGGCGTGGGAGGCGCTGATCCGCTGCGGCGTCGCCACGGCCGGCATGGCGCTAGCGGTCGCCGCCCTGCCTTCGCCCGGCGGGCCCCTCGAATTGGTGCTCAAGGCCGGGGTCGGCGGGGTGATCTATGCGGCGCTGGCCCTGACCCTCAACGCGGCGGGCGTCCGCGACACCGCGCGTTCGCTGCTGGCGCGCCGTCGCGAGGCGAGGGCCGTCGCATGAGCGCCGACATCGTCGACAATGCCGCCTGGACGGGGGGTGAGCCGCGGCTGTCGGTGCTGATCCCGTTCTTGCGCGACGACCCGTCGCTGCTGCTTTCCGCCTTGGCGACGTCCGGCGGCGAAAGAGCCGAATTAGTTCTGCTCGACGACGGGACGAACGACACGGCGCTGACGCAGCGGCTGATTGACCTGCTGGCGGGGTTGCCCCTGCCCGCGCGGCTGATCACCCTGGCCGCCAATGAAGGCCGGTCACGGGGGCGCAACCGTCTGGCTCAGGGTGCGCGGGGGCGGCACCTGCTGTTCCTCGACTCCGACATGCTGCCGGACTCCCCCGGCTTCCTGTCGGACTGGCTGGCGCTCATCACGGCCGAGGACCCGCCCGTTGCGTTCGGCGGCTTCTCGTTGAAACAGGCCCCGACCGACACGCGCTACGCCGTGCACCGGGCGATGGCGGCGCGCACGGAGTGTCTGGGCGCCGCCGAGCGGTCTTTGGCGCCCGAGAAATACGTCTACACCTCCAACCTTCTGGTCCGCCGCGACGTGTTCGAGGCAGAGGCGTTCGACCCAGCCTTCACCGGCTGGGGCTGGGAGGACGTGGAGTGGGCCATGCGCGTCGCCCGCCGCTGGCCCGTGCGCCACGTGGACGTGCCCGCCACTCACATGGGGCTGGATGAAGCCGCGGCGCTCGCCGGCAAGTACGAACAGTCCGCCGCCAACTTCGCGCGCGTTGTGGACCGCCATTTCGAGGTCGTCTCGACCTACCCCAGCTATCGCGCCGCGCGCCGGCTGAAGCGCCTGCCCGGCCTGAAGGCCATCCGACCCTGGTTCAAGCGGCTGGCCCTGACGGAGGTCGCGCCAGTCGCCGCGCGGGCCTTCTCCCTGCGCCTGTACCGGGCTGCCCTCTATGCGGACCGGGTGTGACGTGGCCCGGGTCGCCGTCGTGATCCCGACCCTGCGTCGCCCGGACAGCCTGACGCGCGCGCTGCGCTCGGTCTTCGCCCAGACGGGGTTGGAGGGGCATGCGGTCGAGATCGTCGTCGTCGACAACGACCCTGCCGGCACGGCCGCCGCGCCGGTCGAAGCTTTGGCCCCTGTCAGCCCCTTCCCGCTCCACTACGTCACGGCGCCGCGTCCCGGTGTGGCCACCGCCCGGAACGCCGGGGTGGCCGCCACAGACGCCCCCCTCATCGCCTTCCTCGACGACGACCAGGAGGCTGGGCCCGGCTGGCTGGAGGCCCTGCTGAAGGCCCAGTTCACGACCGGCGCAGACGTGGTCTTCGGCCCCATCGCCGGCGTCGCCGAGGGCGCCCCGGCGTGGGCGCGCGCCCATCTGGACGCCTTCTTCGGGCGCGAGGGCCCGTCGGACGATCGTCTGATCGACAAGCCCTGGGGCTGCGGCAACGCGCTGCTGCTCCGGGCGACCGCCCTGCCCGATCCCGCCCCCTTCGACGTGGCGGCGGATCAGCTGGGCGGCGAGGACGACGCCCTGTTCGCACGCATCAAGGCGTCGGGCGGCCGCTTCGGCTGGGCGGCTCACGCCTGGGTGTCCGAGATCGCGCCACCGCACCGTGCCACCATGGCCTATGCCCTGCGCCGCGCCTTCGCCTACGGCCAAGGGCCGAGCCAGGAGGCTCGCGCGCGCGGCGACTGGCCCGGCGTCGCGAAGTGGATGATCGTCGGCGCCGTTCAGACCGTCGTCTGGGGCGCGGCCGCCGCCGGCCTCTGGCTGCTGCGCCGCCCCTCTCGTGCACGCGCCCTCGATCGCGCCGCGCGCGGACTGGGCAAGGTCCTGTGGGCTCCTGTCTTCGAGCCGCGTTTTTATGGCGCGCAGGAACTAGCGCGGCTGGAGAGCCTCAGCCCGTCAGGCGTTTGAGGAAGGACGGCGGCGACCACGCCGTGCGGTTCAGAACCACTCCCGCGATCCGCCCGCCCACCGCTTGGACCTCGTGCCGCAGGGCCCCAGCGGCGTCGGCTCCCGTCGACTCCGCCGCCACCACCAGCACGACGGCATCGGCCAGCGGGGCGAGGATCAAGGCCGCGTCGGACCGGTCGGCCGAGGGACAGTCCACGACCACGGTCTCGGCATGGGGGCGCAGGGCGTTCCAGTAGGCCGGATCGGGCGACGCCTCGACCCTCTGGCCGACCCTCAGCGTCTCGGCCGCGAACCGGGACACCCACAGCCGGCCGCCCAGGCACGCCCGCGCCGTCAGCAGACGCGCCGTCGGCACGATGCGGCCGTCGCGGCTCTTCACCGGCGGATGCACGTCGAAGAAGCAGGAGCCGTCCGGCGACGCCAGCGCCGGCTTGCCCAGACGGCCGAACCGCTCCGGCGCGCCGGCCACCGCCTCCATCTGACCAGGCTGGTCCAGGTCGGCGTCGATCAGCCAGACGGGGCGCCGCGCCCGCACGGCGGCCAGACGCGCATACTCCCGCGCGACCGTGGAGGCCCCCTCCCCCGACACCGCCGAGACAATCAGGACCATCCGTCCGCCGCGCGACGGCGCCGGACCCAGCCCGGCCCAGAGCGCCGCCATCTCTGACGTCAGATCGACCATCGAATCGGCGGAAATCCGGGACACGGGCGAAAGGCTAACACGCCCGCACGGTCATCGGGCCGCCTTGACCGGCGCGGCGGCGAGAACCGGCAGGTCGAGCGTGCGCCCCACCGAGGCGGGCGTCGAAAAGCCCCGGCGCGAGAAGATGCGGATCAGCCCCACCGACAGCGCCGTCAGCCCCGCAAACAGGATCACCGCCGCCAGCAGCGGCAGCTTCAGGCTCTTGCCCCGCAGCGGCGGCGAGGCCCGCTCCATGATCCGCACGTCGTCCGCGCCGGCGCGCACCAGCCCCTGATCGGCCAGGGCCTGGGCCTCGCGCTGCTGGAACTCGCGCACCGTCGCGCTCTGCACGTCGCGGGCGCCGGCCAGGGTGGCGTTCTCGGACTCGATCGCGGTCAGCCGCGCCTGCCGCGACCGAAGCTCGCCCAGCTGGCCGTCCAGAACGGCCAGGCGCGCCACCAGAGAATCCCGCTGGGCCAGGGTGGTGGCCCGCGTCGTCTCCAGCTCGACCCAGATCGGATTCGGTCCTGTCCGGACTTCCTTCACGCCCACGCCCTGCCCGGCCCCCACATAGGCCTCGAGCCCGGCGATGCGGGCCTCGATGTCCTGGATCGGCTGGCTGTCGGGCAGGTACCGCGCCAGCAGCTGTTCGCGCTCGGTGCGCAGTTGAAGTATCTGGTCCCGCGCGGACACGTTCAGATCCTGCTGCAGGGCGATCTCGGGCGGCGTCACCGCAAGTTGGGCCTCCAGCGTCGCCAGCTGGCGGGTCAGCTGGTTCACCTGTGCCTGCGTCGACAGCCGGTCGGCCGAGACCGTCTGGTAATTGGCCGCCAGCGCCGTCTTGTAGGCCGCGAAGTCCCCGATGTTTTCGGTCCGCAGGAACTGCTCATAGGCCGCGTCCGCCTTGGCCAGCTCATCCTCGAACACCAGCCGCTGTGCGGTCAGGGCGGGCGCCGTGGCGTCGGCGAACACTTCGCGGCGGTGGATCAGATACTGGTCGATGACGGCGTTCAGAACCTTGGCCGCCCGCTGCGGGTCGTCGGCCTCGTAGGTCACGCCAATGATGGGGCTGCCGGTCACGGCGCCCGCTTCCAGTCCCGACTCCAGCGCGCGGATGGCGGCGACGCGCTGCTGGTCCGGCGTGCCCTTGGCGTCGGGGCCCAGGATGGCCGGGGCGCCCAAGACGTCGACGACGCGGTCCTTCACGGCCCGGCTGTTCAGCAGCGCGGCCTCGGACTGGGTGACGGTGTCGACGTCCGGCGTCTGGCCGCGTTCGGCCACGCCGACGCGCGGCTGATAGACGTATTCCTGTCCCACCCCAGCGTAGACGCTGCCGCGCGCCGTATAGGTCTTGCCCGTGGTCAGGACGAGCGCCGTCCCGATCGCCACCACGGCCAGGAAGACCACGACCATGATCCAGAACTCGCGGAACAGCAGGCCGATCACGTCCAGCAGGCCGTAGCGCGGTCGGGCGATGACTGTGGCCGTCGTGCGCATGGGCCTGGACGCGAATCCGTGAGACTGAACCGGAGCCTCAGCCTTCGCCCTTCGGCGTTAACCATCGGTTACCCATGACGCCGCACCCTGCCCCCAACAGTGCTCCGTCGCGTCGGGATTCGCCCATGAGCTTCAGCCGCCGGCATCTGATGCTTGGCCTCGTCGCCTTGCCGCTGGCGGCGTGCGGGGGCGTGAGCGTGCCGCGCATGGCCTCGCCCCTGGCCGGTCCGGCGACGACGGTGGGTTTTCCAGACATTCCCTTCGCCGACTGGACGGACGCGGAGCCCGAATACGTCCTCTATCCCAACGACGAGATCGAGGTCGCGACGCCGACGGCGCCCGAGCTGACGCGCACGCTGAAGGTCGGACCGGACGGGCGCATCTCCCTGCCCCTGCTGGGCCAGGTGATGGCGGCGGACCGCACCCTGGCGGAGCTGGAGCGGGACGTGTCCGACGGCTACGCCAGCCAGCTGGTGCGGCCGGTCGTTGAGATCACTCTGAAGCAGGCGGGGCCGATCCGGGTGTGGGTGGACGGCGAGGTCCGCACGCCCGGCGTCTATGAGATGACCGGCGACATCGACGCCTATCAGGCGGTCATACAGGCCGGGGGCTTCCTGCCGACGGCGCGGACGCAGGAAGTGGCCCTGATCCGACGCGGGCCCGGCGGGCGGCGGATGCTGCGGGTGCTGGATCTCCGGCCCCGTCGCGGAATGGCGGTGGCCGTGCGGCGCGGCGACGTGATCTTCGTGCCGCGCTCCACCTTGGGCGAGCTGGCCAACTTCTTCACCCAGATCCGCAACGCCCTGCCGATCGGGTTCAACTACACGATCAACGGCCAGTATCAGCAGTTCTGACGGCGGCCGCGTCAGGCCGCCAGTCGGGTCGTTCCGGCGTCGATCCAGCGGCGGGCGGCGCGCTGGGCCTCGCCGATCTCCTCGCGATCCATCTCCTGCGACAGCTCGCGACGATAGTCGCGCGCGGCCTCCGACCCCTTCATGGCGGCCAGGTTCAGGATCATGTGCGCCGAAACGCGGTCCATCGGGCAGCCGCCCGTGCCGGTCGAATACTTCAGCCCCAGCTGGAACAGCTGATCGCCGTCCATGTCCGGGGTGGGCAACGGCAGGCCGCCGTCTTCCGCAACGTCGTGCGCCAGTTCTTGCGCGTTCATCACCAGTCCTCCAGGCCGAGGCCCTTCTGGCCCCGCTTCCTTGAGCGCGATGAAATACCGCCGGTTTGAAGTTAAAGTTAATGGCGGAAACGCGGCCGATTCTTTTTCGCCAACGAAGCGTGAATACTCAAAGCCGCGTTCAAACCTTGGAAACGCCTCGGCAATCCCGCCTTAAGACTTGCGCGCCCGTTGACCGAACAGGACGGCCCGCTGTGCGTCCGCCTCGCGCCCGGCCTTGGCCAGATCGCGCGACAGATCCTTGCCCAGCCACCGGCCCTTCTGCACCGCCGGCCTCGCCTCTACGGTCTCGAACCAGCGCTTGAGGTTGGGGAACTCTGCCAGGTCCTGCCCCTGCCGCTCCCACGGCACGATCCACGGCCAGATCGCCATGTCGGCGATGGAATAGTCGCCGGCCACGAATTCTCGATCGGCCAGGCGCCGATCCAGCACGCCATAGAGGCGGTGCGTCTCGTCGGTGTATCGCCGCACGCCATAGGCCAGATGACGCTGGTCCGACGTCAGCGCGGGCGCGTACTGGCGGAAGTGGTGCGTCTGTCCCGCCATCGGGCCCAGGCCGCCCACCTGCCAGAACAGCCACTGATCCACCTCGGCCTTGCCGCGCGCGTCGTGCGGATAGAAGCGGCCGGACTTTGCGCCCAAGTACTGCAGGATCGCCCCGCTCTCGAAGATCGACAGCGACCGGCCGTCCGGCCCGTCCGGATCGACGATGGCGGGCATTCGGCCGTTGGGGCTGAGTGCCTGAAAAGCCGGGTCGAACTGCTCCCCAGTGCCTATGTTCACGGGCTTCAGCTCGTAGGGCAGCTCCATCTCCTCAAGCGCGATGGAGATCTTCCAGCCGTTCGGCGTGGGCCAGTACCAGAGTTCGATCGGGGAGGTCATTCGGGATCTCTTCGTTTGTGTCGCTCAGGTGGGATGGCAGGCGGTACGCCGCAACGGTAAACCTGACCGTCTCATTCAGGGACGGTTCATGCGCGGGGACCAACCGTCGGGCATCCCCAGATCGCGGATCCACTTGGTCCGCTCACCAGACGAGGTCCGTTCATGAACCGCCTGACCAAGGCCGCCATCGTCGCCGTCGCCCTGGCGACGACGGCCGTGCCGCTGGCCGCCGAAGCCCAGAGCCGCCGCGACCGGGACGACCGTCGCGAAGACCGAAGAGATCGTCGCGACGACCGCCGGGAGTGGCGACAGGATCGCCGCGACGATCGTAGGGAGTATCGGCAGGATCGAAGAGAAGATCGCCGTGACTTCCGGGCCGAACGCCGGGACGACCGTCGCGATTTCCGCAACGACCGCCGCTGGGACCGCAACAATCGCGACTGGTGGCGCGGCCGGTCGGAGTTCCGCGACTACAGCGGCCGGCGCAACGGCTACTGGTACGCGCCGGGCTACGGCTATTACCGGGTCGAGCCCCGCTACTACGGCTACAGCTGGCGCCGTGGGGCCTACCTGCCGTCGGCCTATCACCGCTACTACGTGAACGACCCGTACTTCTACGGCCTGCGTCCGGCCCCGCGCGGACATCGCTGGGTGCACGCGGACAACGACATCCTGCTGGTGGCCCTGGCCACCGGCTTGATCGCCGACGTCCTGTTCGACGTCTTCTGACGCGACGGGACGTGAGTGGGGAGAAGGGCCTCGCGGCGCGCTCGCGGGGCCTTTTTCCTGCCCCGTCGGTCGATCGAACATGGTTCACATGCCGTTCAGCTTGACGGGATCAGCCTCAATCCCAAGCCGCCCGTGAGGGGCGTGCAGGAACCACGAGAATGAAGAGAACCCTTCTGGTCTTTTCCGCCCTGACGGCTTTCGCCGTTCCGGCGGCGGCTCCGGCGATCGCTGCGGCCCAGGACCCCGAGCGGCGTCGTGACCGCACCGAGGTGCGCGAGGAACGACGGGAAGCCCGCCGTGAAGCGCGCGAAGAGAACCGCGGCGGTGGCGGCGGCGGCGGCGAGCGGCGGCGGCCCGACGTCACCCCGCCCTCACCTCCTCCGCCGCCCACGCAGGACCGGCGCGAGCGGCGGGAAGAGCGCCGGGACGACCGTGAGGATCGGCGTGAGGAACGTCGTGACGACCGGCGTGAGAGGCGCGAGGATCGACCCGTCACGCGCCCGGAGCAGCGGGAGGACCGGCGCGAGCGTCGCGAGGACCGGCGCGACGAGCGTCGAGACGACCGTCAGGACCGCCGCGAGGACCGGTTCGAGCGGCGCGAGGATCGTCGGGACGACCGTCTCGAACGACGGGAGGATCGCCGCGACTACCGGGAATTCCGTCGCAACTGGAACCGCGACAACTGGCAGCGCGACTGGAGCCGTCGCCATACTCGCAGCGACTGGTGGCGCAACGACCGTCATTTCCGCGGCTGGTCGGGCGTCCGCGTCGGCTTCTACTTCTCGCCGGGCTACGGCTATTACAGCGTCCCGCGGTCGTACTGGGGCCGACGATATTACGAGGGCCAGTACCTGCCGTCGCTGTTCTGGCGGTATGAGATCACGGATCCGGGCTACTGGGGTCTGCCGTGGCCACAGCCGGGCACGATGTGGGTCTGGGTGGACAACAACATCTACCTGGTCGACCGCTTCGACGGCTACGTCATCGAGGCCATTCACGACGCCTGGCGCTGGTAATCTGGCCCCAAACGAGAAAGGCCCCGGAGCGATCCGGGGCCTTTTTCATAGGTGCTGGTTTCAGGCTCAGGCCACCGCGGGCAGCCGCGCCACATTGCAGTGGGTCCAGAGCTTGTCCATCGCCTCGACCAAGGCGTCCATCATGCCGTCGTCATGGTCGGGCGACGGCGTGAAGCGCAGGCGCTCTGTGCCCTTGGGCACGGTCGGATAGTTGATCGGCTGGACGTAGATGCCGTGGTCTTCCAGCAGCATGTCTGAGATCATCTTGGTGTGCACCGGATCGCCCACGAAAACCGGCACGATGTGGCTCTCGGACGGCATGACGGGGATGCCTGCGGCCTCAAAACGGGCCTTGAGAGCCGCAGCCCGCTCCTGATGCTTTTCGCGCAGTTCCGGGTGCGTCTTCAGATGACGCACCGACGCCAGGGCCCCCGCCGTCAGCGCCGGCGGAAGCGAGGTCGTGAAGATGAAACCCGAGGCCCAACTGCGGATCGCGTCGACGATCACCGCGTCGGCGGCGATGTAGCCGCCCATGACGCCGATGGCCTTGCCCAGCGTGCATTCGATCACGTCGATCTGGTCCAGCACCCCGTCGCGCTCGGCGATGCCGGCACCGCGCGCGCCGTACAGGCCGACGGCGTGGACCTCGTCCAGATAGGTCAGGGCGCCGTACTTTTTGGCCAGCGCGATCGTGCCCTTCAGGTCGGCGATGTCGCCGTCCATCGAATAGACGCTCTCGAAGGCGATCAGCTTGGGCGCGTCCGCGGGCGCGGCGGCCAGAAGTTGCTCCAGGTGCGTCAGGTCGTTGTGCAGGAAGACGTGCCGCTCGCATCCCCCGTGGCGGATGCCGGCGATCATGGAGGCGTGGTTCAGACTGTCGGAGAAGATGATCAGTCCCGGCAGTATCCGCTGCAGAGTCGCCAGCGTCGCCTCATTGGCCACATAGCCCGAGGTGAACAGCAGCGCCGCCTCCTTGCCGTGCCAGTCGGCCAGCTCGGCCTCCAGGTCCACGGCCGAGCGCGTCGTGCCCGAGATGTTGCGCGTGCCGCCGGCGCCGGCGCCCGCCGCGTCGATCTCGGCCTTCATCGCCTCCAGCACGACCGGATTCTGGCCCATGCCGAGGTAGTCGTTGGAGCACCAGACCACGACGTCCTGCTCCGTGCCGTCCTCGCGACGGCGCACGGCGCGCGGAAACTTGCCACGCACGCGCTTGAGGTCGGCGAAGACGCGATAGCGGCCCTCGCCCTTCACCTGCTCGACGGCGGACTGGAATGCGGCGCGGTAGTCGTACAACCCGGCGATCTCGGACGGATGATGAACAGGCCGTGTTTGACTCCCGCGACGGCGAAAGTCCACCTCGGACGGGGGCTAAATGGTCGCAAGCTTTCACTTGCGAACCATTCTCAGGCAAGATCGTGCGCGATCAGCGCGGCAGCTCGTCCAGCTTGCCGCGCAGCAGCTGCACGATGGCCGAGAAGTCGCGCCCTCCGAACCCCAGCCGGTCAAACATCTGGTACAGCGCCTCCGTCTGCGCCCCCAGCGGCGTCGAGGCCCCGGCCGCCGCGGCCGCCTGCTGCGCCAGCTTCAGGTCCTTCAGCATCATCGCCGTGGCGAACCCGCCGTCGTAGTTGCGGTTCGACGGCGCGGTCGGCACCGGGCCGGGCCACGGATAGTAGGTCGTCACCGACCAGCTCTGGCCCGAAGCCTTGGACACGATGTCGAACATCTTCACCGGGTCCAGGCCCAGCTTCTCGGCCAGGGCGATCGCCTCGCAGGTCCCCAGCATGGTGATGCCGAGGATCATGTTGTTGCAGATCTTGGCCGCCTGCCCCGCCCCGTGGTCGCCGGCGCGGAAGGTGGCGCGGCTCATGGGCTCCAGCGCCGCCTCGATGCGTGCGAATTCCGGCTCGTCGCAGCCGACCATGAAGGCAAGCGTGCCCGCGTCCGCCGCCATGGTCCCGCCCGACACCGGAGCGTCGGCGAAGACGTAGCCGGCGTCGGCCGCCAGCCCGGCCACCTTGCGGCAGGTCTCGACGTCGATGGTGGAGCAGTCCAGAAGCAGGGCACCGGTCGGCGCCGCGCCGATGATCTGTTCGGAATAGACCTTCAGCACATGCGGCCCGGCCGGCAGCATGGTGATCACCACGTCCGCGTCCTTGACCGCCTCGGCCACCGACCCCGCCGCCTGGCACCCCGCCGCCACGGCGCGCGCCACCGCCTCCTGGGACAGATCGAACGCCTTCACGACATGGCCGGCCCTGGCCTGATTGGCGGCCATGCCCCCGCCCATGTTGCCCAGGCCGATGAAGGCGACGGTCTGCGTCATGACGAACTCTCTCCCTGCGATTTTGCGGGGAGGGTTAGCGGGTTCGCCGCCGCGTCGCCAGCGCGACCGTTCAGCCCGGCTTTCGGAACCGCAGCATGAACTGGCTGGTGTTTCCCCGGATCGAGCCGTCGAAGACGTTGGCCGTCAGCGGGTCCGCGGGGCGCAGCAGCAGATCGCTCTCCGCCTCCAGCACGAAGCCGGCGGCGGTGACCTCGCGCTTCACCTGCTCCACGTCGATCCGGTGCAGGGTGTTGGCGGCCGACAGGCCGGAGCCCGCAGCCGCGTGGTGGTCGATCACCACGTAGTGCCCGCCCGGCTTCAGCGCGGCGAAGGCGGCCGCGTTGACCCGGCTGGCCGTGTCGCCCGGAAAATGGGTCAGGTGCAGGTCGTGATAGTTCTGCGCCGTGAAGATCAGGTCGACGCCGGCCGGCCAGACCGGAGCAGCGATGGGCGAGGTCAGCCCGTCCACGCCGTCCAGGGCGTCGGCGGCGCGCACCGCCTCGCCGTAGCTGGTCTGAAAGGCGATGAACTCGTCCGGCTGCCACGCCGTCACCCGCCCCTCCGGCCCCACGGCGGCGGAAAACGCGCGGGTGAAGAAGCCGCCGCCGATGATCATGTCGATCACGTGATCGCCCGGCTCTGCCCGCGCGAAGGCCAGGGTCTCGGCGGTCATCCGCGCGGCGTCCCGGCCCCGATCCTCCTCCGTGCGCGGGGCCCCGGCCAGCGCTGCCGAATAGCTCTCCGGCGACGGGCCGCCCATCAGGCCTGCGCACGCCGCCGCGCCCACGGCCGCCGCGATCGCCGCGACGGCCAGTCCCCTCCTCAGTTCACGCATGTTCGGCTCCTCAGTCCGGCTTGCGGAAACGATAGACGAACTGGTCCGTGCGATACCGGATGCGCTCGTCGAACACGTTGATGGTTCGGTCGTCCTGCGGGTTGCGGATCGCGTCGCTCTCGCCGTCGAAGACGAAGCCGGCGGCCTCGACCTCGCGCTTCAGGAACTCGCCCTCGATCCGGTGCAGCGACTGCACTTCGGTGTTCCCGGTCCCGTCACGACCCGCATGGTCGATGACGACGTAATAGCCGCCCGGCTTCAGGGCGTCGTACACGGCCCGATTCATCCGGTTCACGTCCACTCCGAAGGCCGGGATGTGGAAGTCGTGGTACTCCTGCACCATGAACACCGCGTCCAGCGGCTCAGGGAAGGTCATGGCGTCCAGCGCCCCTTCCATGGCGACCACGTTCGGATAGGTGGCGGCCAGCCCCTGTGCCAGCGGCGTCTCCCGCGTCGCGGTGCGGGTCGGCACGAAGGCGTAGACACGCCCGTTCTCGCCCACGGCGGTGGCGAACAGACGGGTGAAATACCCCTCCTCCGGCCGGATGTCGGCGATTCGGTCACCGGGCTTCACATCCGCGAAGGCCAGCATGTCGGCGGGCTTGCGCGCGGCGTCGCGCGCGACGTCCTCCGCGGGGCGCCGCGGATCGTGGACGGCCATGGAATACCACTCGCTCACATTGCGGATCATGGGCCGCGCGACCTCTGGATCTCCCTGCGACGGCATGCATGCCGACAGCGCCAGTGCAGCGATCGAGACGGGGACCAAGCGACGCATGCGACTCTCCTTGAACAGCCGCGCCATGTGCGCGCGGAACGTCGTTCGGAGCAAGCCTCAGGGCAGCGGCGCCCACTCCTGATCCGCCGGAAGCGGCGCGAAGAACGCCTCCACTTCCGCGTCCGAGACGCCCGCCGGCGTCTCAGGCTTCCACTTCGGCTGACCGTCCTTGTCGACGATCACCGACCGCACGCCCTCCTGGAAGTCGTGGGTCCGCACCACGCGCCCGCCCAGCCGGTACTCCATCGCCATGTTCGCTGCGAAGTCCGGCATGGCGCGGCCCAGCCGCAGCTGGCGCAGAGTGACCTTCAGCGACTGCGGCGACTTGGTCTTCAGCGTCGCCAGCTGCGCCGCCGCCCAATCCGTGCCCTCGGCCTCCAACGCCGTGAAGATCGCCTCGACCTTGTCGTGCGCGAACAGGCGGTCGATGGCCTCCACGTGCGGCTCGACCGTCGGCTCGCCCGGATCGGCCTCCAGCCCGTCGGCCACGTCGGCGGGGTGCGCCGGATCGGTCTTGAGGATGGCGTGGAAGGCCTCGATCGCGTCGGACGGCAGATAGTGGGAATGGATCCCCAGGAACACCGTGTCCGCCGCCTTAAGCCGCGCGCCCGTCAGTGCCAGCCACGTCCCCGTCTCGCCCGGCAGGCGCGAAAGGAACCAGCCCCCGCCGACGTCGGGGAACAGGCCGATCCCCGTCTCCGGCATGGCATAGGTCGTCCGTTCGGTCGCGATCCGCACTTCGGCCGGCTCGCTGATGCCCACGCCGCCGCCCATCACGATGCCGTCCACGATGGCCGTGATCGGCTTGGGATATTCGAACATCAGGTGGTTCAACCGGTACTCGGTCAGGAAGAAGGCCTTCGCCTCCGCCGCGTCCCCCGCCCCGCTCTCGGCGATCATGCGGATGTCGCCCCCGGCGCAGAAGCCTCGCTCGCCCGCGTGGTCGATCAGCACCGACTTCACCGCCGGATCGTCGCGCCACGCCAGCAGCGCCGCCGTCATCGCCTCGCACATGGGCTTGTTCAGCGCGTGCAGCGCCTTTGGCCGGTTCAGGGTGATGCGTCCGACCCCGGACTGGACGCGGGTCAGAACTTCAGGCTCGTCGATCATGCGCGCCGGAATAGGCGGCGTCGCCGGAACGGTAAAGGCTCAGCCCGCCGGCGTCACGCTCAGCTGGTAGGGAATGTAGAGCATCAGCTCCAGCGGCCCCGCCTGACGCCAGGTCACCTGCCGCGAAAGCCCCGTCACCTCCACGCCATAAGCCGGACCGAACGCCGCCGCCGTGGTCCCCGCGTCCGCCGCGATGGCGGCCAGCACGACCGGGCGGTACTGGTCCGGGCGGATCACCGTCGGCTCCCAGTCGTCCATCAGGCGCAGCTCGGTCCGGCCGACCCGCTGGGTCGCCTCGACGAAGGCGCGGATGCGGGCCGAGGCGGCCTCCAGCGTGTCGCCCTCCGCGATCGGCGTCTTGATGACCAGGGTCACGGCGCTGGTGTCGGGCCGTCCGTCGTCGCTGTGGAAGCGCAGCGTCGGGATCATGCGCGCGTCGAAGTCGGCGACGTTGCCGCCCGAATCCAGCCCCAGCTCGATCGAGGCGTCCAGACCCGCCGCGCGCGCCATGGCCGCCAGCGTCTGGGTGATCTCGCTGCGCCGCTGGGCCGAATCCCGAGTGTCGCAGGCGACGCGCACCGACACGACCAGATTGTCGGCTCGGCGGGACACCTGGACGTTCGGGAACTCCGCCTGGCTGGAATAGCCGCGGCTGGAGTTGGCGCTGAACCGGTATTCCTGGGCCTGTGCGGCGCCAGCAAGCAGGCAGGCGACGACGGCGAGCGGGATCATGAGACGCATGGCGGTGGCTCCGTTCTGTTGGAGCCATCCGGCCACGTTCGGGCGTCGGCGTCTGCCGACGAAAGCTGACGCCTCCTTATTGCCGCATCATCTCCCGCGCCGTGATCACCCGCATGATCTCGTTGGTGCCTTCAAGGATGCGGTGGACGCGCAGGTCGCGGACGATGCGCTCCAGCGGATAGTCCTTCAGATAGCCGTAGCCGCCGTGCATCTGCAGCGCTTCGTCGGCGATCTCGAAGCACAGGTCCGTAGCCATGCGCTTGGCCATGGCGCACCATTTGGTCTTTTCGGGATGGCCCGTGTCGATCGCCCAGGCTCCGCGCAGGACCATCAGGCGACAGGCCTCCAGTTGGGTCGCCATGTCGGCCAACTTGAATTGGACGTTCTGGAACTCGTTCAGGGACTTGCCGAACTGCTTTCGCGTGGCGACGTAGGCCTGCGCCGTCTCCAACGCCAGACGTGCTCCGCCCAGCGAACAGGCGGCGATGTTCAGTCGGCCTCCGTCCAGCCCCATCATGGCGTAGCGGAACCCGTCGCCCTCCTTGCCCAGAAGGTTGGCCGCCGGAATGCGGCAATCGTCGAAGCTGACGATGGCCGTGGGCTGGCTGTTCCAGCCCATCTTCTTCTCCTGCGCTCCGAACGACAGGCCGGGCGTGCCCAGGTCGACGACGAAGGCCGAAATGCCCTTCGGCCCCGCCTCCCCCGTCCGCGCCATCACGACATAGACGTCGCTGGTCCCGGCACCGGAAATGAAGGCCTTGGAGCCGTTCAGCACGTAAGAGTCGCCGTCGCGCGTCGCCGTCGTCCGCATCGCCGCGGCGTCGGAGCCGGATCCCGGCTCGGTCAGGCAATAGCTGGCGATCTTCTCCATCGTCGTCAGCTGCGGCACATAGCGGGCGCGCAGGTCGTCCGAGCCGAAGCCGTCGATCATCCACGTCGCCATGTTGTGGATGCTGATGAAGGCCGCCGTCGACACGTCGCCGCGCGACAGCTCCTCGAAGATCACCGCCGCCTCGACCCGACCCAGCGCCATGCCACCGTGTTGCTCGCCCGCATAGATGGCGGCGAAGCCCATCTCGGCCGCCTGTCGCATCACGTCGACGGGAAAATGCTTGGTCTCGTCCCACTCGGCCGAATGCGGGGCCAGTTCGGCCTCGGCGAAGGCGCGCGCCGCGTCCTGGATGGCGCGCTGGTCGTCGGTGAGGGCGAAGTCCATGTCTGCTCCCAAAGCCTTCGGCCCCCGGCCGGGCCGTGGGCGCGCTTCTATCGCCCGCACGTCAGCCCGTCACGTCCGGAACTGACGCAGGTATGTGCTCCACTCCGAGAGTGCCGGCCCGTAATCGACTTATTGGACTCTCTGGACTCGTTGGAGTCGCTTTTTTCTGCAGGAAGGTCGATCGGCCCGCCCAGGATTTCCCCGCCGCCCGCTTCGGACTATGCAGCTTCCATGACCCTGCCGTTCCAGCCCGCCGCCTTCCCCTTCGCCCGCCCGCGTCGCCTGCGCGCCAGCCCGTGGGTGCGGCGCCTGGTCGCCGAGACCGTGCTGACGCCGGCCGACCTGGTCTGGCCGCTGATCGTGCACGACGGCGCCGACGACCGCGTCCCCGTCCCGTCCATGCCCGGCGTCTTCCGCCTGTCGACCAAGGCGGCGGCCGAAGCGGCGAGGGAGGCGCGAGATCTGGGCATTCCGGCCGTCGCCCTGTTCCCCAACGTCGATCCGGCGACCAAGGACGGTGTCGGCACGGGCGCGACCGACCCCGACGGTCTGATCCCCGACTGCATCAAGGCCATCAAGGACGCGGCGCCCGAGATCGGCGTGATCACCGACGTGGCGCTGGACTGCTACACCGACCACGGCCACGACGGCGTCCTGGAGGACGGACGCATCGTCAACGATCCGACGCTGGAGCGGCTTGCGGAACAGGCCTTCATCCACGCCCATGCCGGAGCCGACGTCGTGGCGCCGTCCGACATGATGGACGGGCGGGTGCAGGCCATCCGTGAAGCGCTGGAAGCCAATGGGTTTCAGGACGTTCTGATCCTGTCCTACGCCGCCAAATACGCCTCCGCCTTCTATGGCCCCTACCGCGACGCCGTGGGCTCGGCGAAGCAGCTGACCGGCGACAAGAAGACCTATCAGATGGACTTCGCCAACACCGACGAGGCCCTGCGCGAGGTCGCCATGGATCTGTCGGAGGGGGCCGACGCCGTGATGGTCAAGCCGGGCATGCTGTATCTCGACATCGTCCGGCGCGTGTCCGAAGCCTTTCAGGTGCCGACCTTCGCCTATCAGGTGTCCGGCGAGTACGCGATGATGAAGGCTTCGTCCGCCGCCGGCTGGCTGGACGAGGACCGGGCGATTCTGGAGAGCCTGCACGCCTTCAAGCGCGCCGGCGCGGCCGGGGTGCTGACCTACTTCGCGCCCCAGGCCGCGAGGTTGATGCGCGCCTGACGTCCGGACTTGACCGCCAAAGGCGGCGCTGGGAATACCCCGCTCTCGCACGTCTGAGGCAGGGGAAACGCCGTGTTCGGGATCGGGAAGAAGAAGTCGGGCGGCAAGCTGGCCACTCCGACGATTGAAGCGTCCGCCGAAGAGACCACCATGGCCCCGCCGACCTCACTCGGCACGACGCCAGACGAGGCCCTGCAACAGCTGCGAGACGGCAACGCCGCCTTCCTGCGCGGCGAGAACAACCTCGGTCACGTCAAGGCGGGCGATCTGGACGACCTGCAGGGCGGTCAGAGCCCCATCGCCACCATCGTCGGCTGCGCCGACAGCCGCACGCCGCCGACCATCCTGTTCAATCAAGGCTTCGGCCGCCTGTTCTCGATTCGGGTCGCGGGCAACACCGTCGACCGGCGCGGTCTGTCTTCCATCGTCTATGCCGTGAAGCATCTGAAGTGCCCGTTGGTCGTCGTCATGGGTCACACCGGCTGCGGCGCCGTGGCGGCGGCCGAATCGATCGTCGACGGAGCGCCGCTTGATCCTTCGCTCGAAGAGATGATCGTGCCGATCATCCCGCCGGTTCTCGCCGCCCGTGCCGGAAACGGCTCTCCCGTCGAAGAGAACGCCCGCTGGGTCGCCCGCAAGCTCGCCACCGCCGACGCCAGCCTGGCCGACGCGATCGAGGCCGGCACGCTTAAGATCGTCGCCGCCGTCAAGCAGATGCATTCCGGCGAGGTGAAGTTCCTCGACGTCTGACCTCAGCGCGCGGCGTTCCGCTCGATCCGCGCCATCTGCAGCAGGCTGAGGAACGCCCGTGCGCGCCAGTCGGCCACGAAGCGCACGGCGACGATCGTCGCCAGGCCGGCGATGCCCCCCGCAGCCGCCGGTTGGGCCCCCTCCCCGGCCATGAAGGCGGCGATCCCGTCCGGCGAAAGCTGGGCCCAGATCGCCCCCACGGTCAGGGGCACGGTCACGTAGGCCAGGATCACACTGCGGAAGAAGTGCTCCTGCCGCCTCACGTTCACCTCGCCGAGCGCGATGACGCCGTCCAGCATGGCGTCGTCCACGGTCTCAAGCTGGATCAGCACCCTGCGCGACACGCCCATCGCGCGCAGGCCCTGGATGACGTCGAACCGGAACATCTGGTTCTCGGACTGGAAAAGGCCGAAGGGACGCATCGATTCCAGCAGCGACCGCCAGGCCGGATAGAGGGCGATCAACTCCCGCCACAGGGTCCACAGCCGACTGTCGGCCAAGATCTCCGCCGCGCTGAGGCGCAGTTTCAGCCTCGGGGGGGCGGCGTCTTCAGTCGCGCCGCCAGGCTCGACGTGTCCCATCGCGATCCCCCCATCGCCTGCACTTCGGCGTAGAACTGATCGACCAGGGCGGTCAGCGCAAGCGTGCTGCCGTTGCGCCGCGCCTCGTCCAGCACCAGACCCAGATCCTTGCGCATCCAGTCGACGGCGAAGCCGAACTCGAACTCGCCCCGGCTCATGGTCGCCCAGCGATTGTCCATCTGCCAGCTCTGCGCCGCGCCCTGGGAGATCGCGCCCAGCACGGCCTCCGGGTCGAGTCCGGCCCGCTCGGTGAACTGGACGGCCTCGGCAAGGCCCTGCACGACGCCCGCGATGCAGATCTGGTTTACCATTTTGGTAAGTTGCCCCGACCCGGCCGACCCCATGTGCCGGATGGACTTCGAATAGGCCTGCAGCGCGGGCCGCGCCCGCTCCAGCGCCTCCGCGTCGCCGCCGACCATGACGCTGAGCTTGCCGCCCTCCGCCCCTGCCTGCCCACCCGAGACCGGCGCGTCCAGAAAGGCGCGGCCTGCGCCTGCGGCGAGGTCAGCCATCTCGCGCGCGACCACCGCCGAAGTGGTGGTGTGATCGACCACGACCGCGCCCGTCGCCGTCACCTCCAGCCCGGCTGCGACCGTCGCACGCACGTCGTCGTCATTGCCGACGCAAAGGATCAGCAGATCAGCGCCGTCCGCCGCTTCCGCCGCGGACGCCGCGGCGCGACCACCGACATCGGCCGCCCAGCGCACGGCCTTCTCCGGCGAGCGGTTAAAGCCGGTCACGTCGTGCCCGGCTCGCACCAGATGCCCGGCCATAGGGGCGCCCATGACGCCCAGTCCGATGAAACCGATCCTCACGCCTGCTCCCCCTCGACGCCCAGACGACCGAAGCCGCCACGGAAATAGGTCAGCGCCGGCCCTGGCTCGCCCTGAAAATCCACGACCCGCCCGATGATGACGGTATGATCGCCGACCTCGTGCCGCTCATGGGTCACGCATTCCAGCCGAGCCAGCACGTCGCGCAGCCGGGGCGCCCCCTCGGCGTCGGTCAGGTCGTCGGGGGCTAGCCGGGCGTCACCGAACGCGAACCGTTCGGCGCGGGCGCGGTCGTCGGCCCCCAGCACATGCACCCCGAACCGCTCGGCCGAGGCGAAGGCTGCATGCCGTTCGGCGTCGCGCGCGATCGACCACAGGATCAGGCGCGGGTTGAGCGACACAGAGGCGAAGGAGTTGGCGGTCAGTCCGATTCCCCCGTCGGGCGTCGAGGCCGTCATGACGCAGACGCCGGTCGCGAATGTGCCCAGCGTGCGTCGATAGGCTCGCGAGGCGGCGACCAGGTCGTCTGGCACGGGTTCAAGGCTCATGGGGCGGACCTAGCGATCTTCGGCAGTCGGCGAAAGGCGGCGTTCGGATAAGGCCCCCTTAACCCTGTTTCCCCGATCCTGCCCCGCGACTCTCCGTCCGTGCTGGAAACCCATGTCCGTCAGCGACCGCCCCATCCTGATCAAGAAGGTCAAAAAGGTCGTCGGCCACGGCCACCACGGCGGCGCGTGGAAGGTGGCCTATGCGGACTTCGTGACCGCCATGATGGCCTTCTTCCTCTTGATGTGGCTGATCAACACGACCGATCCGGAACAGAAGCGCGGCATCGCCGAGTACTTCGCCCCCGCCAGCGTTTCGGCCACGACCTCGGGATCGGGCGGAATTCTGGGCGGCACCTCGCTGGGCGACGACGGGGCCAAGAGTTCCGGGTCGATGTCGGTCATCACCGAACTGGCCCCTGAGGCGCCGCCGGACGCGCCTCAGGAAGCGGGGCAGAACTCCAACCTGGCCGCCGCCAGCGAGGAGGAGCTGCGCGACGAGATCGCCCGGCGCGAGGCCGCCGAGTTCGCCTCCGCCGCCGCCTCGCTGCGCCAAGCCATGCAGTCCATGCCGGAACTGGCCGAGCTGTCGAAACAGCTGATCATCGACCAGACGCCCGAGGGCCTGCGCATCCAGATCGTGGATCAGGAAGGTCGGTCCATGTTCGAACAGAACTCGGCACGACCGAACGCCCGTGCCCAGTTGCTGCTGCGCGCCGTGGCCAAGGTCATCGTGCAACTGCCCAACCGCATTTCCATCACCGGTCACACCAGCGCGGTCGCAGGCTCCAGCCGGGCCAGCGCGCCGGGCGACTGGCAGCTGTCGGCCCAGCGCGCCGACGCCTCTCGCCTGATCCTTCAGGCCGCGGGCGTCGATCCTGACCGCGTCTATTCCGTCAACGGCAAGGCGGGATCCGACCCCCTCTATCCCGACGATCCCAGCCTGGCGGGCAACCGCCGCATCTCGATCGTGCTGCTGAGAGAGGCGCCGGTCCTGCCGCGGGACACCAGCCTGTGACCCCACGTCGCCGCGCGAAACGCCTTGCGGGCGCCGCGCGCGGCGGGTCAGATTGGTTCATGGATTTTGACTCCCGTCCTCGCTCGCGGACCCGGCCGTGACCCAGCACCTCCCGCGTCGTCAGCTGCGGTTCTACATGACGGCGACGGCGCCCTGCCCCTATCTGCCAGGCCGGACCGAGCGGAAGGTGTTCGCCAACCTGCCCTTCTCCGACGGCGCCTGGGTCAACGACGAGCTGACGCAGGCCGGGTTCCGGCGCAGCCAGAACATCGCCTATCGCCCCGCCTGCGACGCCTGCGACGCCTGCGTCTCGGTGCGTATCCCGCTGGACCGCTTCGATCTTTCACGGAGCCGCCGGCGCGTGCTTCGTCACAACGGCGACCTAGTGCGCCACTTCGTCGAGGCTGAGGCGACCGTCGAACAGTTCGACCTTCTGCGCCGCTATCTGCTGGCCCGTCACCCGGTCGGCGGCATGCGCGACATGGGCTGGCTCGACTACGTCGCCATGGTCGAGGACACGGCCGTGCGTACGCATCTGGTTGAATATCGCCTGCCCTCTACCGACGGCGGGCCGGGCCGGCTGATGGGCGTGGCCTTGACCGACGTGCTCTCTGACGGACTGTCGATGGTCTACAGCTTCTTCGACCCGGCCGAGGTCAAGCGGGGGCTGGGCGTCTTCGCCGTTCTGGATCACGTGGTGCAGGCGCGCGCGCTGGACCTACCCTACGTCTACCTCGGCTACTGGGTCGAGGGGTCGCGCGCCATGGACTACAAGGCGCGCTTCCGGCCTCTCGAGGCCCTGACCCGGTTCGGCTGGGCGCCGCTGGCCTAGCGGAACTTCCGCAACCCCCGAGGCCCCTGACGGCCCGCCTGGGCACGCTTGCCCAGCCAATCCTTCCAGTCCGGCCAGTTGCGGCGACGCCCCCCGCCATCGACCCACTCGGGCCCCGCCTCGGCGGAGAAGACCGTCACGTCGGCCAGTCCGCCCTGCTTGAAGCTCTGCAGTTTCACGCCCTTGCCGCGTCCCATTTCCGGAAGGTCCTCAAGGGGGAAGACCAGTGCCTTGATGTTCTCTCCGATGGTGGCGACGTGGTCGCCGGCCACGCGGATGGCCGACAGCATCTCGCCGTTCAGCACCTGTTTCCCGCCGCGCTTCTGGGCCAGCAGATCGTCCTCCGGCGCGACGAAGCCATAGCCGGCCTTCGACGCCACCAGCAGCTTGCCGCCGGGCCGATGCGCCAGCAGGTTCACGATGTCCGCCTTCTCGTCCAGGTCGATCATCAGCCGCAGCGGCTCGCCGTGACCCCGGCCGGACGCCAGCTTGTCGGCCCCGACGGTGAAGATGCGCCCGTCGGACGCCGCCACCAGCAGTTTGTCGGTCGTGTAGGCCGGCACCAGGAAGGCCAGACCGTCGCCCTCCTTGAACTTCAGCTCCGACGGGTCCTCGACCTTGCCCTTTGCGGCGCGGATCCAGCCGCGTTCCGACAGGATGACCGTGATCGCCTCGCGCGGCACGAAGGCGTCGATGGGCGGCGGAGCCGAGACGTCGACGGCCTCGGCGATAGTGGTCCGACGTGGCGACACCAGCGCCTTGCGGACGTCGGCCAGGCCCACGGCCAAGAGCTTTGTCTGTTTGACCGGCGAGGCGAACATCTCGTTCAGTCCGGACAGTTCCTCCGACAACTCCTTGAACTCGTTCTCGATCGCCATCTCCTCGATCCGCGCCAGCTGGCGCAGTCGGGTGTCGAGGACGTAGTCCGCCTGGACCTCCGACAGGCCGAAACGCGCGATCAGGACCGCCTTCGGCGTCTCCTCCTCGCGGACGATGCGGATGACCTCGTCCAGATTCAGGAAGACGATCCGCAGGCCTTCCAGCAGGTGCAGCCGGGCCTCGATTTTGTCGGCGCGCCAGCGCGAGCGGCGCAGCAGCACCTCGCGCCGGTGATCCAGAAAGGCGACCAGGCACTGCTTCAGGCCCATAACCCGCGGCGTACCGTCGGCGTCCAGAACGGTCATGTTGATGGGGAAGCGGATTTCCAGGTCCGACAGACGGAACAGGCTCTCCATCATCACGTCGGGCGTGACCGTGCGGCTCTTGGGCTCCAGCACGATGCGGACGTCCTCGGCCGACTCGTCACGGACGTCGGCCAGCAACGGCGACTTCTTCTGCTCGATCAGGTCGGCCAGCTGTTCGATCAGCCGGCCCTTCTGGATCTGATAGGGCACCTCGGTGACGACGATGCGCCACATGCCGCGGCCCAGGTCCTCGGTTTCCCAGCGTGCGCGAAGGCGCACACCGCCGCGCCCGGTCTCATAGGCCTCCAGCAGACCGGCATGCCCTTCCACGGCCACACCGCCGGTGGGGAAATCCGGTCCGGGCACGATGGCGACGAGTTCCGCTGTCGTAGTCTCCGGCCGCTTCAGCAACTCCTGGCAGGCGTCGATCAGCTCGACGGCGTTGTGCGGCGGGATCGACGTCGCCATGCCCACGGCGATCCCGGACGAGCCGTTAGCCAGCAGGTTCGGAAACCCGGCGGGCAGCACGACCGGCTCGGTGTCCTGATCGTCATAGGTGGGCCGGAAGTCGACGGCGTCCTGGTCGATGCCCTGCAGCATCAGGGTGGCGGCCGGCGTCAGCTTGCACTCGGTGTACCGCATGGCCGCGGCGTTATCGCCGTCGACGTTGCCGAAGTTCCCCTGCCCGTCGACCAGCGGATACCGCTGGGAAAAGTCCTGCGCCAAGCGCACCAGGGCGTCGTAGATCGAGGCGTCGCCGTGCGGGTGATAGCCGCCCATCACCTCGCCCACGACCTTGGCGCATTTGCGCGCGGCGGCCTGGGGGTTCAGCCGCATCTGGTGCATGGCGTACAGGATGCGGCGGTGCACCGGCTTGAAGCCGTCGCGCACGTCCGGCAGGGCGCGGTTGGTGATCGTCGACAGCGCATAGGCCAGGTAGCGGCGGCTCAACGCCTCGCCCATGGGCTCTTCGACGATGCGGCCGCCTTCCGGCGGCGGGGCGTGGATGGTCATGCTGTCCAGAATCAAGAAGCGGAGCGCCAGTCTAGCGCCCCGCTCCCCGATGGTCTCAGTTCGGTCTGTGGATCAGTTCGCGGGACGTTGCGCCGTCGGACGGTCCGGCGAGGCGAATGGGCTGTCGGCGTACCACAGGGGCCGCTCGCCGTCGGCGATCGTGCGCGCGATCGAGGTGTTGACCACGGCGAAGCGGGCCGCGGCGTTCCAGTCGAACGGCAGATCGATCTCGTCGGAGACCTTGTGGTAGTGGTTCTCAAGGAAGTCGGCGCTGGCCACGGCGCCCGGCCCGGCCGGCCCCGGATCCAGATAGACCGACGGCACGCCCGCCTTCACGAACTCATAGTGGTCGGAGCGGACGAAGAAGGCCTCTTCCGGCGTCGGATCGGGCGTCAGACCCACGCCCACGGCTTCGGTCGCTTCCTTGACCACCACGCCCAGCGTCGAGTGTTCGGCGCCGAAGGCCACCAGGTCCTCAAAGGCGTAGGTCAGGATCGGCATGTCCAGGTTCACGGCCGCGACGATGTTCTCCAGCGGCACGGTCGGATTGGCGGCGAAGAAGCTGGAACCCAGCAGGCCCTTCTCCTCGCCCGTCACGGCCAGGAAGATCACGGAACGCTTGGGCGGGTTCTTGGACAGTTCGCGGGCGACCTCGATCATGGTCGCGATGCCGGAAGCATTGTCCATGGCGCCGTTGAAGATCTTGTCGTCGCCTTCCTGCTCCGGATCGACGCCCTCGTGATCGAGGTGACCCAGGACCACGACATACTCGTTCTTCAGCTGGGGGTCGGATCCCTCCAGAACGCCGACCACGTTTGGGCTCTCGATCATCTCGGCCGAAGTCGCGATGGAGCCGCTCATGCGGCCCGGCAGGGCGAAGCCCTGGACCCGCTCGGTCGCGCCCTTGGTCTGGACGTCCTGCGCCGACATCGGGGCGCCGACGAACAGGGCGTCGGTCATCGCGGTCGACAGATAGCCCTCGAACTGCAGGCCCTTGGCGTCGGACTGCGGGCGCCCCTGCGCGTCCGTCCACTTCATCTGCGGCTCGCCCAGGAAGGTCATCAGATAGGCCCAGGGAGCCGGCCGAGCCTGCGCCGGCAGAAGCGTCAGCACGCCGATCGCGCCGCGCTCGGCCGCCGTCGTGGCCTTCGACGACTGGATGTGGGCGCTCAGCTCGCTGGGCAGGCCCTGAGGCATGTCATAGAGCACCACGACGATCTTCCCGCGCACGTCCAGCCCGGCGTAGTCGTCGATGCCCTCGGTCGGGGCGACCACGCCGTGGCCGACGAAGACCATCTCGGCGTCGAAGGTCTGGTCCCCGATGACCGTGCTGTACAGGGCGGCGTGTTCGGCCTGGTTGAAGACCTGGTCGCCGACCCGCATCGTTCCGCCGGTGGTCGTGATGTTGGCGAAGGTGATAGGCTGGCGCCAGCTGGTGCGCTCGGCGTTGCCCAGCGGCTTGAGGCCGAACTCGGCGTAGTGGCGCTCGACGTATTCGGCGGCTGCGATGTGCCCCGCAGAGCCGGTGTCGCGGCCCTCCAGTTCGTCGGACGCCAGATAGGTGATGTGGCCCTTCATCCGGTCGCCCAGCTGGGCGTCCACGGTCTGGGCCATGGCGACGGACGAGGCCCCCGCCAGCAGGAGCGCCGACAGGCCGGCGACGAAGACGCGCTTGAACATGGTGAGGTTTCCTCGATCTCGATGCGCCGCAGCTAACATCCGGGCCGCGGCGAAGTCACGCGCACCGGGATTACGTTTCGGTCATCAAGCCAGCCCGGCCGCCCGCAGGCGCTCGACCATGCGATCCCGTGCCTCCGGCAGCGGCCGGTTCAGCGGGTCGAACACGCAGCGCGTCAGGAAGTGGGCCGACAGGTCCAGCCCCGCGCGCACATCCCCCTCCCCCAGCCCCGCCTGGGCGCCCAGCAGGAAGGGAGGCAACCGCAGCAGACGATCGATGTAGGGCGCGCCCGCGCTCATCGACACCGCGCGCCCGGTGCGCGGACTGACCCAGGCCAGGTCGTCCCGGCTGCCCGACACGGCGCAGACGCTGAGGTCCAGGCCGAAGCCCAGCTCCTCCAGCAGGCCCAGCTCATAGCGCACATAAACGGCCGGCCAGACGTCCGGCAGGCCCAGGACGCCCGACAGGGCCTCCAGCGCGAAGAAGGCGCCCGGATGCGCCTCCCGCTCCGGCAGGGCGCCCTGCGCAACCGCCGCCGCAGCCAAGAGGCCGGCCAGCGCCAGCGGATCGTCGAACAGGGCGCTGGGCCCCTCACCCACCGGTTCCAGCCGCGCCGATCCCAGCTGATCGGACGTGCGAGCCCTAAGCTCGACCTCCACCCGCGCCCCGGCCTGCAAAAAGGGCTTCATTCGCCGCGACGCTCCACCGGCGACATAGGCCAGCCGCCGGCCGTGCTCGCGCGTCAGCAGGTCGACGACGGCCCCCGTGTCGCCATGCGCGCGGGCCGCCAGCACGAAGGCCTCGTCGGTGATCTCCATGCCCGTGGCTTAGGCGCGCCGGGCGCGCGCGGGAAGCCTCTTGCCGCGACCGGCCTGTTCGCGCTTACTGACGCAAGGGGGAGTTGCGTCATGGACAAGTTTTCAGGCTCGCGTCGCAAGACGTGGCAGTCGCGCGTGCCCAGCTGGCCGTTTCTGGTCGCGGGCGCGGCGGTCGTCGCCGGCGCGGCGTGGTGGGCGTCGGGCGCCTTGGACGTCGAGGCGTTCGGCGACGGCACCGATCGCGGCAGCCTGAACATCTGGGTCACGACCGTGGGCACCCTGGTCCTGGTCTCGCTGCTGATGGCCTCGGCCGTCGGCGGTCTGGCCAACGCCCTGATCCTTCAGCCCGCGAACCGGCGGCACGGCTTGGCCTATGCCGCCGGACTGGCCGGCCTCGCGCTGGTCGCCGGTGCGCCCCAGACCGTGGCACGAACCATGGAGGCGGATCGCGCCGGCTATGCCGCCCGCCTGCTGGAGGCGCTGCAGGACTCGCGCAACAAGCAGGCGTGGGCCTACGCGGCCGTGCATCGAGAGCTGGGCTTCGCCGCCGGACCCACCGCCTTCAGTCCGCGAGGCCTCGACCGTGCCGGCGGCTTCGACGAGGCGCGGGAGCGCCTGAAGCTGGCGGAAGAGCTGATCCAGGCGGCGCCCGGCAAGCTGGCCACCGCCGACGCCGCCGCGCGTCAGGTGCTGGCCGACAACGTCATGGACCGCGAGGCGCGGGAGGCCGTGCTGGCTCGGTTCGACGTCGGCGCCCAGGACAAGGCCCCGCTGCTGGCGCGCTACTGGGCGCTGCAGTCCGACCTGCTGGACCTGGTCGGCGAGCACCTCGACATGCTTCAGGCCAATCGCGGATCATGGGAGCCAATGGGCGGCATGTTCATGTTCCGCAGCCAAGGCGTGTTCCGTCAGTTCGAGGCGCGCCGCGTGCGGTCGATGGAGTTGATGGACGAAGGTCTGGAGATCGAGCGTGAACTGATGGCCATCGACCGGCGGACCAATGAGGCGGTCGATGCCGTCATCGAGGACGAGGCCGACGGCGCCCTCATTCGGCGGGAGCGGCGATCACCTGAACGACCTGCGCCGCTCGATCGTTCGGTACGGTCAAGCTGAGCACGTACTGGTCGATCTTCCAGCTGCCCTCCATCAGCCGAAGTACGCCCGAACCCCGCAGGTCGCCATAGCTGTCGTTCGTCAGCTTCTCGTCGAACCAGGCCACGCAGCGGCAGTCGATCGGCGCGATCGTCACCACGCGATCGCGCGGGACGTAGGTCCAGCCCCGCCCCTGCGCGAAATAGGGCTCGGCATAGGCGCGGAAGGCCGCCAGCGGCCAGTGCTCGGTCGCGTCCGTGCCGACGAAGCGCGCCTCGGGCGTGAACTGGGCGAAATAGGTCGGGCCGTCGGCCGCCGAGGCGGCGGCGTGCATGCGGTCGATGGTCGCCTCCACCGCCGCGGTCTCGGGATCGCCGCCGATCGGCAGCAACAGGGCGACGGCGAGGGAAGCGAGCATGGCGGTCTCCGGACGAGAACCGAAGCCTAGTCCTCTTCGTCGCTCTCCGGAACCGGATAGGTCGTCTGCGAGATCGCGCCCGCGACGGCCAGCAAATTGCGCGCCGCGTTGCGACCGACGCGGTCCGAATAGTCGTGGCCCTGATCCGTCTCGACGTAGTCCGGACCGGGGCCCGGGCCCAGGTGCCAGTAGGTCCAGCTCTGGCCGGGAATGGTGAAGCCCAGGTCGATCAGCGACTGACCCACGGTGCCCACGATGTGGTGCGCCCCGTCCTCGTTGCCGGTGATGACGATGCCGGCCACCTTGCCGAACAGGTGCGGCCGGCCGTCGTCGTCGGCTTCCGAGAAGAAGGCGTCCATGCGTTCCAGCGCGCGCATGCAGACGCTGGACGCCTGCCCCAGCCAGATCGGCGTGGCCATGATCAGGATGTCGGCGGCCAGGATTTTCTCGCGCACGCCGGGCCACTCGTCGCCCTCGCCCATGTCGGCCTCGACGCCGGGCTTGATGTTCAGATCGACCAGCCGGACGAACTCGACTTCCGCCCCGCCCTTCTCCAGCTCGGCGGCGACGACCTTGGCCAGCGCCTCCGTGCTGGACGGCGCCGGGGACGGCTTCAAGGTGCAGTTCAGGATCAGCGCGCGCATCGACATCTCCGGGTTGAGCGGGTCAAACGGCGAGCGTCGGTCGGCGTTCCGACGCTTTATTCAACCAAGTGGTTGACGGCTGGGCAATGAAGACGTATTCAACCACTCAGTTCAATGAAGGCTCGCCATGTCGACCGACCCGCTCAGCCAGAAGTTCGCCGCCCTCGCCGACCCGACGCGTCGCGCGATCCTGGCGCGCTTGTGCGACGGCGAGGCGTCGGTGAACGAGTTGGCCGAGCCGTTCGACATGAGCCTGGCGGCGGTGTCGAAGCATCTGAAGGTGCTGGAGCGCGCCGGTCTGATCAGTCGAGGTCGCGAGGCGCAGTGGCGGCCCGCCCGGCTGGAGCCGATGGGCATGAAGGGCATTGCGGAGTGGATCGAACACTATCGCCGCTACTGGGACCAGAGCTTCGACCGTTTGGAAGAATACCTGCACAACATTCAGAAAGGGCATGACGATGGTAGCCGAAACTGAGACGAATCCCTGCGACTCGGACGGCGTCGCGCATACTTTTGATCTAGTTCTGGAGCGCACGATCGACGCGCCGCCGGAGAAGGTGTTCCGCGCCTACACGGACCCCGCCATCCTGTCGCAGTGGTTCGCGCCCAAGCCGTGGAACATCAGCGACATGGTGCTGGAACCACACCCGGGGGGCCGCTTCAACTTCGTCATGGAAGGGCCGGAGGGCGAACGCTTTCCGAACTCGGGGATCTACCTCGAGATCGTCGAGAACCGCCGCATCATCTCGACCGATGCCCTGACGCCGGACTGGAAGCCCGCCGGCGCCCCCTTCATGGTGGCCCGCATCGATCTGGAGCCCACCGGTGACGGCCGCACCCGCTACAAGGCCACCGCCAGCCACTGGACCGAAGAAGCCATGAAGCAGCACGAGCAGATGGGCTTCCACGAGGGCTGGGGCCAGGTCGCCGATCAGCTGAACCAGATCGTGAAGACCCTCTGACATGGCCGCCGCGACCGCCCTGCCCGCGTTGCCGACGCTCCTGCCGCACCGGCTGGACCTGACGCGCACCTTCGACGCGCCGCGCGCCCTGGTCTGGATGGCGTGGACGCGGCCGGAGATGCGGGTCAACTGGGTTGGGCCTGTCGAATGGCCGATGGTGTCGGGGACCAACGACCTGCGGGTCGGCGGCGAGTGGCGGGCCTGCCTGCGCTCGACGGAGACCGGCGAGGACCTCTGGCAGGGAGGCCACTATCGCGAGATCGTGGAGCCCGAACGCCTGGTCTTCACCTTCCGCTGGGACGAGAGCCACGAGGACGGCCCGCCGGCCGACACCCTCGTCACGGTCGTCCTGCACGAGACCGACGACGGCCGCACCCGCATGGACTTCACCCACGAAGGCCTGAAGTCCGAACGCAGCCTGACCGGCCACGAGTACGGCTGGAACTCCACGCTCGACCGCCTGGAGGCCTGGCTCGCGGCCAACCCCGCCTGAAGACAAAACAAGGGAGAGCCGACCATGAAGATCGTGACGAGCCTGAGCTTTCAGGGAAATTGCCGAGAGGCATTCGAGTTCTACGCACAGGTTCTCGGCGGCAAGGTGACCGCGGCCATGCCGTTCGGCGACGGCCCGCCCGACATGCCGATCCCGCCGCAATACAAGGACTGGCTGATGCATTGCTGGCTCGACGTCGGCGACCAGGCGATCATGGGCGCGGACCTGCCGCCCGAGTTCGCGCCCAACATCGACAAGCCCAAGAACGGCTTCGACGTGACCTTCCATTCCGACGACATCGACCGGAACCGCCGTGTGTTCGACGCCCTGGCCGAGGGCGGCAAGGTCGGCATGGCGTTCGGCGAGACCTTCTGGTCGCCGGGCTACGGCAGCCTGACCGACAAGTTCGGCATTCCGTGGATGGTCAACACCATCCCGGCCGAGAGCTGGACGCTGGGACAAGCCTGACCATGCGCAAGGTTCGACTGTCGACCTTTCTGACGCTCGACGGGGTCATGCAGGCCCCCGGGGGCCCGACCGAGGACTGGACGGGCGGCTTCACCTACGGCGGCTGGCTGGCGCCCCATTTCGACGAGACCGTCGGCGAGATGATGGAGGGCTGGATCGGCCGCGACTACGACCTGCTGCTCGGCCGCAAGACCTATGAGATCTTCGCCGCCCACTGGCCGGAGCAGGACGACCAGATCGGACAAACCTTCAACGCCATAGAAAAGTTCGTCGTCGCGGGTCCGGACACGCCCCTGACCTGGTCAAACAGCCACCGGCCGGAGGGCGAGCCCGGCGAGGCGGTGCGGCGGCTGAAAAGCTCCGGCGACCGCGACCTGCTGATCCAGGGCAGCGGCCAGCTGGTGCAGGCGCTGCTCGCGGCCGACGTGATCGACGAGATCACCCTGATGGCCTTCCCCATCCTGCTCGGTCAGGGCAAGCGGCTGTTCCGCGACGGGATCGCGGCCACGGCCTGGCGGATGACGGAGTCGCGGCACTCACCCTCCGGCGTGCTGTGCAGCCGCTATGTGCGGGCCGGTCAGGTCGAGACCGCCGCCATCGCGCCTCAAGTGCAGAACGGTCGCGAGACGGCTCGACAGAAACGCATGCGCCGCGAGGGCTAGCGGAGAAGCGCAGTCGGGAACGGCCGTCCCAAGGCTTCGGCCAACGCCTGCTGGCTGATCAGGAAGACTTCCGGCTGGCGGTGATAGTTGTTCGACAGAATGATCACCGTCACGTCCTGGTCCGGGTGGTGCACCACCATGTTGCGGAAGCCGGACCAGCTGCCGGTGTGATAGATTTGGCGGTCGGGGAACCCCGGCGTCACCCGCTCGCCCAGCCGGTTGGCGAACAGGCCATAGCCCCAGTCCCGGCGCGGCCGGCCACGCTCTCGCGGCGCGTCCGCCGGGCCGTGGTCTCGGATCATGTCGGCGTAGCTCTGGTCCGTCAGCAGGCCCCCACCGTGCAGGGCGCGGTTCCAGACCAGCAGGTCGTCCGCGGTCGAATAGAGCGCGCCCGCCCCTGTGATGACGCTGACGTTGGCGTTCGGTTGGGGCGTCACCCCGCCGGCGAGGTCGGCGTAGCCCATCACGATCGTGCCTGACCCGTCGTAACCGGTGTCGAGCATGCCCAGCGGCGTGAAGAAGTTGGCCTGCAGCCAGGCGTGAAACTCTACGCCGCTCGCGGCCTCCACGACCGCCGCCAGCAGGTTGAAGCCGGCGTTGGAGTAGCGAATCTTTGTCCCCGGCTCGAACTGCAGGCGATAGAAGCTTGACGCCGTAGTCAGGTCCGCCAGCGTAGTCGGGGCGACCCTGCGCCGCCCCCAGTTCGCCTGCGCCATCAGGTCCGGCACCCCGGCGGTGTGCGACAACAGGTGCCTCAGCCGGATCGGCGCCCAGGCCTCAGGGCACGGCTGTATCCAGCGGCAGAGCGGATCGTCGACCGACAGCACGCCCTCGTCCTGCAGCCGCAGGATCGCCGCTGCGGTGAACTGCTTGCTGACCGACGCCAGCCGGAAGCGGGAGTTCAGCTGGACCGGCGCTCCCATCTCCCGATCCGCGAGCCCATAGACCTGGCGAAACAGCACCCGGTCGCCTTGCGCCACCAGAACGGCGCCGGAGAACCGGCCCCGGGCGGCCAGGGCGTCCAGGGCCGCCTTCAACTGCGGCAGCTCCTCGACCACCTCGACGGGCGGACGCTCCGGCGCGCCCGGCGCGGCGGCGGCCGTCTTGTCTTGCGACGTCCACCACCACACCCCGCCCGCGACGCCGCCAAGGCCCAGAACCAGCGCCAGAACCGGACCGGCCCATCGGGCCAGCCGGCTAGGCGTCATAGTCGAGACCGAACTGGGCGTAGAGCGCGCGGCTGTCCTGCCACTTCGGATCGACCTTCACCGTCAGGAACAGATGCACGGGCCGGCCGAGGATCTCGGCCAGGTCCTCGCGCGCCTTCTGGCCGATCCACTTCAGCGTCTGGCCGCCCTTGCCCAGCACGATCGGGCGCTGGCTCTCGCGCTCGACGTAGATGGTCTGCTCGATTCGGGCCGAGCCGTCCGGCCGATCGTCGAAGGCGGTCGTCTCCACCGCCGCCGAATAGGGCAGTTCCTCGTGGACGCGCAGATAGACCTTCTCGCGCGTGATCTCGGCCGCCAGCACCCGCATGGGCACGTCGGCGGCCTGGTCCTCAGGATACAGCCACGGGCCGGCCGGCATCGCCTCGGCCAAGCGCGCCTTCAGGTCGTCGACGCCGTCGCCCGTCGCCGCCGAGATCATGAAGACCTCGGAGTAGGCTCCGCTCGCGTCCAGCTTCTGCGCCAGCGCCAGCAGCGTGTCGCGACGCATGCCATCGATCTTGTTCAGCGCCAGGATCACCTGCTTCCCGGCCTCCGTCAGGGCCTTGATGATCGTCTCGGTGTCCTCGGCGCTGCGGCGATCGGCGGCGGAGCCGTCCTTGGTCTCCGAGGCAATATGCGACGCGGCGTCGACCAGGTGCACCACCACGTCCGCGTCGTCCGCCCCACCCCAGGCCGAGGCGACCATGGCCCGGTCCAGCCGCCGGCGCGGGCTGAAGATGCCAGGCGTGTCCACCAGCACGATCTGGGCGTCGCCGTGCATGGCGATGCCGCGCACCGGGAACCGGGTCGTCTGCACCTTCTGGGTGACGATGGAGACCTTCGATCCCGCCAGCCGGTTCACCAGGGTGGACTTGCCGGCGTTGGGCGCGCCGATGATGGCGGCGAAGCCGGCGCGGGTCTGGGGGTCGGGTTCGGTCAAATCACGCCTTCACGGGACAACAGGGCGACGGCCGCCGCCTTCTCCGCCTCCTGACGCGACCGCCCTTGCGCGGTCAAGGGCTCGACGCCGGAAACCGCGACCTCGACGGTGAAGGTCGGGGCGTGATCCGTGCCCGTGCGCTGGACCACGCGATAGCCGGGCAATCCTCGCCCGCGCGCCAGCGACCACTCCTGCAAAGCCGACTTGGGGTTGCTCACGCCGCGCGGCGCCGGCGCGGCCAGCTCTTCGGCCCAGGCGCGTTCGAACACGGCGCGGGCCGCGTCCAGTCCCCCGTCCAGATAGACGGCGGCCAGAACCGCCTCCATGGCGTCGCCCAGCACGCCTTCGCGGCGGCGACCGCCCTGCTTGGCCTCGCCGCCGGACAGGCGCATGGCGGGTCCGACGCCCAGCCGCTCGGCCGCCCGGGCGCAGGCGGCCTTGTCGACCAGGGCGTGCAGCCGCGACGACATCTCGCCCTCGTCGGCGTCGGGCAGGTCGCGCATCAACCGCTCCGCCACCAGCAGGCCCAGCACCCGGTCGCCCAGGAACTCCTGCCGCTGGTTGTGCGCATAGGGCCGTCCGCGGGCGTCGCGCTCGGCCCCCTCCCCCACGCTGGCGTGGGTCAGGGCGATCTCCAGCAGGTCGGGCCGGGCGAAGGCGTGGCCCAGGCGCGCGGTCAGCTCACGGACGGCTTCCGCGCGCCGGTTCTGGCCGCGGGCCTCAGTCAAGGACCGTGAAGAATCGGCTGGGCCGCACCTTGGTGAACCAGCTTATGGGGTTCACGAGCGAGGCGCCCGGCGACCAGGAGAACAGGATGATCTCGGCCTTGCCGATCAGGTTCTCTTCCGGAACCAGGCCGACGCCCTGCGAGGACTGGTCGCGGCTGTCGACCGAGTTGTCGCGGTTGTCGCCCATCATGAAGTAATGGCCCTCCGGCACCTCGAAGACCGGCGTGGAATCCAGCATTCCGCCCGGACCGAAGTCCTGGATGGCGAAGGTGCGGCCGTTGGGCAGGGTTTCGCGCAGCTGGGTCGCCGGGCGGGCGCCGAAGGCCTCGCCGACCGCCTCGTTGCTGATCACCACGTCGCGCACCGGCTGGCCGTTGATGTGCAGCGTCCCGTCGATCATCTGCACCCGGTCGCCCG
Organism: Caulobacteraceae bacterium; assembly: GCA_019748055.1. Classification (GTDB taxonomy): domain Bacteria; phylum Pseudomonadota; class Alphaproteobacteria; order Caulobacterales; family Caulobacteraceae; genus Brevundimonas. The sequence goes on along the minus strand of JAIEQC010000008.1, from coordinate 32,490 downwards.
GCAGGCCGATGACGCGCTTGATGTAGTCGGTCTTGTCGTCCCGCGGCAGCTTGAACACCGCGATGTCGCCGCGCTCGGGCGCCCGGCCCATGATGCGGCCCTCGAACAGCGGCGGGCTGAACGGAATGGCGTGCTTGGAATAGCCGTACGACCACTTGGTCACGACGATGTAGTCGCCCTCGTACAGGTTGGGCTCCATCGACGCCGACGGGATGGTGAAGGGCTGGAACAGCACGATCCTCAGGATCACGGCGATCAGCAGGGCGAAGACGACGGTCTTCAGGATCTCGACGAACTCGTTGCCGCCGCCGCCGGACTTCTTCTTCTCCTTGCGCGGCTTGTAGACGGGAGCCGGATCGGAATGGTCGGGCGCGTCGCCGTGGTCGCTCCAGATAGGAGAGGCGGCGTCGACCCGGCCAGATGCGGCCGCGGCGGTCGCGCCCGCCACGGCGGCTGCGGCCAGCGGCTCTGCGGGGGCCACGGGCACGGGTTCCGGCGCGGGCTCGGGATGGGCCTCCACAACAGGCTCCGGGGTCGCGTCTTCGGCGTGCGGCTCGGAAGCCGGCTCGGCGTGATCGTCGGCATGGGCCTCGTCCGCGTTCGCAGGCGCGTCGTGGGCCTCCTCGGGATGGGCCTCAGCCTCCACCGGATGCGCCTCGGCGGCCGGGGCGTGATCCGGCTCCGGATGCGGTTCATGGCCCGGCGCGTCGGGCTCGTGCGGCTTCTCGGCTTCGCTCATCTCGATCGTCCCCCGCCCGCGCGTCGGCGGGTCTTCATGGCGTCGCAGGCGTATAGTCTCATTTTGTGACGGGCAAGGCATCGATCACCACGAAGGCGAGCGCATAGGGGTGCTCATCGCTGAGCGTCAGGTGCACCACGGCCTCGTGCCCAGCCGGCGTCAGCCGCTTCAGATGCTCCGCCGCCGGCCCGGTCAGCGCCAGGGTCGGCCGGCCGGACGGGAGGTTCACCACCCCCATGTCCTTCCAGTAGACGTCCCGCCGCATGCCGGTTCCCAGCGCCTTGGCGCAGGCCTCCTTCGCCGCGAACCGCTTGGCGTAACTCCAGGCCGCGTCGGGCTTACGGTCCGAACGCGTCCGCTCGATCTCCGTGAAGCAGCGCCGCTTGAAGCGGTCGCCGAAGCGGTCGAGCGACTCCTGGATGCGACGAATGTCGCACAGGTCGGCCCCGACCCCGACGATCACCGGGGCGCCTCGTCCATCGCCGTCCGCATCCGCCCGATGGCGTCGGCAAGGCCTACGAACACGGCCTCGCCGATCAGGAAGTGGCCGATGTTCAGCTCGCGCACCTCCGGAATGGCCATCATCTCGGCCGCCGTGGCGTAGTCCAGGCCGTGCCCGGCATGGACCTCCAGCCCCAGATCGGCGGCCCGTGTCGCCGCCGCCTGCAGCCGGTCGAACTCCACCGCGCGGTCGTCCCCGGTCAAATGGCAGTACCGGCCCGTGTGGAATTCCACGACCTGAGCCCCGACAGCATGGGCGGCGTCGACTTGGGCGGGGCTGGGCTCGATGAACAGGGAAACGCGGACGCCGGCATCGGCCAGAGCCTTCACCACCGGCGCGATCCGGGCCTCGTGACCCGCGACGGCCAGCCCGCCCTCCGTCGTCACCTCCTCGCGCCGCTCCGGCACAAGGCAGGCGGCGTGCGGCCGGTGCCGCAGCGCGATCGCCAGCATCTCGTCGGTGACCGCCATCTCCAGGTTCAGCGGCCGTCCGGCCTCGGCGCACAGGTCGCTCAGGGCGGCGATGTCGCCGTCGGTGATGTGGCGTCGGTCCTCGCGCAGATGGGCTGTGATCCCGTCTGCCCCCGCCGCCAGGGCCTCGCGCGCCGCCCGGACTGGATCGGGATGCGCGCCCCCGCGTGCGTTCCGCACCGTGGCCACGTGGTCGATGTTGACGCCGAGGCGGACGTGTGCGGCCACCCTACCCTCCTAGTTCGCCAGACGACGGCTGCCGGGATCTTCCACCGGCAAGGCAGCCAGTTCCGGCGGCAGGGCGTCAGCCGGATAGGCCGGCACGTCCAGCGTCGCCAACGCCACCAGCGGCACGCCGACGTCGGCGCGTCCGCCGGAGCGATCCACGATGCAGGCCGCCGCGACCACGTCGCCGCCGGCCGCCCGGATGGCGGCGATGCACTCGCGCGAACTCAGCCCCGTCGTTACGATGTCCTCGACCATCACGACCTTCCGGCCCGGTTCGACGTGGAAGCCGCGTCGCAGCTTGAACTCGCCGCCCTCACGCTCGACGTACATCGACGGGACCTTCAGCCAGCGCGCCGTTTCATAGCCGGGGATGATCCCACCGACAGCGGGCGAAATGGCCACGTCCACGGTGCCAACGACCGTCGTGATCTTATCCGCCAGCGCCTTGCACAGACGCCCGCAGCGCTCGGCGTCCATGAAGACCAGGTTCTTCTGCAGGAAGACGGGGCTGTGCAGCCCGGACGACAGGACGAAATGCCCTTCGCGGAGGGCGCCCGCGGCGCGGAACTCGTTCAGCACGTCTTCGGAGGTCATGCCGGTCCTTTGCTCCGCTTCGACCGCCAAGCCAAGCCGTTCAGTCGATGACCTGGTGCGGCTTCAGGCCGCCGTCCAGCAGGCATTGCCAGACTTCCTCCGCCGTCTCGGCGTGGCTGTAGAGCTCCAGATCCGACGGCCGGATCATCTCCGTCTTCACCAGAACGTCGAGATTCAAAACCGAGGTCCAGAAGGCGCGGTCGACCAGCACGATCGGGATCGGCGGCGCCCGACCCACGCGGCGCAGCGTCAGGATCTCGAACAGCTCGTCGAACGTCCCGAACCCGCCCGGAAACACCACCAGGGCGTTGGCGCGCATGGCCAGGTGCATCTTGCGCACGGCGAAATAGTGGAACTGGAACGTCAGGTCCGGCGTGGACCAGGCGTTGGGCTCCTGTTCCGTCGGCAGGGTGATGTTGAACCCGACCGAAGGCGCACCGGCGTCGGCGGCGCCTCGGTTCGCCGCCTCCATCACGCCCGGCCCGCCGCCCGTGGCGATGACGTTGTCGCGCGGCTGGCCGACCTCACCGATCAAGGCCCCACCGCGCTCCGAGGCGATGCGGCCGAACTCGCGCGCCTCGGCGTACCAGCGGCCGTGCGGCTCCAGATCGCCGTCGCGCGAGCGTGCGCTGCCGAAAACCACGATGGTCGAGCGCACGCCCCAAGCCCGCAGCGCCTCCTCCGCCTTCGAGTACTCGATCTGCAGACGGACGCCGCGCATCGTCTCGCCCATCATGAAGTCGGAATCCAGCGCCGCCAGCCGATAGGACGGGGCGGTTTTCTGGGCCTCGTTGGCGATGCGCGGTCGCCTCACCCGCGGACGCGCTCCACGGTGTCGACCGCCGGATTGGTGCGCAGAGCCGCCATGATGCCTGTGGCGTGCTTGGCGTCCTGGACCTCCACGTCGATGTCGACGTCGAAGAAATCCTGCTGCCGACGCGTCATGTTTAGGTTCAGGATGTTGCCGCCCGCTTCGCCGATCACGGTGGCGACGGCGCCCAGAACGCCGGGCGCGTTCTGGATGGTGGTACGCAGACGCGTCGCCGCCAGCCCGCTGGTCTCCGCGCGCGGCGTCCATTGCAAATCCTGCCAGATCGAGTCGTCGTCGGCGACCTCGGCCAAGCGGTTGCAGTCGATGGTGTGGACCGTCAGCCCCTTGCCCGGCTCCAGGATGCCCACGATCCGGTCCCCTGGCAGCGGCGAGCAGCAGGCGCCGAAATGGATGCTCACGCCCGGCGTCAGGCCGCCGCCGTTGACGAAAAGTCGCGCCTCGTCGTCGTTGATCCGCTTGCGCGCCTTGACCGAGGTCACCGTGCCCTTCAACGCCGGGAACAGCGTCTCGGCCACCTTGGCCGGGGAGACGCGACCCTGGCCGATGGCTGTGAACAGCTCTTCCTCCGTCGCGATGGCCAGGGTCTCAAGCGCGGGGGCCAGAGCGACCTCCTTCAGGTTCTTGCCCACGCGGCTCAGCGTCTGCTCCAGCGTGGCCTTGCCCAGTTTCTGATACTCGCTGCGCTCGGTGGATCGGATGTTGCGCCGGATCGCAGAGCGCGCTCGACCGGTCACCGTCAGACTGCGCCAGTCCGCAGGGACTTGACGCTTGGCGCCCCGGACGATCTCCACAACGTCGCCGTTCACCAGGGGGGTGCGCATCGGCTTCAGCTCGCCGTTGATCTTCACCCCGACGGCCGTCTCGCCGATGCCGGTGTGGACGGCGTAAGCGAAGTCCAGCGGCATGGCCCCACGCGGCAGGGTGATCAGCGCGCCCTTGGGCGTGAAGACGAAGACCTGTTCCAGGTACATCTCCAACTTGGCGTGCTCGACCCAGTCGTCGTTACCTTCATGCCCCTCACCGCTCTCGACGACCTGGACGAGGTGCCGAAGGTTTTGAAGCGGGTCCCGGCCACCATCCTTCTCCATGGCTTCGCGGTCGAAACCGTAGGCGTGGTTCTTGTAGGCCCAATGCGCCGCCACACCGTCTTCGGCTACGCGGTCCATCGCTCCCGTTCGGATCTGCATCTCGATACGCAGGCCGCCCGGCCCAACTACAGTTGTATGCAAGGATCTGTAGTTGTTGGATTTAGGCGTGGAGATGTAGTCCTTGAAACGGTCCGGCACCATCGGCCAGCGGCGGTGGATGACGCCCAGCGCAGCGTAGCAGTCGGCGTCCGCATCGACGATCACCCGGAAGGCGTAGATGTCCGATAGGGCGGAGAAACCCACCGACTTCCGCTGCAGCTTGCGCCAGATCGAATACGGGGTCTTCTGCCGCCCCGCGACTTGTGCCCGGATGCCGTTTTCGGCCAGTACCGCCTCGACTTCGCGCGTGACCTTCTGCAGCGCCTCGCCATGCTCCAGCTTCAACGCGTCGAGCCGGCGCTGGAGCGCGCTTCGCGCCGCCGGGTTCAGGTGTTCGAAGGACAGCTCCTCGAGTTCTTGCGCGATCGAATGAATCCCGATCGATCGGCCCAGCGGCGCGTAGACCTCCAGCGTCTCCCGGCTGATGCGCTCTCGCTTCTCCGGCTTCACGAACTGCAGCGTGCGCATGTTGTGAAGCCGGTCCGCCAGCTTCACCAGAAGGACGCGCACGTCCTTGGAGATGGCCAGGATGAACTTGCGCAGGTTCTCGGCCTGGCGCGTGTGCTCGGCCTGCAGCTCCAGCCGGCTCAGCTTGGTCACGCCTTCGACGAGGCCGGCGATCTCCTCTCCGAACAGTTCAGCGATGTCGTCTCGGGTGGCGGTGGTGTCTTCAACCACGTCGTGCAGCAGCGCCGTGACGATGCTGGCCGTGTCCAGCTTGTAGTCGGTCAGGATGCCCGCGACCTGGATCGGATGGGCGAAATAGGGATCGCCCGAGGCCCGCAGCTGCGAGCCGTGCATCTTCATGGCGTAGACGTAGGCCCGGTTCAGCAGAGTTTCGTCCGCCGAGGGGTCATAGGCCTTGACCGCGTCGATCAGCTCGAATTGACGCAGAACCTTGCTGCGCGCTGGCGCAGGCGCGGCCTCGGTCGTCTCAGCTTGGGGGTCCGGCGCGGCATCGCGCGCCGGAAGAATGGTGACGCCGCTGTCACCGTCCGGCGTCAGTAGCGCTCCTCCTGGCCGCCGTCCCGGTCGCTCTGCAGCGCGCGGATCAGCTCGGCCTCGGCCATATTCATGTGCTGCGGCTCCGCCAGCAGGGCGACGGTCTCCGCCTCGTCCTCAGCCTCGGTGCGCTCGTCGACGCGCTGCAGGGTGGTGACGATGGCCTCACGCAGCTCGTCCGGCACGACCGCGTCCTCGGCCAGTTCGCGCAAGGCGACGACCGGGTTCTTGTCGTTGTCGCGGTCCAGCATCAGCGGCGCGCCGTTGGCGATGTTGCGCGCGCGGTGACCCGCCAGCAGCACCAGGCCGAAGCGATTGGGAACCTTCTCGATGCAGTCTTCGACGGTGACGCGGGCCATGAAATCCTCGGGCGGCGGGGAGAACCGCGGAAAATAGCGGTTCGCGCGCCGTTGTGCAACGCGGCGAAGGCGGAATCACGGCGCGTGGCCGTCAAAGCGGTCGCGCGTCTCGCCCCACAGTGACGTGGTCGGCCAAGGTCGCGGCCCTGCGGCCCAGCAGGGGATGCCGCCAGTCGGGCGCGATCTCGGCCAGCGGGCCCATGACGAAGCCGCGCTCCGCCGCGCGCGGGTGCGGCAGGATCAGGCCCTGCAGATCTCCCGAGCGCCGCCCGTAGGCGATCAGGTCCAGATCGAGAGCGCGCGGGCCGTTACGCCGCATCGACCGGTCGCGGCCGAAGACGTCCTCGATCCGACCCAGCGCCGCCATCAGGTCGTGGGGCGACAGCTCCGTTCTCACGATCACCACGCCGTTGAGGAAGGGCGGATCACTCGGTTCCGGCCAAGCTTCCGACCGCCACCACGAAGACCGCGCGACCACGTCCACGCCTTCGGTCCTCAGCCGGGCGACCGCCGCGTCCAGCGCCTGGGCACAATCGGCCCAGACGCCCTTGTCATTGCAGCCGAGCGCGACGATGACGGCCTCGTCCAGATCGAGGTCGGCCACACTCTCGGGGCCTGCCGGCCGTTCATTCTCGCCCGATGAGCCTTCCATGACCGTCATCATGCCAGAACGTCTCGCCCTTTTCATCGACGGCGCGAATCTGCACGCCACGGCCAAGGGCCTGCACGCCGATCTCGACTTCCGGCGGCTGCTCGACCTGTTCGCGGCGCGCGGGCGGCTGGTGCGGGCACTCTACTACACCGCGGTGGTCGAGGGAGAGGAGTTCTCGCCGGTCAAACCCTTGATCGACTGGCTAGACTACAACGGTTTTTCGGTGGTGACGAAGCCGGTGAAGCGGTTCACCGACGCCGACGGCCGGTCACGCATCAAGGGCAACATGGACATGGAGATGGCGGTCGACCTGCTGGAACTCGCGCCCCGGCTGGACCACGCCGTCCTGTTCACGGGCGACGGGGACTTCCGCCGCGTGATCGAGGCGGTGCAGGCCAAGGGCGTACGGGTCACCGTCGTCTCGACGCTGAAGACCCAGCCGCCCCAGATCGCCGACGAACTGCGGCGTCAGGCCGACGCCTATCTGGATCTCGCCGACCTCCTGCCCGAAATCGCCCGGCCCCGCGCATGAACGCCGTCCCGCCCGAGGCCCCCCGCGGCTGCCCCCTGTGCCCCCGTCTGGTCGCCTATCGCCAAGAGAATGCGCGCAAGGAGCCGACCTGGTTCAACGATCCCGCCCCCTCGTTCGGCGATCCGCATGCGCGACTCCTGATCGCCGGGCTGGCCCCAGGGCGCACGGGGGCCAATCGCACTGGCCGGCCGTTCACGGGCGACCATGCCGGCTGGCTGCTGTACGAAACCCTGACCGCGACCGGCTTCGCGCGAGGGACCTATGACGCACGGCCCGACGACGGCGTCGAATTGGTCGACTGCATGATCACCAACGCCGTCCGCTGCGCCCCGCCCGGCAACAAGCCGACGCCGGAAGAGGAGCGCACCTGCCGCCCCTTCCTGATCTCGCGCCTCGCCGCCCTGCCCCGGCTCAAGGTGATCGTCACGCTCGGCGACGTCTCTCGCCGCAACGTGCTGAAGGCCTTGGGCAGGCCGGGCTCCGCCATGCCGGCCGGCCATGGCGCCGAGGGCCGGGTCGGCGGTCTAGTCCTCCTGAACAGCTACCACTGCTCCCGTCTGAACACGAACACCGGCCGCCTTACGCCGGATATGTTCCGCGACGTCTTTCTTCGCGCCCGCACCCTCATCGAATCGTGATCGCAGAACGGCGTGGCCGAGCCTCGCTGTGGCTCGCCGGACACGCGAATCTGGCCGGATCGTGATACCCTCCACGAGCGTGCAACCGGGCTCCGACATCCCGCGTTCTGGGGCCCGGAGGAGGCTCACATGCGCAGGTCGAATGGGGTGTTCACGCCGTCCGAACGTCGGGCGGCCATGTGGCTAGTGATCGGCTGTCTGATCGTCGCGTCGCTGGGCGCGGCGGCGGACCGGTTCATGAGTCCGTCGCTGGGGTGGTATGCCGACACGGGCGTCAGTCAGACACTGGACGGCGTCGTCGAGGCCCAGCCGCTGGGCTGACGTCGGCTAGCCCCGGTCGCGCAACAGGCGCGCCTTGTCGCGCGCCCAGTCGCGGTCGGCCTGGGCCTCGCGCTTGTCGTGCAGCTTCTTGCCTTTGGCTAGGGCGATCTCGATCTTCGCCTTGCCCGCGTCGTTCAGATACAGGCGCACCGGGATGATGGTCTGGCCGTCGCGCTGGACCGCCCCGATCATGCGGTCGATCTCCTTCCGGTGAAGCAACAATTTCCGGTGGCGCCGCGGCTCGTGGTTGAAGCGCGACGCCTGCTTGTAAGGCGGGATGTCGGCGTTGATCAGCACCAGCTCGCGGCCCTCCGGCGCGACGTAGCTTTCGGCGATGTTGGCGCGGCCGTCCCGCAGCGACTTGATTTCCGTGCCCAGCAGCTGGATGCCGGCTTCGGTGAAGTCCTCCAGGAAATAGTCGAAACGCGCCCGACGGTTCTCCGCCAGCGTCTTCGCCTGCGACGTCTTCTCGGCCATCAGGCCACGCCCGCCGCCGCCATGGCGCGGTCGATCGCCGGGCGCGCGGCGTCGTTGGTCGGGGCCAGCGGCAGGCGCACGTCCTCACCGCACAGGCCCAGCCTGGCCAAGGCGTACTTGGTCGGCGCCGGCGAGTTGTCGAGGAACAGCGCCTTGTGCAGGGCGATCAGCCGGTCCTGCCAAAGCCGGGCCGACTCCAGATCGCCGCGCTGAACCGCGTCGTACAGCGCCACCATGCCCTCGGGCGCGACGTTGGAGCTGACGGAGATCACGCCGTGCCCCCCGTGCGCCAGATAGCCCAGAAAGCTGGGATCGTCGCCGCTGATCAGGGCGAAGCCCTCGCCGATCTCGGCCCGCAGCCGGCTGACCCGGCCCATGTCTCCGGTCGCGTCCTTGATGCCGACCACGTTAGGGTGCTTCGCCAGCGCGATGGTCACGTCGTCCGACAGATCGACGCCCGTGCGCCCCGGCACGTTATAGAGCAGGATAGGCAGCTGCACCGCGTCGGCCACGGCCTCGAAATGCGCCTTCAGACCCGCCTGCGACGGCCGGTTGTAGTAGGGCGTGACGACCAGTGCGCCGTCGGCGCCAACGGTCTTGGCGTGGCGGACCAGTTCAATGGATTTCTCGGTCGACGGCGACCCGGCGCCGGCGATCACGCGGACCCGCCCGGCGGCCTTTTCGATGCACAGGGCAACGACGCGCTTGTGCTCCTCCACCGTCAGCGTGGCGCTCTCGCCGGTCGTGCCCATGGGGACCACGCCATGAACCCCGGCTGCGATCTGGCGTTCCAGCAGGCCGGCGAACGCGGCTTCGTCCACGCTTCCGTCACGAAGAGGTGTGATCAGGGCGGTGATCACGCCCTTGAACAAGGGGCCGGTCATGGTGACGATGGGTCCTGTCCGGCGACGCAGCGTCGCCGTCTCAATGGTTGAAGGTTTAGGGATGGGCCCACGCGGTCGCAACCCGGTGCGGAGAAGCATGGCTCAGAACGTCCTCGCCTCGATCCTGGCCGCCGTCACGGCGCTGTTCGCGCCCGCGCCCGAAAAGATCGCCGCCGCGGTCGCCCCGGCGCAGGAACGGCCCTATGCGCCTCAGGCAAGGATCCTGTCGTCGGCCGACGCCGAAATCTTCCCCCGTGCCCTGGCCGCGGCCCGCAACCGCGACGCGGCCGGCGCCCGCGCCCTGGCCCAGCAGATGTCGGACGCGACGGCGCGCAAGCTGATCGAATGGGCGATCATCGACGTCTCGGGCCGCGACATGAATTTCGCGGAACTCGAGGTCGTCGACCGCGCCTTCGCCGCCTGGCCACGCCTCGAGTCGCGCCGCACCGAAGCCGAAACCGCCGTTGCCCGCGCCTACGCGCCGCCGCAGACCGTGCTCGCCTTCTTCGAGGGTCGCGAGCCGCTGACGGCCCAGGGTGCCTTCGCCCTGGCCGAGGCGCTGTCCGCGTCGGGTCGCGAGCAGGAGGCGGCGGCCCTCGTCCGTCGCTGGTGGACCGGCCAGTCGTTCGAAGCCCATCTGCAGACCCGCGCTTTGGCGCGCTGGACCCCCGTCCTGACGACCGCCGATCACGACCAGCGTCTGGGCATGCTGCTGCTCGGCCCGCACGGCCCAGCGACGCGCGCCATGATGGACCTCGCCTCGCCCGACATGCGCGCCGTCGCCCAGGCGGTCATGAGCCTGCGCACCGCCTACGCCCCCGACACGATCGTCGCCGGCCTCAGCCCCTCACAGGCGGCTCACCCCGCCGTGGTCCTGGAACGCGTGCGCTTGCTGCGGGCCCAGAACCGCCAGTCGGAGGGTTTCGGCCTGCTGGCCGGTCTGCCCCCTTCGCCGTCCCATAAGGCGGGCGAGGACACGTTGTGGAACGAGCGCCGGAACTGGTTCCTCGACGCCCTCCAACGCAACGACTGGCAAGGGGCCTACGGCGCCATGGCCGGCCACGGCTTCCCCGGCGGCGAGCGCAAGGTCGACGCAGAGTTCTTCGCCGGTTGGGTCGCCCTGACCAAGCTGAATGATCCCGCCCTCGCCGCGCGGCATTTCGAAGCCCTCCGGACCTACTCCTCCACGCCGATCACCCAGGGGCGCGCCCTGTACTGGCTGGGGCGCGCGGCCGAGGCCCGGGGCGACGCCGCCGGGGCCCGCGCTTGGTACGAGCAAGGCGCCCGCCACATCCAGACCTTCTACGGCCAGCTGGCCGCCGAGAAGGCCGGCATGACCACCCTCACCCTGCCCGCCGATCCCGTTGTGACCGACGCCGACCGCGCCCGGTTCGAGGCTGACGAAGTGGTCCGCGCCACGCGCATTCTCGGCGAGATGAACGAGCAGGGCCTGATGCGGGTCTTCGCCTATCACCTGGACGACCGCCTGCCGGAAGCCGCCGACCTGGCCCAGCTGATGGATATGGTTCTGGCCTATGGAGACCGCTTCGGGTCGATGATGGTCGGCCGCGCCGCCAGCCAGCGCGGCTTCCTGATGCCCGACCGCCAGTACCCGATCCGGATTCCGCCCGAGGTGCCGGGCGCCGCGCCGTTGGCGTTCACCCTGGCCATCACGCGTCAGGAATCCAGCTTCGACCCCATGGCCCGGTCGTCCGCCGACGCGCGCGGCATGATGCAGTTCCTGCCGTCGACGGCGTCGGGCGTCGCGCGCCGTCTGGGCATGCCCTATTCCGCCGAGCGTCTGTGGGACCCCGACTACAACATGAGCCTGGGCAGCTATCATCTTGCCGAGCTGACCGGCCAGTTCGGCGGGTCCATGCTGCTGGCGACGGTCGGCTACAATGCCGGCCCCGCCCGCCCGCCCCAGTGGATCGCGCGCTGCGGCGATCCGCGCGGTCGTCAGGTCGATCCGGTGGACTTCATCGAGTGCGCGCCCTTCACCGAGACGCGCAACTACATGATGCGGGTCATGGAGAACATGGGCGTCTACAAGGCCCGACTCGCCGGCGGCACGGCGCCGCTGACGCTGTCCGACGACCTGGCGCGCGGGGCGGGCTCGGGTCCCATCCCCTACGACCAGCTCACGCCCTGAGGCGGTCGAACCGCGGTCGGTCGTCGATCCAGTCGGCTCGCACCCCAAAGACGGCAGCCAGAACCTCGTCTGTCAGGGCCTGACGCGGCGCGGCGTCGGCGCGCACGCGCCCGTGGTGCAGCACCACGATGCGGTCCGCGAACCGGGCCGCCAGGTCCAGATCGTGCAGGCTGACCAGCACCGCCTGCCCGCCCTTAGCCCGCGCCGCCAACCGGTCCATGACCAGCAGCTGGCCGTCCGGATCCAACCCCGCCGTCGGCTCGTCCGCCAGCAGCGCCGCCGCCGGTTGCGCCAGAGCCCGAGCGATCAGCACGCGCGCCCGCTCGCCGCCCGACAGGTCGTTGACGCCCCGGTCGGCCAAGCCGTTCACCTGCATCTCCGCCAGCGCCGCCGCCACGCGGGCGCCGGAGCCCGGCGGCGATCCCAGCGCGGCCACGTCGCCGACCCGCAGGTTCCACGCCACCGTCCGCTCCTGGGCCAGATAGGCGACCCGACCCGCGCGTTTCGTCGGCGACAGCCCGGCCACCTCTTCGCCCCCCAGCCGCGCCCATCCTGATGCCAGCGCGATCAAGCCAGCGAGGGCCCGAATCGCCGTCGACTTGCCCGCTCCGTTGGGCCCACACAGCGCAACCAGTTCGCCCGCGCCGACGACCAGATCGACTCCGTCCAGCGCCGTCCGACCGCCCACGGTGGCCCGCGCCTCGCTCAGCTCCAGCGCGCTCACGACCTCCAGCTCCGCGCCGCGCGGGCGGCGATCAGGGCGAACAGCGGGGCGCCGACCAGCGCCGTCAGCACGCCCAGCTTCAGCTCCTGCTCGGTCGGAATCACGCGCACCGCGAGGTCGGCGGCGACGAGGATCAGCCCTCCCGCCAGCGCCGACGGCGCCCAGATGCGCGCAGGGTCGTCCCGCACGAACCGCCTCACCAGATGCGGGGCCACCAGACCGACGAAGCCGATCGCCCCGGCCACCGCCACCGCCGCGCCGGCCGCCAGCGACGCCGCCACAAGGGCCGTCACCTGCAAGCGCTCCACCGGCAACCCCAGCGTCCGCGCCGTGTCCTCGCCCAGCGCCAGCCCCCGCAGTCCCGGCCCGCAGGCATGCGCCAGCGCCGCCGCGACCGCCGTCGGCACGGCGATCCACAGCACCTCGGTCCAGCCCCGGTTCTCCACCGACCCCATCAGCCAGGCCATGACCTCCGCCGCCGCCAGGGGCGTGGGCGCCAGGTTGAAGACCAGCGACGTCGCCGCGCCGCCCAGCGCGGACAGGGCCACGCCGAACAGGATCAATCCCGCCGGCGACGACACGCGGCTGACGAAGGCCAGCAGCGCCAGGGCGACCACTCCCGCGCCGGCCACGGCCGTCAGTTCCACCGCGCCCGGCACGACCCCCAGCCCCAGCACGATCGCCAGCGCCGCCGCCGCGCCGCCGCCTGCCGACACCCCCAGCACCCCTGGCTCCGCCAGCGGGTTGCGCAGCAGGCCCTGCATCACCGCCCCGCCCAGACCCAGCGCCGCCCCCACCAACAGCGCGCACAAGGCCCGAGGCGCCCGGATGTGCCACAACACGTCCGCCGGGCCGGACGCCGCATCGACGAACGCCTGTCTCCACTGGGCCCCGGTCAGCACCGTCTCGCCGAACCCCACGGCGAGCATCAGCGCCAGCACGCAGGCCGCGCCCAGCGTCAGGTTCAGCCGCGCGAACCCGCTCATCCGGCGACGATCTCCACCGCCTCGGCCGTGAACCATGCGGGGCAGGACAACAGGGCCGCCGGGACCACGCGCGTCTCTCCCGCGGCGACGGCGCGGCGCACCACCTCATGCCGTCCCACTCCGTGCCGATCCGATCCGGGCCGGTCGAAGAAGCTCAGCACGAACCGCTCCGGAGGGTTCAGGGCCAGGGCCTCCAGACCGACCGCGCCGAACCCCGCCGCCTTCGTCGCATTGTCCATGCCGCCGGCGGCCATCACTGCGTCCACCAAGGTGCCCGGACCCGACGTCCAGCCCGAGGCGGTCAGATACAGCGCTGCCTCGCGGGGCCCAGCCTTCTCGCGCGCCCGCGCCAGCCGGGCGTCCATGTCGGCGGCGAGCCGCTCCCCGACTTCCGGACTGTCCAACTCCCGCGCGACCCGCAGCACATTGGCGCGGACGTGGCCCAGGTCGGAGGCGTCACCGATCTCGATGACCTTGACCCCGCGCCGCTTCAGCGTGGCCAGCAGGCGGGCGTCGCCGCCCCACTGGCGTACCACGACGTCGGGCCGGAAGCCGACCGCAGCCTCCAGCCCCGGTCGGATGCGCCGCCGCTCCCGCGCCTCGTCGGCGAAATAGGAGTCCGCGTCGTCCGCGCGCGGCGACAGCGCCAGTTCGGCGTCCGGGACCATGGCCAGCACATATTGGTCGGCGCACCCGTCCAGCGACATGACCCGCAACCGGTTCTCGTGGGGTTCGGGCGCGGCGACGCACCCGGCAACCGCCAGCGCCGCGACCAGCGCCGCCGACCGGATCATGAGCGGAACAGGCCCTCGAACAGCCCGTCGAGAACCGTGGCGGTCAGCGTCTCGCGCGCGGTCCAGTCAAAATAGGGCTTGGTGATCATCAGCGAGACCACGCCGTGGCCGCCCGCCCACAAGGCCTGGGCCGTCTCCGGCGCACCGCGTTTCAGCTGGCCCGCCGCCTCGGCCTCGCGCACCACGTCCTCAAACGCCTTGAACAGCCCCAGACCGACCTCCTGCGCCGCCGTCTGGGCACCCTCACGCGCCTCGGCGGGGCGGGTCAGATAGATCAGGCGATAGGCGTTGGGGTTGGCGAAGCCGAAGTCGACGTAGGCCTGCATCATCTTGCGCAGGCGGACGACGGGCGGCGCGGACTCTTCGATCACGGCGGCGTTGGCGGCCGTCAGGGTCTCGAACGCCTCGCGGCAGATTTCATGCAGGATCTCCGCCTTGTCGGCGAAGTGCATGTAGAGCGCGGTGGAAGACAGGCCGACCTCGTCGGCGATCTTGCGGATCGTCGCGCCCTCGTAGCCGTGCTCGACGAAGATCCGCTCAGCGGCGGACAGGATTTCCGCGCGCCGCGCGTGGCCCTCGCCCTTGGGCTTGCGGCTGGAACGCACGGCGGTGGCGGCGACTGACAAGGGCGGGGCTCCCAGGACGGTTACCGACATAGCGGCATTCGGCTTCACCCGACAACCTCGACCGGCCTTGCTGATGAAGCGCACGCAGCCTATCGATGTGCAAGTACGCCATACGGGGACCATGGGTTGAGCGCCGATGGGGAGGAGCGCCTGCCGCATGTCTTCGCGCTCGAGAGGCGCGACAGCGCTCGCATGCGAGGTCTTTCCTGGTTTCAATGGGGCAGTTTGGTCGTCGCCACCCTGATCCTCGGCCTGGGGCTCACGTTCTGGCCCGGTCGTGTTGGGATGACCGTCCTGGTCGTCACGCATCTGGCTTTTGGGTTCAGCGGGGCATGGCGCGTCTTGCTTGTCGTCGCCAGCCTCAGACCACCTCCAGCTGCCGCCGAACCCAAACGACTGCCGCGATACTCCATCCTAGTCGCACTCTACGACGAAGCTGAAGTGGTCCCTCAACTCGTCTCGGCGCTGTCGCGGATCGACTACCCTGCACAGCTGCTGGAGGGATTTCTTCTGCTCGAAGCCCATGATCGCGCGACGAAGGACGCGATCGAGGCGGTGACTTTGCCTCCTTGGCTCAATGTTCTGATCGTGCCGCCGGGGAGCCCGACGACCAAACCACGCGCCTTGAACTACGGTTTCGCCCGTTGCCACGGAGATCTCGTGACCGTCTACGACGCGGAGGATAGACCCCACCCACTGCAACTGCGTGAGGCGGCCGCTCGCTTCCGTTCAGACGGCACTGGAAGACTGGCCTGCTTGCAGGCTCCGCTTCGGATCGTGAGGGTGGGGGCCACAAGGTCTCCCATGTTCGACCGGCAGTTCGCTCTCGAGTACGCGGCGCTTTTCGAGGTCATGCTGCCAGGTCTGGCGCGTCTGGGATTGCCGTTTCCACTGGGAGGCACGAGCAATCACTTCAGGGCCGACGTCCTGCGTGCGATCGGGGGCTGGGACGCCCACAACGTGACAGAAGATGCGGACCTCGGCTTTCGACTGCATCGGCAAGGATGGCGCATGGACGTGATCACACGTCCGACCATCGAGTCTCCGCCAGGCGGCCTGCAGGATTGGCTGCCCCAGCGAGTGCGGTGGATGAAGGGGTTCATGCAAACCTGGGGCGTCCATACGCGCAGGCCTTGGTGTTTGGATGTACGAGGCGGCGTCAGTCTCATCATGACTCTCGGGATGGCACTTGCCGCGGCCGCCGCTCACGCGCCCTCGGTCGCATGGGTCACCGCATCGGTGATGGTCGCTGCGGTCATGGGGCTGGCGCCTGCCACGCCGCCCGCTTCGCTCGCGGTTCTGACGTCGGGCATGTTCGGGGCCTGGCTGACCATCGGCATCGGGGCCCACCGCGCCGGCCTTCGCTACGGCCCTCGCGCAGTGATGGAGTCGCCCGCTTACTGGTCCATCCTCACTCTTGCCTTCGGTCATGCGGTTTGGCGGCTGATCAGCGAACCGTTTCTGTGGGACAAAACCCGGCACCAGCCCGACTGCGTTGCCGAAGCTGGACCAGGCGACCTTGACGGGCCTATCAGCACGGCATGACGCCCGCGCTCGCCGCCGATCCCACCACGCTGATCACCCGCCCGTGGGACGACTTCGGCCTACTGGACTGCGGCGACGGCCGCAAACTCGAACGGTACGGCCGCATCTCTGTCGTCCGGCCCGAGCCACAGTGCTTCTGGGCACCGCGCGACGCGTCCCATTTCGACCGTGCCGACGCCGTCTTCGACCCGCAGGGCGAGGACGACGAGGGCCGATGGCGCTTCAAGCGCACGCCGATCGACCCGTTCGTCATGTCGTGGCGCGACGTCAGCTTCACCGCCCGCCTGACCGCCTTCCGGCATCTGGCCGTCTTCCCTGAGCAGGCCGCCAACTGGGACTGGCTGGACGCGCGCGTCCGCACCCTAGGCAGGCCGCGCATCCTGAACCTGTTCGGCTACACGGGCGTGGCCAGCCTTGTCTGCGCCGCGGCGGGAGCGGAGGTCACCCACGTCGACGCCTCCAAGAAGTCCGTCGCCTGGGCACGCGAGAACGCCGAGCTTTCCGGCCTGTCCGACGCCCCCGTCCGCTGGATCGTCGACGACGCCCGCAAATACGTAGCGCGCGAGGTCCGGCGTGGGTCGAAGTATCACGGCATCATCCTCGACCCGCCCAAATATGGGCGCGGCCCGACGGGCGAGGTCTGGCGCCTGTTCGAGGACCTGCCCGGCCTGATGGCCGACTGCGCCCAGCTGCTGGCCGACGACGCCGACTTCCTTCTGCTCAACGCCTACGCGGCGCGCATCTCCGGCCTGTCGCTGGCGCACCTGACCGCCGACGCGCTGAAGGGCCAGTCCGGCACGGTCGACTGGGGCGAACTGGCCCTGGGCGAGGCCAATCCCGTCGGCCGCTCCATCGGCCTCAGCTTCTTCTCGCGGTGGACGGCGTGAGCGCCCAAGACTCCTACCGCCTCATCACCAGCCTGACCAATGAGACGGTCAAGGCCGTCCGCGCCCTGCACATACGCAAGGAGCGGAAGCAGACCGGGCGCTTCCTGGCCGAGGGCTTGAAGTTCATCGGCGAAGCCCTCGACCTCGGCCGCGCGCCGAGCCTGCTTCTGGTCGGCCAGGACGCCCGTCCGCATCCGCTGCTGGACCGCGCCCGCGCCGAAACGGCCAAGGCAGGCGGCGAGGTCGTGATCGTCACCCACGCCATCCTCGAAAAGATCAGCCGCCGCGAGAACCCGCAGACGGTTCTGGCCGTCTTCGACCAGGAGTACCTGCCGCTCACCTCCATCCACCCGGAAAGCGCGCCGTGCTGGGTGGCCCTGGAGCAGGTGCGCGACCCCGGCAACCTGGGCACCATCATCCGCACCGCCGACGCGGCGGGGTGCGGCGGGGTGATCCTGATCGGCGACTGCGTCGATCCCTTCTCGACCGAGGCCGTGCGCGCGACCATGGGCTCGATCTTCGCCGCCTCGATCTCGAAGGCCACCGTCGAGGAGTTTCTGGCCTGGCGCGACGGCTGGCCCGGGGCCGTAGTCGGCACGCGTCTCGACGCGACCGTCGACCACCGCGCCGCCGCCCTGACACGACCCGCCCTGATCCTGATGGGCAACGAACAGGCCGGCCTCACCGACCGCCTCGCCGCCGCCTGCGACGTCAACGTCAAGATTCCCATGCGCGGCCGCGCCGACAGCCTGAACCTGTCGGTGGCGACCGGGATCATGATCTATGCAGCGACGGAGGGGCTTTAGGTCCGGGTGACGGCTCCCAACTCCGTTCGGCATTCGTCGGCCTCCACCACCACCTCCCGCCTCCGCTCTGCGCTCCAGCCGTCCAGCGTGCGGTAAGGCATGGCCAGCCGGATGTTGTCGCGCAGGCGTTTGCGATTCCGCTCCAGGAAACCCCAGTACAGCCTGTTGAAGGGGCACGCCCCCTTCCCCGACTTGGCCTTCACGTCGTAGCGGCATCCCGCGCACCAGTCGCTCATGCGGTCGACGTAGGCGCCGGACGCGGCATAGGGCTTGGACCCCACGATCCCCCCGTCGGCGAACGTCGCCATGCCGCGCGTGTTGGGCATCTCGACCCACTCATAGGCGTCGGCGAAGACGACCATGTACCAGTCGTCGACCTCGTCGGGATGGACGCCCAGCAGCATGGCCAGGTTGCCGGTCACCATCAGCCGCTCGATGTGATGGGCATAGGCGTGGTCGCGCGTGCGAGCCACCACGTCGGCGACGCAGGCCATGTCCGTCTCGCCCGACCAGTAGAACCACGGCAGGGCCCGGTCCGCGTCCAGGAAGTTGCGCGCCCGATATTCCGGAACCTTCAGCCAGTAGACGCCGCGCACGAACTCGCGCCATCCCAGGATCTGGCGGACGAAGCCCTCCACCGCGTTCAGCGGCGCCCGACCGGCCGTGAATTCCGCCTCGGCCCGCCGGCACACCTCCAGCGGATCCAGCAGGCCCAGATTGATCGAGGTGGACGTCAGCGAGTGCCACATCCACGACGCCCCGTCCTTCATCGCGTCCTGCCAGTCCCCGAACCCGGGCAGGCAGTCGCGGATGAAGTGGTCCAGCGCGACCTCCGCCTCCTCCGCCGTCGTCGGCCAGTCGAAGGCGTCCAGCGTGCCGAAGTGGTCCGGGAACAGCCGCGCCACGTCCGCCATGGCCTCTTGCGTCACGGCGTCCGGGGGGAACCGCTTCCGTCCCGGCGGCGTCACGCCCTTCGGCAGCTTCTTCCGGTTCTCCGCGTCGAAGTTCCAGCGCCCGCCCACGGGCTCGTCGCCGTCCATCAGCAGGCCGGTCTCGCGCCGCATCTCGCGATAGAAGAACTCCATCCGCAGCTGTTTCTTGTCCGCCGCCCAGCGCCGGAAGCGGTCGTGCGAACAGATGAAGCGCCGGTCCTCGCGCACCTCGACCGGCACGCCCGCGTCCCCGGCCCAGGCCTTCAACGCCTCGGCGAGCCGCCATTCCCCGCACTCGGTCATGACCACGCGCTCGGGCCGCAGCGCCCCGACCGCTCGCGTCAGCTCGCCGGCGATCGAGCCCGCGTTCCCTGTGTCGTCGATCCGCACGTACCGCACCCGCACCCCGCGCCCCTCCAGCCTCGCCGCGAACTTGCGCATGGCGGCGAAGACCAGGGCGATCTTCTGCTTGTGATGCCGGACGTAGGTCGCCTCGTCCCGCACCTCGGCCATCAGGACGACGTCGCGCGCCGGATCGAGATCGGTCAGAGCCGACAGCCCGTCCGACAACTGGTCCCCCAGCACCAATCTCAGCGTTTGCGTCATCGGCCCTCCTGCGCCGCTTCAACGCGTGCCGGGCGCACGCCGCGATGAGACGCGGAGTCGCAGGACCCGGTCACGTGCCGCGCGGCTTGGCCCGCGTCGTCGCCTCGGCCTTGGACGGATCCTCCGGCCATGGATGCCTGGGATAGCGCCCCCGCATCTCGGCCCGGACCGCGCTCCACGACCCGGCCCAGAAGCCGGGCAGGTCTTTCGTCACCTGCACCGGCCGCCGCGCCGGCGACAGCAGGGCCAGCGTCAGCGGCACGCGCCCTCCGCCGACCGTTGGATGCGCCGTCACCCCGAACAGTTCTTGCACCCGGATGTCCACGCGCGGCCCGCCGTCGGCGGCATAGTCAATCGCGGACGACCCCAGCGGCGTCTCCAGCCGCGAAGGCGCCAGCCGGTCCAGTTCGCGCTGGCGATCCCACGGCACGAGCGACCTCAGCCCCTGCTCCAGCGCCGCGTCCGCGATCGCGTCCACCCCCTGAACCGCGTCCAGCAGGGGCCACAGCCAGGTTTCCCGAGTCTCGAACAGCCCGTCGTCCGACACGTCGGGCCAGCCCTCCTCCAGCCCCGCCATAAAGGCCAGCCGCGCCCGCAGCGCCGACGCCCGCTCGCCCCAACGCAGGTCCTTCAGACCCCGCCGCTCCACCTCCGCCCGCAGCGCCGCCGTCACCTGCGAGCGGTCCGGGGCGCCGATCGCGGTTTCTTCCAGGACAAGCGCGCCGATCCGTCGAACCCGCCTCAGCTCCAGCCGTCCGCCCGCCGTCCGCGCCAGCCGATCCTCCTCTTCAACGCGATGCGCCAGGTCGGCCGGGTCGACCGGCGCCGCCAGCCGGATGCGGTCCCCGGCGTCGCCGCCCGTCAGGTCCGCCACCGCCAGCCACGGCTCGCGCGCCAGCGGATCGGTCGCGTCCAGATGCACGCCGCGCCCGGACGCCAACTGCGCCTCCCCCGCCTTGCCGCGCGCCCGCGCCACCCGTTCCGGAAACGCCTCGGCCACCAGACGGCCCGCCTCCACGGCGCCGCCGGCCCCGCTCCCCGCCGCCCGCGCCCACCGGTCCGCCAGCTTCAGCGCGTCCCGCGCCCGCGGCGACCGATCGCGGTCGACCTCCCGCAGCCGGTCGCGCAGATCGGTCGAACCGCCCCCCAGTCCCGGCTCCGAAAGGATGGCCGCGATCCGCGCCCCCGTGGCCGCGTCACCGGCGTCCGAGGCGAAGGCGACCATGTGCGCCAGTCGGGGGCTCAGCGGAATGCCCGCCAGCCGCCGCCCATGTGCCGTCAGCCCGCCCCCGCCGTCCAGTGCGCCCAGCCGCGTCAGCACCGCCCGCGCCTCGGCGAACGCCCCCTTCGGCGGCGGGTCCAGCAGGTCCAGCCCCCCGGCGTCGCGTGCGCCCCACCGCGCCAGATCGAGCGCCAGACCCGTCAGGTCGGCCTGGGTGATCTCCGGCGGCTGATGCGGGATCAGCCCGCGCGACTGCTCCTCGTCCCACAGCCTCAGACACACGCCCGGCTCCGTCCGCCCCGCCCGCCCGCGCCTCTGTTCCGCCGAGGACCGGCTGACCCGCACCGTCGCAAGCCGCGTCAGCCCTCCCGCCGGATCGAACCGCGGCACGCGCGACAGCCCCCCGTCCACGACCACGCGCACCCCCTCGATGGTCAGGCTAGTCTCCGCTACCGAGGTGGCCAGCACGACCTTGCGAAGTCCGGGCGCCGCCGGCTGGATCGCCCGATCCTGCTCCGCCTTGTCCATGGCGCCGTACAGCGGCGCGATCTCGACCGCGGGATCGCGCACCCGCTCGGCCAGCAGCCGCGCGACGCGATGGATCTCGCCCTGTCCGGGCAGAAAGGCTAGGATCGACCCCGTCTCCTCGACGAGGGCGGTCCGGATCGCCCGCGCCATCGCCTCTTCGAACCGTTCTCGCGGATCGCGGCCCACGTGCCGGGTTTCGACCGGGAACATCCGCCCCTGCGCCTCGATCACCGGCGCCCCGCCCAGAAGTTTCGACACGCCCACCACGTCCAGCGTCGCCGACATGACCAGCAGCCGCAGGTCGTCCCGCAGCAGCTTCTGGCTCTCCCGCGCCAGCGCCAGCCCCAGGTCGGCGTCCAGACTGCGCTCGTGGAACTCGTCGAACAGCACTGCCGCCACGCCGTCCAGACCGGGGTCGTCCAGGATCATGCGCGTGAACACGCCCTCGGTGATCACCTCGATCCGCGTGTCCGGACCGATCCGGCTCTGCAGACGCGTCCGATAGCCCACGCGTCCGCCGGGCGCCTCGCCCAGCGTCGCGGCCATCCGCTCCGCCGCCGCGCGCGCGGCCAGCCGGCGCGGCTCCAGCACCAACACTCGCCCGTCGCCGCGCCACGGCGCGTCGAGCAGCGCCAGCGGCACGACGGTCGTCTTGCCCGCGCCCGGCGGCGCCGCCAGCACGGCGACGTTCGAGGCTTCAAGCGTGGCAAGAAGCGGGTCCAGAGCATCATGTATCGGCAGACGCATCCCCCGCTCCCTAGACCGCGTCCGGGATCGGAGCCACACCCGTTCACGAAAGCGTCGTCGCGCGTTCATCGAATGGAAACCGCGTTGCGCCCGGCGGAAGGGACCGCTAGCGTCCGGCGCGTTGAAGGCCGCCCGGGAGAGGGGTCCGGCCGCGTAAAAGGGGGCGCGACTCAATGTCCGCAGAAGGCCTTCGGCCAAAGGGGAACCGTCTGTTCCTCAAGAAATCCATCGCTCAGATCCAGAAAGAGGCCGCCAAGAGCGAGCTGAAGCGGACCTTGGGCCCCATCAACCTGATGAGCTTGGGCATCGGCGCCATCATTGGCGCCGGCATCTTCGTTCTGACTGGTCAAGTGGCCTCGGCCAACGCCGGACCGGCCATCATGCTGTCCTTCGTTGTGGCCGGCATCGCCTGCGCCCTCGCGGGTCTGTGCTACGCCGAGCTGGCTTCGACCATGCCCGTGTCCGGGTCCGCTTACACCTATGCCTACGGCACGCTCGGCGAAGTCTTCGCCTGGATCATGGGCTGGCTGCTTGTTCTGGAATACGGCGTCGCGGCCTCGACCGTGGCGGTCGGCTGGTCCGGCTACGTCGTGTCGATCTTGTCGGATTTCGGCATAAGTCAGCAGATATTCCCGACGATCCAGTACGCTGGCGGCGAAGGGCCTCAGTGGGCCACGCCTCTGGTCCAGCTGGTTCAGGACGCCGGGGCGACGACCTTCCCCATGACGGGCACCTTCAACCTGGTCGGAGCCATCGGCATCGCCGCCGTCTGCGGCCTGCTGGTCCTGGGCGTTTCGGAATCGGCGTCGATCAATAACGTCATCGTGGTCATCAAGATCATCGTCCTGCTGACGTTCATCGCCGTGGGCTTCTCCTACATCAATCCGGAGAACTGGGTGCCGTTCATCCCGCCGGCCGAGGGCGCCGGCCAGTTCGGCGTCGGCGGCATCTTCCGCGGCGCGGCGATCATCTTCTTCGCCTACGTCGGCTTCGAAGCCGTCTCGACGGCAGCAGCTGAGGCGAAGAACCCGTCCAAGGACGTGCCGATCGGCATCCTGGGCGCCCTGTTCGTTTGCACCCTCATCTACATGGCGGTCGCTGCGGTCATGACCGGCGTCGTGCCCTATCTGGAACTGGCCTCACCGGCGCCCATCGCAGTCGCCATCGACCGCATGGGCCTTGAGTGGGCCGACACCGGCATCATGACGCCGGACGGCTCGCCGCTGAACCTGATCAGCTTCCTGATCAAGATCGGCGCCATCACCGGCCTGTCCTCGGTCATGCTGGTGCTCTGCTACGGGCAGACGCGCATCTTTTACACGATGGCGCGTGACGGCCTGCTGCCCAAGGCGTTCGCCGTGGTGCACCCGAAGTATCGCACGCCCTGGATCGGCACGATCGTCCTCGGCATCCTGATCGCGATCGCGGCCGCCTTCCTGCCGATTTCGATCCTGGGGGACCTGGTGTCACTGGGCACGGCGACGGCCTTCGCCATCGTCTGCTTCTCGGTCATCATGCTGCGCATCCGTCACCCGGAAATGCCGCGTCCGTTCAAGGTGCCCGGCGGCATCTTCACGGCCGTTCTGGGGATCCTGGCCTGCCTGTTCCTCGCCAGCCAGAACCTGATCCCGATGTTCCAGCACGCGGCCGAGGACAATCCGCTGCCGCTCATGCTGCTCGGCGGTTATGCCGCCGTCGGCGCGGTGATCTACATCATCTACGGCTTCTGGAACTCCAAACTGGCCAAGGGGATCGACATCACCGAGGAAACCCGTCTGTCTACCCCCGACCGGGCGCTGGGCGGCGACGTGGACAACGTCAAGGAAGACTGAGCCGCATAATCGGTCTTCAAAGGAAAAGGCCCGGGATCACTCCCGGGCCTTTTTTTAGCAACGCCGGGCCGGCAGCGCGGCCTGGATGATCGATGATCTCAGGAGCCTTGGCGTAGAGCGGCATCCACTGCGGCGTTTCGCTGCTGGATCTTGCCGATGGATCTGCTCGGCCGTGACGTCGTGGCGTCGCAGTCGGACGCCAGCACACGGGTGGAGAGGTTGGCCTGGCAGTGGGACGACGCCTCAGCCCTCAAGTCATGGGAGGCGCACCCCGCCACACCGAACAGCGCTGCGGCGCCGAGAAGTCCTATCGCCTTCATAGTTCAGCCTCCAGGGTTTCAAAGGTCAATCAGCACACTAAACGCGAAACTTGTCTAGTGCATGGGTTTCAACTTTCCGGCAGGGGATTGCGACTGTCGCTCCAATCGCTAGAAGCGCCGACGGACCTGCGGATGTGGCGGAACTGGTAGACGCACTGGATTTAGGTTCCAGCGCCGCAAGGCGTGGAGGTTCGAGTCCTCTCATCCGCACCAGCCTGCTTCACCCTCACGGGCATTATGGGCCAAGCCCTTCCATAAGCGGCGAAGCAGGGCTGGCTCCGCATACCGTCGTCGACCTTGCTTCATGCCGATGTGCGATGCGCTACATGTTCTTGCTTTGTTCTTTTTCTCTGCTAACGTCTCCCCATGGCCGAGACGAAGGGCAGAGGCGCCAGATCCAATGCGACCGGACGATACGAAGCCGAGACCGTGCACGACGTCGACGACGGCTGGACCGACGCGGACGCCGAGGTCGCTCCGCTCCGCACCCAGCTCACGGCCGAGCGGGCCCGTACGATCATCGCCCGCAACCAGAGCCCCGACATCGGCTTCGACCGCTCCATCAACCCCTACAAGGGCTGCGAACATGGCTGCATCTACTGCTACGCCCGTCCGTCCCATGCCTGGATGGGCCTATCCCCGGGCCTGGATTTCGAGAGCCGGATCTTCTGGAAGCCGGACGCCGCACGTCTCCTGGAACAGGAACTCTCCAAACCCCGCTACGTCTGCAAGCGCATCCACATAGGCGGTAACACCGACCCCTATCAGCCGATCGAGCGTGAGCTGAAGTCGACGCGCGCGATCCTGGAGGTCATGCGGCGCTTCAATCACCCCCTGTCTATCATCACCAAGTCGGTCCTGATCAGCCGCGATCTCGACATTCTGGGCCCGATGGGGCGCGAGGGGCTGGCCTCGGCCTTCGTGTCGATCACCACGCTCGACCGCGCGCTTGCCCGCGCCATGGAGCCGCGCGCCTCGACCCCCGCCAAGCGGCTGGAGGCGATCTCCCGTCTGGCCGAGGCCGGCGTGCCCGTCGGCGTCGGCTTCGCCCCCGTCATCCCCGGTCTGAACGACCACGAGCTGGAGGGGGTGTTGGAGGCGGCGAAGAAGGCTGGGGCCTCCACCGCCATGTACGTCACCCTGCGCCTGCCGCTGGAAATCAAGGACCTGTTTCGCGAATGGCTGGCCGAGGCCCGGCCGGACCGTGCGGCCCGCGTCATGTCCCTGGTCCGACAGACGCGCGGAGGCCGCGACTACGATCCCGATTGGTCCCAGCGCATGAAGGGCTCCGGCCCCGTCGCCGACCTGATCGCCGCCCGCTTCAAGGCCGCCGTCAAACGCCTGGGCCTCGACGGCCCCCGGCACGACCTCGACGTCACCCGCTTCCGCGTCCCCCCGGACATGCGCCCCCAGATGGACCTGTTCGACGCCGCATGATGGAAATGATGGAAATTTTTTCTGTCGCCCTCAGCGACTGAACGTCCCCACCAACTCCACGTGGCCCGACCACAGGAACTGGTCCACCGGCAACACGCGCTCCAGTCGGAAGCCGCCGGCCGACAGCATGGCGGCGTCGCGGGCGAAGGTGGTCGGGTTGCAGCTGACGTAGACCACCCGCTCGATCTTCCGCGCGTCCACCAGCTGACGCGTCTGCTCGATTGCGCCGGCGCGGGGCGGGTCCAGCACCGCGACGTCGCAGCCCTTCAGGTCGAAGGGCGACAGAGGACGCCGGAACAGGTCCCGCGCCTGTGCCTCGATCCCCTTCAGTCCCGTCGCGGTCCTGCGCCCGGCGTTCAGCGCGGCGACCGCCTCCGCACCCGCGTCCGCTGCCAGCACCGGCGCGATCTCCGCCAGCGGAAACGTGAAGGTGCCCGCGCCGCAGAACAGGTCGGCGATCGCCTTCGCGCCCTTTGCGGCCGCCGTCACCTCGGCCACCATGATCCGCTCCGCCTCGGGCGAGGCCTGCAGGAAGCCCCCAGGCGGCAGCGCGACCTGCGCCCGGCCGAACGTCACCGTCGGCGGCCGCCGCGCGACCAGCACCTCTCCGGCCAGACTCAGCCGCGCCACATCGGCCTGGGTCGCCGCCGCGATCGCGCGCGCGCGCGCGTCGCCCGACAGACCGCCGCCGGTCCGCCGCTCCACCCCCGTCACGTCGACGTCCAGCCCCGCCTCGGTCGCCGTCACGTGCAGGGTGGGCGCCGACTTCGGATGCTCGAACACCGCGCCGGCGACGTCGGCCAACGCCGGAAGCGCAGCCACGATGCGCGGGTCGGCGATGACGCAGATCCCGATCTCCACCAGCCGCCACGACCGCCGCGCCTTGAACCCCAGCGCCACCGATCCGTCCGGTCTCCGCCGGGCATGCAAAGCCACGCGTCGTCGGCTGGCCGGCGGCGTCGCCGCCGTGGGGGCGACTTCGGTCTCCAGCCCTTCCCGACCCAGCGCGTGCACGACCTGGGCCCGCTTCCAGTCCAGATACGGCCCGTCCGCCCAGTGCTGCAGGGCGCACCCGCCGCAGTCGCCGAAGTGCGGGCATGGCGGCACGACCCGCTCCGCGCTCGGCCGGATCACCTCGACCACTTCGCCTGGTCCGTCCGCCACCTCGGCCTCGACGATCTCGCCCGGCAGGGTCAGCGGCACGAACACGGGCCCGTCGGGTCCCCGCGCGACGCCGTCGCCCTGCCCCGCCACGCGCTCGATGTTCAGCCGCATCGTCATCGGCGGCTTCTCGCCGGGCCGATCCCTGCGCGCAAGGGCCGAAACCTGAACGAACATGAACGGGCCGCTCAACGACCGTTCAGGCCACGGGCTCCAAAAGGGCCACACCGGCGATCCCGCCCCTACAGACACGAGACAGTTTCATGGCCCGTCCGAACCGCCCGCTCGTCGCCCTCGCCTCCGCCGCCGCTGCGGCCGGCATCCTGGCGACCGCCGCCGCCCCGGCCCAGGCCCAGAGCTACGATCCCTACGGCCGCGCCTATGGCTACGGCTACGATCCGGACTACGCCCAGCGCAGCGCGCCCGGCTATTGCGAGAGCGACCGCGGCCAGCGTCAGGCGGCCGGCGCCACCTTCGGCGCGGCCATCGGAGCCGTCGCCGGCTCCCAGATCGCCGCTCGCGGTCGCCGCACCGAGGGCAGCGTCCTCGGCGGCGTGGTCGGCGCCCTGATCGGCGCGGGCGTGGGTTCCAGCTCCTCGGACTGCCGCGCCTATGACGACCGCTACGGCTACGACGACGGCCGCTACGGCTACGGTCAGGACTACCGCTACCAGCAGCCGTACCGCGACGACTACCGCCGCGATCCCTACGCCCGCTCCGGCTACGGCTACGACGCATATGGCCGGGACGACCGGTGCCGCACCGTCACCGTTCAGGAGCGCGACTGGCGCGGCCGGACCGTGATCTCCAGCCGCGAGGTCTGCGACGGCTACGGTTACGGCTACTGACGAGATCCCGTCGCCGCTCTTTTCCAGCCCCCCTGTCGATCGGCGACGGGCCGGAAGCCCCCGGTGGAGCAATCCACCGGGGGTTTTTCGCTATATCAGGGCTCCGACAGCGCCCGCACGGTCGGCGTCCGGTCCAGCGCGTCGCCGGGGATCGGATCGCTCCTCAGCACCAGGTGCGCGAACAGCGTCCGCGCGCCGGACAGGTCTTGAGCCCCCACGGGACGCGGATGAGCGCTCCCCTCCCCCGTCAGCGGCATCAGAGTCAGCGTCACGCCCTGGATTACGTTGCCGCCGATCACCGCCACCCGGTCGTCGAACACCCGCACCACCACGTCGCAGTGCATGGCAGCATAGTCGCCGACGTCAGGTCGCCGGTCCTCGACCGTCGCATAGCGCCACCGCCCCCGGCTGTTGCAAAGCAGGTCGCCCGGCAGCAGCGGCCGCTCGCCCGGATCGTGCGCCTCATAGGCGGCCTGCGGCTCCTCGCCGTCCGCCGCGCGGATCGCCTGATCGACGTAAACGCGATGCGAGATGTCCCGCCGGAACAGCGTCGGCATGTCCAGCCCCGACTCGCACATCGTCCAGCTGATGAAGGCCGCCGACCACGGCTCGACCCAGTTCAGCTCGCCTTCCCCGTCTCGCCACTGGCGATTCTGCCGCGCCAGCACGTCGGCCCCGTCCGGCGTCGCCGACCAGTATCCCGCCACGATCGCGTACGTGGCCGGATCGCTCTCCCACCGCCCGATCCGGTCCAGCGGCCGCGCCTGGCGCGGTACGGCCAGCGGCGGGTTGGCGTCGTCGGGCACTACACCCTCGGGCAACTGGCGAGTCTGCACCTGCGTGGCGTCCACGGTCTGGAAGCCGAATACGCCCCACTCCCCCGTCACCACGTCCACGATCCGCTGCCGCACGCCCGGCAGACCGCCCGGACGACAGCGCGCCTCGACGATCCGCATCCGCCCCGGCGCGCCCTCGAGCCGGCTCTCCGGGGGGATGACGTCCAGCGCCTCGCGCGGCAGGCGCGTCAACTGCGCCGTCGCCGGCGTCGCCGCCAGCGCGATCACCAAGATCAGAGCGGCGCGCATTGCCGCTCCAGCCAGGCCCGGACCTCGCCGTCCAGCAGCGGCCCGACCTTGACCAGGGTCTCCGCGTGATAGGCGTCGACGTAGGCCCGCTCGTCGGCGGTCAGCAGGTCGACGTCGATCAGCCGCCGGTCCAGCGGCGCGAAGGTCAGCTGCTCGAACCCATGCATGGGCCGCTCTCCACCTTCGATGACGGTCGGCTCGGTCACGACCTGCAGCGTCTCAATGCGGATGCCCCAGTGGCCCTCGCGATAGTAGCCCGGCTCGTTCGACAGGATCATCCCGGTCAGCAGCGGCTGGGTGTTAACCAGCTTGGCGATCCGCTGCGGTCCTTCGTGCACGCCCAGATAGCTGCCGACGCCGTGGCCCGTGCCGTGGTCGTAGTCGAAGCCCTTCATCCACATCGGGAGGCGCGCCAAGGCGTCCAGCTGATGCCCCGTCGTCCCCGCCGGGAACCGCACCGTCGCCATCGCTATGTGCCCCTTGAGCACGAGGGTGAACATCCGCCGCTGGTCCGCCGACGGCTCGCCCACAGCCACCGTCCGCGTCACGTCCGTCGTGCCATCCAGATACTGGCCGCCGCCGTCGACCAGCAGCAGCGATCCCTTCTCCATCCGCCGCAAGGTCCGAGTGACGGGCTTGTAGTGCGGCAGGGCGCCGTTCGGGCCGGCCCCGGCGATGGTGTCGAACGACAAGTCCTTCAGCGCGCCGGTCTCCTCACGGAACCGCTCCAGCGCCTCGGCCACCTCGCGCTCGTCCGGCAGGGTCTCCTGTGCCACCACATCCACCCAGTGCAGAAACCGCGCCAGCGCCGCGCCGTCGCGAACATGCGCCTGACGACTGCCCTCGATCTCGACCGGGTTCTTGGCCGCCCTCGGCAGGGTGCACGGGTCCATTCCGCGCACGATCTCCGCCCCCGTCGCCTCCAGCCGGTCGAACCACCAGGCGCTGGACTGGGCCGGATCGATCAGCACGCGCCGGCCCTTCAGCTCGCCCAGCGCCGCCTCGATCGTGGCCGGGTTCTCCGGCGTCACCTCCTCGCCCAACCAGCCCGGCAGCTCGTTCGTCATCTTGCGCGGATCGAGGAACAGCTTCGCCGTCCCGTTCGCGTGCACGATCGCCTGCCCCAGCGGCAGCGGCGTGCGGATCACGTCGCCGCCGCGGATGTTGAACAGCCAGGCGATCGACGCCGGCGCCGTCAGAACGGCGCAGTCCGCGCCCTTCGCCTCGATCGCCGCGCCGATCCGCTTGCGCTTCGACGCCGCGCTCTCGCCGGCGTACTGATCGGGGTGCGGCACCACCGGCGCGGCAGGCTGCGGCGGCCGGGCGTCGCCCCAGGCGAGGTCCAGCGGATTGACGTCGACGGCCTTCAGTTCGGCCCCCGCCTTCGCCGCAGCCCGCCTCAGCGTCGCCAGCGCGTCCGGGCTGTGCAGCCGGGGATCATAGCCGATCACCGCGCCCTTCGGCGCCTTCTCGAGCCAGGCGGGCACGCCGCCCTCGACCAGGTCGAGGATTTCGAACTGCGCCGGGTCCACCTGCGCCCGCACCTGCACGGTGTAGCGTCCGTCGGCGAACACCGCCGCCCGGTCCTTCATCACCACGGCCGCCCCGGCCGAGCCGCTGAACCCCGTCAGCCAGGCCAGCCTCTCGTTCGCCTCCGGCAGATATTCGTTCTGATGCTCGTCCTCGTGCGGGACCAGAAAGCCGTCCAGCCCCTGATCTGCCATGCGGGCGCGAACGAGCGGAAGGTGCTTCGCCCCGAAGGACGGATGGGAAGTTTCGTCGAAGGACTGGCGCATGGCGGGGAACCTAGCGGCGCCCCGCCCCACCGCAAGTCCGCGCTCACCCCTGCGGCGTCGTCGGCGTCACCACGGCGGTGCCCCCGGTCGAGGGAGCGGGCGTCGGCGTCTGCACCACCACCGGCACTTCCCGCTCGATCACCACCGGTTCGGCCACGCGGGCCTGGGCGGCGCGCGCCTCGGCCTCGGCGCGGGCGGCGTCGGCGCGGGCCACCTCGACGCTGGCTTGAGCCCCGGCGATCTGGCCGGCGGCGGCGGCTTCCAGCGCGCGGGCCTCGGCCTCGGCGGCGGCCACCTCGGCGGCCAGTATCTGGTCGTCGGTCTGCGGCGCCTGCCGGTTGAACAGGATGAACATGACCGCGATCAGGACCAGCCCGCCCAGGATGCCGGCGATCCACCAGCCGGTGTTGGACTCGCGCACGACCACCGTCTCGGTCGTCTCGGTGTAGACGGGCGCCGGATCGACCACGACGGTCGGGCGGTTCGGGTCGTTCGGATCGGTGTAGGTCATCGGGAGTCCCTCCGGGTTCGCCCTGAAACGGCTCCACCGTCCTCCCCGTTCCTTAAACTTTCAGACGCAGCGCCAGGGCGCTCCAGGCGTCGTGGTGGATCGTCTGCTCGACCGCGAAACCCAGCGGTCGGTACGCCTCCAGCACCCGCTCCTCCTGCGTCCGCAGCAGGCCCGACAGGATCGCCACCCCGCCCGGCTTCAGCGCGCCGGCGATCTCCGGCGCCAGCTCCACCAGCGGCGCGGCCAAGATGTTGGCGAACACCAGATCGTACGGCACGTGCTGCGCGATGCGCGGATCGCTCAAGCCGTCAGCGAAATAGAAGTCGCACTTGGCCCCGTTGATCTCGGCGTTCTCGTTGGCGATGCGCGCCGACGGCTCGTCGATGTCGGTGCCCACCGCCACCGCCGACCCCGTCTTCGCCGCGGCGATGGCCAGCACGCCGGTGCCGCAGCCGACGTCCAGCACCTTGTCGAACGTCTCGGTCTTCAGCAGGGCGTCGAACGCTTCCAGACAGCCCACCGTCGTGCCGTGGTGCCCCGTGCCGAAGGCGGCGCCCGCGTCGATCTTCAGCGTCACGCGCCCCTCCGGCACCTTGCCCTGGTCGTGGGCGCCGTAGACGAAGAACCGCCCCGCCTCGACCGGCGGCAGGCCCGACAGCGACATGGCCAACCAGTCGGCGTCGGCCAGCTTCTCGACGTCGACCTCCAGCCCGTCGTGGGCGCGCAGCGCCGCCTCGATCCCTTCGGCCTCTTCGGTCGTGGTCGGAAAGGCATCGATGCGCCAGACGCCGCGATCCTCGTCCTCCTCCAGGATGGAATAGGTCGCGGCTTCCAGCAGCGGGTCGGCGTCCAGCCCCGCCGCGGCGGCCTCGGCGACCTCCCGCGGGCCGCGGGCGACGATCTGAACGGCGGACTCGGACATTTCTCAAACCTCGTTATCATGCCGAATCGAGCGGGCGCGGGGCACAGGGTCTTGCGTCGACCGAACACGCAACCGAGGGGTCGGGGAGTTCATGGCCAAAGCACCGTCCAAGTCCAGCGCAGCGTCGAAGCCGGCCTCCGCCGCTTCCAAGCCGAAACCGGCCGCGAAGTCGAGCGCGACCGCAGCGAAGAAGCCGGCCGCGCCCAAGGCCGCGACCGCGCCGAAGACGGTCGCCGCCAAGGCTCCGGCCAAGCCCAAGCCCGCCCCCGCCGCCAAGTCCGCTCCGAAGGCGGTCGCCAAACCGGCCGCCGCGAAGCCCGCTCCCGCCGCCAAAAAGCCCGTCGCGAAGCCGGCGGTCGCCAAGGCTCCGGCCAAGGCCCCCGCGGCCAAGCCCGCCGTGAAGGCCGCGCCCAAAGCCGCCGCCAAGCCCAAGCCGGCGGTGAAGACCGCTCCGGCCAAGGCCGCCGCGCCGAAGGCCGCTGCGACGAAACCGGCCGCCGCCAAGCCCGCCGCGGCCCCCAAGCCCGCTCCGGCCGCCGCCGCGGC
>JAIEQC010000024.1 GCA_019748055.1 Caulobacteraceae bacterium | reverse complement strand
GCCTTCGGAGCCGCGGCGGCGGCGACCGCGTCGGCCTTGGTGACGTTGCCCTTGGGTCCGGTCGGCGTGATCGCCTTCGGATCGACGCCGGTTTCGGACACGACGCGCTGAACGGCGGGCGACAGGTGCGGGGCGTCGCCTGACTTGATCTGGGCCGAACCGGTGTTGGCCGGGACGGCGGCGGGCGCGGGATCCGCCTTGGCTTCGGGCTTCGGCGCCGCCGCAGCGGCGCCTTCGGTGACCACGCCCAGAACCGTGCCCGGAACGACCGTGGCGCCGGCCTCGGCCCTGATCTCGGCCAGCACGCCGTCGGCCGGGGCCACGACCTCGAGCGAGACCTTGTCGGTCTCCAGCTCGACCAGGATTTCGTCCTTGGTCACCGCCTCGCCCGCGGACTTGGTCCACTTGGCGATGGTGGCCTCGGTGACGCTTTCACCGAGGGCGGGGGTCAGGATGTCGGCCATGGTCGGGTCTTTCGGGGGAGGTGTCTGTTCAGCTTAAACGGCGAAGGCGTCGGTCAGGAAGGCGTCCAGTTCCTTCAGATGGCGGCTCATCAGGCCGGCGGCCGTGGAGGCCGAGGCCGGGCGGCCGACGTAGCGGGCGCGTTTCGATTTCACGTCCAGCTTCTCCAGCGTCAGTTCCAGCCACGGATCGACGAAGGTCCAGCCGCCCATGTTGCGCGGCTCTTCCTGGCACCAGATCAGCTCGGCGTTGGGGAAGCGGGCCAGTTCGGTCATCAGCGACTTCATCGGCCACGGATAGAACTGCTCCAGCCGCATCAGATAGACGTCGTCGACCTGGTCACGCTCACGACGCTCCAGCAGGTCGTAGTAGACCTTGCCCGAGCACAGGACGACGCGGCGGATCCCGGCGTCGGGCTTCAGCGTCACGCCGGCCACGTCGGGACGGGTCTGGGCGTCGTCGTGCAGCACGCGATGGAAGGAGCTGCCCTCGGCCAGATCGGCCAGGGTCGAGGTCGCCTTCTTGTGCCGCAGCAGCGACTTGGGCGTCATCAGCACCAGCGGCTTGCGGAACGGCCGCTGCATCTGGCGACGCAGGATGTGGAAATAGTTGGCCGGGGTCGTGCAGTTGGCGACCTGCATGTTGTCCTCGGCGCAGGCCTGCAGGAACCGCTCCAGACGCGCCGACGAATGCTCCGGACCCTGACCTTCATAGCCGTGGGGCAGCAGCATGGTCAGGCCGCACATGCGCAGCCATTTGCGCTCGCCGGATGAGATGAACTGGTCGATCACCACCTGGGCGCCGTTCACGAAGTCGCCGAACTGGGCCTCCCACAGAACCAGGGTATTCGGGTCTGCGAGGGAATAGCCGTACTCGAAGCCCAGAACGGCCTCTTCCGAAAGGGCCGAGTCGATCACCTCGAACGGCGCCTGGCCTTCGCGCAGGTTGTTCAGGGGAACATAGCGTTGTTCCGTCGTCTGATCGACGATGCCCGAATGGCGCTGGGAGAAGGTGCCGCGCACCGAATCCTGACCCGACAGGCGGACCGGGAAGCCCTCGTCCAGAAGGCTGGCGAAGGCCAGGCTCTCGGCCGTGGCCCAGTCCAGCCCCTCACCGGCCTCGATCGCGGCGCGGCGGCCGTCGATGACCCGCTTCAGCGTCTTGTGCACGTCGACGTCGGCGGGGATGGTCGTCAGGCGTTCGCCCAGCGACTTCAACTTCGCCAGGGGCACGGCGGTCATGCCGCGGCGCTCGTCGTCCTCGGGCAGGCCGACGCCCTTCCACTGACCGTCCAGCCAGTCGGCCTTGCTGGCCTGGAACGCCTTGCCGGCGTCGAACTCGGCGTCGAGGAACTGCTCGAAGCGCGACACCTCCGCCTCGACCTCGGCTGCGGTCAGCACGCCCTCCTCGACCAGGCGGCGGGCATATAGCTCGCGCGTCGAGGGCTGCGCCTTGATCTTCGAATACATCAGGGGCTGGGTGAAGGTCGGGTCGTCGCCTTCGTTGTGGCCGAAGCGGCGGTAGCAGAACATGTCCACCACGACGTCCTTGTGGAACTTCTGCCGGAACTCGGCAGCCACCTTGGCGGCGAAGACCACGGCCTCGGGATCGTCGCCGTTCACGTGGAAGATCGGCGCCTGGACCATCAGGGCCACGTCCGACGGATAGGGCGAGGACCGGCTGTTACGCGGCGCCGTGGTGAAGCCGATCTGGTTGTTCACGACGAAGTGGATCGTGCCGCCGGTGCGATAGCCCTTCAGCCCCATAAGGGCGAAGCATTCCGCCACCACGCCCTGGCCGGCGAAGGCGGCGTCGCCGTGGATCAGCAGCGGCAGCACCTTGGTGCGGTCCAGCGTGCCCTGGGGCTCGGTGACGCCCGCATGGGCCTCGCGGATGTCGAACGCCTGCTTGGCGCGCGCCTTGCCGAGCACCACCGGGTTGACGATCTCGAGGTGCGAGGGGTTGGCCGTCAGCGACAGGTGGACCTTGTTGCCGTCGAACTCGCGGTCCGAGCTGGCGCCCATGTGATATTTGACGTCGCCCGACCCCTCGATGTCCGACGGCACGGACGAGCCGCCCTGGAACTCGTGGAAGATGGCGCGGTAGGGCTTGCCCATCACCGCGGCCAGCACGTTCAGACGGCCGCGGTGGGCCATGCCCAGCACGATCTCGTCGACGCCGAGAGCGCCGCCGCGCTTGATGATCTGCTCCAGCGCCGGGACCATGGCCTCGCCGCCGTCGAGGCCGAAGCGCTTGGTGCCTGGGAAGCGCTTGTGCAGGAAGCGTTCGAAGCCCTCGGCCTCAATCAGCTTGTTCAGGATCGCCAGCTTGCCTTCGCGGGTGAAGCCGGTGCGCGCCTGGGAGTCCGCGCCCTCGAAGCGCTGCTGCAGCCACGCCTTCTCCTCGGGCTCGGCGATGTGCATGAACTGCACGCCGACGTTGCCGCAGTAGGTGGCCTTCAGGATCGTCAGCACCTGACGGATGGTGCCGGTCTGCATCCCCAGCACGCCGTCCAGGAATATGGGGCGATCGAGGTCGTTGGGTCCGAAGCCGTGGAATTCGGGCGTCAGCTCCGGGTTCTCGACGGGCGGTTCGAGGCCGAGCGGATCCAGGTTCGCCTGCAGGTGTCCGCGAACGCGATAGCTCCGGATAAGCATCAGGGCCCGGATCGAGTCTTGGGCCGCCGAGCGGATGGCGTCGGCCGAAACGGCGGCCGATGTCGCTGACCTGGCGTCGCCCTTGGCGGGCTTGGTTTCGGTTTTGGCGACCGGCCAGCGGCCGTCGAACGGGGCGGTTTCCTCGCTGGGCTCGCGCGTGACGGGGCGGCCCCAGGCGCCGGCGCCGGCAGAGGCCTTCACCGCATCGGCGTGGTCGCGCAGCTGGTCGAAGAAGGCACGCCATTCCTCTGAGACCGACGCGGGGTCGTCGGCCCAGCGGGCGTGCAGATCCTCGATGAAGGCGGCGTTCGAGCCATACAGGAAGCTGGTCTCGGCAAAGACCTGGTTCAGCCGTCCGGCGTCGTCAGCCATCGTCTCTTCTGTCGTCCCATGGGCCCGCGCGCGGCGCGTCCGCGCCGGGCCGGCGCTCATATAAGCGCCAATTGCTCACGGGTCATGACCGAAGCTTGGCGAAATGCACTGAAATTAGCGCTTTCGGCGTTCAGCCCTTCAGCGCCGCCAGCAGGGTCTCGCCCAGCGCCGCCGGCGACGGCGAGACGCGGATGCCCGCCGCCTCCATGGCCGCGATCTTGTCGTCGGCGCCGCCCTTGCCGCCCGAGACGATGGCGCCGGCGTGGCCCATGGTGCGTCCGGGAGGGGCCGTGCGGCCCGCGATGAAGCCGGCCATCGGCTTCTTGCGGCCCTTCTTCGCCTCGTCGATCAGGAACTGGGCGGCGTCTTCCTCGGCCGAGCCGCCGATCTCGCCGATCATGATGATGGATTCGGTCGCGTCGTCGGCCAGGAACATCTCCAGCACGTCGATGAACTCGGTGCCCTTGACCGGGTCGCCGCCGATGCCGACGGCCGTGGTCTGGCCGAGGCCCGCGTTCGAGGTCTGGAACACCGCCTCATAGGTCAGGGTGCCTGAGCGCGAGACCACGCCGACCGAGCCCTTCTTGAAGATGCTGCCCGGCATGATGCCGATCTTGCACTCGCCCGGCGTCAGCACGCCCGGGCAGTTCGGCCCGATCAGGCGCGAGCTGGAGCGGTCCAGGCGGGCCTTCACCTTGACCATGTCCAGCACCGGAATGCCCTCGGTGATGCAGACGATCAGCGGCACCTCGGCCTCGATCGCTTCCAGGATCGCCGCGGCGGCGAACGGCGGCGGGACATAGATGGCCGAGGCGTTCGCGCCGGTCTTCTCCACGGCTTCCTTGACGGTGTCGAACACCGGCACGTCCTCAAGCACGGTCATGCCGCCCTTGCCGGGCGTCACGCCGCCGACGACCTGGGTGCCGTAGGCGATGGCCTGTTCCGTGTGGAAGGTTCCCTGGGCGCCGGTGATGCCCTGGGTGATGACCTTGGTGTTCTTGTCGACGAGGATGGACATTCGGGGCCTTCGGATCGCGGCGCGGGGAGTTCGGCGACCGGCGTCGCCGGGCGGGTGCATAAGCGATGGCGGCGGCGGGCGCCACCCCATCGGGGCAAACGAAAGGGGCGGCGTCGATCGACGCCGCCCCGGCAGTTCCGCATACGGGCGTTGAGACGCCCTCAGTCGATCACTGAACCTTGGGCTCCATGTACATGACCATGGTCACGCCGCCTTGGTCGCCCACCATCAGCAGGCGGACCTCGCCGGTCATCATCCGGGCGCCCAGGCCCTCGGTGGTGATGTTCGGATCGACCGGCACGGGCTGGCCGTTCTCGATGCCCACGACATAGCCACGGAATTCCGGAGTATCCATGTCCGGAGCCGGGGCGCTGGCCCCGGTGAACCGCTTGACCTCGGCCTCGACCGCCGCGGCGTCGCCCGGCTGGGCGCCGACGGCGCACACGGCCATGTTCATTTCCATGCCGCCCATGCCGTCCATCGGCTCGGACAGGTCGCCGGTCATGACCAGGTTGAAGCCGGCGCCCTCGGGCTTCATCCAGGCCTTCAGGTTCTCGAACGGCGCGTCCGATCCGAACATGGCGGGGTCCAGCGTCATCCAACCGCCGTCGCCCTCGACGACCGAGGCCGCCTTGGCGGCGTCGCCGTCGCCGGCGATGCAGACGTTGCGGAAGGTCTCGAAGGTCGGATCCTGGGCGGCGGCGGGGGCGGCCACCGCCAGACAGGCGGCGGCACAGGCGGTCAGGACGCCCGTCTTCAGGGGCGCGCGAAGAGAAAACATAGGAACAGCCTCGATGATGATTGCGAACCGGTCCCCCCGGTCTGCCGCCACTCTAACCGTCCACAGGCCCGCCGCAAAGCGGAGCCATTGGCTATTCCGGCGCGACCCGCATCAGGGCCAGGCCGGACTCCCGGGCGTCACCGACCAAGGTCAGCATCATCAGGGGACGCTGGGCCGCCAAGGCGAAGCCCGCGTCCGTGTCGCCCGCGGCGGCGAAGTTGGCCGACTCGTCCGAAAAGCCGCCCGCGCGCGTCCCGGAGACCAGCCAGACCAGCCCCTGCGCCGTCCGTTTCCCCGGCAGACCCATCGCCTCGGATGCGGCCGTCTCCAGCCGGGGGCGAGGACCGGCGGATCCGCCGTGGGGCTGCAGGATGCAGGTCCTGACGATCAGTCCGCCCTCCAGTTCGCCGGGCGAGGACGCGGACGTCAGCAGCGTTCCGCCAAGGCCGTCGGGGCTTGTGAAGACCGACAGATCGACGGCGTCGCGCCATTCGGGCTCGGGCTCGCCGGGCGCCCAGCCGGCTTCGGCCGCCGCCGCGTGAACCGCGGCGCGCTCGCCGCCTGTGTCGAGGCACAGACGCGTGAAGTCCGCGACGTAGCGGGCCGTGGCGGCCTCGTCCACGACGGGCGCGGTCACCACCGGACCCGGCACGATGACGGGCGGGCGCGCCTCCTGGGCGACGGCGGGCGTCGCGATCAAGGCGAAGGCGGCGAGGACAAGCCGCTTCATTTCAGGGTTCCGTACATCAGGCCCGTCCCCTGCCCGACGGGCAGGACCGCGAAGATGGACACCGGACGCTCGCGGGCGACCGCGGCGATGCCGGCGTCGTCGGCGCCGACCAGCTGGGGCTCCGACCGCCAGACGTCGGGCCCGCCGGTCAGATACCACATGGGCGCGTTGGCGGCGCCGTCGGTGAAGGCCGGAAAGCCGAGCTTGGCCTCCAGTCGCGTCTCCGCCGAACGGGGCTCCAGCCCCGGCGCCACGACGATGCAGGTCGTGCCGGTCATGGCCCCGA
Organism: Caulobacteraceae bacterium; assembly: GCA_019748055.1. Lineage (GTDB taxonomy): Bacteria > Pseudomonadota > Alphaproteobacteria > Caulobacterales > Caulobacteraceae > Brevundimonas. The sequence goes on along the minus strand of JAIEQC010000024.1, from coordinate 117,786 downwards.
AATCGGGACGGGGGGCGGTGCCGGCGATCAGGAGTTCGACCGCCTCGCCCTCACCGCGCGCCAGCACGACGGCGTCGGGAAAGTCAGGCAGGCGGAACGCGCCCTGCACCGTCTCCGGGGCATCCTCGAAGCCCGCCTCCCGCGCTTTCGCCAGCGCCCCGGCGACGTCGCCGGACGCGACGACGCACAGGTTCAGGAAGTCATCATAGGGGTCTGCCGCCACCGGGGTGGCGAGCAGCAGAGTGGCCAGGGCGAGGGCGGTCTTCATCAAGGGCGGCTCCGGAGGGACGCACGATCAAATCGGTCCCCGGCGGCGAAAACGGGGCAATCAGCCCTTCTTCACCGCCGCCACGATCTTCTCCGCCGCGTCGGCCAGGTCGTCCGCCGGAATGACGTTCAGGCCCGAGTCGCGCAGGATCTGCTTGCCCAGCTCGACGTTGGTGCCTTCCAGCCGGACGACCAGCGGCACCTTCAGCCCGACTTCCCTGACCGCGGCGACCACGCCCTCGGCGATGATGTCGCAGCGCATGATGCCGCCGAAGATGTTGACCAGGATGCCCTCGACGTTCGGGTCCGAGGTGATGATGCGGAAGGCCGCCGTCACCTTTTCCTTCGAGGCGCCGCCGCCGACGTCCAGGAAGTTCGCCGGCTCGGCGCCGTACAGCTTGATGATGTCCAGCGTCGCCATGGCCAGGCCGGCGCCGTTGACCATGCAGCCGATCGTGCCGTCCAGCGCGATGTAGGCCAGGTCGTGCTTCGACGCCTCGATCTCCTTCGGGTCCTCCTCGGTGACGTCGCGGAGTTCCTGAATGTCCTTGTGGCGGAACAGGGCGTTGCCGTCGAAGCTGACCTTGGCGTCCAGCACGCGCAGGCGGCCGTTCTCCATGACGATCAGCGGATTGACCTCCAGCATCGACATGTCCTTCTCGACGAAGGCCTTGTAGAGCGCGGGGAACAGCGACTTCGCGTCCTCGGCCGCGGCGCCGTCCAGCTTCAGCGCCTGGGACAGCTTGGCCACGTCGGCGTCGGTCACGCCGGCGGTCGGGTCGATGACGACGGTCTGGATGCGCTCGGGCGTGTCGTGGGCGACCTGCTCGATGTCCATGCCGCCTTCGGTCGAGACGACGAAGGCCACCTGGCCGTGGGCGCGGTCGACCAGGATCGACAGGTACAGCTCGCGGGCGATGTCGGCGCCGTCCTCGATGTAGAGGCGGTTCACCTGCTTGCCGGCGTCGCCCGTCTGGGCGGTGACCAGGGTCGAGCCCAGCATTTCGCGGGCGTTCTTGACCACGTCCTCGATCGAGAAGGCCAGGCGCACGCCGCCCTTGGCGTCGGGGCCCAGCTCCTTGAACCGGCCCTTGCCGCGACCGCCGGCGTGGATCTGGCTCTTCACCACCCACAGCGGTCCGGGCAGCTGCTTCGCCGCGGCCTCGGCCTGATCTGCGGAGGTGATGGCGACGCCCTCGGCGACGGGCACGCCGAAGCCCTTGAGGACCTGCTTGGCCTGGTATTCGTGGATGTTCATGGAATGCGCCGCCGATCGGGGAGGAGGAAGTCGGGGCGCTTATAGGCGGCGGGTCGAGAGCGGCGCAACCGCCCCCGACCCGGTCCGGCTCAGTCCACCCAGTCGCGTTTCAGGGTGCGCGAGGCGCCGATCAGCAGGATCGCGGCCAGCACGTAGAACCCCATGCCCGTGTAGATGGCCCAACGCAGGCTTTCGTCGCCGAAGCGGGGCTGCAGCAGGTCCGACACGGCGCCGAAATAGTAGAAGCCCACGGCGATGCCGAGCAGATTGTTGATCAGCAGGAACAGCGCCGAAGCGGTCGTCCGCATGGGCGCGGCCACCAGGTGCTGGATCGACGCCGTGATCGGCCCCAGCCACGCCAGGTTCAGCCCCGTGGGGATAAGGAAGATCAGGAAGGCCAGCACAAGCTGCTGGGTCTGGCTGCCGCCGCCGGGCAGGACCAGGCCGATCAGCCAGGGCGCGTTCATCGCCGCGATGAACAGCGGCGCCGAGATCAGGAAGGCGATGGCGGGCACCAGTGGATAGGCGCCCTTGCCGCGCTTGGCCGTCCGGTCGGCGATCAGGCCGCCCAGCCAGATGCCGGCCACGCCGCCGATCAGGGCGATGCCGGAATAGTACCAGCTGACCTCGCGCAGGGTCAGGTCGAAGCTGCGCATGAAGAACAGCGGCAGCCAGCCCGCGACGCCGTAACCGCAGACCGACGACGAGGCCGCGCCCAGCGCCAGCAGCCAGAAGCTCTTCTTGCGCATGACCACCGAGGCGGCGACCTGGGCGATCATCACCGACCCGCCGATGACCAGCGCCAGGAGCCCGGCGAAGGCCAGCACGAGGGCGTCGCCGATCGCCACGCCGAAGAAATGGTTCGCGCCGGCCAGCGCCATCAGCCCGGCCCCCAGTCCCAGCAGGCCCAGCGCGACCGTCCGGCCAAGGCGGGCGGAGCCGGCCACCGGCGCGGGCTCGACGACGGTCTTCGGAACGTCGGTCCCACCGCGCTTCGGATCCTTTACCGTCATGCGCAGCAACGGAGCCAACGCGACGCCGATCAGACCCACGACGATGAAGGCCGTGCGCCAGCCGTACTCCGCCGCCAGAAGCCCGCCCACCAGCGTGCCCGACGCCGTGCCCAGCGGGATGCCGAAAGCGAAGCCCGCGAGCGCTCGCGCCCGCTGATGCGGCGGGAAATAGTCTGCGACGAGGGAGTAGGCCGGGGCCACGCCGCCCGCCTCGCCGACGCCCACGCCCATGCGATAGAGGAACAGCTGGGTGAAGCTGGTCGCCGTGCCGCACAGGGCGGTGAAGCCGGACCACACCGCCAGGGCCCCGGTCATGATCCAGACGCGGCTGAACCGGTCGGCCAGCCAGGCCAGCGGGATGGCCAGCGTCGAATAGACCGAGGCGAAGGCGATGCCGCCCAGCAGGCCGAACTCCGCGTCCGACATGCCGAACTCTTCCTTCAGCGGCGCGGCCAGGATGCCGATGATCTGCCGGTCCAGAAAGTTCAGCATGTAGACGAGGATCAGCACCGCCAGCACGTAGAAGCGGTAGCCTTTGCTCTCGGTCGGCGCCGTCGCGTCGGTCATGGGCGGCCCCTCCCCGGGCTCTTGCTGACCCGGACCCTAGCAAGCGGGTCGGGAAAGAAAAATGGGCGGCGACCCCGAAGGAGCGCCGCCCAAGTCGTTCAGGATCGTCGAAGCGTCAGAAGTTGACCGTGACCGAGGCGGTCACGGTGCGCGGCGGGCCGTAGTAGCCGATCACCGAGTTGTCGAAGAGCGCGCCGGGGAAGTTGTAGCCGCCCACGCGGTACTCCTCGTCCGTCAGGTTCTTGCCGTAGACGCCGAAGGTCAGGCGGTCATAGGTCCACGTGGCCGACAGGTCGACCAGGGCGAAGCCCTGCTGGTCCAGGATCGGGTTCGGGAACTCGAACTGGCTGTAGTCGTCGCGCCAGCTGACCGACGGGATGACGGTCAGATCGCCGCCGGCGACCTGGCTGTTCCAGGTCAGGCCGAGATAGCCGGTCCATTCCGGCGCGTTCTGCAGGACGACCTGGCTCGAGATGTCCTCGAAGGTCATGGTGCCGAGGTTGTAGCGCAGGAACTCGTCGAACTCTGAGTTCAGATAGCCGACCGCGAAGTTGGCCGTCAGGTTCTCGGTCAGGAACAGCGAACCCTCGAACTCCGCGCCGTAGAAGGTCGACTGACCCACGTTGTCGACGAAGCTGGCGATGCCGCCGACGGCCGGGACCTGGGTCGTGACCTGCTGGTCCTGATACTCGTTCATGAAGATGGCCGAGCTGAACGACAGCGGACCGACGCGGCCCTTCAGACCGGCCTCGTAGCTGTCGACGGTCTCAGGGTTGTAGCCGTTGACGGTGTTCGGCGTGAACACCGCATCGCCGCGCATGTCGAAGCCGCCGGACTTGAAGCCCTGCGAGAAGGACACATAGCCGGTGACGTCGTCCGAGAAGTCGTAGGACAGTGCCACCTTCGGCGTGAACTGCTCGAACTGCTTGGAGTTGGTGTAGTCCGTGCGGACCAGAAGCGGCGCCCGAACGGTGCCGCCCAGCAGCGGCGAGCGCGTGGCCCCCAGGTAGTTGGCGCGGAACACGTCGCCGGTCTTGTCGTCCAGCGTGTAGCGGCCGCCCAGCGACAGATGGAGGCGATCCGTCAGGTCGAGGTTGACGTCGACGAAGGCGGAGATCGAGGTGGTCTCCACGAAGCCGCCGGTGCCAATCACGATTCCGGCGTTGCCCAGGATGGTGTCGAAGGCGCCCTCGGCGCGGCCGTCCAGATAGAACAGGCCCATCACGCCCTGGATGCGGTCGTATTCGAACAGGCCCTGGAACTCGAGAGTGGTCTGCTCGTCCTCGTAGTAGGCGGGGATGTCCAGCGTCGGGCGCGGCGTGTTGTCGAAGTCGATGACGGTGTCGGTACGGCCGTCGCGGCGGGCCGCGATCGCCTTCAGCGTCCAGTTGTCGGAAATCCGGCCCTGGATGGTCATCGACCAGCCCTTGGTCTCGACCGAGTTGTCGTCGCCGACGCCGGCGTTGGTGTCGTAGACGCTGCCCAGCACGGCGCCGTCCGGCAGGGCGCCCGCCAGTTCGCGGTGACCGTGCCGCGGATTGGAGTCGTCGTTCATCAGGTCATAGGCCACGCGGACGAAGACGTCGTCGTTCGGGGTCCATTCGGCCGAGAGGCGGAAGGCCTCGACGTCCTTGTCGTAGTGCTCGGCGCCGGTGTTGACGTTCGTGCCATAGCCGTCGCGCGTGTACTTGGCGAAGGCGCCGCCGATGCGCAGGGTGTCGGAAAGCGGACCGCTGCCCATGGCCAGGACGTCGACCTGGTTGAAGCTGCCGAACGAGCCCTTCAGGCTCAGCTCATTGTCCGGGGCCAGACGCTGGGTGACGTACTTGATGGCGCCGCCGACGGTGTTGCGGCCGTACAGCGTGCCTTGCGGACCGCGCAGCACCTCGATGCGCTGCACGTCGAACACGTCCAGCACCGCGCCCTGCGGGCGAGCGATGTAGACGTCGTCGACATACAGGCCGACGCCCGGCTCGAAGCCCCACAGCGGATCCTGCTGGCCGACGCCGCGGATGAAGGCGATCAGGGTCGAGTTGGAACCGCGCGCGACTTGAACGGTGGCGTTCGGCGTCTGCTGCTGCAGCGCGGTGATGTCGGCGGCGCCGGTCTGCTCCAGACGCTCTTCGGACAGGGCCGAGACCGCGACCGGCACGTCCTTCAGCGCCTCGTCGCGACGGCGGGCGGTGACGATGATCTCGTCGACCGAGGCCTCCGGATCCTGCGACGGCGCATCCTGTGCGACGGCCATGCCGGCCATGGCGCTCCAGGCGGCGCCCGCGAAGAGGGCGGCCTTGACGAATTTTCTCATGATGAACCCCGATTCCTGATGTTTCAGCCCATGACGCTTTTATTCAGCGTTCAATGATTTTCGGCGAAGGTAACCGCTTTCACCGGCCTGTCAAACGGCCGAGGTTCCGTCGCGGCAGGAGCCGGGCGGGGTGTGGCGCCGTTGCACACCGCCGGTCGCCGGGCCAAGCTGGAGCCATGACCAAGCTCGACGCTCCGCCCGCCGATGCGCCGACCGGCAAGCGCGGCCGCCCGCGCAAGGCCCAGTCGGCCGGCGGCGACACCTCCGAATCGATCCTGGACGCGGCCGAGGATCTGTTCTCCAAGCACGGGTTCTACGGCGTCACCATCCGCGAGGTGGCGCGGGAGGCCGGCGTCGACACCGCCCTCGTGCATTACTATTTCGGCTCGAAGAGGGAGCTGTTCGACGCAGTGTTCCAGCGTCGCGCGGAGCTCTGGAACAATGAGCGGGTGGCGGCGGTCGACCGCTACGCCCGCGACCCGGGGCCGGACGGCATGACGCTGGAGGGCCTGCTTGAGGCCTTTCTGCGCCCCCCGTTCCAGTGGTCGCTGAAGGGCGGACCGGGGTGGAAGCACTATTCCGCCCTGGTGGCCCAGACCAACGCCAATCCCACCTTCGGCGGCGAGACCATGGCTCGGTACTTCGACCCCGCCATCCGTCGGCTGATCGAGCTGATCAAGCAGGTGCTGCCCGACGCACGCGAGGTCGACCTCTACTGGGCCTATCACAACCTGTCGGGGGCGCTCACGCTGACGCTGGGCGAGACGGGGCGGCTGGATCGCCTGTCGGGCGGCCTGTGCCGGTCGGGCGATCTGGAAAGCGCCTGCGACTACATGGTGCGGTTCGCGGCGGCCGGTTTCCGCGCCGTGTGCGCGCCGAGCGCCAGATAATTCAGGCCGCCTGATCGACGGGCTTGGCGGCCTTCTTCGGCTTCTTCGCCTTTTCGGCCTTGGCCGGCTTTTCGGACTTGGCGGGCTTGTCCGCCTTCTTCGCGGCCTTTTCGGCCTTGCGCTGATCCTTCAGCCGCTTCTTCTCGGCCTTGGCGGCCAGCCGGGCCTGCTCCGGCGCGGCGTCGGCGGCGGCGGCCAGTTCGGACAGCATCTCCAGAAACGCCTCGCGCTTGCCCTTGGGCAGCAAGCCCATGATCCGCTTGTCCGCCGCCTGAACCTTGGGCCGGGCGGCCTGCAGCATGGCTTCGCCTTCCGACGACAGACGCACCGCCATGGCCCGCGCGTCCAGCGTCGAGCGCTCGCGCTCCAGCAGACCCTTGGCCGTCATGCGCGACACCAGGTCGGCCAGGGTCGAGCGATCGATGCCCGTCGCCTTGACCAGATCTGTCTGGGTCAGACCCGCCTGGACCGAAACGGCCTCCAGCACGGCGAACTGCCGCTGGGTCGGGCCGTCCGACCCCACTTCCTCGGCATAGACGTCGAGGGCCAGCTGGAGGGCGCGGTGCATCTGATGGCTGGGCGACTCGGCCAGTGCCCCCTGACGACGTGCCTGCTTGCCGGACTTCACCATGACGCACACCCCTGAACCCCGAGTCGTGCAAGGGGTAGCAGTCGCGTTTTACGGTTTGACGACGGACGAACCGCGGAAAGATCAAAGTCCGGGATCGGGCGCCGTGGGCGGAACGTCCTCGTCCTTGATCAGATGCTTCATGATGAAGAACACCTGCCACACGCCGAAGGCCGCCGAGGCGATCCACAGCCCGCCGCGGAACGCCACCCAGACGTCGTCGCTCTGGGTGCGCCAGATCACCTCGTTCACGACGGCGACCGCCCCGAAATAAAGGCCGTAGCGCAGGGTCAGGCCGCGCCAGCCTTCTTCCGTCAGGCGGAAGGCGCTCTCCAGCAGGTATTTGAACGGATACTTCCCGAACGGCAGGGAGCCCAGCAGCACCGCCGCCAGCAAGCCGTTCTGGATCGTCAGCTTAAGCTTCAGCAGGACGGGGTCGTTGAACACCAGCGTCAGCGTGCCGAAGATCAGGGCGAAGCCGCCGGCCAGCAGCGGCAGCGGCGCCAGACGCCGCTCCACGATCCATCCGACCAGAAGCGCGATCGCCGAGGCGCCGACCAGCACCCAGGTCGCCTGCACCAGGGCCTGATCCCCCTCCAGTCCGCGCACGAACCGGTTGACGGCATAGGCCGCCATGAAGGCCAGCAGGGCCCCGAAATCCACCAGCTGACGCACGGTCGACGCCGGCTTGTTCGCCATCTCGCTCACGCCGCGTCCTCCAGTCCGACCAGCGAACGCGAAAAGGCCCGCGCGTCGAAGGGTTGCAGATCCTCGATGCCCTCGCCCACCCCGATCAGCTTGATCGGGGCGTCCGACGCCTGAGCCACCGGGACCAGCACCCCGCCGCGCGCCGTGCCGTCCAGCTTGGTCATCACCAGGCCGGAGACGTAGGCGGTGCGGCCGAAGATCTTCTCCTGCTCCAAGGCGTTGCGGCCCACCGTGGCGTCGAGCACCAGCAGGGTCTCGTGCGGGGCTTCCGGATCGACCTTCTTCAGCACGCGCACGATCTTCAGCAGCTCATCCATCAGGGCGGATTTGTTCTGCAGGCGCCCGGCGGTGTCGATCAGCACGACGTCGAACTCTTCGGCCTTCGCCCGCGTGTAGGCGTCGAAGGCGAGCCCCGCGGCGTCGGCGCCGTCGCGGCGGCTCTCGAACGTCGCGCCCGACCGCTCGGCCCAGACCTTCAACTGTTCGCGGGCGGCGGCGCGGAAGGTGTCGCAGGCCACGATCATGACCTTGGCGCCCTGCCCCGTGAGGTCGGCGGCGATCTTGCCCAGCGTCGTGGTCTTGCCCGAGCCGTTCACGCCGACGAACAGGGTCACGAACGGCCTGGGTCCGGACAGCGGCTCGTAGCGCGCCTCGTGGTTCACGAGTTCGGCGTGCACGGCGTCGGCCAGCGCCTCCTTCACCTCGCGCTCGTTCGCCCCCGCGTTGAAGCGCAGGTCGCGGAAACGGGCGACGATGCGGTCTGTGGCGGCGGGGCCCAGGTCGCTTTCCAGCAGGTGCTCCTCCAGCCCCTCCAGCGCGGCCTCGCTGAGCGGCTCCTTCACGAAGGCCGAGACGACCTGCTCGGTCATCTGCTTCGAGGAGCGGCTGAGGCCCTCCGTCAGCCGGGAGAACCAGCCCTTCTTGGGTGCGTCGGTCATGCTGACTGCCCTATATTACCGCTCATCCCGGCGAAAGCCGGGACCCCGTTCTTTGGACGAACCGTTCATCCCTGTATGAGCACAGGCGGTGATCCCACGCCGGAGCGCGCGGTTCTCACTGGGTCCCGGCTTTCGCCGGGATGAGCGGAATGGATCGATGGCCAGCACCCACCCCTTCTTCAGCCCGCGCACCCACGGCTTCGTCCGCGTGGCCGCCGCGACCCCGGTGGTGCACACCGCCGACCCGGTGGCCAATGCCGATGAGCACCTGCGCCTGATCCAGGCGGCGGCGGCCGAGGGCGCGGATCTGATCGTCTTTCCGGAATTGAGCCTGACCGGCTACGCCATCGACGATCTGCACATGCAGGCGGCCCTGCTGGACGAAGTCGAGCGGCAGGTTCTGAGGGTGGCCGAGGCGGCGAAGGCGGCGGGTCTTGTGGCCGTGGTCGGGGCCCCGTTGCGGCATGGTGACCGGCTTCTGAACTGCGGCGTCGTTCTGGCGAACGGCGACGTCGTGGGGGCCACCCCCAAGTCATACCTTCCGAACTATCGCGAGTATTATGAGAAGCGCTGGTTCTCATCCGGCGACGACATAGGCGCCGAGACGATCCGCATCGGAGGACGCGACGGCTGGGTCGGGACGCGGCTGCTGTTCGAGGCCGACGACCGTCCGGACTTCATCTTCGGCGTGGAGATCTGCGAGGACTTCTGGGCGCCCCTGCCCCCGTCGACGCGGCAAGCCCTGGCGGGGGCCCGCCTGTTGCTGAACCTTTCGGCCTCCAATGTCGTGATCGGCAAGGCCGACGAGCGGGCCATGCTTTGCGCCAGCCAGTCGGCACGTGCGGCGGCGGCCTATGTGTTCACCGCCTCAGGCTGGGGAGAAAGCACGACCGACCTGGCCTGGGATGGTCAGGCCATGGCCCACGAACTCGGCCAGTGTCTGGCGTCTGGCGATCGGTTCGCGATGGAGAGCCACCTGACCGTGGTCGACGTCGATCTTGATCGCATCGGGCAGGAAAGGCTGCGCAACGGCACCTTCGCCGACTGCTCCGGCGCCGAGGCGGACGAGGAGGGCTTCATCCGTCTGGGCTTCCGGATGCAAGAAGGGACGGCGCCCGCCGACCTCCGCCGCCCGCTGGACCGCTTCCCCTTCGTGCCCGACGACCCGGCGCGGCTGGACCAGGACTGTTTCGAGGCCTTCAACATCCAGGTGCAGGGCCTGATGCGGCGGCTGAAGGCGACGAACGGCGAGACGGTCGTCATCGGCGTGTCGGGCGGGCTGGATTCGACGCAGGCGCTGCTGGTCTGCTGCCGCGCCTTCGACCGGCTGAACCTGCCGAGGACCGGCATCCGGGCCTACACCATGCCGGGCTTCGCCACCTCGGACGGCACGAAGTCCAACGCCTGGGCGCTGATGACGGCGCTGGGGGTGACGGCCGAGGAGCTGGACATCCGGCCGACCGCCGAGCTGATGCTGAAGGAGATCGGCCACCCCGCCGCCGACGGGCAGGCGGTGCACGACGTGACCTATGAGAACGTGCAGGCCGGTCTGCGCACCGACTATCTGTTCCGGCTGGCGAACCTGCACGGCGGCTTCGTGGTCGGGACCGGCGACCTGTCGGAGCTGGCGCTGGGCTGGGCCACCTATGGCGTCGGCGATCACATGAGCCACTACGGCGTGAACTCGGGCGTGCCCAAGACCCTGATCCGCCACCTGATCCGATGGGTCGCCGACACGGCGCTGGTCGGCGAGGCGGCGACCCCGACCCTGCGCGCCATTCTGGACACCGAGATCTCGCCCGAGCTGGTGCCGGCGAAGGACGGGAAGATGCAGTCGACGGAGGAGACCGTCGGTCCCTATGCCCTGAACGACTTCTTCCTGTTCCATATCAGCCGCTACGGTTTCACGCCCTCCAAGGTCGCCTTCCTGGCCTGGCAGGCGTGGAAGGACGCAGGCGCCGGCCAATGGCCCGCCGGCACGCCCGACGACGAGAAGGTCGAATACGATCTGGCCACCATCAAGCACTGGCTGCGGAAGTTCCTGATCCGCTTCTTCCAGACCAGCCAGTTCAAGCGCTCCGCCCTGCCCAATGGGCCGAAGGTGGTGACGGGAGGCTCGCTGTCCCCGCGCGGCGACTGGCGCGCGCCCTCGGACGCCAGCGCGAGGGTCTGGCTCGACGAGCTTGAGGCCAACGTGCCCGACTGACGGTCGACGGTCGCTACGACCGCTTCCGACGCAGGCGTGTGCCAGGCTGACCGGGTGTCGCCGCCGTCATTTCAAAATGTGCACTATGTGCACCCTGTTTTCTTGGAGTGCACATTTCGCGGATGTGCATCCTGCTTGTCACGGAGCGTCGCTTCAGGGCGCCTCGGCCAGAAACTGGAAGATCGCCGCCTTCGCCTCGGGCTCATCCAGCATGGGGGCATGACCAACCTCGGACACCTCGGCATAGGCCATGTTCGGCGCGCGCTTTCGCATCTTCCCGGCGATCTCCGGGCTCAGCAGGTCGGACGTGGCCCCGCGGATCAGCAGGGTCGGCCTGTGCTTCGCCAGACGTCCGAACATGGGCCACAGATTGGGAACCAGCCCCTTGGCGCCCATCGCCCTGATCGGCACGGAGATGTCGGGGTCGTAGTCCAGAATCGGGGCGCCGTCCGGCCCCTCACGGAAGACCCGGCGGGCGAAGGCGTCCCAATCGGCGTCGGAATAGTGCGGCAGGGCGACGGCGTTGTGCCGCTTCGCGTACTCCGCGGCGGCCGCCCACGTCGGCGTGTCGACAGGCTGGCCGGCATAGGCGGCGATGCGGGCCAGGCCTTCCTTGGCCACCTCCGGGCCCACGTCGTTGATGATGGCGGCGGCGATCGCCTTCGACCGTATGGCGGCCAGCGCCATGGTGATCAGCCCGCCCATGGAGGTGCCCAGGAACACCGCCCGCTCGATCCCCGCCTGCTCCATCAGGGCCAGCACGTCCTTCGCATAGACCGCCGGCTGATAGGTCATGGGATCCGGCGCGCGATCGGACAATCCGCGCCCGCGCACGTCCACCGCCAGCACGCGACGGCCGGCGCGCGCCAGCTCCGGCGCGATGGCGCCGAAGTCGGCGGAGTTCCGCGTCAGGCCGTGGATGGCGATCACCGGCAGCCTGGTCTGGCCGGCGCCGGGCGCATAGTCGCGGGCATAGAGGTTCAGGCCGTCGGGGCTGGTGAAGCGGCGGTCGACGTAGGGCTGGGTCATGGCCCCACCCTATTTCATCGCTCGCTGAAATCTAGCCGCCGAACAGCTCGTGGACGTAGTCGTCCAGGTTGCCGCCGTCGAACCGGAACCCCGGAATGCCCGCCCGGCGGGCCGCCTCCTGGTCCGAGGGCTGGTCGCCGATCATGAAGGACCGGGACTGGTCGATGCGGTGCTCGGCCATGGCGCGCAGGATCATGCCGGGGTTGGGCTTGCGTTCCGGATGGTCGGGATGCCGCCATTCGTCGACGGTCGCCTCGGCGTGGTAGGGGCAGGCATAGACCGCGCCGATGACCCCGCCCCTGGCCGCCAGCCGCCGCACGATCAGGGCGTTGAACGCATGCATCTGGTCCAGCGAGAACATGCCGCGCGCCACGCCGGACTGGTTCGTCACGATGACGCAGAAGTAGCCCAGCCGGTTCAGCCGCCGGACCGCCTCGGCGGCGCCCGGCATGAAGCGCAGCTGATCCTCACGATGCGGATAGCCCACGTCCTCGATCAGGACGCCGTCTCGATCCAGAAAGGCGGCGGGAACCACCGCCGCGTCGGTCGACTGCAAACTCTACGCCCTCACGCCGCACCGCGCGGCGCACCGGTCCTAGCCCGGACCGTTGCAACCCGCAACGCGATGTGACGCCTCCGGATTTGGCGGGCGGAACCCGGTTCGCTATAGCCGCGCCGGAACCTTGGAGACTTCCGGCATGACGATCGCCTTCATCGACCTGCAGGCCCAGCGCCTTCGCCTGAACGGCGCCATCGAGGCGGCGGTCCAGGACGCCGTGACCGGGGGGGCTTGGGTCATGGGTCCGCAGGTCAAGCAGTTCGAGGAAGAGCTGGCGGCTTTCGGCCAGGCGAAGCATGCCCTGGGCTGCGCCAACGGCACGGACGCCCTGATCCTGCCGCTCATCGCCTGGGGCATACGCACCGGCGACGCGGTCTTCGTGCCCAGCTTCACCTTCACCGCCACCGGCGAGATCGTGCCCTGGCTGGGCGCCACGCCGATCTTCGTGGACGTCGACCCCGACACCTACAACATGGATCCGGTCAAGCTGGAGGCCGCCGTGGCCGCGGTGAAGGCCGAGGGCAAGCTGACGCCCAAGGTCGTCATCGCCGTCGACCTGTTCGGTCAGCCCGCGGACTATCCAGCCATCAAGGCCGTCTGCGACCGCCACGGCATGAAGCTGATCTCGGATTCGGCCCAGGGCTTCGGCTGCACCATCGAGGGCGATCACCCCATCAAATGGGCCGACGTCACCACCGCCAGCTTCTTCCCCGCCAAGCCGCTGGGCTGCTACGGCGACGGCGGCGCGGTCCTGACCGACGACGAGGATCTGGCCCAGGAGATGGACAGCCTGCGCGTCCACGGAAAGGTCGTGGCCAAGGATCTGAAAGCCGGCGCAGCCGCCTTCGAGCACGACCCCAAATACCTCGCCATGCGCATCGGCATGAACAGCCGCCTGGACACCATCCAGGCCGCGATCCTGATCGAGAAGCTGAAGGTCTATCCGCAGGAGATCGAATGGCGGAACCGCATCGCGGCCCGCTACAATGAGCTTCTGGCCCCGCACGTGACCGCCGTGCCGCGCGTGCCGGCCGGCAACGTGTCCAACTGGGCCCAGTACACGATCGAGCACGAGAACCGCGACGGCCTGGCCGCGCACCTGAAGGCCCAGGGCGTGCCGACCGCCGTCTACTATCCGATCCCGTTGCACCTCCAGCCGGCCTATGCGCGTTTCCCGCAGGGCGCGGGCGGTCTGCCGGTGACCGAACGGCTCAAGGACGTGGTGATCAGCCTGCCCATGCACGCCGACCTCGACGAAGCGACCCAGGACAAGGTCGTCGCCGCGGTCGCCAGCTTCGCCGGCTGAGGCTAGAAGGGTCGGCATGACCACACATTCCGCCCCCCTGAAGGTCGGCGTCGCCGGCGCCGGCGTCATGGGCCGCAACCACGCGCGCGTCCTGTCCGACATCCGCGACTTCGACCTGACCCACGTCTTCGACGCCGACGCCGTGACGGCCAGAGGCGTGGCGGAGGTCTACGGGGCGACCGGCGTGGACACGGTCGAGGCCTTCGCGGACGCCGGCCTGGACGCGGCGGTCATCTCGACGCCCAATCGCACCCACGCCGACGTGGGCGTGGCCCTGCTGGAGAAGGGCGTCCACGTGCTGGTCGAGAAGCCGATCGCGGCGACCGTGGCCGACGCCCAGCGCCTGATCGACGCGGCGAAGGCCAACGACCGCGTGCTGATGGTCGGTCAGGTCGAGCGCTTCAACCCGGCGGTCGAGGCGGTCAAGCGCGCGGTGGCCGACGAGCAGATCATCTCCATCCAGATCACCCGCGTGGGCCCCTTTCCGCCGCGCATGGGCGAGGTCGGCGTGGTGATCGACCTGGCCGTCCACGACATCGACATCATCCGCCACCTGACCGACAGCGAGATCGTCGAGGTCCAGCCCCAGGTGGCCCGCACCAAGGCGGAGCGCGAGGACACGGCCCTGCTGCAGTTCCGGCTGGCCAACGGCGCGATCGCCCACATCACGACCAACTGGGTGACGCCCTACAAGACCCGCACGCTGCAGGTCGCCACGCCCAACAAGTTCGTGGTCGCCGACCTGATGACCCGCCAGGTCACCGAATACTTCGGCCAGCAGCCCGACGGCAGCTACTCCACCCGCGGCGTCATGAGCTGGCCCAACGAGCCCCTGAAGAAGGAGCTGGAAGCCTTCGCCCACGCCATCCGCACCGGCGAGACCCCGGCCGTCACCGGCGAGGACGGGCTGCGGAACCTGGAAGTGGCGCTGAGGTGTCTGGGGGAATGATCGTCTAGGCGGCCACCACCTGCATCCCCAGCCATTCCGCGATCAGGGCCGGCTTGTCGGCGCTCTCGATCTCGACCGTGAGTTCGTGCTTCAGCAGCCACCGACCGCCGCCCTTGTCCTCGGCGGACAGAAGCTTGAACCGCCCGCGCACCTTCGATCCGGCAGGCACGGGTGCGAGGAAGCGCAGCTTGTCGAAGCCGTAGTTGACGCCCATCACCACGCCCTCCAACGGCTTGACCGCGTCATAGCTCATGGCCGAGGCGAGGCTGAGGGTCAGGAAGCCGTGGGCGATCGTGCCGCCGAACGGCGTGGCCTTCGCCGCCTCCGGATCGACGTGGATGAACTGCTCGTCCTCGGTGATCTTCGCGAAGGCGTCGATCCGGGCCTGATCGACCGCGAACCAACGGCTGACGCCGACCTCCTGGCCGATCAGGGACTGCAGTTCGCTGGGCTTGGTCATGGGACAAAGCGCTCCTGGATGATGTCTGAGAACAGGCCGGGGTCGACGTTGCCGCCGGAGAGCACGATCGCGGTGGTCCGCTCGCGGGCGTCGACCTTGCCCGCCAGCAGCGCCGCGAGCGACACTGCGCCGCCGGGCTCGACCACCAGCTTCAGCGTGCGGAAGGCCACGCGGACGGCCTCGGCCACCTCCGGGTCAGTGACGGTCACGACCTCGCGCAGGCGACGGTTGATGGGGAAGGTCAGCTCCCCCGGCCGGTCGGTCATCAGGGCGTCGCAGATGGACGGCTTCTCGACCGGGGGATGGGTGAGGCGCTCGCCGGCCTCCAACGAGCGGCGGGTGTCGTCGTAGGCGGCGGGTTCGACCCCGATCACCGGCACGTCGGGCGCAAGCGCCGCCATCGAGAGGTTGATTCCGGCGATCAGGCCGCCGCCTGAGGCGCCGCACAGCAGCTGGTCGACGCGTGCGCCGAGCTCCGCCGCCTGTTCGACGATCTCCAGCCCCGTCGTGCCCTGACCTTCGATGATGAAGGGGTCGTCGAAGGGGCGAACGAGCACGCTGCCGCGCGTGGCGGCGATCTCCTCGCCGATCGCCTCGCGGCTTTCGCGATAGCGGTCATAGCTGCGCACCTCGCCGCCGAAGGACAGGACGCCCTCGACCTTCACGCGCGGGCTGTCGGCCGGCATGACGATGATGGCGGACGTCCCCATCATCTTCGCGGCCGCCGCCACGGCCTGGGCGTGGTTGCCGGAGGAATAGGCGACGACGCCGCGCTTCAGCTCGTCCGGGCTCAGCCGGCTGATGCGGTTCCAGGCGCCGCGGAACTTGAAGGCGCCAGCGTGCTGCAGGTTCTCACACTTCAGCAGCACGCGCCCGCCGAGACGCGAATTCAGCGCGGGGCTTTCGATGAGCGGCGTGCGGACGGCGACGCCGGACAGCTGACGGGCGGCGTCGCGGACGCCGTCGAAGGAGGCGGTGTGCATCGGCGCACTTAACCCGACGGCGACGCCGCGCGTAAGGTGGCGGCATGAGCAAACTGATCCTCGCCATCGACCAGGGCACGACCTCCACGCGCGCCATCGCCTTCGAGACGGCGCCCGAGGGCGGACTGCGACCCGTTGCGGTCAGCCAGATCGAGCTGGCGCAGCACTTTCCGCATCCCGGCTGGGTCGAGCATGACGCGGCAGAGATCTGGAACGCGACGCTCCAGACCTGCCGCGAGGTGATCCGCAAGACCGGCGGCGTCGGCCATTTCGCCGCCGTGGGCATCACCAACCAGCGCGAGACCTCGGTCATGTGGGACGCTGCGACCGGCGAGCCGCTGCACAGGGCGATCGTCTGGCAGGACCGTCGCACGACCGAGGCGACGGGCAAGCTGGCGGCGGCGGGGCAGGAGCCCATGGTGCAGGCGGCGACCGGCCTGATCCTCGACCCCTATTTCAGCGCCTCGAAATACGCCTGGCTGCTGGACGCCGTGCCGGGCGCGCGGGCGCGGGCGGAGGCCGGCGAGGTGAAGCTGGGCACCATCGAATGCTGGCTGATCTGGAAGCTGACGGGCGGCGCGAGCCACGTCACCGACGCCACGAACGCCAGCCGCACGTCGCTGATGGATCTGACGGCGCGGCACTGGCGGCCGGACCTGTGCGACCTGTTCGGCGTGCCCATGGCGGCCCTGCCCGCGATTCGCGGGTGCGCCGATCTGCTGGGCACGTGCGAGGCGTCGGTGCTGGGCGCGGCCCTGCCGATCCACGGCGCGGCGGGGGATCAGCAGGCGGCGCTGGTCGGCCACGGCGCCCTGAAACCGGGCGAGGCCAAGATCACCTACGGCACCGGGGCGTTTCTGGTGGCCAACGTCGGCGCGACGCCCGTGGCCTCGACCAGCCGGCTGCTGGGCACGCTGGGATACGACGCGGGGGGAGACGTCGCCTATGCGCTGGAGGGATCGATCTTCTCGGCCGGCTCAGCGATCCAGTGGCTGCGCGACGGGCTGGGCGTGCTGGAGGAGAGCCGGCGGTCCGAGGCGATGGCGCAGGGGCTGAAGGACAACGGCGGCGTCTATCTGGTGCCCGGCTTCACCGGCCTGGGCGCGCCGTGGTGGGCGCCGGACGTGCGGGGCGCCGTGGTTGGGCTGACGCGCGACAGCGGCCCGGCGCATTTCGTGCGGGCGGCGCTGGAGAGCCTGGCCTATCAGACCCGCGACCTGCTGGACGCGCTGGAGAAGGACGGTGCGCCGCGGCTGGAAGTGCTGAAGGTCGACGGCGGCGTCACGGCCAACGCCTGGGCCATGCAGTTCGTCGCCGACGTCTGCGGCGTGGCGGTCGAGCGCCCGGCATTCCAGGAGATGACGGCGCTGGGAGCGGCCAAGCTGGCAGCGCTGGGCGTGGGCGTGATCGGCGACCTTGAGGACCATCCGGTGGAGGCGCCGGCACGGTGGGAGCCGCGGATGGGGGCCGACGAGCGTGAGCGGCTGCTGAAGGGCTGGCGCGCGGCGGTGAAGGCGGCCATCGTCGCCGTGCCATGACCGACGCCTCGCAGACAGATGCCCAGTCCACCTTCTCCGGCACCCGCGAGGTCGATCCGCGGCACGCGCTGGACGTCGCGGCGCTGAACGCGTGGATGGCGGCGAACGTCGACGGCTATGCCGGGCCGCTGACGATCCGCCAGTTCAAGGGCGGCCAATCCAATCCGACCTATGAGCTGACGACGCCCGGCCGGACCTACGTCCTGCGCCGCAAGCCACCCGGCACGCTGCTGGCCAGCGCGCATGCGGTGGACCGCGAGTTCACGGTGATCTCCGCCCTGCATTCGCAGGGGTTTCCGGTCGCGCGACCTTATGCGCTGTGCACGGACGACGCCGTCGTCGGCTCCATGTTCTATGTCATGGAGAAGGTCGAGGGGCGCGTGCTCTGGGACCTGAAACTGCCCGGCATGGAGCCCGCGGAGCGCCGTGCGATCTACGACGCCCAGGTCGACACCTTGGCGGCGCTGCACGCCTTCGATCCGGCCGCGATCGGGTTGTCGGACTACGGCCGGCCGGGCAACTATTTCGAGCGGCAGGTGGGGCGCTGGACCAAGCAGTACCGGGCGTCAGAGATCGATCCGATCCCGGCGATGGACCGGCTGATGGACTTCCTGCCCGCGACCCTGCCGCCGCAGGGCCCGACGCGGATCGTCCACGGCGACTTCCGCCTGGACAACCTGATCCTCGCGCCCACCCTTAACGAGGATGGCGCGGCCGAGGTGCGGGCCGTGCTGGACTGGGAACTGTCGACGCTGGGCGACCCGATGGCGGACTTCTCCTACCTGCTGATCGCCTGGGTCATTCCCGCGACCCAACGGAACGGACTGGCCGGCGTGGACATCGCGGCGCTCGGCATCCCCTCGGTCGAGGAGACGGCCGCCCGCTATGCCGCGAAGGCCGGCATCGACCCACCGGCCAACCTCGACTGGCTGTTCGCCTACAATCTGTTCCGACTGGCCGCCATCTGCCAGGGCATCGCCGGCCGCGTCCGCGACGGCACCGCCGCCAGCGCGCATGCCAAGTCCATGGCCGCGCAGGTCCCCTTGCTGGCCGAAGCAGCGTGGAGCTTCGCGAAGAAGGCGGGGGCCTAAGGCGCGCCCACCAGCGTGAAGGCCGCCCAGTAGGCCGGATGCCGCCAGCGCGCTTCCGCTCGCACCGCCAGCGAGGCGTCGCGCAGCGCCCGGGCGCGGGCGGCGGGGTCGGCGCCCAATGCGTCGAGGCCGGTGAAGGTGCGGCCGATGAGGGCCTGGGTCGCCTGATCGGACACGGCCCAGTGCAGACCAGAACCGCGCGGCCGCCGGCGTAGAAGAAGGCGCGGGCCAGACCCGACAGACCCTCCGCCCCCGGACGGCCGTCCGGCGCGGCGGTGTTGCAGGCGGACAGGACGACGAGATCGGCGTTCAGGCGCAGGCCCGCCGCCTCCGACGCCGTCAGATAGCCGTCGTCGATCTCCGTCGCCGTCTCGGGCGGCGTCAGCACCAGTCCGGGCTCGGCGAAGGCGGCGCCGGCCATCAGGCCGTGGGTGGAAAAGACGACGAAGCGGGCGCGCGACAGGGCCGCGGCGTCGGTCGCCTTGACCGCCGTCTCGGTGGCCGCCGCGCCGATGCGGACGACGCCCGACGGATATCCGGCTGCGAGCGCCTCCAGCTCGGCCTTCGATCCGGGCAGAGACGGCAGGGCGCGCAGCTTGGCGGGATCGGCCAGGGCGCCTTCGCCGCGCACGGCGTCAGCGTCGGTCGGCGCCCCGCGCGGGCCGGACACGACGGCCCCGCCCAGCGTCGGCGCGCCATAGGCGACCAGCGGCAGGCGGGCGCCCGCTTCCCGCACCTCGGCGCTGGCTGTCAGGGCCGGGGGACACCCGGGGTGCCGGGCCCTGCCGACCACCAGATGGCAGCGCAGGGACTTCAGGCTGGACGCGGCCGGGAGCGTCGCCAGGGCATAGCGATCGATCAACCACCCCGCGTCGTCGGCCCCGCCCGGGGCCGAAGTAGACAGCACCGCCAGCGGCAGGCCGGTCAGCGGGCCCGACACCACCGACAGCAGGGTGGTCTTGCCCTCGAAGGCGCTCTCGACCGGCTCGATCAGGGACTTGTATAGCCGATGCGCCTCGGCCCGGTCGAAGCTGAGGCCGCCGCGCCCGGCATAGATCATGGGGTCGACGACCGGATCGCCCTCGTCGCGGCGCGCGCCTGCGGTGGTCAGGGTCGAGCGCAGCCGCCCGACCGACCGCGTCAGCTCCGCCTCGCCCAGATCGGCCGCGCGGGCCCAGACGATCCGGTCGCGCGAGATGCCCCAGACGTAGGTCGCCTCCGGATTGACCAGCACCAGCAGAAGGGCCTCGTCCGGGTTCAACAGGGCTTGGGTTTCGACCACCGACAGGGCGCGCGGGGCCACCAGCTCCGCATAGGCGGGGAAGCGGGCGTCCAGCTCCGCCTCGACGGCCCTCAAGGCGTCCAGCCCGGCCTCATAGGCGTCGGTCAGCTCGGCGCGGCGGGCGCGGGCGGCGTCGCCGTCCACTCCGTACAGGGTCGCCAGTTCCCGCTCCTGCGCGTCGCGCTCGGCCAGCAGGCGTTCCCGCCGTTCCGCGAGCGCCCCCAGCTCGCCCTGCCCCTCGGCATAGCGGGCCGAGACGCGGGCCAGCGCCTCGGCGGCGTCGGAAGACATGGCCCACTGGGCGGCCTCATAGGCCTCTGCGCGCAGGGCCTCGGGGCTGTTCGCCGGATCCTGCGTCGCGGCTGCGCCGGCCAGCGCCAGGGCGGCGCCGACGACCAGCGAAAGACGGATCAGAGCGCCCCGCATCAGTTGCTCAGGATCTGGACGCGGCTCCAGACGCCGCCGCCATTGGTGACCTCGATCCGCACGCGTCCGACGCGGGGCCTCACGGTGCAGACAGGATAGTGATCGACCACGCCGCTGCGGCACAGCACGCGGCCTGCGGAGTCGCGGACGGACAGGTCCAGCGGCACGTCGCCGTCGCCGATGGCCGCCACGCGCAGGATCTCGTTCGGTCGCGCGATGACGTCGAAGCCGTAGGCTTCTCTCGCCCGCATGGTCTTCACCGTGGCGATCGGCCCGCGGCCATAGGGGCTGGTGACCACACCGCGGGTCGGGTCCTGACGCACCACGGCGATGGCGGCGGCATAGGCGGGATCGTCGCCGGACATGGCCAGCGCCTCGTCCAGTAAGGCGTCGGAGGTGAAGAACGGGGCGGCGTCGCCCTGGGCCTGAAGCGGCACCTCGGCCACCATGCGCGCGGCCAGGATCAGGGCGCCGGGGTCGTCCCGCTCGCGGCCCCAGTCGGCCAGCTGGGCCGCGGTCGCCAGCCGGGCCACGCCCTGGGCGGCGCCCGGCTCCTCCTGGGCGATCGCCCCGACGACGCCGGCGGCCCACAGCAGAGCCGCCGCAAACCCTGCCTTCAGCCCCGCGCGCACGCCCATGCCCCTGTACTCCCGTTCACTGACCATCATGCCGTGACAGCCGAGAGGCGCAAGCCGCGCCAGAGATGGAAGCTGATTCAGCGAGATCAGCGCCGCGCGGCGCCCAGGATCCGGCGGTCCGCGCGTGACTGGACCAGAACCGCGACGCCGTCGCCGGCGCCCAGGTCTTCGGGCAGGGCATAGACCTCGGGACGGCCGGTCCACGCTCCGAGGGGAACCACGCTGCGGACCACATTGATCTGGCGCACCGTCTTGCCGCGGTTGTCGCCGGCGCCGACGCGCACGCTCTGGACGCCCGGCGTGAAGATCACGGCCACCACCTCGGCGCCGCCTTCGGGCACGCGGCCGGAGCCCACGCCCACGCGGTCGGCCCCCTCGCGGAACTCGACCTCCGGCGGCCAGTCGCGGCGGGCGGCCTCCTCGGCCACCACGGCGTCAAGCGGGCCGGCGGCGGCGGCGACCGTGCGGCGGCCGTCGACGATGACCTGGGGCGTCGCCGGCGCGCGCAGGCGCAGGGCCGACACATAGTCGCGCTGGCGGGCGGTGAAGGCGGGCTTGGCCAGGGTGTCCTTCCACCCCAGCCAGTCCCAGTAATCGACGGGCCAGGTCAGCAGGATCACGCCCGCCTCGTCCGCCAGCCGCTCGACCACGCCGTTGGCTTCCGGACAGCCGGCGCAGCCCTGGGCGGTGAACAGCTCGACCACCACCGTCTCGGTGGACGACACGGCGGCGCGCGGCCGCGCGTCCGTCTGGGCCGACGTCTGCGCGCCCCCCAGAACCAGCGCGGCGCCGGCCGCGGCGATGACGCCCCCGATCCTCATGGGGCCGGACCCTATCGCCCCGGGCGAAGCGCGCCGCTCATATTCCCGTGAGCGGGACGTGAGGCCTGTGGATCAAGCCGGGGATCAATCCATCAGCTGCTGGGCCAGATAGACGTAGTGGCGGGCCCAGCGGCGGGCGTTGGCCACCGGATCGGCGTCGTTGGAGTGGCCGCCGGCGGTGTCTTCGAAATAGAGGTGATCGTGCCCCTGCGCCGCCAGCCGCGCCGCGAACTTGCGCGAATGGCCCGGATGCACCCGGTCGTCGCGGGTGTTGGTGGTGATGTAGACGCGCGGATAGTCCGCATCCGGACGAAGCCGCTGATAGGCCGAGTACCGCGCGATGTACTCGGCTTCTTCCGTAATGCGCGGGTCGCCGTATTCGCCGATCCACGAGGCGCCGGCGGGCAGCAGGTGGTAGCGCAGCATGTCGATCAGCGGGCTCTCGATCACCGCCGCGTTGAACAGGTCCGGCCGCTGGGTGATCGACACCGAGGTCAGGACCCCGCCGTTGGATCGGCCGTAGATGCCCAGGCGCCGCGGGCTGGTGATGCCGCGATCGATCAGGTCCTGCGCCACCGCCGCGAAGTCGTCGAAGGCCAGCTGGCGGTTTTCCTTGAGCACGGCCTGGTGCCAGCCGGGGCCGAACTCGCCGCCGCCGCGGATGTTGGCCTGGACGAAGACGCCGCCGTTCTCCAGCCACAGCTTGCCCATCTCGGGCTTGTAAGCGGGCGGGAAGCTGACCTGGAACCCGCCGTAGCCGAACAGGATGGTCGGCGCGGAGCCGTCCATGCGCAGGCCGCGCGGCATGACGACGAAGTAGGGGATCTTCGTCCCGTCCGACGACGTGGCCTCGAACTGCTGAACCACGTGGGTCGAGGCGTCGAACTTGGGCGGCGCGGACCTGAGCGCGGAGAGTTCGCGTCGGGTCGGCTCAAGCAGGCTGAGCGTGGGCGGGGTGAGGAACCCCTGGCTGGACACGAACACACGTCCGGACGCCTTGGAAGAATCGCCCAGGGCGAGCGCGCTGGCGTCGGGCCCGTCGATGTCGCGCAGCACCCAGTGCGGATTGGCGGCAGCGCGTTCCGGCGTCGAACTGGCGTGAATCAGTCGCCCGGCGACGTTGTCAGAAATAGCGAGGATCAGGTGATCGTCCAGAACCGCGACGTCCTGCAACGACTGACGCGGGCCCGGTGAGAAGATCAGGGCCGGAGGGGACGGGGCATCCTCCATGGGTGCGCGCAGGTCCATGAAGGGCACCGACAGCAACGACCCTTGAGGAATCGCGTCGCCGTTCAGCGACCACGCTTCGTCGTTGGAGAAGATCAGGCGGCCACCCTGAGCGCCAAAGATGGATACGCGCTGCGGCAGGGCGAGCCGTTGCGGCCCCTGGTCGGAAAGCAGGAAGCTCTCCGACCGGAAGGTGTCCAGCGGTCGGTTGAAGACGACCGCCTCGACCTGACCCTCGGCGTCGCGGAAGACGGAAGCGGAGACGCCATATCCGCCGTCGCCCTGGGCCCCGCGATAGACCTCGGTGGCCTGGGCCAGGGCCTGGCCGCGCTTCAGGGATTTGACGATGAACGGATAGCCGCTCTCGGTCAGCGTGCCGGGGCCGAAGTCGGTGGCGACCAGCAGGGTGTCGGCGTCCAGCCAGCTGAGGCGGTGTTTGCCCTCGGGCAGGCTGAAGCCGTCGGCCACGAAGGCCTTCGTCGTCAGGTCGAACTCGCGCACGACCACGGCGTCCTTGCCGCCGTCGGACAGGGAGATCAGGCAGCGGGTCTCGTCCGGGGCCAGGCAGGAGGCGCCCTTGAACACCCAGTCCTTGCCTTCCGATCGCGCGAGGGCGTCGACGTCCAGCAGCGTCTCCCACCGCGTGTCGGCGGAGGCGTAGCTGTCCAGCGTCGTGCGCCGCCAGACGCCCTTGGGATTGGTCGCGTCCTGCCAGAAGTTGCCGATCCCGTCGCCGAGGAAGGACGGCGCCGGAATGCGGTCGGTGGCGGTCAGGATCGCCTCGGCCTCGGCGCGGAAGGTCTCGTAGCGCGGGTCGCCGGTCAGGACGGCCAGCGCCTTCTCGTTGGACGCCCGCACGAAGGCCATGGCCTCGGCCCCGTCCACCTGCTCCAGCGCGAGGTGGTCGTCGGCGGCCGCAACGCCCTCGGGCGACAGGTCGGTGGGCAGGTGCGGCGGGCGGGTGTGCTTCGTCGTCACGACGATCTCGTCGCGGGGCTCGAACACCGAGGCGCAGCCTGTCAGGGCCAGGGCCGAGGCGGCGATCAGGAGGGCCGTGCGCATCATTCTACTCCGCTCATCAAATCCTCCCCCGATGCGAAGCTTAGGGGGAGGGGGACCGCCGTCAGGCGATGGAGGGGGCGGACGCACGACCAGTGTGCGGGGGGTGCCCCCTCCACCACTTCGTGGTCCCCCTCCCCCGCTCGAAGGCGAGCGGGGGAGGATCTCGATCAATCCATCAGCCGGCGCGTCAGGTAGGTGTATTCCAGCGCCAGGCGACGCGCCGTTTCGCGCAGGTTGGCGCCGGCCGCGTGGCCGCCGTCGGTGTTCTCGTAGAACAGGACGTCATAGCCCAGCTCCTGCATCCGGGCCGCGGCCTTGCGGGCGTGGCCGGGGTGGACGCGGTCGTCCTTGGTCGAGGTGTGGATGAAGACCTGCGGATAGGGCTGTCCAGCGCGCAGGTTCTGGTACGGCGAATAGGCCGCGATCCACGCCCGCTCTTCCGGGATGTCCGGATTGCCGTATTCCGCGATCCACGACGCGCCGGCCAGCAGCTTGTGGAAGCGCAGCATGTCGAACAGGGGCACCTGGATGACGGCCGCGTTGATGAGGTCCGGCCGCTGGGTCAGGATGGCGCCCATGAACAGGCCGCCCTGCGACCCGCCCATGACGCCGAGACGGCGCGGGCTGGTGATGCCGCGGGCGATCAAGTCCATGGCCACGGCCTGGAAGTCCTCGTGCGCGCGCTGGCGGTTTTCCTGCAGCGCCGACTGGTGCCAGTTGGGCCCGAACTCGCCGCCGCCGCGGGTGTTGGCGATGACGTAGACGCCGCCGCGCTCCAGCCACAGCTTGCCGACGTTGGCCGAATAGCCGGGCAGCAGCGACGACTGGAAGCCGCCGTAGCCATAAAGCAGGGTCGGGTTCGACCCGTCGGTCGGCATGGCCTCGCGGCCCACCACGAAGTACGGGATCTTCGTGCCGTCGGCGCTGGTCGCCTCGAACTGGCGGACCTCCAGCCCCGTGGCGTCGAACTTGGCCGGCAGGGACTTCACGCTGTTCGCCTGCCCCGTGGCGGCGTCGACCAGCCACAGCGACTGGGGCGTCAGATAGCCGGACACCGAGGCGAAGACGCGGTCGTCCTGATCGGATGCCGAGCCCAGGTTCACCGAGACGTTCTCCGGCAGGTCGACCTTGGTCGCGGTCCAGCCGCCCGAGCCGTCGGGCGCATAGGACAGCAAGCCGCCGCGCACGTTGTCGTACAGGGCCACGACCACGCGGTTGCGGGTGACGGTGACGCCTTCGATGGCCTGACGCTCGGTCGGGCGCAGGATCAGCTCGACCGGCGCCTGGGTCCGGCCCAGCAGGCCGTCCAGGTCCCAGGCCACCAGATCGCCGGTCTTGAACTCACGCCCGCCGACGGACCAGTCCTGTTCCAGCGTCAGGATCACCTTGCCGCCGACGAAGCCCGAGATGCCCGACTTGGCCGGCAGCGGCAGTTTCGTCGTCGTGCCGTCGGCGTTCAGGACGTAAGTCTCACCTTCATAGAAGGTGACGCCGCGGTTGATCATGGTGGCGCGCAGCGTCCCGTCGGGATCGCGCAGGGTGAAGCCCGAGGCCGAGACGTCCGTCGGCTGGCCGCGGAACACCTCGACCGCCTGATCCATCGGCGTGCCGCGCTTCCAGACCCGGACCGTCATCGGATAGCCCGAGGTGGTGAGGGTGCCCTCGCCGAAGTCGCGCGAGATCAGCAGGGTGTCTTCGTCGATCCAGGTCGCGCCGCCCTTGGACTCCGGAAGGACGAAACCGCCGTCCACGAAGGTGCGGGTCGACCGGTCGAATTCCCGCACCGTGACCGCATCCTTGCCGCCGTCGGACAGGGTGACCAGGCACATGCGGTCGTCGGGCGACAGACAGTTGGCCCCGCGCCAGACCCAGTTGGCGTTCTCGGCCCGGGCCAGGGCGTCGACGTCGATGATCGTCGTCCATTCCGGCCGGTCGGTCAGGTAGGAGTCGACCGTCGTCATCCGCCACAGGCCGCGCACGTTCGTCGCGTCCTGCCAGAAGTTGGAGATGCCCTGGGAGCCGCCCTCCAGCCCGGTGGCGAAGCCAGGAGCGGGGATGCGGTCGCGCGCCTCGAGGATCGCCAGCGCCGCGTCATGCAGCGGCTGGTAGCGCGGGTCGCCCTGCAGCGTGCCGAGGGACAGGTCATTCTGTTCCTTGACCCAGGCCATGGCGCGCTCGCCTTCGACCTCCTCCAGCCACAGGTAGGGGTCGGTGGCGTCCGACTGGGCGAAGCCGGCGGCGTCCTGCGCGGCCTGGGCGAGGGCCGGCGCGGCGGCCGGAAGGGTGAAGGCGGCGGTCATGGCGAGAAGGGCGAGCCTGGTCTTGATCATGTGGGGTCCCCGAGACTTTCGGTGGCGCACCTTAAGGACCGGCCGTCGCGCGGCAAGCGGACGTTCCGTCGCCTTACGGATTTGTCATGATCAGTGGCGCCCCTCGTCGGGGATGCACAGCAGGTTGCCGCAGGCCTTACAGTGCACCGCGTCCGGATCGTGGACCTGCAAGCCGCAGCGATCGCAGGGGTGCCGCACCTTGTGGGGGCGCAGCAGCGTCTGGCCCAGCCGCACGAAAAGGGTCACGCCCGCCAGCATGATGACGATCGACACGATCCGCCCCCAGGCCCCCGGCAGCAGAATGTCTCCGTAGCCGGTCGTCGTAAGGCTGGTGACGGTGAAGTACAGGGCGTCCAGCCACCCCATGAGCCCCTCGGTCTTGCCCAGAAAGGCCGTGTAGACGAAGCCGGTCGACACGAAGACGAAGGTGATGAGGGCCACCAGCGCCTTGGTCACCTCCTCCACCCGCGTGTCGTCGTATCGCCGCCCCACGGTGCGCCAGAAGAAGTCGGAGTTGATCAGGGTCCACAGCCGCAGCACGCGCAGGAATCCGAGATTGAACAGCCAGGCGGGGAACAGCAGCGTGGCCAGGATGAACAGGTCCATCCAGACGATCGGCTTCTTCAGCCAGTCCTTGACGTCGGAATAACACCAAGCGCGGGCCGCCAGATCGGCCGCCAGCAGGGCAGCGATGACGTAGTCGATGACGTAGAAGGCCAGCGGCTGGTCGCGCAGCAGGGGCGCGGCGATGAAGAAGGCGACGATGATCAGGTCGATCACCAGCACCGCGATGCGGAACCGCACGGCCGTCTGCGACGTGCCGTGGTACAGCGCCCTCAGCCGTGCGCGCAGGCGCAGGCCGTCCTTCTCCGTCGTCGCCTCGGTCGTCGCCATCGGACCGGCATAACGCGCGTCGCTCGCCTCGGGAACCGCGCCGTCCTATATGCCGCGGCATGAGCGGACGCCCCTTCGTCAAGATGAACGGCTGCGGCAACGACTTCGTGGTCGTGGACGCCCTGTCGCGTCCGTTCGCCCCGACGCCGGACGAGGCCCGCGCGATCGCCGACCGGGCGACGGGTCAAGGCTGCGACCAGCTGATCGCCATCGAGCCCTCGGGCCGCGCAGACGCCTTCATGCGGGTGTGGAACGCCGACGGCGGCACGGTCGAGACCTGCGGCAACGCCCTGCGCTGCGTCGGCTGGATGCTGATGGAGGCCGGCGGCCGCGACCGGGTGACGATCGACACGCTTGGCGGACCCACGGTCGCGACGCGCGCCGGGCCGCGCCGGATCACCGTCGACATGGGCGCGCCGCGCCTGAACTGGACCGAGATCCCCCTGGCCGAAGAGATGGACACGCGCGGCATCGAGCTGCAGGTCGGCCCGATCGACGCCCCGGTCCTGCACACGCCGGGCGCCGTCTCGATGGGCAATCCCCACGTCGTCTTCTTCATCGACCATGTGCCGGACGACGCCTTCGTGCGGGCGACCGGCAGCCTGATCGAGCACCACCCCCTGTTCCCCGAGGGCGTCAACGTCGGCTTCGCCCACGTCGAGGCGCGCGACCGCATCCGTCTGCGCGTCTGGGAACGCGGCGCCGGCCTGACCCGGGCCTGCGGCACCGGCGCCTGCGCCGCCCTGGTCGCCTGCGCGCGCCGGGGCCTGACGGAGCGCGCGGCGACGGTCGTCGTCGACGGGGGAGAGCTTCACATCACCTGGGACGAGGTCACCGGCCACGTGCTGATGACGGGTCCGGTGGAGGTTGAGAGGACGGGGACGATCTGACTCCGCGGTGTTGACCGCGCCGCCACACACGGGAATCGTGTCAGCGACGCACGGCACGGGAGAAGTCATGTCGATCCGCTCACTGGCGCTTGCGGCGCTGCTGCTTTCTGCCGACGCGGTCCATGCGCAGCAGGCACCGCCACCGATCAGCGAATTCACGGAGGCTCCGGTTCTGGCCCAGCCGTCCGTTTCCCCGTCGGGACGATACCTGGCCGTTGTCCGCCGCTCCGGCGACGTCCATACCCTGACGGTCCACGACTTCGAGGCAGACGAGACCATCCCGGTCATGAGCGCTACGTCGAACGAAGACTTCGGCGGACAAATCATCGACTGGTACGGCTGGAAGGGCGACGACCGGCTGATCGTCAGCATGACGCGGCTGAACATCGAGCGGCATGGAAACAGCGCCGACGGCGACGTCCGCAACTGGCGCTATGGCCGCGGCCTGTTCTCCGTGGCGCGCGACGGCAGCGGCTTCGTGGAAATCGATCCTCCATCCACTCGCGACGGTGACCCCGGCCCGGTGCTGGACATGCTGCCGCGTGATCCGAACCACATCCTCATGACTTATCAGGACAACGGTTTGGACGTCGCGCGCATCGATGTCCGCACGGGCCGGGCCGAGCAGGTCGAGAACGGCGACCGCAACGCAATCGACTACGTCACGGACCGGGACGGCAGGGTGGTAGGCCGGTACGTCCTGCGGGGCGCGCTGGACAAAGCTCTGGTCATGGAGGCGCGTGGCGAGGATGGCCGATGGAGCGAGGTCTTTCGCCTGAGGAAGGACGAAATCCGTGAACTGGCAGACTATCATTTCGCCGGACCGGCCGAACAGCCGGGACAGGTGTACGTCATCTACCGGCCGGACGACGACGCGCCGGAGTCCATCGCCGGCATTCACGTCTACGACTTCCGGACACGGACGATGGGCCCCGCCATCTGGCGCGACGCCCGCTATGACGCGGCGGGTCTGGTCGTGGACGCCGACACGAACGCCTTCCTGGGCGGATGCGTGGTCGCGGACGCCTTCGCCTGCACTTTGTCGGACGCTTCGCAGAACGCGGAGATGGCCGCCCTGCGTCGCCATTTCGGTGAGGACGCTGGCGTGCGGATCCTCTCCAGATCCGACGACGGAGGAGTTTGGGTTCTGAACGTGACCGCGCCCCACAATCCCGGGGCGTTCTACGTGTATCGAACCGGCGAGAAGAAGCTGGAGCCGATCGGCCTGGCGCTCGAAGGCCTGGCGCCGGACCGGCTCGGCAGGGCCTTCAGGTACGACTACGCGGGCACCGATGGAACGCCGCTGTTCGGCTATCTGACCCGGCCGGCCAACGACACGGGAGCGACGCCGCCGTTGGTCGTCATGCCGCATGGCGGGCCGGAGGTCCGCGACCAGCTTTCTTACGACATGTGGGCCCAGTTTCTGGCCAGCCGGGGCTACCAGGTGTTCCAGCCCAACTTTCGCGGATCGGCGGGAATGGGACGCGACTTCGCCACAGCCGGCTATGGCCAGTGGGGCGGGCTGATGCAGGACGACGTGACCGCAGGCGTCGAGCAGTTGGCGCGTGAAGGCCTGGTCGATCGGTCGCGCGTCTGCATCATGGGCGCCAGCTACGGCGGCTATGCGGCGCTGTGGGGAGGGGCGACCCAGCCCGATCTGTACCGTTGCGTGATCTCGGTCTCGGGGATCAGCGACCTGCCTGATCTGATGTCGCACACACGCCGGGAGAACGGCGCGGATTCTGACACCTACGCTTACTGGCTGCGCTCGATCGGCGATCCAACCACGGATCGCGAGCGGTTGGAAGCGACCTCCCCGATCCGCAGGGTCGAGGGGTGGCAGCCTCCGGTCCTGCTCATCCATGGCGAGCGGGACGACCTAGTCCCCATCCGCCAGTCGCGCGACATGGAGGGCGCCCTGAAGCGCGCGGGCATCGACGTCCGACTGGTTGAGTTCGAAGACGAGGGCCACAGCGGCTGGTCTTCCCGGGCGGAGGCAACCACCCTGACTGAGATCGAGACCTTCCTGGCGCGGCATCTTCCGGTGACGCCTTGAGCAGCGCTTTTCTCCGTCGGCTGAACTGTCCACGCAGGGACGTACCGCCGCGCCCATGATCCCCCTCGACGCCCGGACCAGCCGGACGATGAGCCGCGTCCGCTCGACCGGGACAACGCCCGAGACGCGGGTGGCCGAGGCCCTGCGCGCGGTCGGCGTCCGCTATCGCAAGCACGTCCGCGCCCTGCCCGGCACGCCGGACTTCGCCAACCGGACCCAGGGGTGGGCTGTGCTGGTGCACGGCTGCTTCTGGCATCGCCACGGCTGCAAGCGCACGACCACGCCGGTGCACAACGCCGAACATTGGACCGCGAAGTTCGCCCGCAACCAGACCCGCGACGCGCGGGTGGAGGCGGCGCTGGCGTCGGCCGGGCTCAAGGTCGTCACGATCTGGGAATGCGAGACGAAGGACGCGACGGCGCTTCAGGCGCGGCTGGCGGCGGATCTGGCGCGATCCGCCTCGCGATCTGATATGGGCGGGCGATGACCCCTAGCGACGCCCCCAACCGCCACAGCCGCCGCGGCCTGATCGTGCCCTTCGCGATCGTGGGGCTGTTCCTGATCGGTTGGACAGTCTGGTGGTTCGTGCTGGCGCGGCAGGTGGAGACGCAGGCGGCGAACCGCATCGAAGCGCTGCGCCAGTCGGGCTGGACGGTCGAGACCGCGCGCCGGTCGGTCGACGGCTGGCCCTTCCGGGTACGGTTGGATCTCGGCGAGACGCGCATAACGGCCCCTTCCGGCCACGGCATCGAGACGTCGCGCCTGATCACCCAGGCCAACGCCTGGGCGCCCCTGGCCTGGGTGGCCATCGCGCCGGAGGACCTGATCCTGACCCGGCCGGACAAGGGGCGAGTCCGCATTTCCGGCGACGGGGCACGAATGAGCCTGGTGGGGATCGACAAACCGTGGCCGCGCTTCGCCCTCGAGCTGATCCGGCCCACCTTCACCCCCGTAGGCCAAGCCGAGGCCTTCCCCGTCTCGCGCGCCGAGCACGTCTCGCTGGAGGCCAAGCCGGGGCCGCAGGATCAGGCCGTCGACGTCCTGTTCCAGATGGTGGAGGGGCGCGGACGCGCCGGCGGCCCGGTTGAGGGCGTGACCGACAGCGGCCTGCTGAGCGCGCGCGTCGAGTTCCGCATGCAGAACGCCGAGGGTCTGCGGACGCCCTCGGACGACGGCCTGATGGCCGGCTGGAGCCGCAGCGGCGGCCGCTTCACCCATGTGCGCGGCATTCTGGAGAGCGGCGAGAACCGCGCCCTGATCGAAAGCTCGGATCTGTCGGCGCGGGAAGACGGACGGCTGGAAGGGCGGGTCACCATGCGGGCAGACCGCCCCGCCGCCGTGGTCGCGGGTCTGGCCGGCGGCGGCGAGGGCGCGGCGCGTCTGGCCGGGGCGGCGGGCAGCGAGGTCGCCCTGACGCTGGAGTTCCGGGACGGCCGCGCTTTCCTGGGCCCCTTCGCCGTGGCCCCCGCGCCGCGCCTGTTCTGATGCTGGTCGAACCGCAGGACGATCCCGCGCGGGCGGCGGCGGACGCGGCGCTGCTGGCCGCGCTTGCGGACCGGCTGGCGATGACCGCGACGACGCCTGACGCCGAGGCCCTGGCCCTGCGTCGGCTGCTGGCCGGCGCGCCGGACCGGGCGGCGACGATCAAGGCGCTGTGGGGCCGGATGGACCGGAGCACGCTGCACGTCCACGGCGCCGACGCCGCCCTGCTGGCCGCCGACCGGCACGGGCTGGGCTTTCAGATGCACGAGACGGCGGACAAGGCACTGGCGGCCGTGGACGCCGGCGGGGCGGCCCTGATCGGCCTGTCCGGCGTGACGCCGTGGTGGGGCCGGCTGCTGGCGAGGCCGCACCTGCGCATTGTCGGCGCCCTGCCGGACGACGCAACCCGCGCGCCGCGAGCCCTGCGGGTCTCCACGGCTCGACCCGGCCCGACGGGCGACGACCGCACCTTCTGGGTCACCGACGCGGCACAAAGCGATCATGCGATCCTCGCGGCACTGGCGCAGAACGGTCTGGCCGGAACGCCTCTGTCGCAGGCGGGCGGGTTGAAGCTGTTCGTGCTGGCGGGCTATGTGCAGGCCGAAGACCCGCGCCTGACCGGGCTGCCCGGCACGCTGACCGGCGTCATCGGCGCCGCCCCCGTTTTCTGAAAGCTCGACACATGACCGACGCCCCCCTGCCGAAGCCCGGCATCCTCGACATCGCCCCCTACGTCGGCGGCAAGTCGAAGATCGACGGCGTGGCCGAGCCGATGAAGCTGTCCTCCAACGAGAACATGCTGGGCGCGGGCGAGAAGGCGCGGGCGGCCTATGAGGCGGCGATCCGCAACATCCACATCTATCCGGACGGCCGCGCGACCAAGCTGCGCGCCTCGGTGGCTGAGCACCACGGACTGGAGCCCGAGCGGCTGATCTTCGGCAACGGCTCGGACGAGGTCTTCGCCCTGCTGAACCAGACCTATCTGACGCCGGGCGACGACATCGTCACGGGACAGTACGGCTTCCTGGCCTATCGCATCTCGGCCCTGGCCAATCAGGCCAGCGTGCGCCTGGCGCCCGAGCCGGACTTCAAGGCCACGCCCGAGGCCCTGCTGGACCAGGTCACCGAGCGCACCCGCATCGTCTACGTCTCCAGCCCGTCGAACCCGACCGGCAGCTACAACACCCCCGACGAGATCCGCCGCCTGCACGAAGGCCTGCGCCCCGACATCCTGTTGGTGATCGACGAGGCCTATGCCGAATACGTCACCGAGCCGGACTGGGAGACCAGCTTCGAGCTGGCCCGCACCAGCGAGAACGTCGTCGTCACCCGCACCTTCTCCAAGATCCACGGCCTGGGCGGCCTGCGCATCGGCTTCGGCTATGCGCCACTGAAGGTGGCCGAGGCGGTCGATCGCATCCGCCTGCCCTTCAACGTCTCGGTGCCGGGCATCGAGGCGGCGGTGGCGGCCTTGAGCGACGAGGCGCATCAGAAGGCGTCGCGCGACCTGATCCAGACCTGGCGCCCGCGCCTGACCCAGTCGCTGCGCGGCTTCGGTTTCGACGTCCTCCCGTCGGCAGGGAACTTCGTGCTGGTGCGGTTCGCCGACGTGGAAACCTGCCAGGCCGCCAACGACTGGCTGAACCGGAAGGGCATCATCGTCCGCCCCGTCGGCGGCTACGGCCTTCCGCAATGCCTTCGCATCACCGTGGGAACCGACGACCAGAACCGCGCGGTCATCGACGCCATGAGCGAGTTCGCGGCGCGCTGACGAGACCTGACGATCGTCCAGCGGGGGGCTCACTCGCGGGCGGCAGTTCTCTAGGGTTTGGCCATCACAAACCGAGGGAGCCCCGCATGATCCGCCGCACCGCCTTCGTTCTCGCCATCCTGGCCGCGACCGCCGTCGCCCTTCCGGCAGCCGCCCAGAGCACGCCCTCGCGGGGACCGTTCACCGTCCTGCTGCGGAGCCCCGAGACCCTGCTCTTTATGGACCACGGGTCGATCCGGCGTGAAGGGGCCATCGCGCACGTCTCGAGCTTCATCGCCCTGGACGAGGCGTCGTTGCAGGCGAACTCGCAGGTCGCCTACATGGAGATGTTCAACCAGTTCGACTGCTCGGCCGTGAAGGCCCGGACCGTTTCCGGCACGGGTTACCGGCGGGACGGAAACGTCTTGGGCGACACGCCGGGCCATCAGGACTGGCGCTCGATCGATCCCACTTCGCCCAACGGTGAGATGTTCGACGTCGCCTGCCGCACCGGCCGCGCCCGTGGCGAGACCCTGACCGGCGGCAATCCGACCGGCGTCGCCGCCTCCTTCCGCCTCAGCGCCAGAGGGAGCTGAGGACCGTCGTCAGATCGGACCGACGGCTCCCAGCGTCAGTCCGGTCACCGCGCCGGCCGTGGCCGTCAGGCGAAGGCGGCGATACCCGGGCGCGCTGACCGGCCAGTCCCAGGCAAGCTGGGCCAGAAGGCAGAGCGCGAGGACGCCGAGAGCGAGGCCTGAGCCCACTCCGGTCAAGGCGAGCGCGGCCCAGGCCGCCAGCGGAAAGACGTTGCTCAGCGCCAGCACGCCGTCCGCCGGACGCCCCCCCGCGAGCGCTCCGCCCCAGCGCGCCCCGGCCATGAAGGCGACGATGACGGCCCCGTATAGGGACAGAACCTCACGCGCCCGCTCGCCGCTCAGCAGCAGGCCGTCGATCGTCACCGCAGCTCCGAATGCGATGAACGGGACCACGCCGAGAAGGGCCAGCGCCCAGGCTGTGCGCGTCGGTTGGTTCATCGGCTCACCCCCTCCGGAAAACGCGGCTCGACGCCCAACCGGTGAACGCCGCCAAGAGCACGCACAGCACGCCGTACAGCCACGGCTGCCGGTGCGCGAACTCGTAGACGTCGCGCTCCAGCCCGACCTTCTGCACCGTCAGCGTCAGATTGGAGGAGGCGACGGGCTGGCCGTCCTGGAACAGCCAGACCTCGGCAAAATAGGCGCCGGTGGGGGCCGTGGTCGGCAGATCCAGCTGGGCGCGGAACAGGCCGCGATCGACGAACTCCACACCGTCCGGGCGGGTGTCGTAGAGGCCGCCCTCCTCCCGCAGCCGGATCACGGCGCGCCGCCAGTCCAGATAGTCGTCGCCCAGACGGCTGACCACCACGTCGCGCACGCCGTAGCGGGTCTCGACCCGGCGCTCTTCCGGCGCGGCGATCCTTAGGTGATCGACGCCGACGCCCAGCCGGCGCAGCTGGCCGAAGTTGGCGATGTCGGACAGCGGCCGGGTCGAGGCCGTCATGTAGAATCCGGGCGCGCCCTCGAACACCACCGGCCGGCTGTTCAGCCAGAAGGGCCCGGCCTGCACCTTGCGCACCAGACGCAGGGGCGCGTCGGGGCCTCGCACCACCACCACCACGTCCACCGGCGCGTCGGTCGGGTTGAACACTGCGCCATACAGCACGATCGACGCGCCCTGGAAGCCGGCGTCGACCTTGACCTCAGCATCCGTCAGGGCGGCGGAGACGCGCAACGGCTCGGCGGCATTCAGGGTCTCGATGGACCGCTCGATGACCACCGCAGGATCGGGAGGGGGGACGTCCTGGATCATCAGTCCGGCGCCCCCGGCGCGATCTCGAACATGTCCGACGGCCGGACGATCAGCTCCATGCCCATGTAGATGCCGACGCCCAGAACGATCAGCCCGAGCGCCGCGCGCAGCTCCTCGGCCCGGAAACGGCCCGACCAGCGCGCGCCCATCTGGGCGCCCACCACCCCACCGAACAGCAGCAGCGAGGCCAGCACGATGTCCACCGTCTGGTTCCGTCCGGCCTGCAGCACAGTGGTGACCGCGGTGGTGATGATGATCTGGAACAGGCTGGTCCCCACCACCACCGACGCCTTCATGCGCAGCACGTAAAGCATGACCGGCACCAGGATGAACCCGCCGCCCACCCCCATGATGGCCGACAGCACGCCCACGAACCCACCCAGCGCGATGGGCGGGATCGCCGAGACGTAGAGGCCGGACTTCGGAAACCGCATCTTCCACGGCAGACCATACAGCCACAGCGGACGTCGCCGCTCCTTGCGCTCTGGCGCCAGACCGCGGCGACGGCGCAGGATCTGCTCAAGGCTCTCTTTCAGCATCAGGCTGCCGATGACGCCGAGGAAGATCAGGTAGGACAGGGCCACGATCAGGTCCGCCTGGCCGAGCAGGCGCAACCAGCGGAACACCTCAACGCCAAGGAAGGCGCCCATCACCCCGCCCGCGGCCATGATGCAGCCCATGCGGAAATCGACCTGGCCCGCACCGGAATAGGCGATGACGCCCGAGGTCGACGAGGCGACCACATGGCTGGCCTGACTGGCCACCGCCACCGTCGGCGGCACGCCCAGGAAGACCAGGATCGGCGCCATCAGGAAACCGCCGCCGATGCCGAACAGACCGGACACGAAGCCGACCACGGCCCCCAGCATCAGCATCAGGGGCCAGTTCACCGAAACCTCGGCGATCGGCAGGTACAGGTCCAAAGGGCGGGCCTTCGGCTGGGTGTGAAGGGAAGCCGCTCCGGGGAACGACGCCCCGGTTTAGGCCGCGTCGCGCGCCGGCGCCACCGGCCACGCGTGAGGCGGGATCATTCGGGGCTGCGGGTCTGGAAGTCCGCCGCCGCCTGACGCGCCGTGGCGCGCTGGGCGTCGGTCAGGGACGGGGCAAGGCCCTCGGCTTCCTCCCGCGCCTGGGCGTCGCCGCCGCGCGCCGCGATCAGCAGCCAGCGATAGGCCGCCGCCGGGTCGGCGGCCGTGCCGCCCTCTCCGGTCTTCAGGATCAGGCCGGCGTTGAACTGGGCATCGATCAGGCCGCCGTCGGCCGCCTTGGTGATCCAGTCCAGACCGGCGCGGGCGTCGCGATCACCGCCCTGCCCCTCGAACAGGAACATGCCGTAGCCGAACATGCCGCGCGGATCGCCCGCCTCGGCCGCGCGCCGCAGCCAGCGCCGCGCCTGCACCAGATCCGGCGTCACGCCGGCGTCGCCGGTCTCGTAAAGACCTGCCAGCGTCAGCTGGGCCGGCGCATGCCCCATCTCGGCCGCGCGGGTCAGCGTGTCGACGCCGGTCAGGTCGTCGGCGGCCAGAGCCTCGACGGCCTGGTCGTAAAGGGCGGCCGCTTCGGCAAGGACGTCGGGCGAAGGTCGCGCGGCGACCGCGTCCGTGGTCGCCAGCGCCAGCGTCGTCGGCGCGGCGTCACCGGTCAGACCGGCCCAAGGCGCGGCGCCGTCTTCCAGACGCATGAAACCGTAGATGCCGCCGGTCAGGGCCACGGCGATGGCCGAGGCGCCCAGCGCCTTGCGCACCGTTGAGCCCGCCGCCTGCTTGTCCAGTCGCTCCTGCAGACGCGACTTCCCGCCCTTCTTCAGGCCGAAGCCGGTGCGGGCCGGGGTTTCCTCCGCCGGCTGTGCCATGGCGGCGCGTGCTTGGTCGATGGCGGCGCGCGTCGATGACGCACGGCCCGCCTGGGCCGCCGCACGCAGCGCGCGGGGGTCGACGAAGTCGGTCTCGGCGGCGAAATCGTCCGCGTCCAGATCAGGCGCCGTGGCGGCCAGAGCGTCCGACACGTCGGCACCGCCGAAGGTCGCCGGGCCGGCCGCAGGAGTCGCACGGCCGAACGGTCCGGAAGCCGGCGCCGGCTCAGGCGTGAAGGCGGGTTCCCGGATCGCGGGTTCAGAGGTTGCGGCGAAAGGCGCACCGAACGGCGCCGCCGCGCCCGAAACCTGGGCCGGCTGCAACGGCTCCAGGTCGAAGGGCTTGAGTCCGTCGGTGAACGGGTCGTCCAGTCCCAGATCCACATCGGGAAAAGCGGCGGCGCGCCAGTCCGCCTCAATTGGAGGCGGCTGGGTTGGGGCTTCGGGAATGGGGGCGAAGACCGCCTCGGGCCGCGCCGCGGGCTCCGGCACCGCGGCAGGCATGGGCGCCGCGGCGGCGGCGGCTCGCGCCTCAAGCGCCTCCCGCGCCTCGGCCAACAGCCTGGCGGTCCGCTCTTCGGACAGCCGCATACGCTCGGCCAGTTCACCGGACGCCCGGTCATACTGTTGTTCGATCCGGCCGGCTCCGTCGGCCAGACGGCGGCCGATTTCCTCGATCGCCTGGGCCGACTTGCGTTCCGACTGGGCGATGCGGTCCGACAGACGGTCGGAGATGCGGGTGATCTCGACGCCCAGCTTTTCCAGAGCCAGGGCATGCCGATCCTCCGCGGCGGACTGGCGCTGTTCCAGCGCCTGGGCCTGACGGGCGCCCTGCTGCTCGACCACCTGCATGCGGCCATGCAGGTTCTGGCCGATGCGCAACACCTCGCGGCCCATGGCCTCGATGCCCTGGGCCGACTTCTGCTCCGCCGACTTCACCTGGTCGCCGATGGCCAGGACGGCGCGTTCGATGCGGTCCATCCGCCCTTCGGCCTCGGCGGCGTCCATGCGGCGCATCATCTCGGCGCGGTTCGCCTCGACCTGACGGCTCAGCGTTTCGGCCAGCTTCTCGAAGCGGGCGGCCTCGCGCGCGCCCTCGGGCTCCACCCGCGACTCCGCGGCGTGCAGGCGGCGGTCCAGCTGGGCGAAGCTGGCCTCGAGCCGGCGCAGGGCCTCGGCCGTGCCGCTCTGGGCCGCGTCCAGGCGCCGACCGACCTCGGCCAGCACGTCCGCGCCGGCGCCCGGCGCGGTCTTCTCCACCGCCTCGATCCGGCGACGCAGCTCTTCGGCCTGACGCGCCTGTCGGTCCTCTGACTCCAGCAGACGGCCGGTGATCGCCTGCAGGCCCTTCTCGACCTTGGCGAAGGTTTCCTGCGTCGACGGCCCCGTCTCCTGCTCGAAGCGGCGCAGGCGGCGGTGCCCCTCCTTCAGCTCGTCGGCGACGTCGTCCAACCGGCGGGCCAGAACGCCCGTGGTCTTGTCCTGTTCGTCCAGGCGGCGCAGGAGGCCCGACACGGCCTGGTCCACACCCTGGATGGCGATGGTCGAGCGGCGCTCGGCCGCCTCCAGCCGCGCGGCGATGGCGTCGACGGACGCGCCGATGCGGTCCCAGCCGCGCTCCTCGATCTCATAGGCGTCGTCCAGACGCCGGCTGCGCCCACGGCGTTCATAACTCTCGGACGCATGCGGTCGACGACCCAACGGCACCACACCGTCGTCGTCCTCGTCCTCCATGATCATGGAGTTCAGCCATTCGCCCAGCGTCATGCCCGAGCGGCGCGCAAGGTCCTTGGCGATCTCGCGGGCCTTGGGGTCGATCCCCTTAACGCTCCACGGGGACGCCGCTGCGCTCACTGATTCGCCTCCCGACCTGTAGGCTTACGCTACATGACCCAGATCGAGGGTGTAAACGCGCGGTTAACCCCAAGATGTGGGGGCGCCGCGACCTTCCTGTGGATCGTCCCGCCGCCGTCCGTCGATCTCACGCCCCACCGGTTAACGGCCGCTTAAGATTAAGGAGTCCGAAAGCTTTGCGGTCGGGCCGCGACTTGCACTTCGTGCCGTGCCGCGCCATCTCGCCGCGACCATGAGCCTGACCCTGACGCTGATCCTGATGGCCATCGCCACGCCCCTGGCCGTCTACGCCGGCTGGCGCGGAGCCCAGCTGCCGAACGTCGCGAAGGGTCCGCGCATGATCCCCTGGCGGTTCGTCATGCTGATGTCCGCGGCGCTGGACGTGCTTCTGATGATCCACCTGGTGCGCGTCGCCGCAGGGGCGGAATAGGCGGAACAGGCGCGGCGGCCGGGCATTCAGCCGGGGAACCTCGCAGGAGACCTCCCCATGTCCCATCACGACGACCTGACCCCCGAAAAGGCCGAAGCCGAGTTCTGGAAGGCGCTGGAGAAATCCAACACCGGCATGCTGGGCCTCGACCGCCCGGGCGCCCACGCCCAGCCGATGACCGCCTATCGCGAGGAGGAGACCGGCACGATCTGGTTCTTCACCCGCGACGACACCGACCTGGCCCGCGACGTGGCGGCGGGCGAGAGCGCGGCCATGTTCCATTACGGGTCGAAGGACCAGAAGGTCTGGGCCTGCATCGCCGGCGAACTGAACGTGCACGGCCACGACCGCGAGATCATCGACCGCTACTGGAACCCGGTGCTGGCCGCCTGGTATCCTGAGGGCAAGGACGACCCGCACCTGATGATCCTGCGCTTCGACGGCGAGGACGGCCGGATCTGGGTGTCCGACGGCGGCCTGGTGAAGTTCGCCTTCGAGATCGCCAAGGCCAACCTGACCAAGACTGTGCCCGACGCGGGCAGCGTCACGGACGTGCGGCTGAACTGAGCAATTAGGGGAGCGGGTGGTTCTCCAGAAAATCGTCGAGCGTCCGGTAGGTCGCCCGCCCCCCACTTTGCCGATCGCAGACCAAAGCGAGCTGCTCCGCGACCGCGGGATTGGTCTCGCCGTCGATCCGATGCGGCGTCGTCGGCACGTTCTGGGGATCGCGCCAACTGGAATACGTGATGCGCGCCGTGGTGGTTCGTGTGCGTGCCATGCAATCGAACCGCACGACCCAGATGTCGTAATTTCTCTGCCTCGGCCATGCTCTCTTCGGGGCGAGGTAGATCGCCCCGCCGATATGTGGAATGTCCAGAGTTCCCCCAAACTGACGCTCGAAAACGGCTCGTCGACCGTCGTCTGACTTAACGCCAATCAAACTGGGTTGCTGAACGCCTACCGCGAGCGCGATTGCAATAATGAAAGCGGTCATGGAGCACTCCCTGGACAAGGGGCGGCGTCGGGGTTCACCCAACCCGGTTCCAATGTCCCGGCCGCAGCGGCTTGCCTGTCAGACCGTTCTGACCGGCTCACTCTATACGCCGGAATGCTCGGATTGGCGGGGTCAGGATGCATCGAGACCACGTATACACCGAAGTTCTCTGGAGCTTGGTTGTGGTTCACATGCCAGTCCGCATAATCGAAGTCGGCGGCCGAGGGCGTGAATGACGCGTTTCCCGGATGGGAATGGACGAATCCCACTGCCGTACCGCCCCCGCATCCATCGTGGGGGGTAGCGACCGTTGGACGCCCTTCGGGATATGTGATCGGCTGTCCCTGTGAGTCCATGATCGGGTCCCCGACCTGAATCTCCCCTAGGATGACGTTCCCATTACCCATGTCGCAGATGAGCGCGCCAAACTCGCGGTTCTGCAAATGCGTTTCGCCCAGCAGATTCGCCCGATCCCGGAAGTCCTGAATGGCCCGCTGCGCCCTCGCATCCGCATTCCATTGCCGACGTCCCTCGGGATTGCCGCACTGTTCCTGTTCGTCGGTCAGTCCGCCTCCGCCATCCCCTCCATCTCCAACCTCGACCTGCTGCTCTCCAGAACCGGACCCCGCACCCTTCGTCGGGAATTGGAGATCCGCATAGGGCGACGGGCCTCGCGCGCGCTGTCCGGTGACAATGATGTCATCCACCGGCGTCGACGGCGGGTTGGGATCGGTCATGTTCAGCCCCTGTCCATAAGCAAAGAAGAAAGCCGAGCTCACCCCGCTTCATCACAACCAAAAGGACTTACGGCCACACGCCAAGGTCACATTGTCGTCAGCCGCCGGCGAAGCACCAGGCGAGAACCGCCTTCTGCGCGTGGATGCGGTTCTCCGCCTCGTCCCAGACCAGCGAGCGGGGGCCGTCGATGACGGCGTCCGTCACCTCCTCGCCGCGGTGCGCCGGCAGGCAATGCAGGAAGACCGCGTCCGGGGCGGCGGCGTCCATCAGGGCGTCGTCGACGCCGTAGCCCTCGAAGGCCTCCAGCCGCTCCTCGTAATCCTGATCGCCCATCGACACCCAGGTGTCGGTGACGACGACGTCGGCGCCCTGCACCGCCTCCTGCGGATCGCTGGTCAGGAAGACGTGGTCGCCGCCCTTGGCCAGGTCGTGCAGGTCGGGGTGATACTCCGCCGGGCAGGCGACGCGGAACTGGAAGCCGAACAGGGGCGCAGCGTGCATGAAGCTGTGGCACACGTTGTTGCCGTCGCCGACCCAGGCGATCGTCTTGCCGGCGATCGGCCCCCGATGCTCCTCGATCGTCATCAGGTCGGCCAGGATCTGGCAGGGGTGGCTGCGGTCGGTCAGGCCGTTGACCACGGGCACGGTGGCGAAGCGCGCGAAGTTCTCGACGTCTTCATGGCTGTTGGCGCGGATCATGACCGCGTCGACCATGCGCGACAGCACCCGCGCGGTGTCCTCCACCGGCTCGCCCCGCCCCAGCTGCATGTCGCCGGCGTTGACGATGATCGACGACCCGCCCAGCTGGCGCATCGCCGCGTCGAAGCTGAAGCGCGTGCGGGTGGAGTTCTTCTCGAACACCATGGCCAGCACCCGGTCCTTCGCCGGCGCGTCCGCGTCCACCCAGCCCTTCGGCCTGCCCTTGCGGGCGGCCTTGCGGGCATGCGCATCGTCCAGAATGGCGCGCAGCGTCGTCGCGTCGAGGCGGTGGATGTCGAGGAAGTGCCGGGTCACGCCGCCATCTTTCCGCGCGCGGCCTCGCACGTAGCCTCGAAGCGGGCCACCGCCTCACGGGCTTCTTCGAGGGTCAGGTTCAGCGGCGGCAGGATGCGGACGCAGTTGTCGCCGCCGCCCGCGACCAGCAGCTGCTGGCCGTCGCGCGCCCAGCCCATGAATTCGCGGTTGTTGGGCACCAGCTTGACCCCGATCAGCAGACCCTTGCCGCGCACGTCGACGATCACGTCGGGATAGCGGTCCTTCAGGCCCACCAGCTGCTGCTTCAGATAGCCGGCGACCTCGTTAACGTGGGCCAGGGTCTCGGGCTTCGAGATCTCGCCGAAGGCCGCCAGGCCGACCGCCATGGCCAGCGGGTTGCCGCCGAAGGTCGAGCCGTGCACGCCCACGACCATGCCTTTGGCCGCCCGCTCGGTCGCCAGACAGGCGCCGACGGGAAAGCCGCCGCCCAGCGCCTTGGCCACCGCCATGATGTCCGGCGCCATGCCGCTCCACTCGTGCGCCCACAGCTTGCCGGTCCGGCCCATGCCGCACTGGACTTCGTCGAAGATGATCAGCACGCCGTGTTCGTCGGCGACCTCGCGCAGGCCGCGCAGGCACTGCTCAGGCATGGCGCGGCAGCCGCCCTCGCCCTGCACCGGCTCGACGATGATCGCCGCGCACGTCGGCGACGCGAGCGCCGCCTTGATGGCCTCGTGGTCGCCCCACTTCAGCTGGTGGAAGCCCTCCATCTTGGGTCCGAAGCCCTCGGTGTAGCTGGGGTTGGCCGCGGCGTTGATGGCGCCGTAGGTGCGGCCGTGGAAGCTGC
Source organism: Caulobacteraceae bacterium (assembly GCA_019748055.1). Lineage (GTDB taxonomy): Bacteria > Pseudomonadota > Alphaproteobacteria > Caulobacterales > Caulobacteraceae > Brevundimonas. The sequence continues at coordinate 74,692 of JAIEQC010000024.1, read as the reverse complement.
CGTCGAAGCCGTAGACGTCGATCCGTTCCGGCTGACCGTTGGCGACGTGGAACTTGCGCGCCGTCTTGATCGCGCATTCCACCGCCTCGGTGCCCGAGTTGGTGAAGAAGACCACGTCGGCGAACGACTTGGCGCACAGGGCGTCGGCCAGCGCCTCCTGATCGGGGATCCGGAAGATGTTGGACACGTGCCACAGCTTCTCGGCCTGGGCCTTCACCGCCTCGACCAGCGCCGGATGGGCGTGGCCCAGGGCATTGGTCGAAATGCCCATGACGCAGTCCAGGTATTCCGTCCCGTCCTTGCTCCAAAGGCGGGCGCCCTGTCCGCGATCCACCTCCAGCGGCGCGCGGTTGTAGACGCCCATCAGGTGCTCGGTCGACACGGCGGTATCCTCCCGGAAAAGCGACGCGGCCCCGAACGCCGCGCGCCGGGACCGCCTTCAGTCTCGATGCCGTCTTGTCGAACCGGGGGAGGAGGCAGTCAACCCCGGCGGCGTCAGCTCTTCAGTCGCCAACCGGACTTGAACACCGACCAGCAGGTCCAGGCCAGGACGACGGTCAGGACCGCCGCCATGATCCCGCCGACCAGAACGTCGCTCTCGGCGTTGCCGATGAAGCCCGCACGGAAGCCGTCGATCAGATAGAACATCGGGTTCCAGTGGCTGATCGTGGCGAAGGGCTCGGGCAGGCGCTCGACCAGGTAGAAGGTCCCCGACAGGAAGGTCATGGGCATGACCACGAAGTTCTGGACCGCCGCCAGCTGGTCGAACTTCTGCGCCCACAGGCCCGCCAGCACGCCCAGCATGCCCATGATCAGGCAGGCGCCCAGACCGAAGCCGAGCACCATCGGCAGGCTGGAGATCGACAGGCCGGCGAACGGCAGGACGCAGATCGCCGTCACGATCCCGACCACCAGTCCACGCGTCGCCGCGCCCAGGGTGAAGGCCGCGGTCACCTCCAGCGGGCTCAGCGGCGGCGTCAGGAAGTCGGTCGCCGTGCCCATGATCTTGGCCTGGATCAGGCTGGAGCTCGCGTTGGCGAAGCTGTTGTTCAGCATCGCCATCATGATCAGGCCGGGCGCCACGAACTCCGGAAACGGCGTGCCGTGCAGCGGCGCGCGCGTGCCCTGCGTCGCGACCACGAAGACCAGCATGTAAAGCAGGGTCGTCACCACCGGCCCGGCCACGGTCTGGGCCCCGACCTTCCAGAACCGCCGCACCTCCTTGAGATACAGGGTCCGGAACCCGATCCAGTTGACGCCGCGGTGTTCCAGCGGCTGCGGCGGGGCGGGCGGGGTCAGGGCGTCGGCGGACATAGGCCGACAGATGCGCCCGACGGCCGGGAGTCGCAACCCTTGGCCGTGATGGCGTCAGAGCCGACCTGACTTCCGGATCAATCTCGAATGAACATGTTTGCCTTTCAAACATGTCTGTGAGATATGCCTCTCATCCGAGGAGGAGGCGTCATGTCCCACACCCCATCCACCGGCGAGCGGCTGCACGGCCTGGACGCCGCGCGCGCCATGGCGCTGACGCTCGGCGTCGTCCTGCATGCGTCCATGTCGTATCTGCCGTTTCCGATCTGGCCGGTCCCGGACGCCGAGACGTCGAGCGGCGCCTACGTCGTCTTCTTCGTCATCCACCTGTTCCGCATGACGGCCTTCTTCGTCATCGCCGGCCTGTTCGCGCAGATGCTGATGGCGCGACGCGGGTCGTGGGGGTTCACGAAGAACCGTCTGGCGCGGATCGCCAACCCCCTGTTCGGCATGTGGTGGGTCGTATTCCCGGCCATCGTCGCGGTGATCGTCTGGAAGGCTGCGATCGACAACGGTGGCGCCCTCCCGACCGACGGCCCGCCGCCACCGCCTCTGACGCTGGAGACGTTCCCGCTGACCCACCTGTGGTTCCTGTGGGTGCTGCTGATCTTCTATGCCTTCACGCTGATCCTGCGCCCGCTGGCCCGGCTGATCGACCGCGAGGGACGGATGGCCGACCGCATGGCGACCCTGATGGTCGGGCCGTGGACGCCGCTGATCCCGGCCGTCCCGCTGGCCTTCGCCCTGAACGCCCACCCGCAGTGGTATCCCATGTTCGGCGTTCCCACGCCCGACTACGGCTTCGTCCCGAACACGGCGGCGCTGGTCGCCTATGGCGCGGCCTTCCTGATGGGCTGGCTGCTGGCCCGAAGACTCGACCTGCTGCCCCGGCTGGCACGGCTGTGGCCCCTGTTCCTGCTCGTCGGCGCCGCGGCCGGCGGGGCCGCGTTCCACCTGTCCGGCAGTCTTCAGCCCGTGCTGGAGCCGATGACGGACCCCGCCATGAAGACGACGCTGGCCTGGGTCACGGCCCTCGCCACCTACGCCTCGGCCTTCGCCTTCATCGGCCTGTGCGTCACCGTCTTCAGTCGTTCCAATGCCCTGCTCCGCTATCTCTCCGACGCCTCCTACTGGACTTATCTGATCCACCTGCCGCTGGTGATGGCGGCCCAGGTTCTGGCGCTCGATCTGGCCGCGCCGTGGTGGGCCAAGATGGGCCTAGTCGTCGCCATGGTCATGGCCGTCTGCCTGATCACCTATGAACTGCTGGTGCGCCACACCTTCCTCGGCAAGGCGCTGAACGGCCGCCGTGTGCCGTGGCGCAAGCCGCGCGAGACGGCGCTCCAGCCCGCCGAATGACTTGCCAACCCCGACCGGCTCGTCCACCCCGGACGGGCCGGTCCTCCCTGAGAGTCGCCATGTCCGAACCCCGCGCCCCCGCCGCCAGGTCCTCAGCCGAAGCCGACCTGGCCTTCCTCCGCTCTATCGTGGAGGGCGGCGGCCGTCCGCCGATGACGCTGGCCATCTGCTACCTGGCCGGCGGGCTGCTGTACGGGCTGCAGTGCCTGTTCCACGTCGGCCAGGCTTTCGGCCTGATCCGCTGGCCGGACCTCGCCAATCTCGCATTCATCGTCGGCATCTCCGCGACCTTCCTGAGCATCCTGACCTGGGCGATCCTGAGGGACCGCAAGACCAGCGAGCAGAACCGCGGACCGATGGCCGGGCGCACCATGAACGCCGCCTTCAACGCCACCGGCATGGCCAATCTGGCCGTCATCATCGTCTTCGGCGTCGGCGCCATGCGCGATCAGGATTTCGCCGTCTGGCTTTACTACGCGGCCATCGTCTTCGCGCTTCAGGCCGCGGCCTGGTTCGTGGTGTGGAATCTGAAGAAGAAGCTCTGGATGCTGGCCACGTCGCTGGGCGGCTGGGTCACCGCCGTGGCGCTGGGCGTCACGGTGCGCGAGCCGATGATCTATCTGGGCATCTGCACCGTCGCCCTGTTCGCCCTGTTCGCCCTGCCCGGCTGGGTGATGTTCCAAGACGCGCGCAGGGCCGGCTGATCGCATGGGCCTGCCCGATCTCGGACGTATCGACGAGGTCATCCACGGCCGCATGAGGCTGGGGATCATGGTCTATCTGGCCGACGCCGAGACCGCCGACTTCACCGAACTGAAGACCGTGCTGGAGGCGACCCAGGGCAATCTGTCGGTCCACCTGAAGAAGCTGGAGGAGGCGGGCTATGTCTCGATCTCCAAGAGCTTCAGGGCCAACAAGCCGTTGACGCAGGCGTCGATCACCCCCGCCGGGCGCAAGGCGTTCGCGGCCTATCTGGAGGCGCTGGGCCGACTGATCGGAGGAAGGGGATGACCGACCGTCCCCGCGTCATGGGCATCGTGAACGTGACCCCGGACAGCTTCTCCGACGGCGGGCGGCTGGGGTCGGTCGAGGCGGCGGTGGCGCACGGGCTGCTGCTGGTCGAACAGGGCGCCGACCTGCTGGACGTCGGCGGTGAGAGCACGCGACCGGGCGCCGAGCCGGTGGCCGAAGCCGATGAGATCGCGCGGGTCGTCCCGGTGGTGGCGGGCCTGCGCGCGCTCTGGGACGGACCGATCAGCGTGGACACGATGAAGCCCATGGTCGCCCGCGCCGCGATCGCGGCCGGCGCGACGATGTGGAACGACGTCACGGCGCTGACCTTCAGCCCAGACGCGCCCGCCGTCGCCGCCGAGCTGGGCTGCGACGTGGTTCTGATGCACATGCAGGGCGAGCCGCGGACCATGCAGACTGACCCTCGCTATGAGGACGTGACGGCCGAAGTGCGCGAAGCCCTTCTGGTCCGCGCCGAGGCGGCGATGGCGGCGGGCGTCGCGCGTGAGCGGATATGGCTCGACCCCGGCATCGGCTTCGGCAAGACCTCGGCGCACAATCTGACCCTGACCGCCCGGCTCGACGCCCTGACCGCCACTGGCTTTCCCGTGCTGTACGGCGCCAGCCGCAAGCGGACGATCCAGTCCGTCGATCCCACCGCAACCGATCCTGGCGACCGTTTGGGCGGCAGCCTGGCCCTCGCGCTGGAAGCGGCCCGCAACGGCGCGGCGATCGTCCGCGTCCATGACGTTCGAGAGACGGTGCAGGCGCTGATGGTGCAGGCGGCTCTCAGCCGTTCGGGAGCGACCTCATGACCATGCCGCACGTCGCGCCGATCCTGCTGCTGATCGTGTCGAACGTCTTCATGACCTTCGCCTGGTACGGCCATCTGAAGGTCGACAGCCGCCCGCTGTGGGCGCTGGTCCTGATCAGCTGGGGCATCGCGTTTTTCGAGTACTGGTTCGCCGTGCCCGCCAACCGCATCGGCCACCAGGTCTATTCGGCGGCCGAGCTGAAGACGATGCAGGAGGTGATCACCCTGATCGTCTTCGCCGCCTTCTCGGTGCTGTGGCTTGGCGAGAAGCTGACCTGGAACCACGCGATCGGCTTCGCCTTCATCGCCGCCGGGGCCTGGTTCGTGTTCCGGGCGCCGATCCCGAGCTGAGGCTTGCCCCTGCGGCCGGCTTGTCCCATCTGGGCCGGATGAACCCCTGGATCGCCCTCATGATCGCCGGTCTGCTGGAAGTGGGCTGGGCCTCCGGCTTCAAGTTCGTGGGGCCCCAGCGGCCGGTGACGTCTCTGGCCGTGGTGGCGGCCATGATCGCCAGCTTCTGGTTCCTGTGGCTGGCGACGCAGAAGCTGCCCATCGGCACGGCCTACGCCATCTGGACCGGCATCGGCGCGGTCGGGGCGGCCTCGGTCGGCATCCTGGCCTATGGCGAGCCGGCGACGGCGCTGCGCATCGTCTGCATCGTGCTGATCGTGGCCGGCATCGTGGGCCTGAAGCTGTTCTCCGGCGCCCCGGCGTGACGAGCTCCGATCGCGCTCAAGCAGCGAGCGCCCGCGGCGCGAGCGGTAGCGCGCCAAAAGGAAGAGTGCTGATCGTGGCCGGCTCGGACTCCGGCGGGGGGGCAGGTCTACAAGCGGACGTGAAGGCCGTCACCCTGCTGGGCGGGTTCGCCGCCACGGCCGTGACCGCGATCACGGTGCAGAACACCCTCGGCGTCCACGGCGTGCACCCCCTGCCGGTCGAGCTGATCGCGGCCCAGGCCGACGCCGTGCTGGGCGACATCGGCACGGACGCGGTGAAGACCGGCATGCTTGGCTCGGCCGCGGTGGTCGAGACCGTCGCCGCCATCCTCGACCGCGCGAACGCCCCCGCGGTGGTCGATCCCGTCATGGTGGCCAAGGGCGGCCATCCCCTGCTGCCGGTCGAAGCGGTGCAGGCGGTTAGGTCGCTGATGGTCCCCCGCGCCGCCTTGCTGACGCCCAATGCGCCCGAGGCCGAGGCCCTGACCGGAATCGAGGTCCGCGACCTGGACGGCCAGCGCCGCGCGGGCGAGGCGATCCTGGCCATGGGCGCCCGCGCCGTCCTGATGAAGGGCGGCCACGTGCCGGGCGGAACCGTCGTCGACCTCTTGCTGACTCCGTCGGGCGAGACCCTGCTGGAGGGCGAGCGGGTCGAGACGCGGCACACCCACGGCACCGGCTGCACCCTGGCCAGCGCCTGCGCCGCCGGCATCGCGCGCGGCCTGCCGCTGGAGGTCGCGGTCGCCGAAGCCTGGGCCTACGTCGCCGAGGCCATCCGTCGCGCGCCGGGGCTGGGCGGCGGCCACGGCCCGCTGGACCACGGCTGGCCCGTGCGGGACCGACTCGACAAACGCTGATTTCGGGCGGAGCGTGGCGGTTCCTTCAGGAGGGCTTCCCATGCGCACCGTCATCGTCGCCGCCGTCGTCGGCCTGATCTGCACCGGCGTGACCGCCGCGGCCCAGGATCCCGTCCAGATCGGCGCGGCCGAGGTCGTGGCCGGGCGCAAGGCGGCCATGGCCCTGTCGGGCGCGGCCATGTCGTCGATGAAGGCCGCCATCGACGCGGGCGGGCCGGTGCGGACCCAAGCCTTCGCCGCGGGCGGGGTCGCCCGCTGGGGGCAGGCCATCCCCGGCATGTTCCCGGCCGGCACCGGTCAGGCCCAGCTGGGCGCCGAGGCGACGGACGCGAAGGACGGCATCTGGGGGAGCCGCGCCGACTTCGAGGCCAAGGCCGCGAGCTTCGCGACCGAGGCCGGCAAGCTGGCCGAACTGGCGAGGGCCGACGACGCGGCGGGCTTCGCCGCGCAATGGACCGTCGTCCGCGCCGGCTGCCAGTCGTGCCACGAGGTCTACAAGGCGGAGTGACCCTCAGCCCTGCGGCAGGGGCAGGATCAGAATCGCCGCCAGCGCCAGGGCGCCGATCAGAAAGGCCGACAGCGCGGCCGTCGCCGCCGTGCGCGGCCCGGCCCGGACCACGGCCCTGGGGTCGACGCTCAGCCCCAGCGCCGCCATGGCCGTCAGCGTCAGCGCCGTCACCAGAACCTCGACGGGCGGCAGGACGACGTCGGGGATCAGCCCCATCGACCGCAGCGCGGTCAGCACCAGAAACGCCACGATAAACCACGGCAGGAGGTGGTGCACCGACGGCCGCCCCGCCGGCGCCGGCCCGCCGAACCGCTCGGGCCCCAGCAGCGCCAGGATCAGGCACACGGGCCCAAGCGTCAGCACGCGCACCAGCTTGACGATGGCCCCCAGCTGGATCGCGGCGGCCCCCGCCGGCGCGGCGGCCGCCAGCACCTGCGGCACCGCATAGACGGTCAGCCCGGCCAGCGCCCCGGTCTCCAGCGCGTCAAACCCCATCAGGGCCCCCACCACCGGCACGATCAGCACCACGGCGATGCCCAGCACGGCGGTGAAGCCGATGGCCGCCGCCACGTCCTCGCCCTCTGCCCGGATCACGGGGGCGACGGCGGCGATGGCGGAGTTGCCGCAGATGGCGTTGCCGCACGCCACCAAGAGAGCCATCGCCGGGGGCAGTCCCAACGCCCGGCCAATGGCATACGCCCCGACCAGCGCCAGCGCGACCACCGCCACGATGGCCAGCAGAAGCCATGGGCCCAGCGCCATCACCGCCGCCCCGCTGATGGTCGCGCCCAGCAGGGCGATGGCGATCTCCAGCAGGGTCCGCCCGCTGAACCGCACGCCGGGGGTCCAGGTCTCCGACGGCGTCCAGACCAGCCGCAGCCCCGCACCGATCAGGATGGCGAGGACGAGAGCCTCGACCCAGGCCCGACCCATCATCCGGGCCTCCAGCGCCTGCACGCCGAACGCCGCCGCGCCCACGGCCGCGCTCAGCAGCACGCCCGGCACGACGCGCGCCACGCCGGTCATGCCGTCAGGAGCGAAAGAGGGGGCGTCGGCCCCCTCACACCTTGGCCGAGCGGTTGATGATCCAGCCGTAGAGCAGCACCGTCAGCCCCGCGAACACGGCGATTCCCACCGTCATGGCCGGCCAGGTGTCGGCCAGCCCCAGAACCGCCGCCCACTCCGCATTGCCGCTGGCCACGATGGTCGCGGCGTTGAACACGCCGAACAGGCTCTCGCCCACGATCAGGCCGGACGCCAGCAGCACCCCCATCCGCTTGGCCACCTCGCCGTAGGCGCGGCCGGACACCAGGCGGTTGTAGATGAAGCCGACCACCGCGCCGATCACCAGCATGAAGGTCACGGCGGCGGGCAGGTAGAAGCCGATGCCGACGGCCAGCGGCGGCAGCTTGATCTTGTTGCCGCTGACTTTCCGCAGCACCTCATCCAGCACGATGATGACCGCGCCGATCGCCGCGCCGATGCCGATCAGGTCCCAGCGCAGGTCGCCGGAGATCACGCCGCGCGCCAACGCAGAGATCAGCGTGGCCTGCGGCGCCGCCAGCGGCTCGTCGGCGATGCCCTTGGGCCCGCCCTCGAAGCCGAAGGCCAGGTTCAGCTGGTTCAGCACGAAGGGGATGACCAGGGCGCCGGCGACGCAGCCGACGATCAGGGCCGTCTGCTGACGCCACGGCGTGGCGGCCACCAGCTGACCGGTCTTGAGGTCCTGCAGGTTGTCGTTGGCGATGACCGCTACGGCGAAGACGATGGCCGTCACGATCAGGGCGAAGGCCACCACGTTCGGATTGGCCGGCAGGCCGGTGATCCCCAGCACCACCAGCATCAGCAGGGACGCGATGACGATGGCCAGGATGCCGACGCCCGACACCGGGCTGTTGGAGCTGCCGATCAGACCGGCCATGTAGCCGCAGATGGCCGCGACCGCGAAGCCGATGACCACGACGTAGATCAGGCCGCCGACCACCAGGATCGGCGCCGCCGACCCCAGCCCCATGCCGTTGGCCACGACCGCCAGCAGCACGCCGATCCCGCCCAGCGCCAGCAGCGACAGCAGGGCCACGCGCGTGATCGGAACGTCCTGCTCGGTGATGTCCAGCGTCTCGCCGGAGTTCCGACGACGGTTGGCCGCCAGCGCCGACGTCAGGCCGCCGATCAGCGGCCCGGCCAGCTTGATGAGCGTCCAGATCGCCGCCACGCCGATGACGCCGGCGCCCATGAAGCGCACCTCGCGCGCCCAGACCGTGCCCGCCAGCTCCTCGGCGCCCGCGCCGGGTTCCAGCGTCGTGGCGATCGAGGGGATGCCGTTGGCCGTCAGCCAGGCGATCGTGTCCGGACTGGTCAGGATCGGCACGGCGATCAGCCACGCCAGGGCCAGGCCGAACAGCTGCGCCAGACCGACCGCCAGACCGATCAGGTGACCGGCGCCCAGCAGGGCGAATTGCATGCCCACGCCGATGCCCGTCGCCCCCCCGCCCAGCGAGGCCGGCAGGCTGACGAACCGCGCCGCCTCGCCCGCGAACGCCTTGGCCGCCGCGCCCAGGGCATAGGCCGCCGAAACCACCGCGCCCCAGATCACGACCCACAGGCCGGCCCGGTTCTCGCGCACGGCCTCCTCGGTCTGCTCCGCGCCCGGCGAGCCGACCTTCAGCACCTCGGCCGCTGCAACGCCTTCGGGATAGGGAAGCCCGCCGTTGACCACCAACGCCCGGCGCAGCGGAATGGAGAAGGTCACCCCCAGCACCCCGCCCAGGATGCAGATCATCACCGATTCCCAGAACGGAAACTCCAGCCACCAGCCGACCATCACGAGGCCCGGCAGGACGAAGATGATCGAGCTCATGGCCCCGCCGACCGAGGCCACGGTCTGGACCGTCATGTTCTCCCAGATGGTCGAGCCGCGCAGCGTCCGCAGCACGGCCATGGAGATGACCGCCGCCGGGATGGCCGAGGCGAAGGTCAGGCCCACCTGCAGGCCCAGATAGGTGTTGGCGGCGGTGAAGATCACCGCCAGCAGGCAGCCCAGAACCAGCGCGCGCAGCGTCAGTTCGATGCGGCGCCCGCCCGCGACGGGGCTCGGCACGTCGGTCATTGTGGTGTTCCCTCTCCCAAGAGGACGGGAGGTAAGCGCGGCCCGCGTCGCAGGGCAATGGGATTGTTACGTTCCGGCACGGCGCGCTAGACCGGCCCCATGCCCGAACTTCCCGAGGTCGAGACCGTCCGGCGCGGACTGGAGCCCGTGCTGGCCGGCGCGCGGCTGTCGGCGGTGCGCGTCAATCGGCCGGACCTGCGGTTTCCCTTCCCGGAGCGGTTCGCCGGGCGGCTGGACGGCGCGCGCGTCGAGCGGGTGCTGCGCCGGGCCAAGTATCTGCTGATGCCGCTGTCGACAGGCGAGACCTGGGTCACCCATCTGGGCATGACCGGTCGCTTCACCCTGGACGGCCGCCAGCTGGGCGAGTTCGAGGAGCCGGCGCCGATCACGGGCAAGCACGAGCACCTCAGCCTGTGCGCCGACGCCGGATCGGGCCGCACCCGCATCGGCTTCGCCGACGCCCGCCGTTTCGGCTTCATGGGTCTGATCCCCGACGAACAGGTGGAGACGCACCCCTGGTTCGCCGGTCTGGGCCCGGAGCCGCTCGGCAACGCCTTCTCGGCCGAGCACCTCAAGACCGCGTTTCGGGGCAAGGCGCAGAACATCAAGGTGTCCCTGCTGGACCAGCGGATCGTCTCGGGCCTCGGCAACATCTACGTCTGCGAGGCCCTGTGGCGCGCCCGGATCTCGCCGCGGCTGGCGGCGGGCAAGGTGTCCGGGCCGCGACTGGAGGCGCTGACCACGGCCATCCGCGAGGTGCTGATCGAGGCCATCGAAGCGGGCGGGTCGACGCTCCGCGACTTCGCCAATGCCGACGGCGGCCAGGGCTATTTCCAGCACCGCTTCGACGTCTACGGCCGCGAGGGCGAACCCTGCCGGCGGGTCGACGACCACCCCGTGATCCGCCGCATCGTCCAGGGCGGCCGCTCGACGTTCTATTGTCCGGAGTGCCAGAGGCGGTGACCGGCCACCGCATCATCCTGTTTCGCGGCATGAACACCGGCGGCGTGCGCGCAACCGTCGCCGAGCAACGCAAGATGGCCGAAGCCATGGGCCTGAAGAACCCGCGCACCCTGCTGGCCAGCGGCAATCTGGTGGTCGAGAGCGACCGCGACGCCGCCGCGCTCGAGGCCGAGATCGAGGCGGCGATGCAGGAAACCTTCGGCCTGAAGATCGCCGCCATGGTCCGCACCGCGGGTCAATGGGCCGAGCTGATCGCCGCCTGCCCCTTCCCTGCCGAGGCGGAAACGCATCCCTCCAGGACCCTGCTCATGGTGATGAAGGACGGCGTCAAGGACGGCGCGCTCGAGGCCCTGCGCAGCTTCGCCGCCGGCGACGAGCGGGTCGAGACCACGCACGGCGCCCTGTGGTTCTCCCACCCCGACGGCATCGGCGTGTCGAAGATGGCCGAAAAGGCGGCGCAGGTCCGCCTGACCGGCATGGGCACGGCGCGGAACTGGAACACCGCGCTGAAGCTGGCGGAGATGGTGGGAGTGAAGGCGTGAGGAAAATCCACCTCTGGATCAGCCTGCTGGTCGGGACCGGCGTCTGGGGCGCCTATTTCCTGCACGTCGCGCGGGCGGTGCGGGCCGACGACCTGTCCGGTCTGATCTGGGGGTTCCTCGCGGCCCTGATGGCCGCCGTGGCGCTGGAGGCCGGAGCGACCTCGGTCGTCGCCTGGCTGTTCCGCAAGCGGGCGCGCGACCTGGACGACGGCCCCAGCCTGAACGCGGCGCTGAAGGCGGGCCACGTGGCTCTGATGGCGCTGATCGTCCTGCTGCTGGGCCTAGCCTTCGTCCTCGCGCTGGCGTCGCGCTTCGGATGGAGCCTCGACTTCTCCACCGCCCGGGCGCAGGCGGTGGCCGCCAACGTCCTGCTCGGCCTCGTCGTCCTGACCGAGCTGATCCGGGCCGCCTTCACCCTGATGCTGCTGCCGCGGCGATGACTGCGACCGCTTCCGTCGCAGCCGCGTGGCAGACTGCCCGGATCGACGAATGTGCACTATGTGCACTCGAAAAATCGGAGTGCACATGACCGACAGCTACGCCAACCTCCTGATCGAGCGCCACGCCGACGGCTATGCCGTGGTCACCCTGAACCGGCCCGAGGCGCTGAACGCGCTGAATTCGGCGCTATTCAGGGACCTCGCCGACTTTCTCGACGCCGTCGAGCATGACGACACGGTGCGCTGCCTGATCCTGACCGGGTCGGGCGAGAGGGCCTTCGCCGCCGGCGCCGACATCAAGGAGATGGCGGACCAGACCTATGCCCAGATGTACGTCGGCAACTACTTCGCCCTGGGCCACGACCGCATCACGCGCTTCCGCAAGCCGATCATCGCCGCGGTCAACGGCTTCGCCCTGGGCGGCGGCTGCGAACTGGCCATGCTGTGCGACTTCATCGTCGCCAGCGAGAAGGCGAAGTTCGGCCAGCCCGAGATCAATCTGGGCGTCGCCCCCGGCATCGGCGGGTCGCAGCGGCTGACCCGCCTGGTGGGCAAGTCCAAAGCGATGGACATGTGCCTGACCGGCCGGATGATGGACGCGGCCGAGGCGGAACGCGCCGGCCTGGCCAGCCGCGTGGTGCCGCACGATCAGCTGCTGGACGAGGTCCGCAAGATCGCCGCCCGCATCGCCGAACAGAGCCCGCTGGCCGTCATGGCCAACAAGGAGATGGTCAACGCCGCGCTGGAGACGACCCTGACCCAGGGCGTCCAATTCGAACGCCGCCTGTTCCACTCCCTCTTCGCCTTCGAGGATCAGAAGGAGGGCATGGGCGCCTTCGTCGAGAAGCGGAAGCCGGCTTTCAGGGGGAGGTGATGCGTATTTTTTTGGCCGCAGGTGCCTTGGTGATCGCTCATCCGGTCGTCGCCCAGGACACAACGACTCTCGACGACCCTGCTGAGGCATTCGAGGTGGACCTCCCGGAGGACTGCCGGATCGCGCCTCGCAATCTCCAGATGGACTTCGAGGTTCTCGACATCACCTGCAGGGACGTACCCATGGTCGGCATCTATGTTGGCAACCACCCGTCCGGAGACGGCGGGCGGGTCTTCAGCACGCCCTATCGCTGGCCGGCAACGATCCACGTCTGGGTCGTCGAGGCGACGACAGATCGCCCTCGTGCGGAGCGCATCGCGGCGTCGGTGAGACCCGCTTCCTTCTGACCCGCTTGCCTCGCGCGACCCCTTCCGCTATACGCCGCGCCTCTTGAGATTTCCGCGCCGTGGGACGGTGTTCCGCGGCGCTTTCCGTTCGATAGGTTTGACTGATGGCCAACAACGCCGGCGCCAAGAAGGCGATCCGCAAGATCGCCGCCCGCACCGAGGTGAACAAGTCGCGCCGCACGCGCGTCCGCACCTTCCTGCGCAAGTTCCAGGAAGCCGTCGCCGGCGGCGACGCCGAGGCCGCCAAGGGCGCCTTCATCACCGCCCAGTCGGAGCTGATGCGCGCGGTGTCGAAGGGCGTCGTTCACAAGAACACGGGCTCGCGCAAGGTCGGTCGTCTGGCTGCCCAGCTGAAGAAGATGACGGCCGCCTGATCGGTCGACCCCGGACGGGCCTTCACGGTCCCGTCATGGTAAACTTGAATGATTTCAAAGGCGAGGCAGGGTCACCTGCCTCGCCTTCGTCATGTCCGGCGCTAAGCGAATTCGTGAGATTCATTCTCTCCACAGAGCGTCGCTCGACAAAATTCCAAGGCCGTTTTTGGGGTTGCGCGAGTCAAGCGAATTAACTGCTTCGAAGGATTCGAATCAGCGTTGACGGCCCCCGTCCGGGGAGTAGTTTTCAGCCCTGACGCACTTCCATCCCATCACGGATGAAGACGGCGCGAGACCTCCGTTTCGCGCTGGCGGGAGAAGTCTGCCCGGACGGCGGCCCAGCCCCTGAAACCCATGGTTCAGGGCACGGGGAAACGCGTCCCCGGGTCCGACCTTCTCCCTGCGCGTCGGGGGGCGGAGAGAGAACAAAGGGGCGGTGGCGATGGCGGCAGAAGCGGCGCGTTTGGTGATGACGGATCCGGATCGCATCTGGGCGGAGGCGGCCGGCCGCCTGCGCGCCGAGATCGGCGACGGCCCGTTCAGCAGCTACATCGCCCCCTCGGCCGTGCGCCTGGACGGCTCGGGTCAGCTGGTGCTGGTCACGCCCACCGGCTACGCCCGCGACTGGGTGCGCAAGAACGCCCTGCGTCGTCTGAACGAGCTGTGGCTGGGTCTCGACGGCCTGTCGCGCCGACTGGACGTGCGCTGCCGCGCCGACATGCCGGCGGTGACCCCCTCGGTGATCGCCGCGACGCCCGCCGCCGCGCCCAGCCCCGCCCGTCAGGCCATGCCCGCCCCGACCGTGGGGCCCGTCGCCGACGGCGCCCGCGCCGTGCGCGCCGCCGGCCTGCAGGAGCGGCTGACCTTCGACGGCTTCGTCGAGGGGCACGGCAACGCCTTCGCCCTGGCCATCGCGCGCCAGATCGCCTCGTGGGCCGACGGCCACTTCAACCCCGTCGTCTTCTGCGGCCCCTACGGCTACGGCAAGACCCACCTGCTGAATGCGATCGCCTGGGAGGCGCAGCGCCTGCGCCCCGACGCCAAGGTCATCTACCTGACCGCCGAGCGGTTCCTGTCGAACTTCATGCGCGCGGTTCAGGACCGCACCACCGCCGGCTTCAAGGAGGCCCTGCGCGGCGCCGACATGCTGCTGATCGACGACGTCCAGTTCGTCGGCAACAAGGCGGCCACCCAGGAAGAGCTGCTGTCCACCCTGACCTCGCTGATCGAGGAAGGGAAACGCGTCATCCTGTCGGCGGACCGCGCGCCGATGGCCCTGACCGAGATAGAGCCGCGCCTGCGCAGCCATCTGTCGGCCGGCCTGACCTGCCCGATCGAGGCGGGCGACCGTGCGCTGAAGCTGGCAGTGGCCCGCAACCGCTTCCAGACCCTGGCCGGACTGGGCGTCGTCTCGGGTCAGGCCCCCGACGCCGTGCTGGAGCATCTGGTCGACCAGACCCCGGGCACGATGCGCGAGCTGGAAGGCGCGGTGAACACAGTCGCCGCCGCCGCCGGGGCCCGCCTGTCGTCGCTGACCACGGACGAAGTGCGCGGCCTCTTGGGCGCCGCCTTCCGCGGCGGGCCGGAGCGCCGCATCACGGTCGACGAGATCCAGAAGACCGTCGCCGAGCACTTCCAGCTGAAGCAGGCCGACCTGCTCAGCGACCGCCGCAACCGCGCCGTCGCCCGCCCGCGCCAGATCGCCATGTATCTGTGCAAGCAGCACACGACCCGGTCCTATCCCGACATCGGTCGCCGCTTCGGCGGGCGCGACCACACCACGGTGCTGCACGGGGTGCGCAAGGTCGGCGAGCTGATGACCCAGGACGACCAGGTCGCCCGCGACGTCGAGGCGCTGACGCGCAAGCTGCGCGGCTGACGCCGCGCGAGGGATGCGGGAATAGGGAACAGGGATGAGACCCGACTGACTGTCCACCGGTTATCCACCGGGTCCGGCGGCGAGTCCTCATCCCTAATCCCTCATCCCTAGTCCCTTTCTTGCCCCCCATCCCCAATCCGCTAGTGTTCCGGGCCACAGTGTAGCGGCGGCCTGAGTCGCCCTGGGCGAGACGACATGCAGCTGACCATCGAACGATCCGCGCTCCTTCGGGCCCTCGGCCATGTGCAGAGCGTGGTCGAGCGTCGAAACACCATCCCGATCCTGTCCAACGTCCTGCTGTCGGCCGGCCGCGACAAGCTCAGCTTCGCCGCCACCGACCTGGACATGGAGATGGTGGACGAAGCCGAGGCGACGGTGAACGTCGAGGGCCAGATCACCGCCCCCGCCCACACCCTGTATGAGATCGCCCGCAAGCTGCCCGAGGGCGCCGAGGTGTCCCTGTCCTACGACGGCGACGACCCCCGTCTGGTCGTCCAGGCCGGCCGCTCCAAGTTCAACCTGCCGGTCCTGCCGGCCGGCGACTTCCCCGTCATGTCGACCGAAACCGGCGGCGCCCGCTTCTCCATGCCCAAGGAGGATCTGGCCCGACTTATCGACAAGACCCGCTTCGCCGTCTCGACGGAAGAGACGCGTTACTATCTGAACGGCCTGTATCTCCACACCGTGGCCGAGGGCGGCGTGCCCCTGCTGCGCGCCGTGGCGACCGACGGCCACCGTCTGGCCCTGGCCGAGACCCCGGCGCCCGAAGGCGCCGCCGGCGGCCCCGGCGTGATCGTGCCGCGCAAGACGGTGGATCAGGTCCGCCGCCTGCTGGACGACGGCTCCGGCCCGGTCGAGGTCATGGTCTCGGCGCAGAAGATCCGCTTCGAGTTCGGTCAGGCGTCCCTGACGTCAAAGGTCATCGACGGCGCCTTCCCCGACTACGTCCGGGTCATCCCCAAGGGGAACGACAAGCAGGCCGACATCGACAACGCCGTCTTCGCCTCGGCCGTCGACCGCGTGGCGACCATCTCGGCCGAGAAGAGCCGCAGCGTGAAGCTGGCCTTCGACAACGACCGCGTCACCCTGACCGTGCGCAACATGGAGGCCGGCCAGGGCGTCGAGGAGGTCGAGATCGGCTATTCCGAAGAGCCCTTCGAGATCGGCTTCAACGCCCGCTACCTGCTGGACGTCGCCGGCCAGATCACCGGCGAGACCGCCCACTTCAAATTCGCCGACCCGGCGTCGCCGACGCTCGTGCTGGATCCCGGCGATCCGGGCGTCCAGTACGTCCTGATGCCGCTGCGGGTGTGACGTGCCCCGTGCGCTCGACCAGTTCGAGCGCGTCGAGATCACCGAGCGCGCGCAATGGCGGGCGTGGTTGACGAGGCACCACACGCAGGCCGACTCCGTCTGGGTCGTCACCTTCAAGAAGGGCGCCTCCCGGCCCCGCGTCCCCTACGACGATCTGGTGGAGGAGGCGCTGGCTTTCGGCTGGGTCGACAGCCTGCCGCGCCGGCTCGACGACGAGCGCACCATGCTCTTGATGTCGCCGCGCAAGCCCGGCTCGAACTGGTCGGCGGTCAACAAGGCGCGGGTCGAGAAGATGACGGCCACCGGCCTGATGCATCCCGCCGGTCAGGCCAAGGTCGATCAGGCGAAGCGGGACGGCACATGGACCGCGCTGGACGCGGTCGAACGGTTGGAGGTCCCCGATGATCTGGCCGAGGCGCTGTCCGCCCGCCCGGGCGCGCGCGAGACCTGGGACGGGTTTCCCCGCTCGGTCCGGCGCGGGGTGCTGGAATGGATAGGCGCGGCGAAGACGCCCGAGACCCGCGGGAAACGCGTCACGGAAACCGCCGATCGGGCCGAGAGGGGCGAGCGGGCCAATCAGTGGCGGTGACGCCCGGGCCTCGCTAAACCGGTTGGGTGATCCCGCCCCTGAGCCTTTCCCGTGCCCACCATCGTGTCGTCTCCTGACCCGACCCCATTGGACGCGGCTCTGCCGGACGGGGTTCTCGTTCTGGAGGAGTCACGGACCTTGGCGTTCGCCAGCGCAACGACGCTGGCCGCATTGGCCGTCGGATTCACTTGGGTGTTGATCCGGAGTTGGTGGGCACCCACGCTCGGAAACTGGGTCGCCGCGTGCTGCGTCCTGATCATCTGGGCCGGCGCGGGATTGATGACGTTGCGTATAGTCCGGCCATTGCGGCTGACGCTGGACCGCGACGGCTTCCAGCTCTCAAACCAAAGGCGGGTGACGTCCTGGGATGATGTCGAACGGTTCCGCTCGGTTCATATGACGTACGACGTGATGAGGCGCCGCGCCGTCTATCGCGATCGGGGCCCCGGAATCGTCTTTGCGGGATGGACGGCGAACGCGCCGATCACCCTTCCCCTGACCCGACGCCTGAACGTCCGCATGTCGGGGGTCGCGGGGACCTTCCCGCCCATGCGCGGCATGACGGCGAAGCAATTGGTCGCGCTGCTGGAGGCGTGGCGAACCCGGTTCGGATCGGGCACGGACGGTCAGGCGTGATCACCGCCCTGACCCTCACCGACTTCCGCTCCTATGCCTCAGCCCGGCTGGAGCCCGACCGCGCGATCACCGTGCTGCACGGGGCCAATGGGGCGGGGAAGACCAATGTGCTGGAGGCGATCAGCCTGTTCACCCCGGGCCGCGGCCTGCGCGGCGCGACCGCGCCGGAGATGGGGCGGCGCGAGCCGGGCGAGCGGTCGGGCCGGGCCTGGGCCGTGGCTGCGGTCCTGACCACCGACGGCGACGAGGTGAGGCTGGGGACGGGCGTCCAGTCCGCCGGCGGGGCCCGGCGCACGGTGCGCATCGACGGCGAGACCGCCCAGCCCGGCCGGCTGCTGGATCACCTGCGCCCCGTCTGGGCCACGCCGGAGCAGGACCGGCTGTTCTCCGACGCGCGGGCCGAGCGGCTGAAGTTCTTCGACCGGCTGGTGTTCGCCGCCGACCCCGACCACGCCGCCCACGTCGCCGCCTATGAGAAGGCCCTTCGCGAGCGGCTGCGTCTGCTGATCGACGGGGCTGAGGGTCGCGCCGCCGATCCGCTGTGGCTGGACGCGTTGGAAACCCGGCTGAGTCAGTCGGGCGCCGCCGCCGCCGTCGCCCGCGCCGGCGCGTTGAAGGCCCTTCAGACCGCCATCGACGACCGTGGCGACCGGGCCTTCCCCCAAGCCGACCTAGAACTGTCAGGCGAGGCCGAGGCCATGGCCGCGGACGGCGTCGAAGCGACGACGATTTCGACTACGCTGCGAGAGGGATTTGGACGATCCAGAACACGCGACGCCGCCGCCGGACGCTCGCTGTTCGGCCCGCACCGCTCCGACCTGACGGCGCTGCACCGCGAGAAGAACCGGCCCGCCGCCGAAGGCTCCTCAGGCGAGCAGAAGGCACTCGTGCTGAACCTGGTGCTGGCACAGCTGAACCGACTGGCCGGTCAGGCGGCGCCGCCCCTGTTGCTGCTGGACGAGGCCCCCGCCCATCTCGACGCGAACCGCCGCGCGGCCCTGTTCGACGAGGTCGAGGCACTGGGTTTGCAGGCCTTCATGACCGGGACGGAGGCGGAGCTGTTCGCCCCCCTGCGCGGCCGCGCCGGTTTCGTGCGGGTCGAGGGTGGGGCCCTGATCCCCGAGGCCTAACGCAGGAACCTCAACACCGCCGCCTCGAACCGCCGAGGCTGGTCGATCATGACCATGTGCTCGGCGCCCTCGATCGGCTCAAGCGTCAGCGGCGCGCGCAGTCCGCGGAAGGCCGGGCGCAGGCGGCGCTCGATGTCGTGTCGGGGCGACTCCTCCGCCCGGCTCCAGCCATAGGCCACGGTCACCGGCGCGGCGACGTCGTCCAGCCGGTGGCGCATGTCCAGCGTCATGACCTCGTACAGCCCCTGCGCCAGCACGCGGCGATCGCCGCCCTGCCAGCCCATGCCGGACATGACGGCCTCGCCCGCCCCCTGTCCCCAGCCCGCCTGGGTCAGGGCGTCGTCGCCGAGGAACAGCACGGCCTGGTAAGCGACCCGCGCGATCGGCTCCACGTCCCGTGCCGACGCGCCGCCGTCCAGCAACGAGGGGAAGAAGGGCGAGGCGTCCACCACCATGATCCGGCCGATCGTCGGGCCTCCGTCCGCCGCGACGCGCAAGGCCACCAGGCCGCCCATAGAATGACCGATCACCGCCGGAGCCCTGAGCCCCCGCGCGCGGACGTAGCGCAGCACCTCGCCGGCCACCGGACCGACCAGCGGCCCGGCCGCGTTCGCGCCGGCCGGAAGTTCGCCGAACCCCCGCAGGGAAACCAGATGCACGGTGTGGTCGTCGTCCAGACGATCGGCCAGCCGCGCCCAGACCAGCGACGTCGAAGCCAGTCCGGGGATGAGGACGACGTCGGGGCCCCGCCCCCGGGTCTCCACGACGATCCGGTCCGACCGGAATCCGCCCGACTGCGCCTGCGCGGCGCCCGCTGACGACGTCACGAGGAGCAGGACCAAGAGGACGATCAGAACGCGCGGGCTCATCGCGCCATCCTGCGAACGCCGTACGGCGAAGTGTGGGCGAAAGGCTTGCCAATCGCGCGCGAAGGCGGATCATTGCCGACGGGCAGTTCGGGAGAAATGAGATGAGGCTTTGGGGATTTCTGATCGTGGGGGCGTGTCTTGCGGCACCGGGCCTCGCGGCGGCTCAAGAGGAAATCCTCACCAACGTGCCCGCGCCGCCGCCCGGCGAGACGGCGTGGCGTACGTTGTCGCGCACGTCGGGCTCGATCTACCTCGCCGACGTGGGAGCCATGAAGCAGGCGGACGGCGTGACTGCGATCCGGATGGCGCGCGCACCCCGCACGCCGGGTTCGGCGGCGGATCGGGAACACGCGATCGAAACCTATCAGTTCCGCTGCGAGCGCAACCAGTGGCGTGTCGTCAGAACCGAGGAATACGGGTCCGACGGTCGCGAGGTGGACGCATGGGACGAGCCTGACTCCGCCTGGCTTGAGGTCCCGGCAGGCAGCAACATGGCGTTCCTGAAGACCGTCGCCTGCGACGGCGAAATCCCCGCGGGCAGAGCTTGGGGACGCCTCGAGGACTTCCTCGCTTCCAACCGCAGCTGAGGCGCGTCAGGCGTCGACGGCGGCGTCCAGCGCGTTCTCCTGGATGAACTCGCGGCGCGGCTCGACCACGTCGCCCATCAGCTTGGCGAACAGGTCGTCGGCGTCCTCCTGGTGTTCGACCTTGACCTGCAGCAGGGTGCGGGCGTCGGCGTCCAGCGTGGTCTCCCACAGCTGCTCGGGGTTCATCTCGCCCAGACCCTTGTAGCGCTGGATCTTGATGCCCTTCTTGCCGGCGTCCAGCACCGCCTCCAACAGGTCCAGCGGCCCGCGGATGGTCACGGACTTGTCCTTGCGGCGATAGACGGCGGGCATGTCGAACAGGCCCTCGAAGGCGGCCGCGCGCTCGGCCAGGCGGCGCGCGTCCAGCGAGCGGATCAGCGCCTCTTCCAGCACGATGCGCTCCGTCACCGCCCGGCGCACGCGCTCGAAGGCCACGGCCCCCTGCGCGCCCGGCGCGCCCGACCAGGCCCCGTCGCCCTCTTCGGCGTAGAGGTTCAGCCGCTCCGCCGCCTTCGCGGGGTCGCCGCCGTCGTCGGCGAACAGGCCGGCCAGCGCCGACTGCTCGATCGCGAAGGCGGGCGCACGCTGGCTCAGCCGGTCCACGCCGGCCTTGAACGCCTTGGCCTCGCGCACCAGCGCCGCCAGATCAAAGCCGGTGCGTCGCTCGCCGGTGGGAAGGTCCAGCTCCGCCTCGGCCACGCCCTCCTCGATCAGATAGGCGTCCATCTCGGCCTGATCCTTGAGGTAGCGCGAGGTCTTGCCCTTCTCGACCTTATAGAGCGGCGGCTGGGCGATGTAGACGTGGCCGCGCTCGATCAGTTCCGGCATTTGCCGATAGAAGAAGGTCAGCAGCAGGGTTCGGATGTGGGCGCCGTCGACGTCGGCGTCGGCCATCAGGATGATCTTGTGATAGCGCAGCTTGTCGGCGTTGAAGTCGTCGCGGCCGATGCCCGTGCCCAGCGCCAGGATCAGCGTGCCGATCAGGTCGGACGACAGCATGCGGTCGAACCGCGCCCGCTCGACGTTCAGGATCTTGCCCCGCAGCGGAAGCACCGCCTGGTTCTCGCGATTGCGCGCCTGCTTGGCCGAGCCGCCGGCGGAGTCGCCCTCGACGATGAACAGCTCGGACTTGGCCGGATCGCGCTCCTGACAGTCGGCCAGCTTTCCGGGCAGGCTTGAGATGTCCAGCGCCGACTTGCGCCGCGTCAGCTCGCGCGCCTTGCGGGCGGCCTCGCGGGCGGCGGCGGCCTCGACGATCTTGGCGACGATGGCCTTGGCCTCGACCGGATGCTCCTCGAACCAGGTCGCCAGGCCCTCGGTGCACAGCGCCTCGACGGCCGGACGCACCTCCGAAGAAACCAGCTTGTCCTTGGTCTGGCTGCTGAACTTCGGATCCGGCACCTTCACCGACAGGACGCAGGTCAGGCCCTCGCGCGCGTCCTCGCCGGAAACCGAAACCTTCTCCTTCTTGGCCGCGCCGGCGGCCTCGATGTAGCCGCTCATCACCCGCGTCAGCGAGCTGCGGAACGCCGACAGGTGCGTGCCCCCATCCCGCTGCGGGATGTTGTTGGTGAAGCACAGCATGGTCTCGTGGTAGCTGTCGTTCCACCACAAGGCGAGGTCCAGCTCGATGCCGTCGCGCTTGCCGCGGACGACGATGACCTCCTTCAGCAGCGGCGACTTGGACTTGTCCAGGTGGCGCACGAAGGCCTCGACCCCGCCCTCATAGTGCAGGATCTCCTCGAACGGCTCGGCGTGCCGGTTGTCGGCCAGACGGATGACCACGCCGGAGTTCAGGAAGGCCAGTTCGCGCAGGCGGTGCTCTAGCGTCTTCAGATCGAAGTCGATGTGGCTGAAGGTCGTGACCGACGGATAGAAGGTCACCTCCGTCCCCGTCAGAGGCTTGCCCGCCTTGGGTCCTTCGGTGCGGATCGGCGCCGTGCCCGTGACCTCCAGCGACTTGACCGTGTCGCCGCGCTCGAAGCGCATCTCGTGCTGCTTGCCGTCGCGATAGATCTTCAGCTGCAGCCAGTCCGACAGGGCGTTGACCACCGACACGCCCACGCCGTGCAGGCCGCCGGAGACCTTGTAGGAGTTCTGGTCGAACTTCCCGCCCGCGTGCAGCTGGGTCATGATGACCTCGGCCGCCGAGACGCCCTCGCCCTCGTGGATGTCGGTCGGGATGCCGCGCCCGTTGTCGGTCACGGTCACGGATCCGTCGGCGTTCAGGATGACCTGGACCAGGTCGGCATGACCGGCAAGCGCCTCGTCGATGGCGTTGTCGACCACCTCATAGACCATGTGGTGCAGGCCCGAGCCGTCGTCGGTGTCGCCGATGTACATGCCGGGCCGCTTGCGCACCGCGTCCAGGCCTTTGAGAACCTTGATGGAATCGGCGCCGTATTCCGGCTGGTCGGCGGTGGTGTCGGTCATGCGGTCATCTGTCCGGGGATGCTGGGTCCGAGGCATGAATCACGCCTGTGCAGAACAGCGGAAATATAGGCGCCCGGGGCGTCGAAAGCGAGCGAATCCGACCTTTTCAGCCCTTCTCCCCTTGCGGGAGAAGGTGGGAGGCGAAGCCTGACGGATGAGGGGTCTCTCAGTCGCCAGAAATCAGCCGCTCGACGGCATCCAAGCCGGTGCGACCCCTCATCCGACCTCGCTTCGCGAGGCCACCTTCTCCCGCAAGGGGAGAAGGGAACTTACGCCGCCAGCGCCTTCAACACGGCCTCGCCGTAGCGCGCCATCTTCGCCTCGCCGACGCCGGGGACGGGGGCCAGTTCGGGCAGGCGCGCGGGGTTGATGCGGGCGATCTCCAGCAGCGTCCGGTCCTGGAAGATGACGTAGGGCGGCACGCGCTGTTCGGCGGCGCGATCGCGGCGCCAGGCACGCAGGCGCTCGAACCGCATCCGCACCTCTTCCGGCAGATGCTCCAGCGCCGCCGAGGCCTTGCCCTCGCCCCGACGCCGAGGCGCGATGCGCGCGGCGGACGGCGGAGCCTGGGCCACTTCCACCGTCCGCTCGCCGCGGTACACGGCGCGCACGCCCGCCGGGTCGCCCAGCCGCAGCAGGGGCCGGCCCTCGTTGGCGTCCTCCTCCAGCAGGCCCTCGAACATCAGGTGGTCGATCACCTCGCGCCAGCCGTACGGCGACAGGTCGGCCCCGACGCCCCAGGTCGACAAACCCTCTTCCCAGCCCTGAACGTCCTTGGTCCGGCCCGTCAGGTGGTCGATCACCCGGCCTCGGCCGAATCGCTGGTCCAGCCGCTGCACCGCCGCCAGCGCCTTCTGGGCGTGGACCGTGGCGTCATACGTCTGGGGCGGATCCAGGCAGACGTCGCAGACGCCGCAGACCTCGGCCCCCTCCTCCCCGAAGTACCGCCGCACCGCCTGTGGTCGACACACGGCGCCGTCCAGCATGGCGAACAGGCGCCGCGCCTTGCCGATCTGGGCGGCCTTCACCGCCTCGTCCATCGGACGGCCGTCCAGCCGCTTCAGCGTCCACACGATGTCCGATGGGCCGTATAGCGTCAGCCCCTCGGCCGGCTCCCCGTCGCGGCCCGCGCGGCCGATCTCCTGCCAATAGGCCTCCAGCGATCCTGGCGGATCGGCGTGGATGACGAAGCGGACGTCCGGCTTGTCCACCCCCATGCCGAAGGCGATGGTCGCCACCATCACCCCTGCGTCCGCCGCCAGGAACCGCGCCAGGCGCCGGTCGCGCTCCCTCCCGTCCATCCCGGCGTGATAGGCCAAGGCGTCGACGCCTGCGCCCTGCAGCGCCTCGGCCAGCCGCTCGCAGCCGTCTCGGCTGCCGCAATAGACCACGCCCGACCGCCCGCGCCGAGCTGAGACCAGCTCGACCACTCGCCGCTCGGTCCAGGCGCGCGTGCCGGCGCCCTTCTTCTCGGCCGCCAGCGCCAGGTTCGGCCTCGCGAAACTGTCGACGAAGACCCGCGCATCGCCCAGCCGAAGCGACGCCACGATGTCGTCCCGCGTCCGCGCATCGGCCGTCGCCGTGACCGCCAGCCGGGGCACGCCGGGGAACACCTCCGCCAGCCGCCCGAGATTGCGATAGTCCGGCCGGAAGTCGTGGCCCCACTGCGACACGCAATGCGCCTCGTCGATGGCGATCAGGCTCAGTTCGATCTCCGACAGCCGCTCCAGCATGGCCCCGGCCGCCAGCCCCTCGGGCGAGACGTACAGCAGGTCCAGTTCGCCCGCCCGCGCCGCGCGCCAGACGGCGGACCGGTCGTCCAGCGTCATGCCGGAATCCAGACGCGCTGCCCGCACCCCCTGCTGACGCAGACCCTCGACCTGGTCGGTCATCAGGGCGATCAGCGGCGAGATCACCAGCCCCAGACCGGGCCGCAGGATCGCCGGCACCTGATAGCAGACCGACTTGCCCCCGCCGGTCGGCAGCACCGCCAGGGCGTCGCGACCGGCCAGCGCCTCGGCCACCACGCCTGCCTGGAGGCCTCTAAAATCGGCATGCCCCCAGACGCGCTCCAGCAGGGCGCGGGCCTCGGTCAGGTCAATCTGGGATTCGGCGGACACGGGCCGTGAGTGCCCGAGCGGCGCCCGCATGTCATGCGCGACATTTGATTTCGCCGTCGATCCCGTGGATTGAGCCGGGGATGACCGTGATCCTCTACGGCCGCCCGCCGGCGGTGTTCGACCCGCCCGCCGAGGCGACCCAGACCTCGCCCCTGATCCCCGGATCGGCGGCGCTGGAGGAGATCGCGCCCGGCTCGGTCGATCTGGCCGTCATCTACGCCCCGCCCGGCGCGCTGGAACGGCGCGCGGTGTTGGCGCATGCCCTGCGCGCGCTGGAGCCCGGCGGACGGATCGACGCCATGGCCCCCAAGGACAAGGGCGGGGCGCGTCTGAAGAAGGAAATTGAGGGCTTCGGCCTTACGGTGATCGACGAGCCCAAGGCCCACCACCGCCGTTGCCGCGCCACCGTGGACGGCCCCCTGACTGGGCTGGATGAGGCGATCGAGGCCGGGGCCTTGCGCCAGGTCCACGAGACGGGCCTGTGGTCCCGTCCGGGCGTCTTCGCCTGGGACCGGATCGACGAGGGCACCCTGATGCTGGCGACGTTGCTGCCCCCGATGAAGGGCGCGGGGGCCGACCTTGGCTGCGGGCTCGGGGTGTTGTCGGAGGCGGTGTTGACCTCCCCCGCCGTTACCAGGGTCTCCGGGATCGACCTCGACCGCCGCGCCGTCGAGGCCGCCCGGCTGAACGTCCCAGATCCGCGCGCGACCTTCGACTGGGCGGACGCGCGGACCCTGCCCGGCTCCGGAGAGCTCGACTTCGTCGTCATGAACCCGCCCTTCCACGACGGCGGGCAGGAGGATCGACGCCTCGGTCAGGCCTTCGTGCGCAAGGCGGTGGAGATGCTGAAGAAGGGCGGCGCCCTTTGGATGGTCGCCAACCGCCACCTGCCCTACGAGGCCGAGCTGGACGGGGCCTTCCGTCGCGTCCGCGTCCTCGCCGAGGCGCAGGGCTACAAGGTCTTCGAGGCCACGAAATGAAGCCGGTCCGTCTGGACCGTTTGCTCGGCGGCATGGGCTACGGCTCGCGGCAGGAGATCGCGAAACTGGCCCGGATCGGCGGCATCACGCTGGATGGCCGCGACCTGACCGACGCCTCCCGGAAGATTGCGCCGACGCCGGACCTGCCGGACCGGATGACCGTCGACGGCCGTCCCGTCGACCCGCCGCCCGGTCTGGTCATCCTGCTGAACAAGCCGCTGGGCATGACCTGTTCGCACAAGGAGGACGGGGCGCTGGTCTACGACGTCCTGCCGTCGCGCTGGCGTCGCCGCGACCCGGCCATTTCGACCGTCGGCCGACTGGACAAACAGACCTCGGGCCTGCTGCTCCTCACCGACGACGGCGACCTGCTGCACCGGATCATCAGCCCGCGTCGTCACGTGGCCAAGGTCTACCATGCCATGCTGGCGCGTCCGCTGGAGGGGCACGAGGCGGCTCTGTTCGCCTCGGGCACGCTGATGCTGGAAAGCGAGGACAAGCCGCTGGCCCCGGCCATGCTGGAGATCATCTCGCCCACCGAGGCGCGTCTCACGGTGCACGAGGGCCGATACCACCAGGTCCGCCGCATGTTCGCCGCGGCCGGCAATCACGTGGAGGCCCTGCACCGCGAGCGCATGGGGGCGCTGACGATCCCCGCCGACCTCGCGCCGGGCGACTGGCGCCTGCTGGCCCCGGCGGAGGTCGATCTGGTGTTTCGGGAACCCGACACCGAATGACGGCTTATGGCTTCGCTTCGACGGAGCCCACATGTCCGCCACCCACGAACGCGATCTTCGCACCGGCGCCTCGCTCTGGGCGCACGGGCGGGGTCTGGGCGTCCCGACGCGCCCTCTGACCCGCGCGATCAGCGTGGACGTGGCCGTGGTGGGGGCCGGCATCTCCGGTGCCTTCATGGCCCATGGGCTGGCGAACGATTTCAGCGTCGCGGTCCTGGACCGCCGACCGCCGCTGATGGGCTCCACCATCGCCTCGACCGCCCTGCTGCAGTGGGAGATCGACCTGCCGCTGGTCGAGCTGGGCAGGAAGATCGGTTCTGCAAACGCGCGGCGGGCCTATGCCCGGTCCCGGAGCGCCGTGGATCACCTGACGGACATCGTGCGTCAGGAGCGCATCCCCTGCGGGCTGAAGCCTAGCCGAACTCTCTATCTGGCCGGCGACGAACACGGCTTCCGCGCCTTGGAAGCCGAGGCCGAGGCGCGCGGCGCGATGGGGCTGGAAAGCGTCTTCATACCTGCCGAGACCTTGCGCACCGACTACGGCATCGACCGCACCGGGGCCATCCTGTCGGACGGTTCCGCCCGCGCCGACCCGGCCCGCCTGGCCGCCGGCCTGCTGCGTCGCGCGCAGAAGTCCGGCGCGCACGTCTTCTCGCCCGTCGAGGTGATGCAGGCCGTCTCCGATCCGGACGGAGTCACCCTGGTCACCGACGCGGGTCATGCCGTGCGGGCGAAGACGGTCGTCTTCTGCTGCGGCTATGAGTTCCCCGAGGGCGTGCCGACGCCGGGCGCCAAGGTCATCTCCACCTGGGCCCTGGCCACCAAACCGCGCACTCCCTGCCCCGCCTGGCTGCGCGAGATGCTCGTCTGGGAGGCGTCGGACCCGTACCTGTATTTCCGCATGGCCCGCGACGGTCGTCTGGTCGTCGGCGGCGAGGACGAGCACAGCCCGACGGCCCACACCTCCATCCCCAAGCTGAAGACCAAGGCCGACCGCATCGCCCGCAAGCTGAAGGCCCTTCTGCCCATGGTCGAGTTCGAGATCGACCATGCCTGGGCCGGCGCCTTCGGCGAGAGCGCGACCGGCCTGCCCTCCATCGGCCCGGTTCCCGGCGTGGACCACGCCTTCGCCGTCATGGGCTTCGGCGGCAACGGCATCACCTATTCGGTCATCGCGTCAGAAATCGTCGGCGCGGCGATCCGCGGCAGGGCCGATCCGGACGCGGACCTGTATCGCCCTTGACCCAAGGGCTGCGGGACCGCACCTGCGCCTGATGACCCTCGCCAAAATATGCGGCCTGACGACGCCCGAGACGCTGGATGTCGCGCTGGATCACGGCGCGGCGTTCGTCGGCGCCGTGACCTTCAGCCGGAGCCCGCGTCATCTGGGACCGCTGGAGGCGGCGACCCTGTTCGACCGGGCGCGCGGGCGGGCGAAGATCGTGTCGGTGGTCGTGAACCCCGACGACCTGCTCCTGACCACCCTGGCGCTGACCCTGCGGCCCGACTTCATTCAGTTGCACGGGTCCGAGACTCCCGAACGCGCCGCCGAGGTCCGCCGGCTGACGAAGGCCGGGATAATCAAGGCCCTGCCGGTGCGCGAGGCGTCCGATCTGGCCGCCGCCGACGTCTGGGCGGGCGTCGCCGACCACCTGATGTTCGACGCGAAACCTCCGGAAGGGGCCGACCTGCCCGGCGGCGTCGGCCATGCCTTCGACTGGTCGATCCTGGCGGGCCATGCCTTCGACCGGCCCTGGTTCCTGGCCGGAGGCTTGGACCCGGACAATGTGACGCGCGCGATCCGGGTCACCGGCGCGCCCCATGTCGACGTCTCCTCTGGCGTGGAAAGCGCGCCGGGTGTTAAGGAGCCGGCCCGCATCGCGGCCTTTCTGAAGGCCGTCGCCGAGGCCTGAAAGCCGGTTCCGTGAACGCTCCGATCCCCAACTCCGCCTACGCCTGGCCCGACGCCGAGGGCCGCTTCGGCCCCTTCGGCGGCCGCTTCGTCGCCGAGACCCTGATGCCCGCCGTGCTGGAGCTTCAGGACGCCTATGAGGCCGCCAAGGCCGACCCCGCCTTCCAGGCCGAGCTGGACCAGTGGCTGGAGCACTACGTCGGCCGCCCCAGCCCGCTGTACCTGGCCCAGCGCCTGACCGACCACCACGGCGGGGCGAACATCTGGTTCAAGCGCGACGAACTGAACCACACCGGCGCTCACAAGGTGAACAACTGCATGGGCCAGATCCTGCTGGCCATGCGCATGGGCAAGACGCGGATCATCGCTGAGACCGGCGCCGGCCAGCACGGCGTGGCCACAGCGACAGTCTGCGCCCGCTTCGGCCTGCCCTGCACCGTGTACATGGGCGCAGTGGACGTGGAGCGTCAGGCGCCCAACGTCTTCCGCATGAAGCTTCTGGGCGCGGAGGTCGTGCCCGTGACCAACGGCCGTTCGACGCTGAAGGAGGCGATGAACGAGGCCATGCGCGACTGGGTCACCAACGTGGCCGACACCTATTACATCATTGGCACCGCCGCCGGTCCGCATCCCTATCCGGAACTCGTCCGCGACTTCCAAAGCGTGATCGGCAAGGAGGCCCGGGCGCAGATGCTGGCCCGCCGTGGCAAGCTGCCCGACGCCTGCGTGGCCGCGATCGGCGGCGGGTCCAACGCCATCGGCCTGTTCCACCCCTTCATCGAAGACCCGTCCGTGCGCCTGATCGGCATCGAAGCCGCCGGGCGCGGCCTCGACGGGCCCGACCATGCCGCGTCGCTTCAGGGCGGCCGTCCGGGCGTCCTGCACGGCAACCGCACCTATCTGCTCCAGGACGAAGACGGCCAGATTCTGGAGGGGCACTCCATTTCGGCCGGGCTCGACTATCCGGGCATCGGGCCGGAGCACGCCTGGCTGCACGACTCTGGCCGCGCCGAATACCGCGCCGCGACCGATCAGGAGGCGCTCGAGGCCTTCCAGCTGTGCTCGAAGCTGGAGGGCATCATTCCGGCGCTGGAGCCGTCGCACGCCCTGGCCCGCGTCGGCGAGATCGCGCGTGAGGTTGGCAAGGGCGGCGACGTCGTGCTGAACATGTGCGGGCGGGGCGACAAGGACATCTTCGCCGTGGCGAAGCACCTGGGTGTGGAGTTGTGATCATGCGTTTGGTCTTCATCGTGGGCTTAGGCGCCATAGCACTCTCGGCCGGCCACGCAGCCGCTCAGGACGCGGCGCCCGAAGTCGCCCTGCCTCTGGTCGAGGGCATGACGTTTGACGACACCTGCGGACCTCGTCCGCAATATCAAGGCAAGGCGGTCTGCGTGACCGGCCCGCTCGCCTCCATCGCCCCGGTCGCGGAGACTTACATCGGCCACTTCTCCGGTCAGGGCTGGCAGGTCGTTTCCGGCCAGGACAACGGCGTGATCTTCGCCCGCCGCCGATCGACCGGTGGATGCGACGGTCTGGAGATGGCGGCGTTCTATGATGAAAGCCGACCCGTTGCGCCCGCGACCGCGGGCTGGATCGCCTTCGCTCCGATTCCGGGCGATGTCTGCCCGGCGGCCGCCGCCCAGTGACCGTCGCCCGCATCGACGCGCGCTTCGCGGCGCTGAAGGCCGAGGGCCGGGCGGGCTTCGTGACCTACGTCATGGCCGGAGACCCCTCGCGTGAGGAGACGCTGGAGATCCTGCGCGGCCTGCCGGCCGCCGGAGCCGATCTGATCGAGCTGGGCTTTCCTTTCTCCGACCCCATGGCCGAGGGTCCGACCATCCAGAAGGCCGCCGCGCGTGGGCTGAAGTCGGGCCTGACGCTGAAAGGCACGCTGGAATTGGCGCGCGCCTTCCGGGAGGGCGACGCCGAAACGCCGCTGATTCTCATGGGCTATCTGAACCCGCTGGAGACTTACGGCCATGCCGCCTTCGCTCGCGATGCCGCCGCTGCCGGCGTCGACGGCCTGATCGTCGTCGACTGCCCGCCGGAAGAGGCCGGTCCTCTCACCGACGCCCTGGACGCCGAGGGGTTGGCCCTGATCCGCCTGGCCACGCCCACCAGCGACGACCATCGCCTGAAAACGGTGACGGCCCGCACCCGCGGCTTCGTCTACTACGTCTCCGTCGCTGGCGTGACCGGGGTGAAGGAGGCCGACGCCGACGCCGTCGCCCCTGCTGTGGCCCGCGTGCGCGCGGCTTCCGGCCTGCCTGTGGCGGTGGGTTTCGGGATCAAGACCCCCCAACGCGCAGCCCAAATCGCTCGCGTGTCCGACGCCGTGGTGGCCGGCTCCGTCCTCGTCGAGGAAGGCGCGGCCGCCGTCGCCCAGGACGACGATCCCGTCCGACGCGTTCTGGACAAGGTGCGCGACCTGGCGACCGCCGTCAGGGGTGCGCGCGCGACCCAGATGGCGTAAAGGGCGCCAGCCATGGCCAACGAAAAGTCCCCCGACAACCGCCCGCTGACCGGCTGGCTCAGCCGATTTGCTCCCGGCGTGCGAAAGATCGTCAGCCGCCGCGATACGCCCGACAATCTGTGGATCAAGGATCCGGATACGGGCGACATGCTGTACCGCCCGGATCTGGAGGCGGCTCTTTGGGTCACCCCGTCGGGCCGGCACATGCGCCTGAACGCCGAGCAGCGCTTGAAGGTCACTTTCGACGACCGCCTGTGGGAAGAGATCGCCACGCCTGACGTGCCCGAGGACCCGCTGAAGTTCTCCGACGGCAAACCGTATCGCGATCGTCTGGCCACAGCGCGCAAGGCGGCGGGCCGCAAAGACACGATGGCGATCGGTGTGGGCGAGATCGACGGCGTGGAGGCCGTGGTCATCGTTCAGGACTTTTCCTTCATGGGCGGCTCGCTCGGCATGGCGGCGGGCGAGGCCTTCATCAAGGCGGCGCAGGAGGCGGTGTCGCGCGGCCTGCCGCTGGTCTGCTTCACCGCGGCCGGCGGCGCGCGGATGCAGGAGGGCGCCCTCAGCCTGATGCAGATGGCGCGCACCACCCTCGCGATCCAGGAACTGAAGGCCGCCGTCCTGCCGTTCGTCGTCGTCCTCACCGACCCGACCACCGGCGGCGTCACCGCCAGCTATGCCATGCTGGGCGACGTCCATCTGGCCGAGCCCGGCGCCCTGATCGGCTTCGCCGGCCCGCGCGTGATCGAGGCGACGATCCGCGAGAAACTGCCCCCGGGCTTCCAGCGCGCGGAGTATCTGCAGGAAAAAGGCATGGTCGATCGCGTCGTCCCACGCCCCGACCTGCCGCGCACTCTGGGCCTGATCCTGTCCATGCTGATGGACGGCAAGCGCGCGGCCTGACGGCCGTGGACCCGATCTCCGAGCGCCTGCGCCTGCGTCATCCCCAGCGGATCGACCTGTCGCTCGACCGTATGGCGGCCCTGTGCCGCGCGCTGGACGATCCGCAGGACCGGCTGCCGCCCGTGGTCCACGTGGCCGGCACCAACGGCAAGGGCTCCACCGTCGCCTTCGTCCGGGCCATGGCCGAGGCGGCGGGCCTGCGCGTCCACGCCTATACCTCGCCTCACTTGGTGCGGTTTCCTGAGCGCATCCGGCTGGCGGGGAAGCTCATAGACGACGCAACGCTGAACGCGATCCTCGACCGCATCGAGGCCACGGGCCTTGAGGCCACGGTGTTCGAAAGCACCACCGCCGCCGCCTTCCTGGCCATGGCGGAGACGCCGGCTGATCTGGCGGTAATCGAGGTCGGACTGGGAGGTCGGCTGGACGCCACCAACGTCATCTCGCGGCCGCTGATCACGGCGGTGGCGCCGGTCGATCTTGACCATGCGGAGTTTCTGGGGACCGACCTGGCCGGCGTGGCGCGCGAAAAGGCCGGAATCTTCAAGCCCGGCGCGCCCGCCATCCTCGGCCGTCAGTCGGAGGTGGCCCATGCGACGCTCCTCGCCCGCGCCGAGGGAGTCGGCGCCCCGGTCACCGCCATGGGGACCGACTTCGACGCCTGGGCCGAGCGCGGCGGCATGGTGGTGCAGACCCCCGAGCGCCTGCTGGACCTGCCCGCCCCCCGCCTGCCCGGCTCGCACCAGATCGACAACGCCGGGCTGGCGGCCGCGATCGCGCTGGAACTTGGCCTGCCGGACGACGCCATCGCGCGCGGCATAGAAACCGCGACCTGGCCCGCGCGCATGCAGCGACTGACGGCGGGTGCCTCTGGTCGCACCGCGACGGCTGCGGGCGCGGAGCTGTGGCTGGACGGCGGGCACAATCCGCACGCGGCGGCGGCGCTGGCCGCCTTTCTGGCCGACCGCCAGGCGCACGACCCGCGCCCCACGGCATTGATCGTCGGGATGCTGGCCAACAAGGACCACGCGGGCTTCTTCGAGGCTCTGCGGGGGTCGGCCGCTCAGGTCTTCACCGTCGCCTTCGACGGCGCCTGCGCTCCGCCGGACGCCCTGGCCGCCGTCGCGACGGGCCACGGCCTCGGCGCCCTGGCGGTGGGTCAGGTCGACGCGGCGCTGAACCGCGCCCTGGCGCTCGGCGCCGGCCGCGTGATCATCTGCGGTTCGCTGTATCTGGCGGGCGAGGTGCTGGGGGCCGACGAAGAGACGTGGCCGACCTGATCAATGGTCTTGGGCGCCGTGCTGAGCTTCCGCATAGCGTGTCAGCATCGCGTCTTCGGCTGACCCGCCGGCGACATGGACGATCAGCACTCGTTCCAGGTCGATCGTGGGGTGTTGAGCGCAATGGCCCGCGTACCTGAAGACCTGGTCCAGCGACTCATGGTCATGCCATGTGGTCATCACCCATTTGTCATCCGGCAGCTCATCCGCGCCGTTCAGGCGCCGGCTGGCCCAGTCGACGCTGTCGTCCCAGGAGCTGGCATCCAGTCCCCACGCGCACATGTAGTGGCAGCGTGACGCGACAAGCCACTCGCTGACGTGATCCTGCCATCCCGCCTCGACGGGCTGTTCAACGACCACGACCGCGATGAAGGGCGCCGCGTCCTCATTGACCGGCAGATGACTGCCTGAAGGCAGATGGAGATACCGAGCCGGCGGCGGCGCGAAGGTCTCCGCCGGCAATTGGCTCAGCCCGCCGTCACGCCCGCTTCGGCCAGCCATTCGACCAGCTTGCCCTTGGGCATGGGGCCGACCTTCATGGCGGTCATCTCGCCGTCGCGGAACAGCATCAGGGTCGGGATGCCCTTCACGCCCAGTTTGGACGGGGTCATGGGGCTGTCGTCGATGTTGACCTTGGCGACGGTGACGGCGCCGGCCATCTCGTCGGCGATCTGCTCCAGCGCCGGGCCGATCTGCTTGCAGGGGCCGCACCACTCGGCCCAGAAATCCACCAGCACGGGGGTGGAGGACCTCAGCACGTCGGTCTCGAAGCTGTCGTCGGTGACCTTGACGGTGGGCATGGGCGGAATCCTGATCGGAGAAGGGGTGGGCGCGGCTTCGCGCCCGGTCGGCCATGATGTGGGGCGAATCGCGTCCCGTTCAATCCCGCGCCAGCATCGCCTCGGGGATCGGCATCAGCCGGGGCCCGTCGGTCCAGACCAGCGCCGCCTCGACCCGCCGCCCAGGCCAAACCGACTTCAGCGCCGCGACGTACAGCGCCATCTGCGTCAGATAGGCGGGGTCGGCGTCCTCGATGCGGTCGGGCGCGGGGCGGTTGGTCTTGAAGTCCACCACCAGCACGCGGTCCGGCGTGATCGCCAGGCGGTCGATGCGGCCCGACACCGTCAGCCCGCCGACCTTGCCCGCCACCGCCACCTCGGCGCGTGAGCCGGGGCCGAACACCTCCGCGAAGACCTCGTCGCCCAGCACGCCCAGCGCGGCGCCGACCATCTCGTCGATGCGCGCCTGGTCCAGATCCGGCTCGCGCGCCAGCAGGCGACGCGCCACCTCGTCGCGCCGCGCGGGCTCGACGTCGGGCAGGCGCTCCAACAGGCGGTGGACCAGGTCGCCGCGCCGGAACCGGCCCAAGGGCGCCCCCGCGCCCGCCGCCGTGGCGAGGGGAGAGGGCGCCGGCACGCGGATCGACCCCTCCAGCCGCGACGGCGATGACGGCCGCGCCAGCACGTCCGCCGGCGGCGCGCGCCGGGTCCAGTCGGGCACGGTAGTGGGGGCGGCTTCGGCAGCCGCCGCCTTGCCGATCGCGGTCAGGGGGTCGGCCCCGAACCGCCGGATCGTCCTGCCGCCCGGCTGTTCCAGATCGCGCACGCCGTCCAGCCGCCCGAAGGTCTCCTCGATCACGTGGCGCCAGCTGCCCTCGGGCGCCCCCTTCCGGTTGGCGGCGTGGCGGCCCATGACGATCACGCGGTCGCGCGCCCGCGTCAGCGCGACATAGAGCAGCCTCAGCCCCTCGGCCTTGCCCCGCTCGTCCCGCTCCGTCCGCGCGGCGGAGGCCACGTCGCAGTCCTCGCCCTTGGAGCTGGCGCACAGCACGCGCCCCTCCGTCCCGTCCGGCAAAGTCAGCGGCAGCAGGGCGACGCCCTTGCCGCCGCCCGGCGCGCCCGTGGTGTCGGGCAGGATCACCACCGGCGCCTCCAGCCCCTTGGCGCCGTGCACCGTCATGACCCGAACCTGACCGCGCGGCCCCTCCAGCTCGCGCTTAACCTGGACCTCGGCGGTCTCCATGCGGCCCAGCGCCGTCTCCAGATCGACCGCCCCCCGACCCTCGACCGCCAGCGCCAGATTCAGCGTCTCGTCGATCGCCTCCGCCGCCTCGGCGCCCAGCCGGTTCAGCATCCGCACCCGCCCGGTCAGCCCCCGGTCGTCGACGCGATTCAGCAGCCCCGAGAAGAAGCCGAAGGCGTCGCGGTCGGCCAGGGCGCGCGCCGCCTCCAGCAGCGCCCGCGCGTGCGCCCATTCCGTCCGCTCGTCCCCCCGCCGTCGCAGCTCGCCCCACAGGCCGCCGCGCCCCTCGCGCCCGGCCAGGTCGAACAGGCTCTCTTCGCTCACCTCGCAGAACGGCCCGCGCAGGATTTCCGCCACGGTCAGGTCGTCGTCCGGGAACAGGGCGAACCGGGCCAGCGCGCGCAGGTCATGGAACGCCACATGCTCCGACAGCATCAGCCGGTCGGCGCCGGCGACCGGCACGCCCTCGGCCTTCAGCGCGCGCAGGATCTCCTCGAACAGCCCGTCGCGCTTGCGCACCAGCACCAGATAGTCGCCGTAGCCGGCGGGCTTCAGCTTGCCGCCCTTGTCGTGCACGGCGACGCCGCTCTCGACCTGCCGCCTGATCTCCCTGGCCAGATCGCGCGCCAGCGCCTTGCGCGAACCGTCCTCCGGCTCGGCGTCCACCGGCTCCCAGGCGTCGCGCTCGACCTTCTCCGGATCGACGTGCATCTGCCACAGGTCGATCGAGCCGGTCTGGTCGCCGCGGAAGGCGAAGTGGTTCGCCCACTCGCCGGTCTCGCCCACGGCGGCGACCGCTCGGTCGGGCCGGTCGAACACCGCGTCGACGAAGTCCAGCACGGTCTTCGTCGAGCGGAACGACGTCGCCAGATCGACCCCGGCGTAGGCCAGCCCGGCCCCCTCGGCGCGCTGGAAATAGCGCCCGCGCTCCTCGCGCAGCCGCTCCGGCCGCGCGCCCTGGAAGGAATAGATCGACTGCTTCTCGTCGCCGACGGCGAACACGGTGCGCGGCCGGTCCGAGCCGCGCTCGGCGCCCGCCCCGTCGAAGAAGGCCTCGGTCAGCGCCTTCAGGATCTCCCACTGCTCGGGCGCCGTGTCCTGGGCCTCGTCCAGCAGGACGTGATCGACCCCGCCGTCCAGCTTGAACAACACCCAGGCCGCGTCGGCCTTCACCGTTAGCAACTGCACCGCCGCCGCGATCAGGTCGGCGAAGTCCAGCGCCCCGGTCTTCGTCTTGGCGTGCTCGTAGAAGGCCGCGTGCACCCGGGCCAGCGCCAGCACGTGCCCGGTCTCCTCCGCCGTGCGGATCTTCCGGGAGGTCTCGACCGCTTGCCAGTAGGCGGACTGCAGCGCCTCCATCTCGGCCTTGGCGGACGGCGGCGCCTGTTTGGATATGAAGCGAGACGCCGCGCGCGCTTTGCCGTCGGTCAGGAACACGGACTCGATTCCGGCGAAGGTCCAGTCGGCGCTCCGCATCCGTTCGGCGCATTTGCCGTCGTTCGTGCCGCCCTTGGCCACTTCGTCAGCCAGCGCCAGCCAGCGCCCCCGGTCCAGCCGCCGCATGAAGCCGGACTGGTGCTCCTCCAGCGTCTCCGTGCCCTCCAGTCCGAACGCCCGGTGCGGCCCGTCGCTGGTCCCGTCCGCGATGCGGTCCAGCCAGGCCGTCAGCACGGCCCGGTCCGCCTCGATCCGCCCCAGCAGATCCTGGAAACTCTGCCAGTCCAGCGTGACCGCGAAGTGGGCATACGCGCGGCCCACCGCCCCGTCCGGATCGGCCAGGGCGTGGCGCGCCAGATCGTCGCGCGCCTGGATCGACAGTTCCGCCGCCCCCGCGTCGTCCAGCACCTCGAACCCCGGATCGACCCCCGCCTCCAGCGGGAAGCGCCGCAGCAGCTGTTCGCAGAAGGCGTGCAGCGTCTGGATCTTCAGCCCGCCCGGCGTCTCCAGCGCGCGGGCGAACAGGCGGCGCGCGCGCGACAGGTCGTCGGGCGTCAGCCGGTCGGCGTCCGACCCGTCCAGCGCCGCCAGCTGGCCGCGCAGCGTCGCGTCGTCGGCGATCGCCCACGCGCCCAGCCGCGCGTACAGCCGCCCCTGCATCTCGGCCGCCGCCGCCTTGGTGTAGGTGACGCACAGGATCTCCGCCGGCCGCGTCCCGGTCAGGAGCAGGCGCGCCACGCGGTCCACCAGCGTCGAGGTCTTGCCCGATCCGGCGTTGGCCACGACGAACACCGTCGCGCGCGGGTCGGCCGCCGCGCGCTGGGCCGGATCGGCGACGAACAGGGCGGGGGCTCCGGCGCCGCTCATGCCTCGTCTCCCTCGCCGCCGCCCGCCACGTGCCACTCCCACACGCGCGCCAGATGGTCGTAGTTGCCGCCGAAATTGCCCATGAACTGCGGCGCGGCCCACGACACGTAGGGTTCTTCCTCGTGGTCGAACCGCGCCACCCGCGCCTTCAGACCCTCCAGCGCAGCCATCGACAACGCCATGGCCTCGGCGCCCAGCGCGCGCGTCTCTTCCGTGCCGCCTTCGCCCCTGCCGGTGACGCGCACATAGGTCAGCTCATCGGGGTCCGTGGCCGGTCGATCCCCGATCCCGCTTTCCGACAGGATGGCGCCCGTCAGCGTCAGTTGGGGCGCGAAGCCCGCCTTGATCTCCTTGGCGGAGGGGACGCTTCCGGTCTTGAAGTCGATCACGGCCGCGCCGAAGGCGGACAGTTCGATGCGATCGGCCTTGGCCGTCACGGTGAAGGGCACGGTGCTCGTCGGGAAGGTCAGCGCCAGCCGCTGCTCCACCAGCACCTCGACGCCCCGCTCCCTGCGGCGCGCCTCCATGCCGGTCAGCCAGCGCGCGCAGTTGCGCGCAAGGGGGCGCTCCCGCGCCATGTCGGCGTCGACGAAGCCGGCATGGCCCAGCTCCTCGATCAGCAGGTCGTGCAGCACCTCCTCGCAGTCGTCGGGCAGACCGTCCGGCCACGCGACGATCAGGCGCTCGATAGCCTTGTGGATCGCATTGCCCCGGGCCATCGCCTCGGCCGCCTGACCCGGCCGATCCAGCTGGCGCAGGCCCAGGATGTACTGGGCATAGACGGAATAGGGATCGCGCACCCACCGCTGGATGCTGGTCACGGGCAGTTCCCTGGGCCGCCGCGCGACCGGCGGGCGGGGCCTGGGCCGGCGCGCCGGATCGAACGTCGCCGGCGCGTCCAGCGCGCGGGCCAGCGAAAGGTGCGCGGTCGCCTCGGCCACCTCCACCCCCGCCCCCTTGGCGAGCATCCTCAGCCGCCACAGCCAGCGGCTCGGCACCGCCGGCTGGCCGCCGCGCCGCCGCCGCTCGACCAGCACGACCTCGGGCGAGGACGCCGCCTGGATGAAGTCCTGCGCCGTCTGGCCCAGCCGCTTCTCGGGCGGCGGCAGGCCGACGGCGGCGCGCATCGGCCGCGACAGCAGGGGATCAACCGAGGCCGCGCCCGGCCAGACCCCCTCCTCCAGCCCCGCCAGAATGACCCGGTCGGCGCGCACCAGACGCGCCTCGATGGCCCCCAGCACACGCAAGGACGGATGCGTCGCGTCGCCCGCACGCACCGTCTCGGCGTCCATCAGCTTCGTCAGCAGCCGCGCGAACGCCGTCGCGTCCAGTTCGCCCAGCGGCGCGCTGTGCGCGATCAGCCCGGCCAGCAGGGCCGCCGCCGCCTCGCCGTCGTTCCCGGCCCAGGCGTCCAGCCCGGCCACGGCCTCGACGAAAGCGGTCAGCGTCCGCGCCGCCTGATCCAGTGTCGGTTCGGGGACGGCGCGCGCGGGCGCGATCAGCGCCTCCAGCCGGTCCAGCAAGGCCTCGGCGGCCCGCGCCTGCGCCACGGTCGTCTCCGAGGGCTCCCGGCCGTCGTCGCGGGGCGAGCGCGCCTTCAGCAGCTTCGTCCGCGCCCGCGTGAAATCCCGCAGCCGGGGCCCGCGCAGCGCCAGGCGCTCCAGCCCGCACCGGGCGTCCGTGAACTCGTGGCCTTCCAGCGCGATCGTCACAGCCGGATGCTTCAGCAGGCCCAGCAGCGGCTGCGGGTCCAGCGGATCGGCCAGCACCCGTGCGGAAAGGCTCAACAGCCGTCCCGCCGGGGTCCGCGACAGGGGCGCGCCCGACGAACTGTCCGCCACCACGCCCCACCGCTCCAGCCGCGCCGACACACGCCGCGACAGATCCAGATCCGGCGTCACCAGGGCGCAGGTGCGGCCCGGCGTCTCCAGCGCCTCGCGCAACATCACGGCGATCGCGGCGGCGGCGTCCTCCTCGTTCTCGGCGGTCAGGACGGACAGCCCCTCCAGCCCTTCGGCCACCGGATCGGCGCCGGTCACCTCGGCGGCCTCGCGCCGCAGGGCGTCGATGGCGCTCTGCCAGTCGCCGGTCGTCTCGGCGGGGCGCAGGGCCTCGGCCAGCACGCGCCCGCGCGCCCGGCCCTTGCGCGCCGCGACCGGCTCCTCCGCCGGGCGGAACCACGGCCGCACCGCCCCGCGCTCGACCTCCACCGCCGTCAGCAGCCGCGACAGCGCGTGCTGGGGATGCTGGGCGTCCCCCGGCTTTTCAGGCGTCCCGACCACCTCGCCCCAGATGTCGTCGGCCATGTCGCGATCCAGCCCCGGCACGACCACGGCCCCGCGCGGCGCCGCCGCCACGGCCTTCAGCACCGCCGCCGCGGCCGGGGCCGTGCCGGTCGATCCGGCGGCCAGCACCGGCCGGTCTGGTGGGCTCTCGGTCCAGCGCTGGGCCAGCAGACGCAGCAGCTTCGAGCGCCGCCACGCGGGGTCGACCATGCCCATTTCGGCCAGCCGCGCGGGCCACCGCTCGTTCGCCAGTCGCAGGAATTTCGCGCTCTCCTGCCAGTGCCGCGCGAGGTCGCCTGACACCATCTCGTCCAGCTTCGACAGGTCCTCGACCTCCTCGATCTGGCAACTGTCCAGGAACCGCCCCAGGGCGTCGGCCAGCCCCAGCGCGCCCACGGGCGTCAGGCCGGGCCGCAGGTCGGACTCCACGATCAGCCGCGCCAGCTCGAACCGCCGCGCCCGCCCGTCGATCGCCGGCGGCAGGTCCAGCCCCACGTCGCCCGGCGAGAACGGCGGCTCGTCCTCCTCCAGATCGCCCAGGGGCCGCACCTCGGGCAGCAGCACGGCCCGGTCCCCCGCCCGCCGAGCCAGAGCCTGCGAAAACGCCCGCGCCGCCCTTCGATTGGGCAACAGCACCACCGCGTCCGACAGCGCCTCCGGATCGCGCTCCCCCAGCCACGCCAGCACGCCGTCGGCCAGATCCTCCAGAAACGGCCGATGCGCGTCGATGGAGAACCAGCGCGGGGCCGGGCCGGAGAAGGGGTCAAAACCGCTCATGCGGTGAGCCGCGCCTCCGCCTCGTCGCGGGCCTGCGGGTCGCCGACGTGCATCCAGTCGCCCTGCAGCACCCAGCCGAACAGTCGGCCGTCCGCCGCCGACTTCCGCCACAGGGGGCTCAGCGAGAAGGGTCCGTCAGGCCCCTGATCGGCATAGTCCGGCCGCGTGATGTGCACGCCCATGTAGGCGTAAGGCGCGCTCGCCGCGTCGCCCCGGAACGTCAGCCGCCCGTCGTCCGCCAGGAAGAAGTCCCCGTCGCCCTCGAACCCGATCGAGCCTTCCCGCCGCGCCAGCAGCAGGGCCGCATCCATCCGCTCCGGATCCCACAGGCGGACCAAGTCTCCGAGGGCGTCGCCCCGGTCGATCCAGACGCTGTCGATGTTGGCCACGAACACCGGATCGTCGCCCAACAGCGCGCGCGCCTTCTTCAGCCCGCCGCCGGTCTCCAGCAGTTCCGCCCGCTCGTCGGAAATCGCGATCTCCGGCCCACGCCCCCGCGCCCTCAGATGCGCCTCCAGCCGGTCGGCGAACCAGTGGACATTGACCACGACCCGCTCGACGCCCGCGTCCTTGAGCCGGTCCAGCACGTGATCGATCAGGGCCCGGCCTCCGACCTCGACCAGCGCCTTGGGCCGGTCGCCCGTCAGCGGCCGCATCCGCGTGCCCAGCCCTGCGGCCAGCACCATGGCGGTCTTCGGTGCGGTCACAGCCGCGCCTCCACCGGGACGTGACGGGCGAACCAATCGGCCACCCGCTCCAGCCCCGGCTTCTTCAGGTTGCGGTCCAGATGCGCCCACATGCGCGGCATGAACTGCGCGTATCGCGGCTTGCCGTCGCGCGTGATCAGACGGGCGAAGACGCCCAGGATGCGCGCCTCGTTCAGCGCCGCCAGCGCGGCGTAGTCGGCGCGGTATTCCTCGCGCAGGACCATGGCCACGTCGCAATAGTGGTCGAAGCAGACCGCCTCCAGCTCCGACGGCACGTCGCGCCGCGCGTCCTGCAAAAGGGAATGCAGATCCCATACGGGGTGGGCCAGCACGGCGTCCTGGAAGTCGATCAGGCCGACGCGACGGTGGTGAGTGCGCTCCGGCAGCCAGATCAGGTTCTCGGCGTGATAATCGCGGTGAGCGATGGTCCAGGCCTTGGCCTCGCCCATGGCCGCGATCGGGGCCCAGGCCTCGGCCCATTCGTCCAGGGCCGCCTGGCCGAAGTCGACCTGCGGCCGGAATTTCGGCCACCACTCCAAAAACAGGTCGGCCCCGCCCTGCAGGGCTGTCACGTCATAGGTCTGCAGCGGCCAGTTCCCTCCCGGCCCCTGCATCACGGGCGGCTGCAGCGCGGCCATGTGGATGCGGGCCACGGCGTCCACCGCGGCCAGATACAGCGGCGCCTGCGGCTCGCCGTCCTCGATCACCTTGGCGAACAGGTCGTTCCCGAAATCCTCGATCACGGCCAGCCCGTTCGGCGCGTCCACCGCGATCACCTCCGGCGTCGACAGGCCCGCGTGGCGCAAATGCTCGGCCACCGCCGTGAACGCCTCGATCCGCCCGGCCGACAGCCGCGCCGTCGCGTTCCAGCCGGCCGCCTTCCGCTGCTCGGGCGTCCAAGACGGGTCGCACGGCGGGCTTTCCGCCGAGGGCGCCTGATCCATCAGCATCAGCGTCTGACCCGACGTCGTGGTCAGCCGCTCGTACCGGCGCGTGGAAGCGTCGCCGGGCAGGGGCGCGCGCGCCGCGTCGGTCAAGCCGACGGACTTCAGGAACTCGAGCCGCAGAGCTTCACGATCGGACATGGATCTCCTTCAGCGCGTCTTCCCACCGACCTACGCCAGAAACGGTCGCAACGCGTCCGGCGCCGTCCTCTTCCAGTCGGATCGTCAGCCGGTCCGGCCCAAGCCACACTTCGGGATCGCCGCCCAGCCGCTCAGGCCATTCGATCAGGGCGCAACCCAGATCCAGCGACTCGTCCAGCCCGACCTCGGCGGCTTCGGACGGCCGCTCCAGCCGGTACAGGTCGAAGTGCGCCACCGGCGGCGCGGTCTCGTAAAACTGCACGATGGTGAAGGTGGGGCTGGGCACGTCCACGTCCTCGCCCGCCAGCGCCCGGATCAGGCCGCGCGCCAAGGTCGACTTGCCCATGCCCAGCGGCCCGTCCAGCAGCACGGCGTCGCCCGGCCGCAGCACGGGCGCGATGGCCCGCCCCAGCGCCGTGGTCGCCGCCTCGTCGGCCAGAGAGATCCTCATGCGAAGTCCGCGTCGGGCTGAGTCGGCAGGACCCGCTCGGTGAAGGCCTTCAGGGCATAGGTCGCCTTGCCCGAGTCGATGTCGAGCCGTTCAGGCGGGATGGGCTTGCCGACCATCAGCCGGAACGGCTTGCGCCGCTTGTTCAGCAGCTCATGGAACAGGGTCACGTCCCGCAATTCCCGCGAGAACCGGTCGAAAAAGTGGAACAGCCGGCTGTAGGGACCGGATACGTGGATCGGCACGATCGGCGCCCTGTACTTGCGCGCCAGAGACGCGGCCGTCGGCGCCCATTCCGGATCGGTCAGCGCTCCATCCTCCATCCGCGCGAGCCGGCCAGCAGGGAACAGGACGACACACCGCTCGGCCTCGAAGGCGGCGCGCGCGGCGTCGAGGGTGGCGCGCGTCTTCTCACGGGTGCGTTTCTCCACCACCCACTCGACCGGGATCACCGCCTCCGACAGGCGCGGACAGACCCTCAGAGCGTCGGCGTTGGCGAAGAAGATCGCGTCGGGTCGGCGCGTCTTGATCGCGTCGAATGCCGCGATCCCGTCGGCGATTCCGGTCGGATGATTGGCGACCACCACACACCGGCCAGTCGCGGGGAGCCGATCGAGATTGAGCGCCGACACCTTGAGGTCAAGCAGCTGGGAAACCTGCTCCAGAGCCACGTGGCCCGGGCTGTCGGCGACCATGTCGGCCATGCGCCGGGCCTGGCGGTAGCCCAGCAGGCGATACAGCCCCGGCCGCACCAGCGGCCAGGTCCACGACCCCGTCAGGCGCGGCGCGCGCTCGGCGATCAGGACGTCGACGATATGGGGCGAAGCGGCGCTCATCGAATCGGTTGTCGCCGCTCCCGCGCGGCCGGGCAAGCGGGGTTTCGGCCGGGGCTGACCGGGCCGCGCGCGCCGTGCTACGCCTCGGCCAAAGCCTTTGGAGGATGCCCATGCGCAGCGCGCTTCTGTTCTCGACCGCTCTCGCGGCGCTGGCCCTGGGCGTCGCCGCCCCGGCCGCGGCGCAGGAGATCGACCGCTTCACCTACGACGACCTGATCATGGTCAACCGCCTGTCGGACCCGCAGGTCTCGCCCGACGGCGCGAGCGTCGTCTATTCGGTGCGCGCGACAGACCTGCCGAACAACCGCGGCGTCTCCAGCCTTTATCTCCAACCGCTGACCGGAGATGGCGAGGCGCGGCGTCTGGCCATCTCGGACGGCGGCGCCAACACCGCGCGCTGGGCCCCGGACGGCAAGCTGTACTTCCTCTCGGGCCGCTCCGGCTCCAGCCAGGTCTGGGTTTCGAACGATCGGGGTGCCAGTGCGACGCAGGTCACGGACCTGCCCGTCGACGTCCAGACCTATCGCCTCAGCCCCGCGGGCGACCGCGTCGCCGTGGCCTTGGCCGTCCATCCCGACTGCGCCGACCTGGCCTGCTCGGTCGCGAGGACCGAGGCGGAGGCCGCGTCGAAGTCGACCGGCATGGTCTACGACCGCGTCTTCGTGCGCCACTGGGACACCTGGAACGACGGGACCCAGAACCACCTGTTCGTCGCGCCGATCGCCGCCGACGGCCGCGCCGGAGAGGCGGTCTGGGTCACCAAGGGCTTCGACGGAGACACTCCCTCCAAGCCGTTCGGCGACGAGAACGATTTCACCTTCACCCCCGACGGTCAGGGCATCGTCTTCTCCGCCCGCGTGGCCGGCAAGACCGAGCCGTGGAGCACGAACTTCGACCTGTTCCGCGCCGACCTGTCGGGATCGGGCCAGTTCACCAACCTGACCGACGCCAACGACGCCTGGGACGCCGGTCCGGTCTTCTCGCCGGACGGCAGGACGCTGGCCTATCGCGCCATGGCCCGCCCGGGGTTTGAAGCCGACCGGCTGGTCGTGCACCTCATGGACGTGGCCACGGGCCGGACCCGCGCCCTGACCGCCGACTGGGACCGCTCGGCCGATGCCCTGCAATGGTCGCCGGACGGCCGCACCCTCTACGTCACCGCCGGCGACGTCGGCCAGACGCGCCTGTTCGGCG
The DNA here is from genome assembly GCA_019748055.1 of Caulobacteraceae bacterium. GTDB lineage: Bacteria > Pseudomonadota > Alphaproteobacteria > Caulobacterales > Caulobacteraceae > Brevundimonas. The sequence goes on along the minus strand of JAIEQC010000024.1, from coordinate 29,961 downwards.
TGGACGTGCGCTCCGGCGACGTCGTGCCGATAACCGGCCCCGGCCACGTCGGCGCCTTCGACCTGACGCCGACCGGCTTCGTCTTCTCGCGCGACGCGCTCGATTCCCCGGCGGAGCTCTGGTTCAAGACCTATCGCGGCCGCGAGATGCCGCGCCAGATCACGCGCGTGAACCCCCAGCTGGCCGACGAGACCTTCGGCGAGGCGGAGCAGTTCACCTTCGCCGGCTGGAACGGCGAGACCGTGCACGGCTACGTCATCAAGCCCGCCGGCCTGGCGCCGGGAGAAAAGGCGCCGGTCGCCTTCCTGATCCACGGCGGGCCCCAGGGGTCGTTCGGAAACGCCTGGTCCTATCGCTGGAACGCCCAGACCTATGCCGGGGCGGGTTATGCGGTCGTCATGATCGATTTCCACGGCTCGACCGGCTACGGCCAGGCCTTCACGGACTCCATCTCAGGCCACTGGGGCGATCGCCCGCTGGAGGACCTGCAAAAGGGCTGGGCCCACGCCCTGTCGACCTATGACTTCCTGGACGGCGACCGCGCCTGCGCCTTGGGCGCCTCGTACGGCGGCTACATGGTCAACTGGATCGCCGGAAACTGGAAAGAGCCCTGGAAGTGCCTGGTCAATCACGACGGCATCTTCGACACCTTCGGCATGGGCTACGCCACCGAGGAGCTGTGGTTCACCGAGTGGGAGAACGGCGGCACGCCCTACGACGTCCCGGAGAACTATCAGAAGTTCAATCCGGCCAACCACGTCCAGAACTGGTCCACGCCGATGCTGGTGATCCAGGGCGATCTGGACTTCCGCGTGCCCACCACCCAGTCACTGGCCACCTTCAACGCGCTTCAGCGGCGCGGCATCGAAAGCCGGCTGCTGGTCTTCCCGGACGAGAACCACTGGGTGCTGAAATCGGCCAACAGCCTGCAATGGCACCAGACGGTGTTCGGCTGGCTGGACCAGCATCTGAAGGCCGAGTGAGCGGGCACGAAAAAGGGGCGGAGCCGACGGCTCCGCCCCTCATTCATCTTATGTCGCCGTCAGCGGGCGCGGACGCGCGCCTCGTTGACGCGCACCAGCTCGGCGTACTCGCGCTCGCTCATGCAGCGCGGGGCTTGCCAGCCGCGATCGGCCTCCAGCACCTGCCGCGCGGTCATGAAGACCGGCCGCTCGCCATAGGCCCGCTCAAAGCTGCGAGCCGTCATCTCATCCTGGGCGCAGACCATGACGGACTTGGTGACCGGATCGGACGGGGTCGCCAGCGCGGGCGCCGCGCCGGCCGCGACGGCCGTCGCAAGGACAAGGGACGAAGTGAATTTCCGGAACATCGACACGCCTCCACAGCTCGAAAAAGGTCAGGGTTCGGAGAGAATGATGCGCCGAAATCTAAGGATGTAAAGCTTTTACGACAACTAATCCGCAATCGACTCATATGACGCGGAAATTTCACGCATCGGAAGGCGCCGCCGGGCCGTTGGTGATCCCGTATCTGCCCAGCATGACCCGCCGCGCCGTAATCGCCTCAGCCCTCGCCTCCCTGGCCGCCGCCTGCTCCCCGCTGGCGGCGCTGAACGCACTGGGGCCGCGGGACCGCAACGCGCGGCGAGTCGCGCGCGACCTGGCTTATGGCGACGATCCTAGACAGCGGTTCGATCTCTACGCGCCCGGCGACGCCGCAGGTCCGCTGCCGACTCTCGTCTTCTTCTACGGCGGCGGCTGGGATTCCGGCTCGCGCGCCCACTACGGCTGGGCGGCGCAGGCCCTTGCGGCGCAGGGCTTCCTCGTGGCCCTGCCCGACTATCGCATCGTGCCCCAAGTGCGGTTTCCCGCCTTCATCGAGGACGCGGCCGCCGCGACCGCCCGCGTGGCGGACATCGCGCGCGACCACGGCGGCGACCCCGGCCGGCTGGGCGTGCTCGGCCACTCCGCCGGAGCCCATCTGGCCATGATGATCACCCTGGACCGGCGCTACATGGCTGCGGTCGACCGGTCGGACCTGATCCGGGCGGCCGCGGGCCTGGCCGGGCCCTACGAGTTCCTGCCCTTCAACGTCCCGGCATCGGTCAACGCCTTCGGCCGCGCGCCGGACCCGACCCTGACCCAGCCGGTCACCTTCGCCCGCGCCGACGCCCCGCCGATCTGGCTGGGCCACGGCACGAACGACGTGGTGGTCCACGCCGAGGACACAGAAATCCTGCGCGATCGCCTGCGGGCGCTGGGCGCCCCGGTCGAGGCGAAGCTCTACCCCGACCTCGACCACGCCGACCTGATCGCGACCTTCTCGCCCCTGTTCCGGAAAAAGGCGCCGGTGCTGGCCGACGTGTCTGACTTTTTCCGACGACGGCTGGCCTGACGCCGCCGTCGAGGGCAAGTTGGGCGGCGACAGGAGGACTTGCCATGATCCGCACCGCCCTGATCGCCGCTCTGGCTCTGACGTTAATCCCCGCGGCCGCATGTGCGCAGGACGCTGTGGACGCCGCCTTCCGCGACGCCCTCTCGGTCACGCCCCTCCCGAAGACGCTCGAAGCCGAGCACGCGGCCTGGCTTCGCGATCGCTCCGAGGTCGAGCCGCGCGAACGGCCTGCTATCGACTCCGGCCGTGTGAACGAACTGCGGGCCGCCGCCGCCGCCGACCGCGCCGTTCGCGCCTGGTCCACCTCCCGCGCCGATCTGGGTTCGGCCTGTCCGCCGATCGGAATAGAGCGGTGCGAGGTGATTGAGGGCGGCTTCCTGCGTCGACCGTTGGATGAAGGCCACGGCGAGACCCTGCACTGGATCAGGCTGCGCGGCGCGTCGGAGTGGGGTCCGCGCGCCGAGGGCGTCGTCCTGCTCGCCGGCGACGACCGCCTGCGCCCCGTTGCCTGGTCGGCCCGCACCTTCTGGCACGAGCCGCCACAGCTGGTCGAACTCGACGGCCGCACTTTCATCGCCCTTCCCGCCACCTACGATGGCACCGGCCGCTTGAACGCCGACGTGCTGTTCGACTGGCGCGCCGACGGCGCAATGGTCGAGATCGACCAACGGCCTTTCCGCGAGCAGCTTCAGGCCGCCTTGCCTCCGGGGCTCGAAATCTGGAAGGGCCTTCTGTTCCGTTGGCCCGCTCTGATGGCGGAGACCGCCTTGTGGCAGGCGAACGACGGCAACTGCTGTCCTACGGGCGGCGAAGCGTGGATCGACCTCAGGATCGAGGGCGACGCCCTCGTGCTCGGCGAGTTCATGCCGCGTGACGGCTTGCTGGAGGCCCTGCATGGACGCAGCGTCGCGCTCGTGACCTGGGCCGCGCAGCGTTATGCCTGCGAGCAGGCGTGGGGCGCGAACAGCCAGCCCCTGCCGACTGCGCCGCCCTCCAGGAAATGGAGGCCGTCGTGCTGGCAGGCCTGGATCCCGACGATCCCGAGCGCGCCGCCGTCGACCGCATCAAGGCGGCGACGCCCAACGCCGACTGAGCCTCGCGGTCTCGCAACCGCCACGGTTCTCTTCTATGGGAGGCCATGACAGAACAGATGAACGCATCGGCGGCGCTGGACCGCCTCGAAACCCTCTACGCTCAATCCGTCGCCAACCTGCGCGCGGCGGTGAAGACCTTCCTCGAGACCGGCGAACGCGCCGACGCCGAGGCCCGCGCGAACGGCCTGTTCGCCTATCCCCGCCTGAAGGTGACCTGGTTCGGCGAACGGCCGGCCAATCTGGAGGCCCGCGCCTATGGCCGCATGTCGCGCCCGGGCGTCTATTCCACCACCGTCACGCGGCCGGACCTGTTCCGGCCCTATCTGACCGAGCAGCTGGACCTGCTGGCCCGCGACTACGGCGCGACCTTCGAGGTCGAGCCGTCGGAGCAGGAAATCCCCTTCCCCTATGTGCTGGACGGCTCCGACGTGGTGCTGGACCGCACCCAGACGGCGGCCATCGCCCGCTGGTTCCCGACCACCGACCTGGCCCACATCGGCGACGAGATTTCCGACGGCCTGTTCGACCCGGGCGAAGACTTCCCGCTGGCGCAGTTCGACGGCCTGCGCACCGACTTCTCCCTGGCGCGCCTGCGGCACTACACCGGCACGCCCGTGGAGGCGGTGCAGAGCTACGTCCTCTTCACCAACTACAACCGCTACGTCGACGAGTTCGTGCGCTGGGCCATGGCCCAGTTGCGCGATCCGGAGAGCCCGTACCAGAGCCTGGTCTGCGCCGGCGGCGTGGTGATCGACCGCGACACGCCGGATCCCGAGGCCGCCGTCATGGACGCGGCCTGGAAGAAGCACCAGATGCCGGCCTATCACCTGACGGCGCCGGGGCACGAGGGCATCAGCCTGGTCAACATCGGGGTCGGGCCTTCCAACGCCAAGACGATCTGCGACCACCTGGCCGTCACCCGCCCGCACGTCTGGATGATGATCGGCCACTGTGGCGGCCTGCGGCCCAGCCAGACCATCGGCGACTTCGTGCTGGCCCACGCCTATCTGCGCGACGACCACGTGCTGGACGCCGTCCTGCCGCCGGACATTCCGATCCCCTCGATCGCCGAGGTCCAGCGCGCGCTGTACGACGCGGCCAAGGCCGTCTCCGGCATGCCGGGCGAGGAGGTGAAGCGGCGCCTGCGCACCGGCACGGTCGTCACCACCGACGACCGCAACTGGGAGCTGCGCTACACGAAGTCGGCGCTGCGCTTCAACCAGAGCCGCGCGGTGGCCATCGACATGGAAAGCGCCACCATCGCCGCCCAGGGCTATCGCTTCCGCGTGCCCTACGGGACGCTGCTGTGCGTGTCGGACAAGCCCCTGCACGGCGAGATCAAGCTGCCGGGCCAGGCCAACCGCTTCTACGAGGGCTCGATCTCCGAGCACCTGCAGATCGGCATCCACGCCGTCGACCTGTTGCGCCAAGAGGGCCAGCGCCTGCACAGCCGCAAGCTCCGCGCCTTCGACGAGCCGCCGTTCAGGTGACCTTGCGGAACAGGTACAGCCCAAAGCCCATGTAGGGCCGGCCGAACTCGAACATGGCCCTCACCCGGTCGGCGGACGCCTGCACGATCTTGTGCTCCGGGGCCTCCGGATTGGCGTCCAGCCAGGCCCGCGCCGCGCCGTCCATGGTCGCCAGATAGCGGTCCCAGGTCTCTTCCGACGAGACGTCGGCCGAGACGACCTCATAGCCGGCGGCCAGCGCCGCGGCCTGCCAGCCGTCGTGCGTCTCATGCAGGTTGGTCATTTCCGTCAGCTGCCGAAGCGGAGCGGGCGGCTCGGCCTTCCAGAACAGGTCGCCCCAGATCAGGAAGCCGCCGTCGCGCAGGTGCGGACGAAGTCCCTCCAGCATGGCGCGCGGCTCCCGCACGCCCTCGCCGACCGGATCGGTGACGCCGATCGCCGTGATCAGGTCCAGGTCGCTGAGATCCTCCAGCACGACCTCCGACCGCAGCCGGTGCAGGGTCACCCTGTCCGCGACGCCCGCCCCCGCGATCCGCGCCTGGGCCATCGCCGCCATGCCCCAGTCCAGCTCGACCGCCTCGACCGTCATGCCGAAGTCGCGCGCCAGCACAATGCCGACCGTCCCGTTCCCGGCCCCGATCTCCAGCGCGCGGGCGCCGGGCCCCAGCCCGGTCCGCCCCACACAGGCGGCCAGCGCCTCGGGCTCCAGGGCGTTGCAGACGGCCAGCGCCTCATAGGCGATCTGATGGAAGTTGCGCCTCACCCGCGCGGCCCGAACGGCACGATCTTGTTGTTGCGGTCATGGCCGATGTCGGCCGTGCCGAGGTAGGGGATGCCCGACCGCTCGCACCAGTAGCGGGCGACCTCTTCCGCCGTCAGGCCGAAGTCCGGGTCGTTCTCGACCACGTTCGAGACCCGCCCCATGCGGATGCCGGCCACCCTGCGGATCGAGGCCTGTCCCGTGACGTGGAACATCATCCGGTCGATCCGGTACATCGGCTCCGACACGTCCTCCAGCATCAGCACGTGGCCGGTCAGGTCGGGCTCCAGCGCCGTACCGACCAGGGCGTCGAGGATCGACAGATTGAAGGCGACGGCCGGGCGCAGGTCCTCGTGCAGGCTGGGCTCCCAGCCTCCCGCGTCGCCCGACTTCAGCCAGTTCAGCGCCCGGATCGCCGTCGGGTCATTGCGCACCGCGTCCGACGCCATCGGCCCGTGCGCCACCTCGCCGATCCCGTGCCTGTAAAGCAGGGCCAGCAGACTGCCGGCGTCGGAGTATCCCAGATACCGCTTCTTCCGCGCCGCCGGACCCAGCCGGGGCAGGACCGCTTCCGCGATGCGGCAGGCGCCGTAGCCGCCGCGCGCGAACCAGACCGCGTCCATGCGAGGGTCGTTGGCGAACTCCACGAAGGCCTCGGCCCGCGACCTGTCGTCGCCGCCGAAGTGACCGTGCTTGCCGAAGGTCGCCGGATGGAACACCACCTGGACCGAGCGGTCCGGCAAGTGTTCGGCGAACCACTGCTGGATCGCCGCCGCCCGGTCGGGGTCGAAGCGCGAGCTGGCGTTGACGATGCCGATCTTCATCTGTGGTCCGCGCCCAAGCCCGTGCTAGTCACGCCCGACCCTCCCCGGTTTCGCCCCTCCGGATCAAGCATGAATCAGGCCTCCTACTTCTTCTGCGGCATCGGCGGGTCCGGCATGCTGCCGCTGGCGCTGATCGTCGCCGCCTCGGGCGCGCGCGTGGAGGGTTCCGACCGCAGCCGCGACCAGGGCCGCACGCCCGAGAAGTTCGCCTGGCTGGAATCCAAGGGCTTCGGCCTGCACCCGCAGGACGGCTCCGGCGTGACGTCTCCGGACCAGATCGTCGTGGCCTCCGGCGCCATCGAGGACACCGTGCCGGACGTCGCCGCCGCCCGTCGCGTCGGCGCGACCCTGCTGACCCGGCCGGAGCTGCTGTCGCGCCTGTTCAACGCGGCCCGGACGTCTGTGGGAGTCGCCGGCACCTCGGGCAAGTCGACCGTCACCGGCATGATCGCCCGCATCCTGGCCGACGCGGGCCGCGACCCCACGGTGATGAACGGCGCGGTGATGAAGGACGTCACCGATCCCTCCAACCCCTTCGCCAGCGCCCGCGTCGGCTCGCCCGACCTGTTCGTCGCCGAGGTGGACGAGAGCGACGGCTCCATCTCCCGCTATGACGCGACCGTCGCGGTCGTGAACAACGTGGCCCTGGACCACAAGTCTCTGGAGGAGTTGCACGACCTGTTCGGCGGCTTCGCCCGTCGCGCGGGGCGGCTGGTGATCAACCTCGACAACCCCGGCACGGCCGAACTGGCGCGGGAGTTTCCGGACGCCATCACTTTCTCGCTCAGTGACCCCGCCGCCGCCCTGTTCGCCGACGCCCTGAGGCCGCGGCCCGACGGCATCGCCTTCCGCCTGACCCCGCGCGCTCAGGCTCCCGTCGAGGTCGCTCTGAAGACCCCCGGCGCCCACAACGTCGCCAATGCGCTGGCCGCGATCGGCGCCGCCACCGCGCTGGACGTCGACCCGGCCCAGGCCGTCGACGCCCTGTCGCGCTTTTCCGGCATTCGACGCCGCCTCGAGGTCGTCGGCACGGCGGGCGGCGTCACCGTCATCGACGACTTCGCCCACAACCCGGACAAGATCGCCGCCACGCTGAAGACCCTGCGCGACTTCCCCGGCCGCCTGCTGGTCTTCTTCCAGCCGCACGGCCATGGCCCGCTGAAGCTGATGGGCGCCGAACTGGCCGCGGCCTTCGAGCAGGGCCTGGCCCCCGACGACGTCGTCATGATGCCGCAGCCCGTCTACTACGGCGGAACCACGGATCGCAGCGTCGGATCGGAGGTCGTGATCGGGCCCCTGTCCTCTTCCGGCCGCACGGCCGAGGTCGTCGCCTCGCGCGACGCCGCCGCCGACCGCCTTTTGGGCCTCGCCCGTCGCGGCGACCGCATCGTCGTCATGGGAGCGCGCGACGACACCCTGACCGAGTTCGCCAACCAGCTTCTGACCCGCCTCGGCTGATGTTCCAGGATCACCCCGTCACCGTCGTCGACGAAGTCGTCGTCACCGCCCCGCGCCTGCCCCCGGCCGCCGGCGACGCGGCCTTCTCGGTCACCCGTATCGGCCGAGACACTCTGGACGAAGAGGCGCGTCTCGATGAAGCCTTGGGCGCCGTGCCCGCCGTCGGCCTGTTCCGCCGGACGACCAGCCTGACCGCAAATCCGACGACGCAAGGCCTTTCGCTGCGCGCCGTCGCCCCCACCGGCGCGGGTCGGGCTCTCGTGACGCTGGACGGCGTGCCGCTGAACGACCCGTTCGGCGGCTGGGTGGTCTGGACCCAACAGCCGCCCGAAGCCCTGTCCGGACTCGACGTCGTGCGGACCGGCGGAACAGGGCCCTACGGCGCGGGCGCCCTGACCGGCGCCGTCATTCTCCGCGAGCGCGATCGGGGCGGGGCCCTCTCGGCGGCGGCAGGTCAGCGAGGCTCGGCCCGGCTGGCGGCGTCCGGTTCGGGCCAACTCGGCCCGGCTCGCTGGATCGCGACCGTGGGGCATGAGCGGACCGACGGCCACATCCCCGTCCGCGCCCCCGACAGGGGCCCCGCCGACCGACCGCTGGACCTTGAGGCGAGCTCCGCTTCCCTGCGTCTGGACCTGCCGGTCGGTGAGGCCGTCGTGTCCGCTCGGTTGGCGGCGTTCGAAGAGGATCGCGGCTCCGGGGTCGAGACCTCCCGATCCACCACCGAAGGCACGGCCCTGTCGCTGACTGCGGCCCGTGCGCCCGGCGACCGGCCCGGCTGGCGGCTGCAGCTGTGGCGGCGGACCAGCGACCTGACCAACGGCTTCGTCGCCGTCGCCCCCGATCGCTCCGTCGCCACCCCCGCCAACGACCAGTTCGCCACCCCCGCCGAGGCCTGGGGCCTGAACGCCGCCTGGCGCATTCGCCGGGACGGGCTGGAAGGCGAACTGGGCCTCGACGCGCGACGTGCCGAAGGCGAGACGAACGAGCGCTTCCGCTTCATGGGCGGTCAATTCACACGGACGCGACGGGCGGGCGGCGAGACCTCCGTCGTCGGCGCCTATGCGGAGGGGTCGTGGACCTCCGGCCCCTGGCTGGTCGCCGGTGGTCTACGCCTGGACCGCTGGGACGCGACCGGCGGCTTCCGCCGTGAAGCCGACGCCCAGACAGGCACGCCGACGCTCGATGCGCCCGCGCCCGACCGATCCGGAGACGTCGTGTCCGCCCGCCTCGGCGTCCGGCGGACGCTGTCGCCCGACTGGTCGGTCCGCGCCGCCGCCTACACGGCCTTCCGTCCCGCCACCCTGAATGAGTTGCATCGTCCCTTCCGCGTCGGGAACGACATCACCGAAGCCAATGCGGCTCTGGACCCGGAACGTCTGTCGGGCGCAGAGATCGGCGTGGCGCGCGAGACCGCCCGGCTGGACCTGCGCGCCACCGCCTTCGCCGTCCGGGTGGAGGACGCGATCGTCAACGTCACCGTCGGATTCGGCCCCGGCGTCTTCCCCGTGGCGGGATTCGTTCCCGCCGGCGGCGTGCTGCGCCAGCGCCGCAACGCCGGAACCATCGACGCCGTAGGACTGGAAGTCGACGCCGCGTGGCGTCCGTCCGACGCGCTGACCCTGCGCGCCGCCCTGTCGGCGACGGACGCCCGAATCGACGGCGGAAGCGCGGCGCCCCAACTGACGGGCCTTCGCCCCGCCCAGGCGCCGATCTGGGCGGCGACCGCCGGAGCCGACTGGGCCTTCGCCGCCGACTGGAGCCTGTCCGCCGACGCGCGCTGGGAAAGCCGTCGGTTCGACGACGACCTGAACTCTCGCGTTCTGGACCCGGCTCTGACGCTGGACGCGCGCCTCACGCGCGAACTTGGCTCGGTCACGGTGTGGGTCGAGGGGCTGAACCTGACGGACGCGGACCTCGAAACCGCCGAAACGGCGACCGGCGTCCCCTCGTTCGCACCGCCGCGGACCCTGTGGGTCGGGGTCTCAAGGCGCTGGTGAGCCCGCCTTTCCCCTCCCCTGTCCCGGAGGGAGACGCTATGGCCTGCGCATGACCGACCCCGCTCCGCTCGTCCTGATCCCCCGCGTCTCGACTCCGCCCGCGCCGGCGCCGGACGGGCCGGTCTACGATCTGGGCGACGCGGCCTTCGGCGCGGCATGGCGGGCCCAGGTCGTGGTTCCCCCCAACGTCGCCCCGACCGATCTTCTGGAAGCCTGCCGCGACGAACTGGCCCGGATGGAGGCCGTCTTCAGCCGCTGGTCTCCGACAAGTGAGATCTCCCGCTTCAACGCCGCGCCCGCGGGAACCTGGGAATTGTCCGACGAGCTCTGGGACGCACTGATCGTCGCCCTCGACATGGGCGACGACACCTCGGGCGCCTTCGATCCCACACTGGGCGCCCTAGTGGACCTGTGGGGCTTCGGCCCGGGCGGTCGCCGACCGGTGCTGACGCCGACGCCCGACGAGGGCGAGATCATCGAAACGACCGACCTCAGCGGCTGGATGAAGCTGCGCCTGAACCGCGAGGCGCGCGCGGCGGTCCAGCCCGGCGGCATGAAGCTCGACCTGTCCGGCATGGCCAAGGGTCTGGCGCTGGAACGGATGTCGCGACGCCTGTCGGGAATGGGCGCGACCTCGCACCTGATCGACTTCGACGGCGACGTGAAGGGCCGCGGCGTCCGCCCCGACGGCCGCCCGTGGTCGGTGACCCTGCCCCCGCTGCCGGGGCCGGCGATCCGGCCGCTGGTGGTCGCCTGCGCCGATCTGACCGTCGCCACCTCGACCGTCTTCCGCAAGGGCTTCCGCCACGGGACGAGGGTGGTCTCGCACCTGATCGACGGCCGGTCCGGCCGCGCCATCGACGTGGACACCGTGGCCGTCACGGTCCTGCACCCCAACGCGGTGCGCGCCGACGCCCTGTCGACCGCCCTGATCGTCATGGGCCGCTACGAGGGCTTCGACTGGGCCGAACAGGCCAAGGTCGCCGCCGTCTTCGTCAACGACGACCCGCGCGGCCGAACCGTGAAGCTGACCGCTGCAGCGGAGGCGATGGCGGGCGAGGGCTGAACCTCAACCCGCCGGCCGCCCCACCACGGCGTCCACGCTGCCCGTCGTGATCGGGTGATACAGCGGCCGGGCCTTCTCATAGATGCGCGTGGCGATCGGCCGACCCCACTCGCCCTCACCCCACAGCGTGGTGAACAGCGGCAGCACGAATTTGCGCCGGCCCATCGACAGGAGGAACTGCTCCGCACTGACCGCCGCCGGCTCATACCGGTGCGCCAGACCGATCTGCAGCCAGGCGAAGCGCACCTCCGCGTTGCCTTCGTCCGCCAGATCCAGCGTCTCGTCCAGCGCCGCCAGCTGGTCGCGGGTCAGCCAGTCGGCTCCGGGCTGAAGCCCTTGCGGCCGCCACGCCAGGAAGCGCTGCCGCTGCTGGGTGTTCCATCCGTCCCACAGGGCGCGAGGCGGCGCCGCGCCGTCCACGAAGGTCGCCTTGGCCGCCGCGTCCACCGGCACGAAGGCGTCCGACGTCGGTGCCATGGCGTTCGACGGCAGGCCGGGCTGATAGATCCAGGCGTCCATCATCAGCTGGGCCTCCAGCTGCTGGTCGCCCTTGATCAGGTGCGTGCGGATGTCCTCCAGGAACATTTCGGTCGTCATGGGCACGAAGGCGTTGCGCTCGAAATAGCCCTTCAGCCAGGCGTCGAACCGCTCGCGTCCGACCACGCGTTCGATGGTGCGCAGGAAGAAGGCGCCCTTCTCATAGGCGACGTCCGTCAGACCCTCGTCGGGGTCGCGCCCCTCCAGTTCCAGCTTCAGCCGAGTGTCTTCGGCCGGCAGGTCGGCGATCGTGTCCTGCAGGCTCTGCCAGCCCAGCACCTGCTCCATCATGGCCCGGTCGCGGCCGTAGACGGCCTCCATGATCCGGTTCTCGAAATAGACGGTGAAGCCCTCATTCAGCCAGAAGTCGTCCCAGGTGGCGTTGGTCACCAGATTGCCCGACCAGCTGTGCGCCAGCTCGTGCGCGACCAGCGACACCAGCGACTGGTCGCCCGCAATGATCGTCGGCGTGGCGAAGGTCAGGCGCGGGTTCTCCATCCCCCCGAACGGGAAGGACGGCGGCAGCACCAGGATGTCGTAGCGGCCCCAGCGATAGGGGCCGTACAGCGCCTCGGCCACGTCCACCATCTCGGCGGTGGGGGCCAGCTCGGCCTCGGCCGCCCACAGCTTCGACGGCTCGGTCCAGACTCCCGTCCGCTCGTCGATGTCGGCGAAGGCGACGTCGCCGACGCCCAGGGCGATCAGGTAGGGCGGCACCGGATTTATCATGGCGAACCGGTAGGCCGTGCGTCCCGGGCCCGCCGGCTCGCCCGCGGGCGTCAGGCTCTCGGCGCTCATGACGGCCTTCAGGTCCGACGGCACGACGATGCGCGCGGCATAGGTCTGGCGGATGCCGGGGCTGTCCTGCGTCGGGATCCAGGTGCGGGTCAGGATCGCCTGTCCCTGGCTGAACAGATAGGGTTTCTGGCCGCCAGCCGTCTGCTGCGGCGTCAACCATTGCAGGGCGGCCGCCCCGGGCCGAGTGGCGTAGTCGATCACCACCTTGCGCGTCTCGCCTTCGCGCAGCGCCGGCAGGGTGATGGTCAGCGGGCTGCCCATGAACTCGCGGGCGGCGCCGACGGTGAACGGCAGGGCCGCCCCGCTCGCGTCGCGCACCGCCCGCACGTCCAGGTCGCGCACGTCCAGGATCAGCTCGGTCGCGCCGGCTTGCCCCTGCACATCCAGCGCCGCCGTTCCCGACAGCGACTTCGCCGTGAAATCCGTCGTCAGGTTCAGATCGACGTGCGTCACCCGCGCGATCTCCGGCCGGGCATAGGAGTGGACGTCGCGCACCCACTGGATCGGCCGGGCCGGGGCGACCGCTGCCGGCGCTTCAGGCGTCGCCGACGGCATCATCGCGCCCATCTGGGCGCAGCCGGACACCGCGACGGCACAGGCGCCGGCGAGCAGCAGGGATCGGACGGACATGGGGCAAGCTCCGGAAACATCGGGGCGCGGATCACGCCCCGCCGGGCCTCTCAGGTCAACCCCGCGTCCGGGTCGGCGCCGCGTTCCGCGCCGTGAACAGCCGCCCGCCCTCGGCCCACAGCACGCACGCCAGCGCCAAAAGGCCCATGACGGTCAGCCCGATCGCAAACGGCCGCGCCGTCCCGTCGAAGGCCTGACTGATGCCGAACCCCAGCAGGGCGCCGAAGGTCGACGAGATGAAGCCCTGCAACGCCGAGGCCGTGCCGGCGATCCGGCCCATCGGCTCCATCGCCATGGCCCCGAAGTTTCCGGCGATGAAGCCGAAGAAGAACATGGTCAGGGTCTGAAGCACGCCGAAGGTCCAGAGGGATTCCAGCCCCGCCAGGGTCACCGCCGCGTGGATCGCCCCCATGGTGATGAACCCGATCAGCGCCCCATGCGAGAGCAGGCGCGACCCATGCCGCTCCACCAGCTTCGCGTTCAGAATGGAGGCCAGGGCAATCCCCGAAGCCATGATCCCGAACGCCAGGGCGAAGACGCCGGCGGCGTCGAACACGTCGAAGAAGATCTGCTGGGCCGAGCCGATGAAGCCGAACAGGGCCCCGGTGATGGCGGTCATGGCCAGGGTGTAGCCCATGCCCTGCCGGCTCCTCAGCGCCTCGCCGAACGAGGCCGCGATGCGGTCCACGCGGATCGGCACGCGGTTGGCCGGGTCCTGCGTCTCCGGCAGTCGGATCGCCGCCCAGATCAGATAGCCGGCGCCGCCGGCCGCCAGGACGCCGAAAATCCAGCGCCATGGCTGCCAGGCCTCGGGCACGATCGACAGCACGGCCTGCCCCACGGTGGGGGCCAAGATCGGCACGCCCAGAAAGACCAGGAAGCTAAGGCTCATCACCCGCGCCATGGTGCGTCCCACATAGCGGTCGCGCACGATGGACACCGCCAGAACCCGCGTCGCCGCCGCCCCCACGCCCGTCGCCACGCGCGCGGCGATCAGCGTCTCAAAGGTCGGCGCGAACGCCGCCACGGCGCTGAAGACGACATAGATCGACAGTGCGCCCATCAGCACGGGCTTGCGCCCATACCGGTCCGCCAGGGGTCCATAGACCAGCTGCGCCACCCCGAAGCCCAGCACATAGGCCGTCACAACCCATTGCCGGTCGTTGTCGCGCGCCACGCCCAGCGCCTCGCCGATCGCCGGAAGCGCCGGTAGCATGGCGTCGATCGCCAGGGCGTTCAGCGCCATCATCAGGGCGATCAGGCAGACGAACTCCGCGAACCCGGGGCCGGGCGTCTTCGGCGCATCGATCACAGGGGTCGCGGCGGTCATCCGGGCCAGATGCGCGCGCCGACGGCGAACCGCAACCTTCGCACTTGCGAAAAGCGCCCTTGGAAACGCGTCGTGACCGGCTTGCCGCCTCGCCGCGCGCGCCGCATCCTGCGGCCATGACCGTGACCGTCTTCCACAATCCGAACTGCGGCACCTCCCGCAACGTGCTCCAGATCGTCCGCGACGCGGGCCTTGAGCCCGAGGTGGTCGAGTATCTCAAGACCGGCTGGACCCGCGCCCAGTTGACCGATCTCCTGGCCCGCATGAACGCCCGCCCGCGCGACGTCCTGCGCATCATGGGCACTCGGGCCGAAGAGCTCGGCCTGACCGACCCTTCAACATCCGACGATGCCCTGATCGACGCCATGGTGGCCGATCCCGTCCTGGTGAACCGGCCCATCGTCGTCACGCCCACCGGCGCCGTCCTCGCCCGGCCGAAGGAGGCCGTCCTGCCCCTGCTGGAAAGGCTCTAGGCCCTAGCGCGGCGCGATCAGCTCCAGCCCAGCGCCCGCCGCCTCGCCCGGACGTCGCGTCACCACGTCCAGACAGGCGTCCAGCTCCACCTCCGCCAGCGCCGCCTCCAGCAGGGACTGCAGGCCGCCCGCATGCTCCGGCGCGATCCGCACGTCCAGCAGAAAGCCCGGCAGGTCCGCGTCGGCCCACCGCGCCAGCGCCAGCCACGCCCCCTTCACCTGCGGCGCGGCGCCCAGCACGCGCGTCACCCCCTCGACCAGACCTTTCGGCGTCTCCTTCGGACGCGCGACGGCCACCGGCGTCCGCATTCCCTCGCCGAGCGTCTCCAGCCCCAGCAGAGTCCGGATCGCCGCCGACGACCACTTCACCCCGTGGCCGTGCCCGGGGTTCAGCACCGCGTCGCGCCCCATCACCGAGGTCAGCAGGTCGCGCCCCGGAAAGCCCACGGCCGTCGCTTCGGGCAGGGTCGCCTCCGCCCGCTCGCGCGCGGTGAACAGAGCGGTGGCCGGCGTCCCGTCCTTCGCCCGTCCGGTCACCAGCGTCATCGGATCGGCGGCCGGGTCCGCCCCCGCCGGCACCGCCGCCCACAGATCGTGCTCCAGCACCGCCGCCTCGAACGCCCGCCGCGCCTCGGCATCCCCCCCCGTCGCCGCGACCAGCAGGCGCTCCAGGTCGTTCAGAGGCGTGAAGTCGGCGGCGGTCATGGGCAGGGGCTCCGGTTTGGGCAATGAGGCTTCCAGAAGACGCCCCCTCAATCCCCGTCCATCTTCAGCGCGGCGATGAAGGCTTCCTGCGGGATTTCGACCTTGCCGAACTGGCGCATCCGCTTCTTGCCTTCCTTCTGCTTCTCCAGAAGCTTCTTCTTCCGGGTGGCGTCGCCGCCGTAGCACTTGGAGGTCACGTCCTTGCGCAGGGCGCGCACGGTTTCGCGGGCGATGATCTTGCCGCCGATGGCCGCCTGGATCGGGATCTGGAACATGTGCGGCGGGATCAGCTCCTTCATCTTCTCGACCATGCCGCGGCCGCGCGTCTCGGCCCGGGCGCGGTGGACCAGCATGCTCAGCGCGTCGACGGGCTCGCCGTTGACCAGGATGCTCATCTTCACCAGGTCGCCCTGTTTGTAGTCCGTCAGCTCGTAGTCGAAGCTGGCGTAGCCCTTGGAGATGGACTTCAGCCGGTCGTAGAAGTCGAACACCACCTCGTTCAGCGGCAGCTCATAGACCACCATGGCGCGCGTACCGACGTAGCTGAGCTCCTTCTGCTCGCCGCGGCGGTCCTGACACAGCTTGATGACCCCGCCCAGGTATTCGTCGGGGGTCAGGATGGTGGCCTTGATCCACGGCTCGTGGATCTCGAGGATCTGCATCACGTCGGGCAGGTCGGCCGGGTTGTGCAGGTCGATCGTCGTGCCGTCGCGCTGCTTGATCTTGTAGACGACGCTGGGGGCGGTCGCGATCAGGTCCAGGTTGAACTCGCGACTGAGACGCTCCTGAATGATCTCCAGATGCAGCAGGCCCAGGAAGCCGCAGCGGAAGCCGAAGCCCAGGGCCGCGCTGGATTCCATCTCATAGGTGAAGCTGGCGTCGTTCAGGCGCAGGCGGGCGATGGCGGCGCGCAGGTCCTCGAAGTCGGCGGCGTCGACGGGGAACAGGCCGCAGAACACCACCGACTGCACCTCCTTGAACCCCTTCAGCGGCTCGGCGGTGGGCTTCTTCTCGTCGGTGATGGTGTCGCCCACGGCGGCGTGGGCGACCTCCTTGATCTGGGCGGTGATGAAGCCGACCTCACCGGCCGACAGGCCGTCGACCGGGGTGTTCTTGGGCAGGAAGACGCCGACGCGGTCGACCAGATGGGTCGTGCCGTTCTGCATGAACTTGACCCGCTGGCCGGCCTTCAGCACCCCGTCGAACACCCGCACCAGCAGGACGACGCCCAGATAGGGGTCGTACCAGGCGTCGACCAGCATGGCCTTGAGCGGCGCGGTCGGGTCGCCCTTGGGGGCCGGCAGGCGGGTGACGATGGCCTCCAGCACCTCGTCGATGCCGATGCCGGACTTGGCGCTGCACATGACGGCGTCGCTCGCGTCGATGCCGATGACCTCCTCGATCTGGGCGCGCACGCGCTCCGGCTCGGCGGCGGGCAGGTCGATCTTGTTCAGGACCGGCACGATCTCGTGGTCGTTCTCGATCGCCTGATAGACGTTCGCCAGCGTCTGCGCCTCCACGCCCTGACTGGCGTCCACCACCAGCAGCGACCCCTCGCACGCCGCCAGCGAGCGCGAGACCTCATAGGCGAAGTCCACGTGCCCGGGCGTGTCCATCAGATTCAGCACGTAATCGAGCCCGTCCCTGGCCCGATAGTTCAGACGCACCGTCTGCGCCTTGATCGTGATCCCCCGCTCCTTCTCGATCTCCATGTTGTCGAGGACCTGGGCCGACATCTCGCGCGCCGACAGCCCGCCCGTGACCTGGATCAGGCGGTCGGACAGGGTCGATTTGCCGTGGTCGATGTGCGCGACCACGGAGAAGTTTCGGATGCGCTCGATGGGGGTCTTGGGGCTCGTCATGGCCGGGCGCGGTTAGCATGGGCGCGGGCCGGACGCCACGGCGCGCGACGATGTGCGCCCGCCGGCGTCATGCGCTGCAACATTACTTTAGCGTAACGGCGTCGCGCCCCCCTTGGGCTTGGCCGTGGAACGGAGTATGCACCGGCTTGTCAACGACGGTGGACCTCCCCACCTGCCGTCCTTCCAGAACTTGAGGTGTCTCCGTGAAGATTGCGCGTCGACTGGGCGTCGTGGCCGTCGGGCTTGCGATGCTGGGCGTCCTGGCCGCGTGCGGCGGCCATTCGGAGGACGCCTCGGCCAAGACGGAGGAGAACCGCGCCAGCCAGACCGTGACGGCCGCCGCCGTGCGCCTGGTCGACCTGCCGCGCGTCCTGACCGCCTCGGGCAGCGTCTCGGCCTGGGAGGAGGTGCCCGTCGGCGCCGAAACCGGCGGCCTGGTCGCCACCGCCGTCTATGTCGACGAGGGCGCCTTCGTCCGACAGGGGCAGCCCCTGGTCCAGCTGAACGACTCCGTCCTTCGCGCCCAGGTCCGCCAGCAGGAGGCGCAGGTCGCCACCGCCCGCGCCAATCTCGCCCGCGACGACGCGGCCCTGGCCCGCGCCCAGGAGCTGAAGGAGCGGGGCTATCTCTCGCAGGCGGGCCTGGACACGGCGTTGGCCAATCAGCGCGCCTCGGCCGCGGCCCTCCAGGCCGCCGATGCGGCCCTGTCGGAATCGCGGACGCGTCTGGCTCAGACCGTGATCCGCGCGCCGGTCGCCGGCCGCATCATCAGCCGCAGCGTCACGCGCGGTCAGATCGTCCAGCCGGGAACCGAGCTGTTCCGCATGGTCCGCGACGGGCGTCTGGAACTGGACGCCCGGGTGCCCGAGGCCGACCTGCCGCTGGTCCGCGCCGGCCAGACCGCGACCGTGACCGGCGATCAGGGTCAGGCGTTCACCGGAACGGTCAGGATCGTCACGCCGGAAGTGGATCCCCAGACCCGTCTCGGCGTCGCCCGGATCGCCTTGCCGTCCGGCTCGCCCGTGCGACCCGGCATGTTCGCCCAGGCCCAGATCGACGTCGGGGCCCAGCCCGCCCTGGTCGTTCCGTCGGGCGCCATCGTCTATCGCGAGGGCAAGCCGGGCGTTTACGTCATCGGGGCCGACGATGCCGTCGCCTTTCGCGCCGTGACCACCGGCGGACGCCAGGGCGACGACCTGGCCGTCACCGGCGTGCGCGCGGGCGAGCGGGTGGTGGTGTCCGGCTCCGGCTTCCTGGGCGACGGCGACCGCGTCTCGGTCGCGGCCGCTCCGGCCCGTGCCGCGGCGCCCGCCAAGGCTCCGGCCCAGGCGGCCGCCCGATGAATTTCAACAACATCTCCTCGTGGTCGATCCGGAACCCGATTCCGGTCGTCCTGCTGTTCATCGTCCTGACCGTCGCGGGGGTGATGAGCTACTTCCGCCTGCCGGTGAACAACTTCCCGAACGTGGACCTGCCGGTGGTCTCGGTCACCGTGGTCCAGGCCGGCGCGGCGCCGACCGAACTTGAAACCCAGGTCACCCGACTGGTCGAGGACGCGGTCGCCGGCCTCGGCGAGGTCGACGAGGTGCGCTCGACGGTCAACGACTCGGCCTCCACCACGCTGATCACATTCCAGCTCGGCGTCGACCTGGAAAAGGCGACCAACGACGTCCGCAACGCGATCGCCGGCATCCGGCAGGAGCTGCCGGCCGACGTGCAGGAGCCGATCGTCCAGCGCATCGAGTTCACCCAGCAGCCGATCGCGACCTACGTCGTGCGGGCGCCCGGCATGAACCCCGAGGAGCTGAGCTGGTTCGTCGACAACACCGTGGCCAAGCGGCTGCTCTCCATCGAGGGCGTCAGCCAGGTCGCGCGCGACGGCGGCGTGAACCGTGAAATCCGCATCAAGCTGGACCCCGCCAAACTGGCCGCCCAGGGCGTCAGCGCCGCGGCCGTCTCAAACCAGCTGCGCGCCTCGAACATCAACCTGCCGGGCGGCAGGGGCGAGATCGGCGGCTCGGAACAGGCCATCCGCACCCTGGGTTCGGCCCAGAGCGTCGACGACCTGCGTGAAACCCTCATCCCCGTCGGGCCGGGGCGCACCGTCCGCCTCGGCGACCTGGGCGAGGTCACCGACGAATGGTCGGAGCCGCGCGGACGAGCCCGTTTCAACGGCGGCGAGGTCGTGGCCTTCTCCCTCTCGCGGTCCAAGGGATCGTCGGAGCTGGACGTCTATGAGACCTCCAAGGAAGAGATCGAGCGCCTGGACGAGGAACTTCCGCAGGTGACGATCGAGGAGGTGACCAACACCACCCAGGACGTGATCAACAACTTCCACGCCTCGGTCGAGGCTCTGCTGCTGGGCGCGGGCCTCGCGGTGCTGGTGGTTCTGATCTTCCTGCGCGACTGGCGGGCGACCCTGATCGCGGCGGTGGCCATGCCGCTGTCGCTGATCCCGACCTTCCTGATCATGGATCTGACGGGTCAGTCGCTGAACGTCGTGACCCTGCTGGCCCTGTCGCTGACCATCGGCATCCTGGTGGACGACGCCATCGTGGAGATCGAGAACATCGTCCGGCACATCCGGGACGGAAAGGCGCCCTACCCCGCCGCCATGGAAGCCGCCGACGAGATCGGCCTGGCGGTCATCGCCACCACGGCCACCCTGATCGCGGTGTTCGCGCCGACCGGCTTCATGCCCGGCGTCGTGGGTCAGTTCTTCAAGAGCTTCGCCATCGCGACCTGCGTCAGCGTCTTCTTCTCGCTGGTCGTCGCCCGCACCCTGACGCCGCTCATGGGCGCCTACATGCTGAAGGCGGACCAGGGGAAAGAGCATTCCGATCCCAAGTGGATGCAGTCCTATCTGCGCGTTCTGCGCTGGGTTCTGCCGGAGCGCAGCTCCACGACCGAAGAGTCGCGGCGCACGCGCGGCGGTCTGTGGACGCGGGCCAAGCGCCGCCTGGCGGATCATCGCGCCTGGGTCATGCTGGGCGGCACCCTGTTCTTCGCGGGCTCTCTGGGACTGGCGGCCATGCTGCCGTTCGAGTTCATCCCGGTCGAGGACGTGTCCCGCTCCAACATCACCGTCCAGCTGCCACCCGGTTCGACCCTGGCGGAAACCGACGCCGTGGTCCGTCGCGTCGACGAGGAGCTGCGCAAGCGGCCTGAGGTCCGCTCGGTCTATGCCTCGATCGGCTCGGCCACGACCAGCTTCGGTCCGGGCGGCGGCGGCAGCGCCGGCGAGGTGCGGCGCGCCTCCATCACCGTCAATCTGGTCAAGAAGTCCGAGCGCAGCATCCGTCAGCAGGCCTTCGAACAGGAGATGGGGCCGATCCTGCGCGCCATCCCGGGCGCCCGCGTCCAGTTCGGCGTCGAGGGCGGCGGCGGCGGTCAGGTGTCCATCCAGCTGGTCGGCGACGATCCCGCCGTGCTCGTGCCCGCCGCTGCGGCGGTCGAGCGCGAGATGCGCGAGATCGACGGCCTGTCCAACGTCATCTCGACCTCGGCCCTCGTCCGTCCGGAGATCCTGATCACGCCGAAGGCCGACGTCGCCGCGCTGCAAGGCGTCGCCGCCTCGGACATCAGCGCGGTCGCGCGCGTGGCCACGCTCGGCGACGCCGACCAACTGCTGCCCAAGTTCAATCTGGGCGACCGTCAGGTGCCGATCCGCGTCATGCTGCGGGAGGACGCCCGCGAGGATCTGGCCACGCTCCAGACCCTGCAGGTGCCGACCGCGTCAGGGCAGACGGTGCCGCTGACGGCCGTGGCCGACATAAGCTTCGGCGCCGGTCCCAACCAGATCGACCGTCTGGACCGCAAGCGCGTCGCCGGCCTGACCGCCGAGCTTGCCGGGATCACCCTCGGCCAGGCTTCGCAGCGTGTGGACGCCCTGCCGTCCATGCAGAATCTTCCCGACGGCGTGACCCAGGCCGTGTCCGGCGAGCTGGAGAACCTTCAGGAGACCGCGACCGGCTTCATGTTCGCGATCGTGACCGGCATCCTGCTGATGTACATCGTGCTGGTGCTGCTGTTCGGCAGCTTCTTCCATCCGGTGACCATCCTGGCGGCGCTTCCGGTGTCGTTCGGCGGAGCCTTCTTCGCCCTGCTGATCACGGGGCGCTCGCTGTCGATGCCGGCGCTGATCGGCATCATCATGCTGACCGGCATCGCGGCCAAGAACTCGATCCTGCTGGTCGACTACGCCATCATCGCCATGAAGCAGGGCATGAGCCGTCGCGACGCCCTGATCGACGCCGCCCACAAGCGGGCGCGGCCGATCATCATGACGACCCTGGCCATGGGTCTGGGCATGCTGCCGATCGCCATGGCCATCGGCGAGGGGACCGAGTTCCGGTCGCCCATGGCCATCGCGGTGATCGGCGGTCTGATCACCTCGACCGCCCTGTCGCTGGTCTTCGTGCCGGCCGCGTTCAGCCTGATCGACGGCGGCAAGTCGCGGATGGAAAACTGGCTGAGCCGGCGCTTCCGTCACCAGCGGGGAGCCGACGGCGAAGCCGTGGAGAAGCCCGCGGAGTGATCCGCACCTCCGGTGGCGATGAATCAAGGGGCCGCTCCCGCTGACGGAGCGGCCCTTTTTGCTCCGGCCAAGGAACGGGATGCCGCCGGCGCCGAGGCCGGCCTCGGCGTGAGCGCGTATCCTCGGGGCGTGCATGCTTCGGGATCAAAAAGAAAACCGGCCGGGGATCGCTCCCCGGCCGGTTCTCGTTTCAGGCCGTGGCCCGCGCGCTCAGTAGCGATAGCGCAGGGTCATGCCGTAGGTCCGCGGCGCGCCGTTGAAGGCGTTGTAGGTCTGGCTGTCCAGCGCCGGGTTGTAGAACGTGCCGTTCGGCTGGACCGTCGTCTGGAACGCCGAGCCCTGCAGGAAGGCGTTGTAGGCGACCTGGATGTACTCCTCGTCGGTCAGGTTCTGCACCCAGCCTTCCAGGGTCCAGCGCTCGTCCTCCGTGCCGATTGACACGCGGCCGTTCAGCATGGTGAAGGCTTCCTGGTCCTTGAACGGGATCAGGTCGGAACCGGTGTTGTACTCGCTCATGTACTTGGCCGAGAGCGAGAAGCCGCCGCGCAGGCCGTTGCCCAGGCTGCGGTCGAAGTTGACCGAGGCGGAGCCCGACCATTCCGGCGCGAACGACGCCGTGGCGCCGGGCAGCAGCGACAGCTGCGGGAAGTTGCCCGGGTTGGCCAGGTCGGCGGCGGTGAAGGTGCCGTATTGGGTCTCGGTGTAGGTCAGGCCGCCCGAGAAGCTCAGGCCCTCGACCGGGGTGAACCAGACGAAGTCCGCGTCCACGCCGCGCGAGGTCAGCTCCGGGATCGACTCGACCACGAACGACGTGCCCAGGAAGGTGTTCAGCTGGAAGTCGGTGAAGGTCTGGTCGAAGTAGGTGACGTTCAGCAGCAGGGTGCGGTCCAGCAGCGTCAGCTTGGCGCCCAGCTCATAGCTGTCGACGACTTCCGACGGGAACAGCAGCGAGGCGTTCGGCGTGATGCCGGTCTGCACGCGGTCGAGGTTGTAGCCGAACGACTTGTAGCCGCGGGCATACGAGCCATAGACCATGGCCTCCGGCGAGATGCGGTAGGAGGCCTTGATGGTGCCCGAAACCTCGCCGTCGCTCTCGGTCTCGTTGACGACGCGGTTGTTGTAGAACGGGTTCGACCACGGCAGGCAGAGACGGCCGAGGATGGTCGGGGCCGAGGCGCCCAGGACGGCCCCGATCGCCGCCTGGTTGGCCAGGCCCGCGGCGCAGGTGCCGGCCCCGGCGCCCGTGCCGTTGGTCTGCAGACCCTCGAGGCTCTTGTCGTCGTAGGTGTAGCGCAGGCCCAGGGTGATATCGAGCTGGTCGGTCACCGAATAGGTGTTGTTCGTGAAGATCGCGAACGAGTCCGAACGCTGCTCATAGACGTCCTCCAGCGACTGTCCGGCCGCGAAGGCCGGTCCGCCGCCGAACACGGCGCCGCCGGTGCCCAGGCAGCTCTGCAGGCCGATGGCCGTCTGGCCCGTGCGGGTGAAGCAGGGGATGATGGACGGGCTGACCGGGATCAGCGGGTTGGCGGCGTTCAGTGCGGCGGACAGCTGGAACGACAACACCGGCGCATAGTCGGCGCCCAGATAGAAGCTGTCCTGACGGTCGATGTCCTCGCGCGTGACGAAGACGCCGACCAGCCAGTCGAGGCGGTCGGTGGCCCCGGCCAGGCGGAACTCCTGGGTCAGGTTCTCGACCCCGAAGCCGAAGTCGCCGTCCTTCAGGCGATAGGCGATGTCGGCGCCGGTGAAGTCGGCGTCCTGGCCGTTCACGAAAGACCAGTCGCGCCAGGAGGTGATCGACGTCAGGGTCGCGCCGCCGAACATGGACGGCAGGTCGATGTTGGCCTCGATCGAGACGCCCTTGTCCTCGACTTCCTGGCCCGTCTCGCGGTTGGCGAAGGCCGTGCGCGAGAACGGCAGGGCGCCGAAGCCCGGCGCCGGCGGACGCTGGCCCGTGCCCGTCGACGTGCCGTCGATGAACGGGAAGGTCGGGCCGGTGCGGACCTGGGTGCCGACGCAGCAGTATTCGTCGCGCTTGGAGTAATCCGCGATCACTCGGATCGAGGTGTTCTCGTTCGGCAGCCACAGCACCTGACCGCGGACGGTGCCGAAGTCCTGGTTGTTGTCGTCGGTCTGCGGACGCGGACCGTCGCCGGTGTCGATCGTCATGAAGCCGTCGCGCAGACGGCGGCCGGCATACAGGCGGAAGGCCAGGTTGTCGCTGAGCGGACCGGACACCGAGCCCGAGATCGCCTTGGCGTCATAGTTGCCGACCGTGGCCTCGAAGTTGAACTCGGGCGTGAACGACGGCTGCTCGGTGATGATGTTGATCACGCCGGCCGAGGTGTTCTTGCCGAACAGGGTGCCCTGCGGGCCCTTCAGCACTTCGATGCGCTGCAGTTCGCCCAGGTCGCCGAAGCCGACCGAGTTCCGCGAACGGTAGACGCCGTCGATCACCACGCCGACCGAGCTTTCCAGACCGGGGTTGTCGCCGACGGTGCCGACGCCGCGGATGCGCGCCGTGGTCGACGCTTCCGACGCGGTCGACGTCACGGTCATGCCGGGCGTCAGGATCTGCAGATCCTTGATGTCGCGCACGCCGGCATCTTCCAGCGTCTCCTGCGACAGGGTCGTGACCACGATCGGCACGTCCTGCAGGCTCTGCTCCCGCTTCTGGGCGGTGACGATGATGTCGTCGACGCGGGTGACCTCCTGCTCCTGGGCGACGGCGACGCCGGCGGCCCCGAACACGGCCGTCCCGACGACGGCTGCGGACACGGTGGTGCGAAGAATGTGGTTCAGACGCATGTCTATCCCGGCTCCTAGAGCCCGGCCGGGTCGGCCGGGCGTTCCCAATCCCTGAAGACCCCGTCCTTCTGACGTGACGAGGGTTCCGATCGTCCGGGGTAATCCAAGCCGGGCTTTGGAACAAGGATCACGCCGCGTTACAGCCGCCCTTGCGCCGCGCGACGGCCGCGACTGTGACAAGAAAGCGACGGAAACAGCTGACGCGACGTCAATGTTCGTGCGTCAGGCGACAGTATTCGCGGTCGCTTCGGCCAATTCCTTGCGCCGCCGTGCGGCCAGGGCGAGGACGACGCCGCCCAGAACGCCCGACAGGATCGAGCCGCCCAGGACGCCCAGCTTGACCTCGACCTGCTCCGGCGAGTCGATCGCGCCGGGGAAGGCGAGCGCGCCGATGAACAGGCTCATGGTGAAGCCGACACCGCACAGCAGGCTGACGCCATAGACCTCCAGCCAGGTCGCGCCGGTCGGCTTCTTTCCGATCTTGAGCGCCGAAGCCAGCCAGGCCATGGCCAGCACCCCGGCCTGCTTGCCCAGGAACAGCCCCAGCGCGATGCCGGCCACCAGCGGCGCGGCGGCCTGTTCCAGGCCGATGCCCGCGAAGCTGACCCCCGCCTTGGCGAACGCGAACAGCGGCAGGATGATGTAGGCGACATAGGGGTGCAGATCGTGCATGGCCTCCTTCAGCGGGGCCTGTTTGTCGCGCCGTTCCTTGATCGGCACGATGGCGGCGAAGGCCACGGCCGTCAGCGAGGTCGAGAGGCCCGCCTCCACCGTCAACCACCACACCAGACCGAAACCCAGCACCCAGAAAGGCGACGGGACCTTCTTCCACTGCGCCGCCACGGCGCCGAAGGCCAGCAGCGCGCCGACCCAGGCCAGCGGTACCCAATCCACGCCCTGAGAGAAAAGCACGGCGATCAGGGCGATCGCCCCCAGATCGTCGACGATGGCCAGGGTCAGCAGGAACACCCGCAGGGACGACGGCAGCCCCCGCGCAACCATGGCGAAGACCGCGAGCGCGAAGGCGATGTCGGTGGCCAGCGGGATCGGCCACCCCTGCGTCGGTCCGCCCAGCGCGGACACGACCGCCAGATAGACCAGCCCCGGGGCGATCATGCCGCCCAGCGCCGCCAGCACGGGCGTCGCCAGCTTCTTCGGATCGCTGAGCTCGCCGCGCAGAATCTCGTATTTGATCTCCAGTCCCACCACGAGGAAGAAGATCGCCATCAGGCCTTCCTTGATCCATTCGGAGATCGACATCTCCAGGATCGCGGGCCCGACCTGCAGCACGTGCTCGGACTTCAGCAGGGCGAAATAGTCGCTCGACAGCGGCGAGTTGGCGATGACCAGGGCGCTCAGCGCGGCCAAGCCCAGCACGGCGCCGGAGCCGGCCTCGGTCTTCAGGAATTCGAGCGTCAGTCTGCGCGCCATGGCGGCCTCCGGGATCACGAAAGGTCGGGGCGTCAGGTTATCGACGGACGCCGGACCGGGTTCGCCCCTGAACGCGGGCGCCGGCCTGGCCCGCCGGTACGCGCGGGCCTGATCTCTGTCCGCCTAAATACCCGCAGAAGCCCAAGGTTCAAGGCTTTGAGGTTGCCTTCCCGTCTCTGCGCCCGCATC
Source organism: Caulobacteraceae bacterium (assembly GCA_019748055.1). Taxonomy (GTDB): domain Bacteria; phylum Pseudomonadota; class Alphaproteobacteria; order Caulobacterales; family Caulobacteraceae; genus Brevundimonas. Next base: position 3,635 of record JAIEQC010000024.1, on the reverse strand, counting down.
TGCGCCCCATGCCCCCCTCCTCCCTCTACCGTCCCGAGCCGCGCTTTTTCGCCCTCGGCGAGGACTACGGCGACGCCGTCCGGGCCGCGGATTTCCCGCGGACGATCCTGCGCTTCCGCAACGACCGGGCGGCGGCGCAGGTCGGGCTGGAGACCCTTTCGCACGACGAATGGATCGACTGCTTCGGCCGTTTCGCGGCCCTGCCGGGCCAGCCGGGACCGATCGCCATGCGCTACCACGGGCACCAGTTCCGCACCTACAACCCGGACCTCGGCGACGGCAGAGGCTTTCTGGCCGCCCAGATGCGCGACGATCGCGGGCGACTGATGGATCTGGGCGCCAAGGGGTCTGGCCAGACCCCCTGGTCGCGCGGCGCCGACGGGCGACTGACGCTGAAGGGCGGCGTGCGCGAGGTCCTGGCGGCCGAGATGCTGGAACGGCTCGGCGTGTCGACCAGCCGGGCCTTCAGCCTGATCGAGACGGGAGAAGAGCTGGAACGCGGCGACGAGCCGTCGCCCACGCGCTCGGCCGTGCTGGTGCGCCTGTCGCACTCGCACATCCGCTTCGGCACCTTCCAGCGCGCCGCCTACCTCGGCCGGACCGACATGCTCGACGCGCTGCTGGAGCATGCGCGGTCGCTGTACCATCCGCACGTCACGCCCGGAGACGCGGCAGGCTTTCTGGGCTCCGTCGTAGACGCTTCGGCTCGACTGGCGGCGCGGTGGGTCGCGGCCGGCTTCGTCCATGGGGTGCTGAACACCGACAACCTGAACGTCACGGGCGAGAGCTTCGACTATGGCCCCTGGCGCTTCCTGCCCCACTATGAGCCCGGCTTCACCGCCGCCTATTTCGACCAGTTCGGCCTCTACGCCTTCGCGCGCCAGCCCGAGGCCGTGTTCTGGGCCCTGACCCAGCTCGGCGGCGCGCTGAAGCCCCTCGGCGACGCCCAAAACCTGACCGATGCGCTGAACGGCTTCGGCCCCGCCTACATTCGGGAGCTGCGGGCCGCGTTCCTGGAGCGGCTGGGCGTTCTCAGCCTCGGCGAGGCGGCGGACCAGCGCCTGCTGGACGCCGCCCTGGCCCTGCTCCGCGAGGGCGGCGAGGCTCTGCGGTGGGAGCCGCTGTTCCACGACTGGTTCGCCGGCTTCGCCTCCTCGGCCCGTGCCCTGTCGGGCCCGCGCGCGGCGCTCTATCAGACCAAGGCCTTCGCCGACTTCCGCTTCGCCCTGTTCGAGCACGAGCCGGACCGCCCCGAACGTCTGGAATCCCCCCGCTTCGCCCGCCCGGAGCCCGAGGAGATGCTGATCGACGAGGTCGAGTCCATCTGGGCCGCCATCGACCGGGACGACGACTGGGGTCCGTTCGAGGCGAAGATCGCGCGGCTGCGCGCCGATTGACCGGCTGCTGACAGCACCTTGGCAGCAGCAAGCGCCTAGCTTTGCCGCGCGGTCGAAATCCGGCCGCTCCGAACGTCTTCTCGATGCGGCGTCCGGTCCGCGGCAACGCTTCCTTACGGATTCTTATGCATACGGTCACGCTTCGGCCCCGTAGTTCACGCAGAAGGCGATCACGGATGGTTACGCTCAAGCTTCGCGCCCTTGCGGGATGGGGCAGGCGAACCGATCTCGCCACTGTTACCAATAAGAACCGGAGCGCCCCTCCCCGGGCGACTTTGAGAATGAGCTCTCAGGCCCTTTCCCCGTCCCAGGTCCGCCTGCGCCAAAGCTACCGCAACCTCACCCTGTGGACCCTGCAGGGCTGGCTGGCCATGTTCTTCCTGGCCGCCGGCTGGGCCAAGGCCACCGAGCCCGTGACCACCCTGTCCGAGCTGATGTCCTGGACCGCCCGCGTCCCGGTCGAGATGGTCCAGGGGCTGGGCCTGGCCGAGATCGTCCTGGCCGTCCTGCTGCTGGCGCCGCTGGTCTCCTGGAAGTGGGGCCGTCCGCTGATGGTCACCGCGGCCGTCGGCTTGCTGGCGCTCGCGACCGTCATGCTGGGCGTCCACGCCCTGGCGCTTGAGCTGGTCCCCGCCCTGACCAACCTCGCCCTGATCGGCGTTTTGGTCCCGGTGCTGTGGATGCGGTCCCGCGAAGTCCGCTGACCTTCAGCCGCCCCGGCATTTGTCCGAACAGAACTTCACCTGGTCCCAGTCGCGCGCCCATTTGCGGCGCCAGGTGAAGGGGCGGCCGCAGGCGGCGCAGGTCTTCTGCGGCAGGTCGCCTTTCCTCGTGCCGGCGTCGTTGACGTGTTTGCGGCCCATGATGCGACCGATCCTTCCCTTTACGTGCGCGTCAAGTTCGGGCAAGGATGCCCGCCATGGCGAGCGCCGACGACCATCGCACCTATTCGATCCGCCAGCTGTGCCGCGAATTCGGGGCCACGGCGCGGGCGCTGCGCTTCTATGAGGACAAGGGTCTTCTGACGCCGGCCCGCAAGGGCCAGACCCGCGTCTATTCGGCGCGCGACCGCGCCCGGCTGAAGCTGATCCTGCGCGGCCGCCGCATCGGCTTCTCCCTGGTCGAAATCCAGGAGATGCTCGACCTCTACGACCACAAGGACCACAACGCCCATCAGATGGCCGTGGCCCTGCGCCGTCACCGGGCCCAGATCGAGGCCCTGAAGCAGCAGCGCGACGATCTGGACGCCGCCATCGAGACGGCCGAGGAGGCCTGCGCCGTCATGGAGGCGCGCCTGGGCGAGCATCGCCCCGACCTGCTGCCCGGCGCCGACGAATACGCCCAGTTGCTGAAGGCCCGGCTGAACCCGGACCCCCTGCACGACGCCCACCTTTCCCGACTGCATCCCCTCAAAGCGAGAGCCTGACCCATGGCCTACAAGGCGCCCGTCCGCGACCTGACCTTCGTGCTGAACGAGGTTCTGGAGGTCGAACGCCACTCCAACCAGCCGGGCCTGTCGGACGTCTCGTCCGACCTGATCGGCCAGATTCTGGAGGAAGGCGCCAAGTTCGCCGAACAGGTCATCGCCCCCCTGAACCGCATCGGCGACCAGGAAGGCTGCAAGTGGGACGCCGGCCGGGTCACCGGCCCGACGGGCTGGAAGGACGCCTACAAGCAGATGGTCGAGGCCGGCTGGGTCGGCCTGTCGTCCGAAGCCGAGCACGGCGGCCAGGGCATGCCGGCCATCGTCGGCATGGCGTTCGGCCAGTTCACCGCCGCCGCCTCGCCCGCCTTCTCCATGTACCCGGGCCTGACCCACGGCTGCTACGAGGCGCTGAACGCCAACGGCTCCGAAGAGCAGAAGGCGCTCTACTGCCCCAAGCTGGCGACCGGCGAGTGGGGCGGCACCATGAACCTGACCGAGCCCCAGTGCGGCACCGATCTGGGCCTGATCCGCACCAAGGCCGTGCCGAACGGCGACGGCAGCTATTCCATCACCGGCCAGAAAATCTGGATCAGCTCCGGCGAGCACGACTTCACCGACAACATCGTCCATCTGGTGCTGGCCCGCATCGAGGGCGCGCCGGCGGGCATCAAGGGCATCAGCCTGTTCGTGGTGCCGAAGTTCTTCGCCAATGAGGACGGCACGGTCGGAGAGCGCAACGCGGGCGTCCAGTGCGCGGGCCTGGAGCACAAGATGGGCATCCACGGCAACGCCACCTGCGTCATGGCCTATGA